>NZ_JBITDW010000015.1:0-194344 GCF_044454685.1 Actinoplanes sp. NPDC051513
AGGCTCCCGATCCACGCCCGCCCAACGCCACCCCGCCATCAAGAAAACCCAAGTCAAGACCCCGAAACGACGAAACCCACGTTAAACGCGAAGCTAAGAACCAGACAGGTACGTGGCGAGGGGCGGTTGCCGGGAATTACCGGACCGCCCCTCGCTCGTCACTATATCGACCCATCCGACCGCCCCGGCCCGCCACCAAGAACGGACTAAAGGTCATCTAGAGACATCTGGGGTCGGGTTCGCGGTCGTCGGCCGCCGCCTGTGGAGAGCGGCCTCGATTTTGTCGTACCCGGCTGTTCTACTCGTCCCCACCCAGAGGTGCGGGGCGGGGGAGGTCTGTGGGCCGCCGGGTGATCCGAAATTCTTGCGGTGATCTGTGGCTGGGCGGGGCGTGCCATGGCCGGGGGCCGTGGGTAGGTGCGGTGGGTGCGGCCCGTCGCGCTGAGCCTTCGGGATCCCGCGATGTGGTGGTCGCGGTCAGTCTCTGGGACGCACTCCACCGTCTGGCCGGGCGTCCCGATCAGTGGGAACGGATGCCCAGGGTGCGGGAAGATCCATGCCGAGAGACGGGAATATCCGCTTATATCAACCGCTGTTGATCGAGGGCGGCTAGCTGTGATGAGTTCCGGTTCGCGGCAAACCGCCACTTATCAAGGTCTCCACCCGCGGTCGCGGCAGCCGGGGCGAGCCGGGCTCGAAGCCGGCGTCGACGACGACAACCACCGATGACCGCGACGGGCGGCACTCACGGTGACCACGCACGACCCCGGGCCATGGCAAAACCCCAAGCCGACGCTTCAACCGCAGCAGGCCGCACCCACACCACCCCGAAGCCGCCACGACAGCCAGCCCACTCAAACCCAGACCCCCACCCCAACAGGTGTCTAGATGCCGAACGGATCGGGCCGTTTCTCGAGCAGCTCGAGCAGTGTGGCCTGGATCGTCTCGCGTACCTGGTCGGCGAGGTTGTAGACGACCATCGGGTCGTCGGCGTGCTCGGTGAGGTGCGCGGTCGGAATCGGCGGGCAGAACTGGATGAGCCACTTGCTCGGCAGCGGCACCAGCCCGAGCGGCCCCAGCCAGGGGAAAGTCGGCGTGACGGGGAAGTACGGAAGGCCCAGCAGGCGGGCCAGCGGCTTCACGTCGGCGAGGATCGGATAGATCTCCTCGGCGCCGACGATCGCCACCGGGACGATCGGCGTGCCCGTCCGCAGCGCCGCCGAGACGAAGCCGCCCCGGCCGAAGCGCTGCAGCTTGTACCGGTCGGCGAAGCGCTTGCCGATGCCCTTGAAGCCCTCGGGGAAGACGCCGACCAGCTGGCCGCCGCTCATCAGGCGCTCGGCGTCCGGGTTGCAGGCCACGGTGGCGCCCGACTTGCGGGCGAGCTCGCTCAGGAACGGCACCCGGAACACCAGGTCGGCGCCGAGCAGACGGAGGTGACGGCCGCCGGGCGTACGGTCGCGGATCGCCACCGAGAGCATCAGGGCGTCGAGCGCGAGCGTGCCGGAGTGGTTGCCCACGACCAGGCCGCCGCCGTCGGCGGGAAGGTGCTCGACGCCGTACACCTCGGTGCGGAACCAGTCGTGGTAGAGCACGCGCAGCAGCGGCTGGAAGACCGCGTCGGTCAGCTCCTGGTCGAAGCCGAAGTCGTCCACCTCGTACGTCCCGGCGAGCCGGCGTCGCAGGAAGGCCAGCCCGTTGGCGACGCGCTGGTCCCAGATGTCGACCTGGTCCGGCCGCTTCGCGGCGGGCTCGTTTTCCTCGAGATGGCCGTTCATCTGCGGCACCTCCGGGATCGGCCGCCGGCCGTTCACCTTGACCGGCGCTGCCGGCTTGGGCAGCGTGAAATCGGCGTGGCCGGGCAGCATGTCACGGTACTCGTGCTGGCTCACTTCACATCGCCCCCGACGGACGGCTTTTCGCTCATCGCGGCGCGGGTGCGGCGGATGCCGTCCAGGATGGCCTGCTCGGCGGCGGCCAGCCGGTCGGCGGTGAGCGAGGAGCCGTTCGCGTGCGCCGCGATGAAGTCGTCGAAGGCGGTCGCGGTGTCGCGGGGCGTGAAGCCGAACTCGCGGACCAGCCGGGTCGTGTCGACCACGCGACCGTGCACGAACAGGTCGATCTGGTCGAGGCCGATCTCGCCGATGCCGACGTTGCGGGCGAGCGCGAGCAGGGTGGAGAGCGTGCCCTCGGGCAGCGGCACGGCGATGCGGCCGGCCCGGCGCACGGCCTGGGACAGCGCGAGCACCCCGGCGCCGGCCACGTTGAACGTGCCCGGGTGGTCTTCGATCACCGATCGGTGCAGGACCTCGAGAGCGTCGTCGACGTGCACGAACTGGAGCCGGGCGTCGCGGCCGAAGACGGTGGGCACGAATGGCTGGGCGAACAGGCGGGTGAGCGTCGTGCGCGCCTCGGAGCCGATGAACGGCGCGAACCGCAGCACGGTCGCGGACACGTCCGGCCGACGGCGGCGGAACCCGCGGACGTACCCCTCGATGTCGAGGATGTCGCGGGCGAACGAGCCGCGTGGCACCGCCCGGGGCTCGGTGTCTTCGGTGAAGACCGCCGGGTCGCGGAACGACGCGCCGTAGGCCGCCGTGGACGAGCGCACGACGAGCTTGCGCAGGCCGGGAACGCCCTGGGCGGCGGCGAGCAGCTGCATCGTGCCGATGACGTTCTGCTCTTTCATCGCCTGGCGGCCGCCGTGCTGGGAGTCGGGCGTGCTGCCGATGGCCATGTGCACGACCGCCTCGGCCCCGAGGTCGGCGAAAGCGCCGGAGGCCGCGCGGGGATCGGCCCGGATCAGCTCGACGTCCTCCAGCTCAGCCCGCAGGGCCGAGGGGGGTTCGTGCGGATCCAGGCCGACGACGCGTTCAATGCGTGGATCAGCGGCGAGGCGGGCGGCCACCCGGGCGCCGAGCGGCCGGCTGACACCGGTCACCACGACGACGCGGGGCGGTGAGGTCACCACAGGCGCACCTTCCGACGCGGCAGAGTGCGGCAAGCGCGGGGGCCGGGCTCGATTACGCCCGGCCAATCGTCACTTGCCGAGACGGCGACGCTGGACGCGGGTCTTGCGCAGCAGCTTACGGTGCTTCTTCTTCGCCATACGCTTGCGGCGCTTCTTGACCACGGAGCCCATACGAACTGCCTCTCGAAACCATGTGGTGGACGCGGCGTGCTCACCGGCACGCGGATGCATCCGAACTGGACGGCGTCCCGACCTGGTCGCCGCGCGAAGCAGCGGCGAGTGGCGGACCGGGAACCAACCGGTCCAGCCTACCGGCCCGTCCGGGCCAGGCCCAAACGGGCCTGGGTATCAGGCGGTTTGAGAGAAGGCGCCCCGCAGGTAGTCGTGCACCGCGTGCTCGGGCACGCGGAACGAACGGCCGACCCGGACGGCGGTGAGATCGCCGCCGTGCACCAGCCGGTAGACGGTCATCTTCGAGACCCGCATGAGCGCGGCGACCTCGGCCACGGTCAGGAACCGCACCTCGGAGAGGCGTTCCTCGGTCTGGGCTGGACCCGTCATCCCTCGCACCGATCCTTTCGCAGGCACGTTCCGCCGCGACCGGACAGGCTTCGCGACGCGGCGGCTAACGTGCGTGTCATCAGAACGTTATCGATACGGCTGTGACCGACGCGATGCGTTCCGTGAAATGGCCGTAAAAAGTCAAGGCCGACACGCCGGATCTGTGTGGTTTTAGCCCTTTTTGGGGACTCTGCGGCCGAACCGCACCACGGTCGAGGGTCGTTCCGCCAGCCTGCGCAGCAGGTAGCCGTACCACTCGGTCCCGTACGGCAGATAGACCCGGACGATGTTGCCGCTCGCCGCAAGCCGGGCCTGCTCCTCGGTGCGCATGCCGTAGAGCATCTGGAACTCGTACTCCTCCGCGGAGCGATCGAACCAGCGAGCCCGGTCTTCCGCGATCGCGATCAGCCGCGGGTCGTGGGTCGCCACCATCGGGTAGCCCTCGCCCGACATCAGGATGTTCAGGCAGCGGACGAACGACTTGTCGATGTCGAGCGCGTCGGTGAACGCGACCGACTCGGGCTCCGCGTACGCGCCTTTGCACAGCCGCACCCGCGAGCCCGCACGTGACAGCTCGCGGCAGTCCCCCTCGGTGCGCCGCAGGTACGCCTGGAGCACCGCGCCCGTCGACGGGTACTCCTTGCGGAGGTCGGTCAGGATCTCCAGCGTCGAGTCGGTGGTCGTGTGATCCTCGGCGTCCAGGGTCACCGAGGTGCCCGCCTCGGCCGCCGCGGCGCAGACGGCGAGCGCGTGGTCGTACGCGAGCTTCTCGTCAAGCCGTTGACCCAGCGCCGAAAGCTTCACGCTCACCTCGGCGGCCGGCGTCAGCCCGGCCGTCCTGAGCCGGCCCAGAAGGGTGACGTACTCGTCGCGGGTCGCCCGGGCGTCCTCCGCCGTGGCCGTGTCGGGCGCCAGGTGGTCCATCGTGATCGACAGCCCGTCGTCGGCCAGCTCGCGCGCCGCGGCCAGCGCGGCGTCGACGTCGTCACCGGCCACGAAACGGCTGGCCACGTTCTTGCTGAGAGACGACGAAGAGACCAGGCGTCCCAGGCGGGACGAATCCGCGGCGGCCAGGAAGACGGAACGGAGCATGCGCCGAGGGTATCGCCCGAAACCGCGCCGGTCGCGGCAACCGTGTCCGTCGGGGCGCGGTGCGGCTACCGTTGTCGAGTGAACTTCGATGAGTACGCGCGGACCGCCGTCGACCTCGTCAACGCGGACCTGGGCGACCTCGCGGGCATGCGTGCCCTGTTCGCCAACGACCGGGGCTGGATGCGCGAACACCTCACCGAGAAAGACCTCGGCGCGTTCCGTCGCGCCCAGCGCCGGCTGCGCGACGTCTTCGAGCTCGGCACCACGGGCCGGGACGGCGACGCGGTCAACGAGCTGAATGCTCTTCTCGAGAACTTCCCCGTGCAGCCGCGCATCTCCGGGCACGATGCGAGCGACTGGCACATGCACGTGACCAGCCGCGGCGCCTCGGTCTCCGCGGAGTATCTGGCCGGCGCCGTCTGGGGCCTGTCGGTCTGGCTGTGCGAGTACGGCAGCGCCCGCTTCGGCATCTGCGCCGACGAGCGCTGCGGCAACGTCTACCTCGACACGTCGTCCAACAACTGCCGGCGCTTCTGCTCGGAGCGCTGCGCGACGCGGTCCCACGTGGCCGCCCACCGAGCCCGCAAGAGAGCAGCCAACCTCACGCCGGCATGACAGCCGGCGCGGCCGACGACGCCGGGGCTAGGTGACGGCGCGCGAACTCCAATGACTCGCGCAGGTCGGCCTCGCGTGCCGCCCGCGACGCTGCCCGGCGGGTCGAGACCTCGAGCGCCACCGAGCCGGTGAACCCGCGCGCCACCAGCGTCCGCAACACCTCGGCGCAGGGCTGATTGCCCCGCCCCGGCACCAGGTGCTCGTCGCGCCCCTCACCGGTGCCGTCGCCGAGATGCACGTGTCTCAGGCCGCCGCCCATCTTGTCGAGCATGTCCAGCGAATCGATGCGCGAGGCCGCGCAATGCGACAGATCGAGGGTGTACGCGTCGAAGCCGGGCTCGGTCGGATCCCAGCCCGGGGTGTACGGCACGAACCAGCGGCCGGCCATCTTCACCGGGAACATGTTCTCGATCGCGAAGCTCATGTGGGGATGCCGCTGCTGCACCTTCTCGAGGCCGGCGGCGAAGTTCTTGGCGTAGTCGCGCTGCCAGCTGAACGGCGGGTGCACCACCACGGTCGGCGCGCCGAGGGTCTCGGCCAGTTCGGCGGACCGGGTCAGTCGTTCCCACGGGTCGGAGCTCCACACCCGCTGGGTCACCAGCAGGCACGGCGCGTGCACCGACAGGACCGGCATGTCGTAGTGGTCGGCGAGGCCCTTGAGGGCGCCGGCGTCCTGGCTCACCCGGTCTGTCCAGACCATGACTTCGAGACCGTCGTAGCCCACCGTGGCGGCCATCTCGAAAGCGGCGGCGGTGGGTTCGGGGAAGACGGAGGAGCTGGACAGGAGGACGGGGACGCGGGACTTCACGAGGTAAAGGGTAGACCTGTTTGTCTCGTACGCCCTCCACGCGGGCGGGTATATGGGGCTATACCGGGCGGCAACGCGGCATTAGTCACCTGCACGCGTACGCTGTCGCGAGTGACCCGCAGTGACCAGAACCGCCCCAGCGAGGTCGGCCTCGATTTCCCTCGCGAATGGATCGAATTCCTCGACCCGGCCGATGAGCAGCATCTGATCCGCGCCGACCTGACCTGGCTGCTGTCCCGCTGGACGTGCGTGTTCGGCTCCGCCTGCCACGGGATCGTGGCCGGCCGGGCGCACGAGGGCTGCTGCACGCACGGCGCCTTCTTCACCGACGCCGACGACGAGAACCGGGTGAAGGCCGCGGTCGCGAAGCTGACCCCGCAGACGTGGCAGCACCACCGCAAGGGCTTCAAGAACTGGACCGAGATGGACACGGTCGACGGCTCGAACCCGGCCCGCCGCACCGCCATCCGCACCGAGGACGGCCCGTGCGTCTTCCTCAACGACGGCGATTTCCCCGGTGGCGGCGGTTGCGCCCTGCACGCCCAGGCCCTGCGCGACGGCGTGCACCCGCTCGCCTACAAGCCGGACGTCTGCTGGCAGCTTCCGGTCCGCCGCGAGCAGGACTGGGTCAAGCGTCCGGACGGCACCAAGATCCTGCAGTCCACCCTGACCGAGTTCGACCGCCGCGGCTGGGGCGCGGGCGGCGCCGACCTCGACTGGTGGTGTACCTCGTCGCCGGAGGCTCACGTCGGCAGCGACCCGATGTACATCTCCTACGGCCCCGAGCTCGCCGCGCTGATCGGCAAGCCGGCCTACGACAAGCTGACCGAGCTGTGCGCCGCCCGCGCGAAGTTGGGCCTGGTCGCCATCCACCCGGCCACCGCGGCCGCCGGCCGGCCGAGCGAAAGAGGCGGGCGCGAGCCCGCCTCCCCGAGCGCCCCGAAGCGCTGACGGCCTACGGCTCGAACTTGTAGCCGAGGCCGCGCACCGTGACGATGTACCGCGGCGCGGAGGGCTCGGGCTCCACCTTGGAGCGCAGCCGTTTGACGTGGACGTCCAGGGTCTTGGTGTCGCCGACGTAGTCGGCGCCCCAGACCCGGTCGATCAGCTGGCCGCGGGTCAGCACCCGGCCGGCGTTGCGCAGCAGCAGCTCGAGCAGCTCGAACTCCTTCAGCGGCAGCTGCACGCCGGCGCCGGCGACCGTGACGACGTGGCGCTCCACGTCCATCCGGACCGGGCCGGCGGCGAGCGTCGGGGTCGACACCTCGGCCGCCTCGGTGCCCTGTCGGCGCAGCACGGCGCGGATACGGGCGACGAGCTCGCGCGGAGAGTACGGCTTGGTGACGTAGTCGTCGGCGCCGATCTCCAGACCGACTACCTTGTCGATCTCGCTGTCCCGGGCGGTGACCATGATGATCGGGACGGCCGAGCGCTGACGCAGCTGACGGCAGACCTCGGTGCCGGACATCTCCGGAAGCATGAGGTCGAGCAACACGATGTCGGCACCGGTCCGATCGAACTGCGTCAGCGCCGAGGTTCCGGTCGGAGCGACCGACACCTCGAAGCCCTCCTTGCGCAGCATGTACGACAGGGCGTCGGAGAACGACTCCTCATCCTCGACCACGAGCACGCGGGCCAATGTGGTTCCTTCCATCTTCCGGTTCCGGGGACTAGCGCCCGGCCGCACCGGACTCGATCTCAATTGCCGCTGGTAACGGCAAAGGGGCTTCAGGGGGGCGCGCGGGTAGGCGCAGGGTGAACGTCGAGCCATCACCAAGCGTGCTGGTGACGTCGACGCGGCCGCCGTGGTTGGTGGCGATGTGCTTGACGATGGCCAGGCCGAGCCCGGTCCCGCCGGTCGACCGGGACCGCGCCTGATCAGCTCGGTAGAACCGCTCGAAGATGCGGTCGACGTCGTGCGGCGCGATGCCGATGCCCTGGTCGGCGACGTCGATCTCGACCCAGTCCTCGTCCTGACGCAGCGTGATCGACACCTTGGTGTCCTCGCCCGAGTACGCGATCGCGTTCTCCAGGAGGTTGGTCACTGCGGTGGCGACCTGGCTGTCGCTGCCGTACACCATCGCGCCCTTGGGGCCGGCGTACGTGACCTCGATGGTCTTCGCCGACGCGGTCGTACGCGTACGGTCGATGACCTCGGCGATCACCCAGTCGACCGCGACCGGCTCGGGCGTGGGCAACGGCTCGGCGCCCTGCAGGCGGGTCAGCTCCAGCAGCTCGTTCACCAGGCGTCCCATGCGGGCCGACTCGTGGTGGATGCGTTCGGCGAAACGGCGGGCGGCGACGAGGTCTTCGTCCTTCTCGTCCTCGGGCTCGACCTCGGCGGCGGTCTCGGTGGCGTCGAGCAGCGCCTCGGCGAGCAGTTGCAGAGCGCCGATCGGGGTCTTGAGCTCGTGGCTCACGTTCGCCACGAAGTCGCGCCGCACCCGGGCCAGCCGGTGCGCCTCGGTGACGTCGGCGGCCTCGATGGCCACGTGCGTCGTGTTGAGGGCGACGGCGCGCAGATGCAGCCCGAGCGGCGCGTGCGCTCCCCCGGCGCGACCTCGCGGAAGGTCGAGCTCCACCTCGCGGCGCACGCCGGTGCGTCGCACCTGGCCGGCCAGCGTACGCAGGATGGGATGGGCCGCGATCGTGCCGGGCGCCCCGCCGGAGCGGAGCAGGCCCATGGCCCGGGCGGCCGGATTGACCAGCACCGGGTGATCCTCGGCGTCGAGAACGACCACGCCCACGCGCAACGAGTCGAGGCTCTTGCGGCCCAGCCCTTTCATGGCGTGCTTGGCGGCGTGCGGCCCGTCGTCCGTTTCGATGGTGTGTCCCCCCTCGTCCGACCGGGAGCCGGCGGCGCGCGCCTGCTCCGGCGACCTGCGGGCACGGGCGTACAGCAAGCCCGCGCCCACGCCGACGGCGAGCGCGACGAGGGCGAGGAGGATGCTGTACACCAAGTCCACGCAGCGATCGTAGGGTCATTGTTTACCTGACCCCTACGATGAACCGGACATAACGGGCGCGCGTCGAATAATGTTCACCACTACGCCCGGCGTCGTTCATCGGTGTTCATGTTGACGCCGTCGGACGGACTTAGCGTAGGCATCACCAAGGTCACGCCCCGACTGAAGGGCGCGACCCCAACCCCCGGGACGAGGACATGCGCGAGGAGTTCCAGGCAGATCTCGACGAGATCAGTCGCCTGCTGGTGACCATGGCCGAAGCCGTGCGGGCCGCGATGCGCAAGGCAACCACAGCGCTGCTCACCGCCGACCTCAAGGCCGCCGAATCGGTCATCGAGCGGGACGCCGAAGTCGACACGATCTACGGGCAGGTCGAGGCCAAGGTGGCCGACACCATCGCCCGCCAGGCGCCGGTCGCCGGCGACCTGCGCATGGTGATCACCGCCCTGCACATCTCGGCCGACATCGAGCGGATGGGCGACCTGGCCGAGCACGTCGCCAAGACCGCCCAGCGGCGTCACCCGTCGCCGGCGGTGCCGGCCGAGCTCCGCCCGGTCTTCAAGGGCATGGCCGAGGTTGCCGACCGGATGGCGGCGGAGATCGCCACCCTGCTCGGCAAGCCCGACGCCGAGCAGGCCGCCAAGCTCGAGACGGCGGACGACGAGATGGACGCCCTCGAGCGGCGGCTGTTCCAGGTGCTGCTCGACGACGACTGGCCGTACGGCGCGGAGACCGCGATCGACGGCGCGCTGCTGGGCCGCTTCTACGAGCGGTACGCCGACCACATCGTGAACGTGGGCGAGCAGCTGGTCTACCTGATCACCGGTGAGCCGGTGAGCGACCCGAGCTGAGAGCCGGGTCGCGCGAAAGGCCGGGACGCCACGGGGGCGTCCCGGCCTTCTGCGTTCGAAGCCTAGCGGCCCTGGTTGGCTACCGCGGCGGCCGCGTCCCTGGCGGCGGCGGGGTCGAGGTAGGTGCCGCCCGGGTTGGTCGGGCGGAAGCTCTCGTCGAGGTCGTAGCGCAGCGGGAAGCCGGTGGGGATGTTCAGCTTCGCGATCGCCTCGTCGGAGACGCCGTCGAGGTGCTTCACGATCGCGCGCAGCGAGTTGCCGTGGGCGGCCACGAGCACCGTCTTGCCGGCCGAGAGGTCGGGCACGATCGCGTCGTACCAGTACGGCAGGGCGCGCTCGAGCACGTCCTTGAGGCATTCCGCCTTCGGCAGCAGCTCGGGCGGGAGCTCCCCGTAGCGCGGGTCGCCGACCTGGGAGAACTCCGAGTCGTCCTCGATCGGCGGCGGCGGCACGTCGTACGACCGGCGCCAGAGCATGAACTGCTCCTCGCCGTACGCCTCGAGGGTCTGCTTCTTGTCCTTGCCCTGCAGGGCGCCGTAGTGGCGCTCGTTGAGCCGCCAGGAGCGCTTCACCGGGATCCAGTGGCGATCGGCGATGTGCAGAGCGATCTCGCTGGTCCGGATCGCCCGGCGCAGCACGCTGGTGTGCACGACGTCGGGCAGCACGCCGTATTCCTTCAGCTGCTCGCCGCCGCGCCGGGCCTCGTCCTCGCCCTTGGCGTCCAGGTCCACGTCGACCCAGCCGGTGAAGAGGTTCTTGGCGTTCCACTCGCTGTTGCCGTGTCGCAGCAGCACCAAAGTCCCTGTCATGGCCTCCATCCTGCCGCAGCCGCGAAACCCGCGAGCGAGGACCCGTCCGTGGCGACCACCACATGGAAAACCGGTTGTCGCAGCCCATAAGTTGTAAGTGGAGAACGATTGATCAGGACTTACGGGGAGACGGCGTGCGGGGTTGGTTTCGGGAAGCTGCGGGTGGATTGCCCCGGCAGTTCTGGTTCCTGTGGGTCGGCATCCTGATCAACCGCCTCGGGTCGTTCGTGGTGATCTTCCTGGCGATCTATCTCACCTCCGAGCGGCACTTCAGCCAGAGCCAGGCCGGCCTCGTGATCGGCCTCTACGGCGTCGGCGGCGCGATCGGCACGACCATCGGCGGGGTTCTGGCCGACCGCTGGGGGCGGCGGCCCACCATGCTGACCGCCCAATTCGGTGCGGCGGCGCTGATGCTCACCCTGGGTTTCGCGTACGACTACTGGCAGATCCTCGCCGTGACGTTCCTGCTCGGGGTCGTGACCGAGGCCGTCCGCCCCGCGTTCTCGGCCATGATGGTCGACGTCGTGCCCGACCGCGATCGCGTGCGCGCCTTCTCGCTGAACTACTGGGCGATCAACCTCGGTTTCGCCCTCTCCGCGGTCGGCGCCGGGCTCGCCGCCAAGGCCGACTACCTGCTGCTGTTCGTCGTCGACGCCGGCAGCACCGTGATCACCGCCCTGATCGGCCTGGTCTTCCTGGCCGAGACGAAGCCGAAGACGGCGGCCCCGCACGCTGCCCGGCGACAGCCCGGCCTGGGCATGGCGCTGCGCGACCGCACGTACGTGCTCTACCTGATCATCAGCCTGGGCGCCGTGATCGTGATGATGCAGCACCTGTCGACGCTGCCGATCGCGATGGCGGCCGACGGGCTGTCCGCCGCGACGTACGGCTGGGTGATCGCGGTCAACGGCGTGCTCATCGTGCTCGGGCAGCTGTTCGTGCCCCGGCTGATCGAGGGTTTCGACCGGTCCCGGGTGCTGGCGCTGGCGGCGCTGATCATCGGGATCGGGTTCGGGCTGGTCGCGTTCGCCGACGCGGCCTGGTTCTTCGCGCTGACCGTGGTGATCTGGACGCTCGGCGAGATGCTCCAGTCCCCGTCCAACGCGGCCACCGTCGCGGCGCTCTCCCCGGCCCCGCTGCGCGGTCGCTACCAGGGCCTCAACTCGCTGAACTGGTCGGCCGGCACGGCACTGGCGCCGGTGGCCGGCGGCTTCACCCAGGAGCACCTGGGCGACGCGGCGCTGTGGCTCGGATGTTTCGGGATATGCGTCCTGGTGGCGGTGGGGTATTTGGTCACCGGGCCGCGGCGCGAGCGGCGGATCGAGCAGTTGCTGGCGACGCCGTCGGCGCCGGCCGTCGCCCCGGCCGCGCCGGACGCGCTGCCGCCGATGGTGGCCGAGCCGGTCGCGGATGACGCCCGCGCGGCCGGATAGAGGTCGCGACCCGCCGGCGTCCTTCCTCGCGCCGGCGCTCGGCGGAGCCGGGCTTCAGTACCTGGGCAGCGCCCACTGGGCGGTGGTGGCGGGCGTCGGGGTCGCCGCGGCGGCCCTGCACCTGGCGGCGGGTCCGGCCCGGGAACGGCACATCGCCGAGATCCGCCACGAGACGGCCGCCACCACCCGGTAGCCGGTCGCTCAGTGGCCGGGTCCGGTGATGATCCGGTTCCGCTCCAACTCGTGCGCCCCGCCCTTCTTCGCCAGCGTCGCGCAGGCCTCCGCGATGTCCCGGGCGAGCGTGTCGACGTGCTCGCGGCTCATCGTCTCCTTGACCAGCGCCCGCATGATCGTCACCTGCTGGGCATCCGGCGGAAGCGTGTAGGCGGGCACCATCCAGCCCCGCTCGGCGGCCAGCTGCCAGGCGAGGTCGAACTCGTCGAACCCGTTGTCGGCGGCGAGACGGAACGCCACCAGCGGAAGCTGCTCCTCGTCGGCGCCGATCAGCTCGAACTGTCCCATCGCCGCCAGCTTCTCGCCGAGCACGCGGGCGTTGGCCTGCATGTTCTTCATGATGTACGTGTAGCCGGCCCGGCCGTACCGCACGAGGTTGTAGTACTGGGCCAGCACCATGGCCGAACCGGTGGAGAAGTTCAGGGTGAAGGTCGAGTCGGTCTTGCCGAGGTAGTTCTCGGTGAAGACGAGGTCCTCGGCGAGGTCCGCCTTCTCGCGGAAGATCAGCCAGCCGATGCCCGGGTAGACGAGGCCGAACTTGTGCCCGGAGACGTTGATCGAGCGAACCTGCTCGAGGCGGAAGTCCCACGCCGAGTCGGGATAGAGGAAGGGCCACACGAACCCGCCGCTGGCCGCGTCCACGTGCAACGGTACGTCGATCCCGCGCTCGTGCTTGATCCGCACGAGCAGGTCGTTGATGCCGGCGATGTCGTCCTTGTGCCCGGTGAAGGTCGTTCCGAGCACGGCCGCGACACCGATCGTGTTCTCGTCGATGTGCGCCCGCACGTCCTCGGGGCCGATCGTGTACTTGCCAGGCTGCAGCGGCACGATCCGGGGCTCGACGTCGAAGTACCGGCAGAACTTCTCCCAGACCACATGCACGTCGCCGCCGAAGACGAGGTTGGGGCTCGATGCCGAGGCGCCCGCAGCCGCGCGGCGGGTCCGCCAGTTCCACTTGAGCGAAAGACCACCGAGCATGATCGCCTCGGACGATCCCTGGGTACGCGCCCCGGTCGTCTCGCCCGGGGCATGGAAGAGGTCGGCGAGCATCCGGATGCAGCGCTGCTCGATCTCTGCCGTCCGCGGGTACTCCGCGTGGTCGATGAAGTTCCGGTGCAGGTTCTCGGCGATGATCCGCTGCGCCTCCGGCTCCATCCAGGTCGTGACGAACGTCGCCAGGTTCCGGGCCGGGTCGCCCTCGAGGGCCAGGTCCTCACCGACGAGACGCATCGCGTCCAGGGCGGGCATGCCCCGCGCCGGGAACTCGCGCGTCGGCACTTCCCGGGTGGCGAACCGGTTGCCGTACAACGCCGCGTCCTCGTTGCCGTTGAATGTGCTGGTCATTCGTCCTCCTCGTTACCGCGCTACGGGTCGGCGCTTTCGAACGGCCCGTCGCCAGGCCGGGAACATCAGGACGGCTCCGATCAGGAAGCAGAGGGCGCCGAGCAGGGTGCCGGCCACGTCGATCCGGACGGCGAGCACCTCGCCGGTGCTGGGAAGGACAAAGGCGGCCAGGACCGAGAGCATGAACAGGACGGATCCGATCATGTTCAGCCACGCGATGAGCCAGGGCAGCGATCGCGGCTGCCAGCTCCAGAAGGTCCCGATCGCGAGGATCCCGAACGCGCTGGCCACCAGGAACAGCGTCGACCCGACGGCATCCGGCCGCCACACGTGCCGGTCCTGCTCCCGCACGGAGGCGTTACGGGCCAGCGCGGCGAGGGTGCTCACGTTGAAGGCCAGCGTCCCCCCGAACTGCGTGATCGCCGCGAGCCAGTCGCGATCGTGCGGCAGCCTGCGCCACATCGTCACCGGCTCCGGCGTGTTCTGCTGCTGCTCGTCGACGCCCGTCATCGACGGCGTCTGTGCCTGCAACAGCTGCAGGAACGACGCCGAGGTGAAGAAGAGCGAGCCGACGAAATAGGTGAGGCCGTCGGCAACGCCGCCGACCGCGTCGGCGTAGGCCGGCACCGAGCCCACCACGAAGCAGGCCGAGCCCAGGATGAACAGGCTCGCTATGGCGGCATTGAGGCGGGCCGGCCGCATCCGCATGCTGCCCCCTCGATCGGCCCCGACTGCGGTGAGCTCCACCCATGGTCTGGCTGGTGGAGCGGCAGCGTCGTCATCCACCACGGATGACAGGAGGGCCTTACGGGAGCGCGGAAAAGAGGGCAGAAACAAAGCACCGGCGGCGGCGGACGACGCCCATCCCCATAGGCGTCGCCCGCACTAACCGCCGGTCTCGGGTCGCGCCGTCCCCCAACGGCATATGCCACCCGTCCCCAAACGCCGACCGCGGCGACCATTGCTGATCAACCAGTTCCCCGAACTAACGGCTCGGCGTCCATTGATTACGCTAGTTGGGGCGGTCAAGGCTTACAAGCCAGTTGGCTGTCTGCCATCTGTCTGGACCGTCACAGTCAACGACAAATGGCCGATCGGCGGATCGACCCGTCCGACATCCGGGCCCCCACTGCCTCGGCGAGAGGTCACATTCACCGCTCGTTCACCGCGCGCCCGCCGGAATTCCGCAAACGGGACCGCCGCATCATTATGCGAAGGACCCTATCAATCTCTTGATCCAGCGTCGACGGGTCGATAAGGCGGGCAAAAGCCACTATGCGGGCGGTGGGGCCAGGTGCTTGAAGGCCTGGAGGTTGGCAAGCGATTCCCCGCGTTTCACCCGCCACTCCCACTCGCGGCGGATCGACGTGCCGAAGCCGATCTCGAGCATGGTGTCGAAGGACTCGTCCGCGTACGTGAGGACGGCGCCCAGGAGACGATCCAGCTCGTCCTCGTCGAGCGACTTCAGGGAGACGCGGCCGGTCAGGTAGACATCGCCGGCCGCGTCGATCGAGAACGAGACGCCGTACATCCGGGCGTTCCGCCGGAGAAGCCAGGCCCAGAGCTCCTCGTGGTTCTCGTCCGGACGGCGCATCACGAAGGCCTCGACGCGCAGCGCGTGCTCACCCACGATCAGGTTGCAGGCGGTCTTGAGCTTGTGCGTGCCCGGAAGAGTCACCACATAAGACGAATCGCCGGTCTTCTCCCACTCCAGCTCGCGCTCGGTGAGAGCCCTCTCGACAAGAGCGGTCACCACGCGTACGCCTCCAGGCGCGCGGCGATCATCGCACGGTGCTGCACCACGGCCTCACGGTAGACCCGGAGCAGCCCTTCGGCCGTACGGTCCCAGGAGAAACCCGCAGCGTGCGCGACCGCCCCGGCAGACAGCGAGGCGCGAAGCCGGGGAGCGGCGAGCACCGAACCGAGCGCGTGCGCCCAGTCGCGCGGGTCGTGCCCGTCGACCAGCAGACCACTCACCCCGTCGCGCACCGCCGTGACCAGACCGCCGACCGCGGCCGCCACCACCGGCGTGCCGCAGGCCTGCGCCTCGAGCGCGACCAGCCCGAACGACTCGTTGTACGACGGCACCGCCACCACGTCGGCGCACCGGTAGAGCCCGGCCAGGTCGTCCGCGGTCTGCGGGGGCAGGAACAGCACGCGGTCGGTGACCCCGAGCGAGGCCGCCAGCTCGATCAGCGAGCTGGGCCGGTCGAGGCCGCTCCCGCTCGGGCCGCCGCAGATGACCAGCGTGGTGTCCGGTTCGCGGAGGAACGGCAACGCCGAGATCAGCACGTCGGGCGCCTTCAACGGCTGGATCCTGCCGACAAAGGCAACAATGCGCCCGCCGGCCGGGAGTCCCAGCCGGGCACGGTCGGCGGCGCCCGGGCGGAACCGATCGAGGTCGACACCGGGCTGCACGACGACGGTGCGCGCCGGCGGGGCGTCGTAGTTGGCCACGAGATCTTGCGCCTCGAAGCGGGTGTTGGCGACGAGCCGGTCCGACTCGGCGACCACCTGCTCCTCGCCGATCACCCGGGCCTTGGGCTCGGGCCGGTCGCCGGCCGCGATCAACCTGTTCTTGACCTTGGCGAGGGTGTGCGCGGTGTGCACGTGCGGCACGCCCCAGCGCTCCCGGGCCAGCCAGCCCACCTGGCCGGAGAGCCAGTAATGGGAGTGGATCAGGTCGTATCGGCCCGGCGGGTGCGCTGCCTCGGCACGCAGCACGCCGTTGGCGAACGCGCACAGCTGTGAGGGCAGATCCTCCTTGGCGAGCCCCTCGAACGGGCCGGCGGTGACGTGCCGGACGCTCACGCCGGGCGCCATCTCGACGACCGGGGGAAGCTCGCTGCGGGTGGCCCGGGTGAAGATCTCCACCTCGACGCCGAGGCGGGCGAGCCGCTTCGACACCTCGACGATGTAGACGTTCATGCCGCCGGCGTCGCCGGTACCGGGCTGTTCCAGGGGGGATGTATGCACCGAAAGGGTGGCTATGCGCCGCGGGGTCGGCCACTCAACCACGATATTTCCTCCCGAAGCGGTTCAAACGTAACGTTCACTTGTTACGTCCGTGTCAATCTTCCCCACCGTCGCGCGCCGAACCACTACGCAGGTGGTCCGGGGTGACTGAAGTCATCGGGAAAGATGGGGGCATGGTGAACATCGCAGTGGTGACGGGTGCGTCCAGCGGGATCGGCGCGGCAACCGCCCGCCGACTGGCGCGGGAGGGTTTCCACGTGGTCGCGGCGGCCCGCCGCGCCGACCGGCTGGAGGCGCTGGTCAAGGAGATCGGCACGGCGACCGCGGTGGAGTGCGACATCACCGACGACGCCTCGGTCGCCCGGTTGGCGGCGGCGGTCGACGGCCTCGAGGGCACGCTCACCCTGCTGGTCAACAACGCCGGGGGCGCCCGCGGGACCGACGAGGTGGCGAACGGCTCGATCGACGACTGGCAGTGGATGTACGAGGTGAACGTGCTCGGCACCCTGCGGGTCACCAAGGCGCTGCTGCCGGCGCTCGAGGCGAGCGGCCGCGGGGCGATCGTGATGGTGGGCTCGACCGCGGGCTTCGTGGTCTACGAGGGTGGCGGCGGGTACACGGCGGCCAAGCATGCCCAGAACGCCCTGACCGGAACGCTGCGCCTGGAACTGGCCGGCAAACCCGTACGCGTGATGGAGATCGACCCGGGAATGGTGCGCACCGACGAGTTCGCGCTCAAGCGGATGGGCGGCGACCAGGCCAAGGCCGACGCGGTCTACCAGGGCGTCAAGGAGCCGCTGACGGCCGACGACATCGCGGACTGCATCACGTTCATGGCGACCCGCGCCCACCACGTCAACATCGACCGGCTGGTGATCCGGCCGATCGCCCAGGCCGCGCAGCACAAGGTGGTTCGGGAGAACTAGGCGTGACCAGACCGGTCGGCGCGATCACCCGGGGGACGACGAATCCCAACCGGTTGCGCCGCGTCGACAACTACATCGCGTACCGCTGCGGCGACCTCCTGCGCGAGGCCCCCGATCCGCTGGTCATCGACCTCGGCTACGGGGCGACGCCGGTCACGGCCGTGGAGTTGCGCGGCCGTCTGGCGACGGCCGTCCGGGAGGACGTCGCGGTCGTGGGTCTCGAGATCGATCCCGTACGGGTGGAAGCGGCGCGCCCCTATGCGGATCCGCCCCGGCTCGCCTTCCGCCGGGGCGGGTTCGAGCTGGCCGGCCTGCGTCCGGTCGTCGTGCGCGCGTTCAACGTGCTGCGGCAGTATTCCGAGGATGAGGTGGCGGCGGCCTGGCGGCAGATGACGGCGACCGGCGCGCTGCTGGTCGAGGGCACCTGCGACGAGCTGGGCCGCATCGCGACCTGGGCGGTGGTCGAGGACGGCGAGCCGCTGACCCTGACCTTCTCGGCTCGGCTGTCCGATCTGGACCATCCGGCGACGTTCGCCGAGCGGCTGCCGAAGGCGCTGATCCACCACAACATCCAGGGCGAGCCGATCCACGACCTGCTGGTGGCGCTCGGCCGGGCCTGGGAGTCGTCGGCGACGCCGTTCGGGCCACGGCAGCGCTGGCTGGCGACCTGCCGCCGGATGCGCGCGGAGTGGCCGGTGCTCGACGGGCCGGCCCGATGGGGTCGCGGCGAGCTGACCGTGCCATGGCCAGGAACTGGGCAGGGAACAAGGTCGGGCCGGTCCTCCGCAGCGGACCGGCCCGACCCCAGGGGGTGAGTAAAGCTTCTCTAGTTGTCGATCTCGACGTCGAAGATCGGCGACGCCGCCGCCTTCCTGAACGCGGCGAGGCTGTCGGCGGTCGAGTCGACCGCGATGTTGCGGTCGCCCTCGTCGTCCTGGGCGGTGTCGAAGTAGACGATCGCCTTGACCTTCGGGTGCTTCGTGAGCTCGGGAACAACGGTGCCGAACGCCGCGGCCTTGCTGGTCGGGTACGCGATCCGGTGGTACATGCCCCACTCGGCCACCATGATCGGCTTGCTCGGGTGGTTCTTGACCGACCAGTCGTAGAAGCCGAGGCCGCCACCGGTGGGCTGACGGTCGAGCAGGCTGCCGAAGTCACCGAAGTGGTAGTAGGCCTTCTCGACGCTCACGTACGAGTCGAGGCCGATCCAGTCGACGACGTCGTCACCCGGGTAGAGGTCCTTCCACCAGGACTGCGCCATCCACTTCTCGTTGCCCATCAGCGCCAGCACGTTGACCACATTGGTCACCCCGTCGGCGCGGAGCCGCTCGATGACGTGCCGGTACATGGCCGCGTAGTCCTTGGCGGTCATGCCCGAGGAGGCGGTGGTCTTGACGTCGTTCTCCGGCTCGTGGTGCAGGGCCAGGAAGAACTTCTGGGCGCCGTAGTTGGCCTTGACGTACGCGGCCCACGCGTCGATCCGCGCGTCCTTGTCGCCGGCCGCGACCTTGGCCCAGGTGGTGCCGTAGGCGACCTTCCAGTTCAGCAGCAGCACCCGCCGGCGCGCCGGGTCGCGGGTCATCGCGATCTCGGCCTTGGTCGGGAACTTCTCGTCGCCCTTGTGGTAGGCGTGGAAGATCGTCGAGGTACGGCCGGTGAGGGCCTCCCAGTTCTTGAGCGCGGTGTCGCGCGGGGCGTCGGTGAAGCCGCCGGCCGCCGCTCCCCACAGGACGCCGCAGCTCGGCACGAGCAGGCCGCCGGTGGCGCACGAGTCGGGCTTCACGGTCGGGCCCTGGGTCGGCTTCGTGGTCGGGCTCGTCGCCTCCGTCGCCGGCGCGTAGTTGATCACCAGGCGCGGGCCGGCCGTCTTCTGATCGCCCGACTCGGCGGACAGGAACCGGGTGACCGCCTCGGTCGACGCCGAGCGCAGCGCGAACGCGTACGTCCCGGCCTTGGTGACCGCGCCGGAGAGGTCGATCGTCACCGACGAATCGGTGGCGCGCGGAACGGCCGAGCCGGCCGCGGTGGCGCCGATCGCCGGCAGGTCGCCGCCGGTGATCGTGTCCTCGGACCAGGCGCCGGTCACCGGATACGCGCTGACCCGGGCCACCGCCGGCGTGCTCTCGTACGGCAGGATCAGCCGAGCGTTGGTGATCGCGCTCCCGGCCGGGAAAGACCCGGTGCTGAACCGCACGAACGACGTCTTGGTCTCGCCCTCCGTCGTGCCGACGACCAGCTTGTCCTCGGCGCCGAAGTTGGTCTTCGTCCGCGTGCTGGAGACGTACGCGTCGTCGCCGGCGAAGACAGTGCGGATCGCCGGCGCAGTCGCCGCGTCGGCCGTGCCCGCGATGGCGAAGCCGGCGCTCACCGCCGTCCCGATCGCCGCCGCCCCGATCGCTGCCTTTCTGGCCCCCACGTGTTTACCCCCGTGAATAGTCGAGTCCCTCGTTCGGACTCCACGGTCGGCCGGTGCGGGTGCCGGTCCGGTGCATGCACGGGTGCAGGTGGGGTGCGGCCGATGTGGACGGTCGCTTTCACGGCGCACAGAAGAGCGCCGCCGTCATCTCGACGGCGGCGCTCCGGTACCTCTTTGTTCAGGGCGCTTCTATTTACGGCGCTGCGTTCTCGGTCAGGACCGAGCGCAGCGCCTCGATCAGCAGCTCAGTGCTGAACGGCTTCTTGACCAGCAGCGCGTCCGGCTCGATCAGGCCGTCCGCGACGGCCATCTCCTTGGGCAGGCCCGAGATGTAGACGACCCGCATGTCGGGCCGCAGCTCGGTGGCGGAGCGGGACAGCTCGCCGCCGGACACCCCGGGCAGGCCCAGGTCCGTGACCAGGATGTCGATCTCGCCGGGGTGGTCCCGGCAGACCGCGATCGCCTGTTGCGGGTCGCCCGCGACCAGGGTCGAGAAGCCGCGGCGTTCGAGCATCCGTCGCATGATGTCGCGCAGGTCCTCCTCGTCGTCGACGACGAGGACGGTCGGTCGGTCATCCGTGTCGGGCGCCTGCGGCATGGGTCCTCCTCCGGTACGCGTCGAGTTCCCGATTCACGCTATCGGCACCGGGTTGCACCAACCGGCCTTTGCCACATCCCGGCAGCTCAGCGAGACTTCTGGGCCTTGGCGGCGCCGGTGACCGTGCCGGTGAAGAGCAGCTTGTTCGGCGAACCCGCGCCCGCGTTGCTCACCAGGCCGGATCCCGCGCGTCCGACCAGGTCGTCGCGCACCTGGGCCGGCGTCCAGTCCGGGTGTGCGGCGAGCACCAGCGCCGCGGCGCCGGCCACGTGCGGGCTCGCCATCGAGGTGCCGCTCATCACCGTCGTGCCGGTGTTGGAGGCCTTCGACGCGGACAGGATCTGGACGCCGGGCGCGAAGATGTCGAGACAGGACCCGTAGTTCGAGAACGTCGCGCGGGTGTCGTTCTGGTCGGTCGCGCCCACCGTGATCGCGTTCGGGTCGTGGGCCGGCGACTGCTTGCAGGCCTCGCGGTGGTCGTTGCCGGCCGCCACCACGTACGTCACGCCCATGGCGATCGATCGGTCGACGGCGTCGTCGAGCGTCTTGCTGACCGTGCCGCCGAGGCTCATGTTGGCCACGGCCGGCTTCGCCGCGTGCGCGGTGACCCAGTCGATGCCGGCGATGATGTTCGAGTACGACCCGCTGCCGTTGCAGTCGAGCACGCGCACCGAGACCAGCTTGATGTCCTTGGCCACGCCGTAGGTGGCGCCGCCGATGGTGCCGGCCACGTGGGTGCCGTGTCCCTTGCAGTCGTCGGCATTGGCGTCCTTGTCGACGAAGTCCCAGCCGCTCACGGCCCGGCCGCCGAACTCCTTGTGGGTGGTCCGGACGCCGCTGTCGATCACGTACGCGGTGACGCGGGCCGCCGACGGCGCGGAGTAGGGCTTCGACAGCGGCAGGGTGCGCTGGTCGATGCGGTCCAGCCCCCACGTGGGGGTGGCGCCGGCCATGCTGTCGACGGTGGCGTCCTGCTCGACGTAGCGGACGGCCGGATCGGCGGCGAGGCGGGCGGCCTGGGTCGCGGACATCGTCGCGTGGAATCCGCGAACGGCGGTTGTATAGGTGTCGGCGATCTGGCCGCCGTACCGTTGAGTGAGCTCGCGCGAGACGGCGCCGACGCCAGACTCCCCAGGCTCGAGCACCACGATGTAGCTGTTTGCGATGGCGTCGGCGGAGCCGGCGGCGATGATGACGCCGGTGGGCGCCACGGGCGGGGCGGCAAGGGCGGCGCCGGCTGCTCCGCAGAGCGTGGCGGCGGTGGCGCCGGTGAGCAGCGCGACGCGAGTGGCGATACGGCCGGTGTCGATACGCAAAACAGGTGGTCCTCTCGGTTGGGTGCCCTACTTCACCGGGGGAGACAGGCATGCCGATGACGGCTGAGGGAAATGGTGGAGAGGACGCCCTGCCGGCCCGGGACCCTTCGGGTGGCAGCTGTGGTGCAACGCCTTCCGCGCTGCTCGGAGGGCATTTCCGCTCAGCGCGGACGGCCGGGAAGACCGGAGGGAAAGAGCTAAGGCTGTGCAACGGAGGGCCGATCTACCCGCTGTACCGCTGCACACCGCCACCGAGCAAGGAGAGCGATATGACCAGCCTGCTGTCGCCCGAGGTCACCACGTCCGACGCGATGACCGACCGCTGCGACCGTTGCAGCGCGGCCGCGAAACTGGTGGTCCACCTGACCAGCGGCGGCGAGCTGTCCTTCTGCGGCCACCACGCCAACCATCACCGGGACGACATCCTCCGAGTCGCCGGGAGCGTCGTGCTCGAGGAGGGCTTCGAGTGGGCGGGCAAGTAACCGCTTGACCCCATACGCCGCGATATGCTCAATTCCTCTTATCTGAGGGGAATTGCGTGCATATCGCGGCGCAAAACGTGGGCAGGCTCTCCCGGCTGACCGCCGGGTGCGCCGGCATCGCGGTCGCCGTGATCGGGTTTGTCGCAACACCCGTGATCGGGTTTGTCGCAACACCAAGGCCGCCGGGTGGAGCTCTCTCCGACCCGGCGGCCGCTCTCGTTCCGGCCGGGCTGGCGCTGCTGCTGCAGGCGCTGCCCGTCGCTCACCGGGCCGTGCGCGCGCTCACCCTTCTGCTCGCCCTGCTCGCCGCCGCCATCGGCGCCGCGTCGCTCGGCCCCCATCCGGCCGCGGCCGCCGCCACCGTGCTCGCCGGGCTCGGACTGGCCTGCCTCGACGTCCGGGTCGCGCGGTCCCGCTTTCGCGTCGCCGACCCGCTGGTCGCGGGCGCCGCGATCATCGCGCTGGTCGCGCTCGTGCCGCGGATGTTCGATCCGACCTTTCCGTTCGGCCGCGGGCCCGGCGGCGTGATGGCCCCGGCCGCGGCCGGCGGGCTGCTCACGCTCGCCCTCGGCACCGTGCTGGCCCGTCCCGAGACCGGCCCGCTGCGTACCGCCGAGACCGTCGCCGGTCCGGGCACCACCGTTCGCCGGATGCTGCCGGTGCTGATCGCCGTGCCGGCCGTCGCGGCGCTGGTCAGCGCCCTGGCCGCGCGCAGCGGGATCGGCCGCCCGGCCGCCGCGATCAGCACCGGGGCCGTACTCGCCGCGCTCGCCCTGCTCGGGCTCGTCGGTTACCTCGTCCGCACCCTGGACAGCGCCGACCGGCGGCAACGACGGCTGGTCGGCGAGCTGCACGACCGGCAGGAGTTCGCGGCCACGCTGCTCCAGTCGATGAGCGAGGCCGTGATGGTGCTCGACGCCAACCACCGGGTGATCGACGTCAACCGGCGCTGGCGGGAGCTGACCGGGTACGGGCCGGACGAGCCGATCCGCCTCGCCCCGGAGCTGCCGCCGGCCGGGGGCGGCGACTGGCTGATGCCCCGCGTCGACGGGACGGCCGTTCCGGTGCTGGCCACCGTGGCGACGATTCCGGACGAGGAGGGCGCGCCGCGGGCGTACGTGGCGACGTACGTCGACATCGGCGACCGCAAGCGGGCCGAGGACTCGCTCGGGGCGCAGAACGCCGAGCTACGCGAGGCGAACGCCCGGCTCGAGGCGGCGCTGGCCTTCAAGAACGACCTGACGTCGATGCTGACCCACGACGTCGCGCAGCCGATCAGCTCGATCGCGAGCCTCGCCGAGCTGCTGCGGGCCGACTGGGCGGACCTGCCCGACGACATCCGGCTCGAGCTGGCCACAAAGATCGACAAGAACACACAGCGGCTGATCAAGATGATGAACGACCTGCAGCTGCTGTTCCGCCTGGACACCGGGTCGGTGACCGCCCGGCGCGCGCCGGTGCCGCTGCTCGAGGTCGCCGCACAGGCCGCGGCCACCGCCGGCCACGGCATCGAGGTCGCCGTCGACGAGGATCTCGCCGTGCTGGCCGACTCGGGACACCTGCGCGTGGTGACGCAGAACCTGATCACCAACGCGCTCACCTACGGCGACCCGCCGGTGCGGATCGCCGGCCGGCGCCGCGGCGACCTGGTCGAGCTGGTCGTGCAGGACAGCGGGCCCGGCATCCCGGAGGAGCTGGTGCCGAGCTTGTTCGGCCGGTTCGTGCGCGGGGCCGGGCTCGGTCTGTTCATCGTGCGGCACCTGGTCGAGGCGAACGGCGGCTCGGTCCGCTACGAGCGGGCCGAGCCGCGAGGGGCGCGCCTGATCGTGACCCTGGAGGCCGCGCCGATCTAGTCGTGCCGATCTAGACGCCGCCGGAGCCGCGGTCTTCTTCGTTGATCATGCCGTCGCCCCAGGTGTCCTTGTGCGTGGTGCGGCCGCCCATCGGGGCGCTGCCGGCGGCGCCGCCGCTGATCGGGCCGCCCTTGGCGATCCGGCGTCCCGGCGCCAGCACGTCGTCCAGGTCGTGCTCGCTCGTGATGCCTGGCGCCGAGGTGATGTCGACGTTCGTGCCGGCTCCGGCGGCGAGGTCGTGCCGGGGAAGGTCGGCCCGGCTCGCGTTGCTCTGCTCGGCCGCGCTCGTGCCCCAGCCGGCGCCCGGGTGCGGGTTGCGGTTGCGGATCCGGGCCGCCACCGCGGCCGGGCTCGCCGTGGACGCCGCGTTCGTCATCGTCGAGAGCCGCTTCGTGCTCGCGCCGGTCGTCGGGCGCTTTGGCGACGGCCGGGTGCCCACCGACTTGGGGCGTCCGCCCAGCACCCCGCTCTCCACCAGGCCCTTGAAGGTGGTCAGGTCTTCCTTGAGCCGCCTGGTGAGCGAGGCCTGGCCGTGCCGGTCGCTGGGCATGAGAAAGGCGATGTCCGCCTCGAGCTGCGCCACGATCTGCGTCTTCGTCTCGCCCAGGGGGCGGAGCGTGATCGTCTCGGCGAGCAGCGGGCCTTCCACGGTCGCCCAGGAGACCCGCTCGTCGACGGAGCGCTCGGTGATCCGGGCGTCGAACTCGCGTCGCTTGCCGTCGACGTCCATGATCCAGTGTGTCTGGTCGGCGCCGATCGGGGTGACCTCGCGAACCCCGCTCATGAACCGCGGGTAGTTCTCGAACGCGGCGAGCTGCTCGTACACCGTGTGCAGCGGTGCACTCACCTCGATGGCCTGCTGAACCATACTCATCGCATCTCTCCCATGCCTCGGATGATCCCGGCATGATCGAGCGTACGGAGACGACTACTGATCGTGTTCGTTTTCGGCCCGTTTGTGAGTCAGACCCGGCGCAGGTACTGCCAGTGACCCACCTCGGCCGCATACCGGGCGTCACTCGCGGGCACGAGCGTCACCTGAGCCGCGCGCAGCAGCGCCACGAGCCGGGCGGAGGGGCAGCGCCAGGCCTCGCTGATCTCGACGACCGTGCCGGTCTCGCGGCAGGCGGCGGCGAGCGCGGACACCAGGTCCGGGGTGATCACGGCGTCGTCGAGGCCGACTTGGGCGAGCAGGCTCAGCGGGCGGGCGAGTTGGGTCGGCGCGTACCGGGAGGCGCGCTCGATGCCCTGCACCGTGGCGCCGATCAGGCCCTCGGCGACCTGCTCCGGGCTCAGCTCGCCGGCGGCCAGCATGGCGCGCACGTCCCGCGGGCCGTACAGACCGCTGGACAGCGGCAGGCGGGAGACCGCGACCGAGACCGCCTCGAGGTGGCGCAGGTCGGCCGGCCAGGCCAGCCAGCCGTCCGGCTGGACGACCTCGACCTCGGCGGCGACCCGCAGCGTCATTTCGGTGCGCTGGCGGGCGCGGCGCACGGCATCGGCGTACGCGGACAGCCAGGTCGTTTCCGGGCCCACCTGGTCGGCGAAGGTGAGCGCGGTGAGGCCGGCCTGGTCGGCGGCCGAGACCACGACGCCGACGCTGTCCCGTCCGGCTGCGAAGCCGGTGTGCACATGCGCGTCAATCGTCAGGTCCAGGGCATCGATCACCGATTCCCGCTCTGTATCCACCTGTCGCTCCCCGGCTTCGAGTCGACGGGCTCTTTCCCGTCCTGACACAGAGTGGGGTTTGGGGGTTGACAAGCGTGGTCCGCAGATGGTGCAGCTCGGTTTCTTAGCGCCGGCTTCCAGGCCGCGATCCGAGACGAGCCGCCGGAGGAGCGGTGAGTCGCTCACTCCTCCGGCGTCTGCAGCAACTCGGTTACCGCCCGGACCGCATCTTCGGTGGGCGAGGCCGCCTCGCGGTTGGCCGCCTGCAATTCCCGGAACACTTCCTCGCGGTGGACCTGCACGTCGCGCGGGGCCTGGATGCCCAGGCGGATGACGTCCCCGCGCGCCTCGAGCACGGTGATGATCACGTCGTTCCCGATCATCACGCTCTCCCCGGCCCGCCGGGTCAGCACAAGCATCGTCCGGTGCCCCCCTCCATCCATGGCAGGACCTGGGGGCGCGACCACAGTCCCGGCCGCGCCGGCGACGGGACGTCAGTAGGCCCGGTGCATGATCGCGCGGACCGGGTACCCGGAGCCGCTGAGCACGACCTGCATGGCCCGCATGCTGTCCCGGTCGAGAACGATCGGCGCCAGCAGGTTGGCCGTGGTCTCGTCCACGCCGGCGGTGATGACGGTCATCAGCAGCAGGCGGTTGGGATCCTTCGTGTTCAGAGCCGCGAAAACCTCGTTCTCGATCTCCGGGGCGTAGTCCGGGAAGAACGGCTCCGGCGGGGCCACGAGGAAGCGCAACTCCGGGTCCTGGATGGACGTGAAGGCGTAGAGCAGTCCGTCGTCGTTGAGCCGCACCAGGACGTACTCCCGGTGTGCCGGGAACCCGGGCATGGGCACCGCCATGGTGATGGTCGGCAGACCCAGCGACGGGTCGATCATCGTGGCCTCAATCGGACGGAACGCGGTGCGAGTACTCATGGTCACCTCAGGAAATCGATGAGCGAGGGCTGGATCACCCTGGCCGTGGCGGCCAGGGCGGCCTGATACGAGGTCTGCTGGATCTGCAGTTCCATGATCGCTTTGGGCAGGTCGACATCCTCGATGTCGGACAGCTGCGACGACACGGATAACAGATGGTCGTCTGCGGACTGCTTCATCTGTTCAACCCGATTATATCGGGCACCTACATTCGAAAGCGCGGATTTTAGGAAATCGTGGGCGGTATCGAGATTTTCTAGGCTCTTGTTCAGAGTGTCCTGATCGTCGCTCCGAAGGCTCTTCGAAATGGTGTCGAGAACCGTGAACAACTCGGTGTCCGTCCCGGGCGTGCCGAACGCCTCCGGGCCGGTGGTCTCGATGCGCACCTTGGCGTTCGGGCCGACCGTGCGCGTCGTCGGGTTGTCGTTGCCGACGTACTTGTACTCGCCGGTCGTCGTGTCCACCTCGTACGCCACCCCGCCCGGGGTGGTGCCGCCGAAGACCGGCCGGTTCATGTACTTGGCGTTGGCCTGGCCGACCAGCGTCTCGCGGATGTTGTCGATCTCGACGGCCAGCGCCTCGCGGGACTGGTCGCTGTTGGACGAGCTCAATCCCTGAAGAGTCAGATCGCGTACCCGAATGATCGAAGTGGACGCGTCGCCGAGAGTGTCCTGAATGGTGCCGAGCCAGCCGAGCCCGTCGTCGGCGTTGCGGCCGTACTGCTGGGTGGACCGCACCTCGCCGCGCAGCTGGAGCGACGTCACCGTGCCGGTCGGCGAGTCCGACGGCCGGGTCAGCAGCTTGCCGCCGGAGATCTGCGACTGGATCTTCTGTCCACGCGCGAGGGACCGCTGCAGGTCGCCGAGCGCCTTGGTCGCCATGCTGGTGTCGGTGACCCTGCTGGGAATCGTCATGCCGTGCTACCCCCTCTTGCCGGCTGCCACGATTAGCGGCCCACCAGGCCCGTCCGGTTGATCAGCTGATCGAGCATGGCGTCGATCGTGGTGAGCACGCGCGAGGCCGCCTCGTAACCGCGCTGATAGGTGAGCAGGTGGGTCATTTCCTCGTCGAGGTTGACCCCCGACTCCGCCTCGCGGGAAACGTCGACCTGGTCACGTACGGAATCCTGGATCTCGCTGCGGCGTCCCGCCGCCTGCGCCGAGACGCCGAGCCGGCCGATCATGGCCTGGTAGGTGGCGTCCGGGCCGGTGGCCGAGTTCCCGATGTCGGCGAGCGCGTCGGCGACGTTGTGGTCGAGGGCCGGCGTGGTCGCGTCGTTCGGGTCGCCCTTGGAGAATGCGACCTCCTCGGGCTCGGTGATCGCCACATCGATGGTGGCCGCGGTGGTGCCGGTGAAGAAGTCGGCGCCCGGGGTGCCGTCCTTGGTGAAGCCGCCGGTCTGCGCCCCGTTCACGGTGTCGTGGATGCTCTTGGCCACCGCGTCCAGATCGGTGAGGATGCCCGGGATGATGGTGTTCATCGTGTCGAGCATGGCGCCCATGGTGCCGCCGGGAGTGGCGTTGTCCTTGGTGTCGGTCCACTGCAGCGCCACCTGGTTGTTGACGTCGATGCCGTCGAGCGTGGTGGGACCGGTGAGCTTGAGGGCGCGGGATTGGAAGCCCTCGACCAGGGCGGTGCTGCCGACGTACACGTTGACCGCGCCGTTGGGCGTGGCCTGAGCGCTCGCGCCGACCAGCTCGGACAGCTGCAGGATGTTGCGGTCGCGCTGGTCCTGGAGCTCGTTGGCGGGCAGGCCGGCCTGCTGCGCGATGACGATCTCGTGGTTCATGTCGGCGATCGACGCGGCCATGGTGTTGACCTGATCGACGTACGCGCCCATCTCGCCGTTCTGCGACGCGAACTGGTTGGACAGCGACGCGTGCGTGTCGTTCAGGGTGATCGTCACGGTCTTGCTGCGCTCGATCAGCGCGGTCCGGGTCGACGGGTCCTGCCAGTTGTTCGCCACGTCGTTCCACGCGTCCCACATGTCGTGCAGGCGCGCCTGGAGCGCGGTGTCACTCGGCTCGGCCAGGACGCTCTCGATCCCGTCGTACGTAGCCTTCTGGCCGGCCAGATACGCCGAGTTCGCGTGCTCGGTGCGCCCGCGCTCCTCGAGGTACGTGTTGCGGCCGCGCTCGACGGCGGCCACCGTGACCCCGGTGCCGACCTGCTCGGTCGTGGCGTACACGCCGGGGTTGAGGCTGCCGGTCTGCGCCTGCATCCGTACCCGCTGCCGGGTGTACCCGTCGGTGTTCGCGTTCGCGATGTTCTGCCCGGTGACGTCCAGGCCGCGGCGCTGCGCGTACAGCGAGGTGAGCGCCGTGTTGATACTGCCGAAGGTGCTAGCCATCAGATCGCCTCATCAACCAGGCTGGAGCGGCGCACGCCGCCGGAAACGGTCTGGCCCTGCGGTCCGTACGTTTCCACAGTTTCGGCGAACGCGAGCATGGTTTCGCGTGCTGCGCGCTGGCCGGCCGTGAGTAGGTCGCGGTTGACGTCGGCGAGCGCGCTGATCTCCGAGGTGAGCATCAGGAACGCCTTGCGGTGCTGGTGAAGAAGGTCCGACCAGGGCGGCGGGGCAGCGTCGGCCAGCTCGCCGAGCGAGGCCTCCGGGTCGAGCCCGAGCTCGACGGCGACGTCCTGCGAATAGGCGGCGCGGATGACCTCGGTCTGCCGGATCTGGTCGAGCACCACCTCCACCTCGCGGGTGGCGTGGCTGAGCCAGCGGGAGCGATTGGACGCGAGGAGCAGCTGCTCCTCCTCAAGCTTGAACAGCAGCATCTCCAGCAGCTCACGTGATCGCCACAGGACGCTGGCCAGGTCGGTCAGGCTCACCCTGGTCCTCCGTCTCGCTTCTGGTCGGGCGTGCCCCCTCGACATGCCCGCTCATTCGGACAGGTCGGCACGTCCGCCGCTCCGCTGAGGGATTTCGCCCGATCGGGCCTTCCCGGGCTTTCTTCCGGTTCGCCGGAAAAGGGCGAATAAATCTCGGAGACTGCTCATGACCGTCGGCGCCACGCCGAACGGACCGGCGTATCGCCACGGCTCACGGATGGGCCGGTCAGACCCTGATCAAGGAGGAAAACCCATGGGTCTCCGCATCAACCAGAACATCGCCGCGCAGAACGCCTACCGGAACCTGTCGGTCACCGACAGCCAGATGTCGAAGTCCCTGGAGAAGCTGTCCAGCGGTTTCCGCATCAACCGGGCGGCGGACGACGCGGCCGGCCTCTCGATCTCCGAGGGGCTGCGCGCGCAGATCGGCGGTCTCAAGGTCGCCGTGCGCAACACCCAGGACGGTGTGAGCGTCGCGCAGACTGCTGAGGGCTCGCTCAACGAGGTCACCTCGATCCTCCAGCGCATGCGTGACCTGGCGGTGCAGGCGTCGAACTCCGGCGCCACCGACTCGGACGCGGCCGCCGCGGCCAACAAGGAGATGGAGCAGCTCAACGCCGAGCTGAACCGGATCGGCAGCACCACGGCGTTCGGCAAGCAGAAGCTGCTCGACGGCACCTTCGGCGCCACTAAGAAGACCGTCGTGGACACGACGGCGACCGCGGCGAACTCCGTCTTCTCGGACACGGGCAAGCTGGTCACGCTCGACGCCACCAGCAAGATCGTGGACTCGCCCCAGACCGACGCCGTCACCGGCGGCAAGTACTGGAGTTTCGACCTCACCCAGGTCTCGGGCCTCACCAAGGCCCCGAACGACACCGGCACGACCGACCTGACGTCCACTCCCATCACCGTCAAGGTCGGGGCTCTCACCACCGACGCGACGCCGCAGGACGTCGCCAAGGCGGTCAACGACGCCCTCTCCGACGCGCTCAAGGCGCGCGGCTTCCAGGGCAACGAGGTCACCATGTCGGTCAAGGTCGACGCCAACAACATGACCACGTTCGGCATGAGCGGCGCCGGCGACTTCACGATCGATGACACCGACACCGTCCTGAGCGACCCGGCCGCCGTCGCGGCGGGCGCCACCACCAACACCGGCGGTCTCGGGATCGACCTCACCACGGCCCTGGCTGATACCGGTGGCAACAAGGGCGCGTTCCAGGTCGGCGCGAACGCCAACCAGAAGATCAACATCCAGATCGGCGGCGTGGACTCCGAGAGCCTCGGCACCGCGTCGCTGGACCTCACCAACGACCCGGACAGCGCGATCACGGTCATCGACGACGCGCTCCAGTCGGTCTCCGACTCGCGTGCCTCGCTCGGTGCGTACCAGAACCGGTTCGAGCACACCATCAACAACCTCAACGTCGCGGTGGAGAACCTGTCCGCCTCGGAGTCGCGCATCCGCGACACCGACATGGCGCAGGAGATGGTGTCGTACACCCGGTCGCAGATCCTGACCCAGGCCGGCACCTCGATGCTGTCGCAGGCGAACCAGTCCGCGCAGAACGTGCTCTCGCTGCTCCGCTAACCGAGTTGCCACCCGTCCGAACTGAATAGGAAACGCACTCGGCCGAATAGGTGGGGGTAGCTGGCAGACGGCGCCGGCTACCCCCGCTTCTTTTCCGCACCGAAAGGCAGGCCACTGTGACCAGCTCTGTTGACGGACTCGTCAGCGGCCTCAGCACTTCGTCCCTGATCAGCCAGCTCATGCAGGTCGAGGCCCAGCCGCAGGACCGCCTCAAGACCAAGGTCTCCACGGCCCAGACCGCGGTGACGTCATATCAGTCGGTCAACTCCAAGGCCGCCGCGCTCCGGAGCGCCGGCGACGCGATCAGCCAGCTCGGCACGTGGCGCTCGATCAAGGCGACCTCGAGCTCGTCGACGGTCAGCGCCACCACGTCGAACAACATCAACGCCACCACCGGCAGCCTCACCTTCAACGTGACCTCGCTGGCGACCAAGCAGGTCACCACGATGCCGGTGGACACCACGCTGTACGCCAAGGACCCCGACGGCAAGGTCGACGACCCGGCCGCGATCACCACCGACAACTCGATCACGATCACCAAGGGCGCGTTCGACAGCCTCGGCAACACGACCGGAAGCACCACGACGGTCAACGTCGACATCAGCAAGGACAAGTCGGCGGCCGGCATCGCCAAGGCGATCAACGCGGCCAACGCCGGCCTCTCCGCGTATGTGATGAAGACCGGTGACTCGACCGGCGTCCTGCAGATCAGCGGCACCGCCACCGGCACGGCCAACGGCTTCGTGATCAGCGGCCTCGACACCAAGGGCCTGAACGGCGACTCGCCGGCGACCACGTGGGCCGGGGACGCGTCGATCGACGTCACCGGCGGCGGTGGCACCGCGTACACGGTCAACAGCGGCAGCAACACGTTCACGGGGCTGATGGCCGGCGTGACGCTGACGGTGTCGAAGAAGGAGGACGGCGTCACGGTCGACGTCTCCAACGACACCGGCGCGATCGCCGACAAGTTCCAGGCGATGGTGGACGCGGCCAACGCGGCGCTCAGCGAGATCCGGACGCAGACCGCGTACGACGCCGCCACCAAGAAGGGCTCGCCGCTCACCGGCGACTTCGCGGTCCGCGACATGTCGCAGAAGATCCTCAGCGTGATCAGCCGCGGTGTCGACTGGAGCGTGGAGAAGAAGGCCACCCCGCCCGTCGACGTCACGGCGGAGATCCACACGCTCAAGGACCTGGGCATCCAGCTCGACTCGACCGGGCAGCTGAGCTTCGACCGGGCCGCGTTCCTCAACACGTACACGTCGGACCCCGGCCGCGCCCAGAAGGCCGGCGTCCGCTTCGGCGACACCGTCGAGGCGATGGGCACCACGATGACGACCAACCTCAAGTCGATCATCTTGAACCGCAACAACGAGATCAGCAGCATCAACGACCAGATCAGCAACTGGGACGTCCGCCTCGCCGCGAGGCGGGAGGCGCTGCAGAAGGAGTACACCGGCCTCGAGGTCGCGCTCGGCAAGCTCAAGGACCAGTCCAACTGGCTCTCCGGTCAGCTCGCCGGCCTCTCCTGAGTCGCCGGTCTCTCCTGACCCGTACGCCCTTCCGCCGGCCCTGACGCCCCAGGGCATTGACCGAGGAGTCCGATGACCGCCCCGCACCTGCGCGACCGCTACCTGCAGGATTCGATCAACACTGCCTCGCCCGGCAAGCTGCTGCTGATGCTGTACGACCGGCTCGTCCTCGACCTCATGAAGGGCGAGGAGGCGCTGCGCACCGGCGCGCGGGAGCAGGCGCACGAGCAACTCACCCACGCCCAGGAGATCGTCCTGGAGCTGCGCACCAGCCTGGACGTCGACGCCTGGTCGGGCGCGCCCGCCTTGGCCGGCCTCTACGGCTGGATGCTCACCGAGCTGATCGGCGCCAACATCGCCAAGGACGCCGATCGGGTGGCCGCCTGCCGGACCCTGGTGGAGCCGTTGCGCGACGCCTGGCGAGAGGCGGCCGCCGCGGCGGTCGCCGGCTGAGGCGATGGCCGACGACTGGCGCGGCGTCTGGACCGCCGCCCTGGACGAGCTCGAGCTGGACGTGGTCAGGATCGAGACCATGCTGGCCGACGAGCGCCGGCACGCCGAGACGCCGCCGGCCGACCTGTGGCGCCCGCCGACCGAGCTCGGCGCCCTGCCGCTGGAGCTCAAGCCGAGGGCCGACGCGATACTTACCCGCCAACTACGGGCCGCCGAGGAGATCGCCCGCCGGCTCACCAGCAACCGGCAGCAGATGGCGATGACCTCGCGGCTCGAGACCGGCGAGGCGGTCAAGCGGCCCGTGTACGTCGACTGCGCCATGTGACACCGTCCCGGGGTCCCTTTTCCAGGGGCTCCGGGACTTTTTGCGTGCAACCGCGCGGCAACCTTTACACGCTCAGCGGATGGCGGGCCGGGCCGAACTGCTAGGTACGAGCACGGATTGCTCAGATGAAATAGCCAAGGATCGGCGCCCTGGACCAACCATCCAAGGAGCTGTTTGTGTTCGACGATCTCTCGTCGTCCTCCCTTCGCGTCGCCGCCGCGGGTCTTGCCGCCCGGCAGAGCGCCATCGCCAACAACATCGCGAACATCGAAACCCCCGGCTACCGGGCCCGTAAGGTGGAATTCGAGCAGGCGCTGCACGGCGCGATCGCCCACGGCGAGTCGCCGGCCGGGGTCTCCCCGCAGACGCTGAGCTCGCTGGAGCCGACGCGGCTCAACGGCAGCAACGTCAACCTCGACGAGGAGACGCTGTCGCACATCGACACCACGATGCGCTATCAGCTCACCATGCGAGCCCTGGACAGCAAGTACGGCATGCTGCGCGACGCGATCAAGGGGGCCTGATAGATGAGCACGTTCAACGCGATCGGCGTCGCCGGCTCCGGCGTCACCGTGTACCGCAAGTGGCTGGACGCGGTGTCGGACAACATTGCCAACATCGACAACGTCAGCCGCACTTCCGAGAAGGCCTTCCAGGCCCGTTACGTCGTCGCCCAGGAGGCGGCCGACGGCAACGGCGCCCAGGTGGGCGGGGTCGCCTTCGGCAGCGCCAACGGCATCCTCGCGTACGACCCGGACAACCCGCTGGCCGACGGCCAGGGCTACATCCGGCGGCCGGACATCGACCTGGGCGGCCAGATGGCCCAGATGATGATGGCCCAGCGCGCGTACCAGGCGAACCTGTCGGTCGTCGACCGCGCCAAGGACTCGTACACCGCCGCGATCAACCTCGGAAAGTGAGGAAGCCCTAGATGACTTCTCCGATCAGTGCCATCAGCGGCCTTTCCGCGGTCGGCGGCATCGACGCTCTCCAGGGCGTCGACGGCCTGTCCGCGAGCACCGGCGTCGCGCCCGCCTCGGGCCCGGACAACGACTTCGTGAGCATGCTCTCCAAGGGGCTGGAGGGCGTGCAGGCCTCGCAGGCCAAGGCCGACAACCTGGCCGTCCAGGTCGCCGACGGGACGCTGCAGGACCCGGCGCAGTACACCATGGCCGCCAACGAGGCGTCCCTCGGACTTCAGCTCACGCTCGCCATCCGGAACAAGGCCGTCGAGGCCTTCCAGGAGATCATGAGGATGCAGGCCTGACATGACGGACCGCCTTCCCGCTCCGGTTCGCCGCATCACGGACGCCTTCCGGTCCTTCACGCCGGGCCAGAAGGCCGTCACCATCGCGGCGGTGATCGCTCTTGTCGTCGGCGCCTACTTCTTCGCCACCTGGGCGTCGAAGCCGACGTACTCGATCCTGTTCAACAACCTGTCGACCAAGGACGCCAGCGCGATCGTCGAGTCACTGCAGAAGTCCGGCACCAAGTACGAGCTGGCCAACGACGGGCAGACCGTCATGGTCCCGCAGGACCAGGTGAACAGCCTGCGACTGTCGCTGAGCGGCGAGGGCCTGCCCGGCGACGCCGGCACCGGCTACGCGCTGCTCGACCAGCAGGGCATCACCACCAGCGACTTCATGCAGCACACGAACTACCAGCGGGCCCTGGAAGGCGAGCTGTCCAACACCATCAAGTCGATCGAGGGCGTCGAGGCCGCGACCGTGCACCTCGTCATCCCGCAGAAGGACGTCTTCGCCGACGACCAGGACCAGCCCACCGCTTCCGTGCTGGTCGCGTCGAAGAGCACCCAGCCGCTGAGCGGCCAGCAGGTGCAGGCCATCGTGCATCTGGTCGCCTCGAGCGTCGAGGGCCTCGACCCGACCGAGATCACCGTGGCCGGCGCGGACGGCAAGATCCTGTCCACCGGCGGCGGCGCGGCCGTCGGCTCCGGCGGGGACAGCGGCAACGAGGCTCAGACGGTCGCGTTCCAGAACCGGATGAACTCCTCGCTGCAGAAGATGCTGGACAGCGTGGTCGGTCCGGGGCACGCGGTGGTCACGACCACCGCCGAGATGGACTTCGACCAGACCCAGACGACCAGCAAGACGTACAACTCCGACCCGTCGCTGCCCGCCCTCTCGGAGAGCAACAGCCGGGAGGCGTACAACGGCGCCGGCAACTGCGCCGGTGGCGTCCTCGGCCCGGACAACATCTCCGGACCGGGCTGCACCACCGGCACGACCGGCACCGGCCAGTACGAGAACAGCAACAGCGTCAAGAACAACGCGATCAACGAGACCAACGAGGTCCGCAAGAGCGCCCCGGGCAGCATCAAGAAGATGAACGTCGCCGTCCTGCTGGACAGCACCACCGCCGGCACCATCGACCCGGCTCAGGTGCAGCAGCTGGTCAGCGCGGCGGCCGGCGTCGACGCCACCCGCGGCGACACCATCGCGGTCAGCGCCATGCCGTTCGACACGACCGCGGCGCAGGCCGCCCAGCAGGCCCTGAGCGCGGCCACCGCGGCCGAGCAGTCGGCCAAGCAGATGACGCTGATCAAGACCGGCGCGCTCGGCGCCGTGGTGCTGGCGCTGCTCTTCCTCGCCTGGCGGGCCAGTCGCCGGTCGAAGAAGCGCAAGGCCCTCACTCCGGAGGAGCGCAAGCACCTTGAGGAGATGCAGGCCGCGCTCGAGCAGCAGCGCCTGATCGAGCTGAACCAGGCCATCCCGGCCCAGATGCTCGAGGCCGCGCCCGAGACGTACGGGGACGGGGAAGCTCGCGAGGAACGCGTGCGGGAGATCGAGCAGATGGTCGAGGACCAGCCTGAGGAAATGGCAGTGCTGCTGCGTGGCTGGCTCGCCGCCGACGCCGCGCACTGAGCCCGGACGGGCGGCCGGCTTTTGCCGGCCGCCCGTTTTGCTGCGTTCTGCGTTTTAAGATGGGCTTAGGCCGGGCCTGAGGGAGTACGCGTTGACGACACCGCAACTCACCACGCTGTCGATGACGGGCGTGCGCAAAGCGGCAATCATGATGGTGCAGTTCGGCAAGGAGCACTCCGCGCAGGTCCTGGCCAGCATGTCGGAAAAAGAGGTCGAGATGATCTCGGCCGAGATCGCGCGCCTGGGCAAGCTCGACCCGATCGTCGTCGACGACGTGCTGGACGAGTTCTACGCCATGGCGACCACGCGGTACGCCGGGTCCGGCGGCATGGACTACGCCCGCGAGCTGCTCGAGGCGTCCCTCGGAAAGGAGCGCGCCGCGCTCATCCTGGACCGCCTCGAAGCCTCGATGAACGACATACCGTTCAACTTCCTCAGCCACGCCGACCCCCGGCAGCTGCTCTCGTATGTGCAGTACGAGCACCCGCAGACGATCGCGCTGGTGCTCGCGCACATCCCGGCGGCGCTCGCCTCGTCGATCCTGGCCGGCCTCTCGCTGGAGGTGCAGACCGAGGTCGCCCACCGGATCGCGGTGATGGACCGCACGTCCCCCGAGATCATCCGCCAGGTCGAGGCGGCGCTGCAGCGCAAGCTCTCCACCGTGCTCCAGCCGGACGAGCTGTCCACGGTCGGCGGCCTGCAACCGCTGGTCGACATCATCAACCGCGCCGACCGCACCACCGAGCGGCTCATCCTCGAGGCGCTGGACGCGCGCAGCCCCGAGCTGGCCGAGGAGATCCGGCGCCGGATGTTCATGTTCGAGGACATCATCAACCTCGAGGACCGCGCGGTGCAGCTGGTGCTGCGGCAGGTCGAGCCGGCCGACCTCGCCACCGCTCTCAAGGGCGTGCCCGAGACCGTACGCGACAAGGTCACCAAGAACCTGTCCGAGCGTGGCCGCGAGAACCTGCTCGAGGAGATCGACCTGCTCGGCCCGGTCAAGGTCAAGATGGTCGAGGAGGCCCAGGCGAAGATCGTCTCGGTCATCCGCTCGCTCGAGGACTCCGGCCAGATCGAGGTCCAGCGCGGCGGCGAGGCCGATGAGCTCATCGCCTGACCCACGCAATCCGGTGATCCGGGGCGCGGTCGCCGAGAGCGCGGCCGCGGCCAAGTTCGCCAAGAACCTGCGCAACGAGGAGCCCGGGGACAGCCCCGCGGCGGCCGAACGGGCGCGGGAACAGGCCCGCACGACCGGGTACGCCGAGGGCTGGGCCCAGGGGCAGCGCGAGGCGGCCATCGTCGCCGAGGAGGCCGCCGCCCGGGCCAAGGTCGCCGAGCAGCAGTACGACCAGCGACGGGCGGCCGCCCTCGCACAGGCCGTCAACGCGCTCGGCCGGGCCGTCACCGAGCTCGAGAGCCAGCTCATGCCGACCTTCACCGAACTGCAGGAGGTGCTGCTCGCGCACGCCTTCGAGCTGGCCGAGGCGATCGTCGGGCGGTCGCTGGACGATCCGCAGCGGCGCACCGCGGACGCGCTGCGCCGGGCCATGGCCGCGGCGCCGGAGTCCGGCACGCTGATCGTGCACCTCTCCCCCGACGACTACCAGACGCTGGTCGGCGCGGACGGAACGACCGATTTCGACCACGAGGGCCGGCACGTGAACCTGCGCCCGGACCCCTCGCTGCGTCCGGGGGACGCCACCGCCGAGATCGGCATGGCGACCGTGGACGCCACCATCGCGTCCGCGGTGGCCCGTGCCCGCGAGGCGCTGCGCCTCTGATCTTCGGGGAGCTCGATCATGACGGATCTGTTCCGCCACCGGATGACCGCGGCCATCAAGGCCGCTCAACCGCTGGCCAGCGGCAAGGTGATCGGCGCGGTCGGCCTGCGGGTGACCGTGAGCGGCCTGCAGGCCCGCGTCGGCGAGCTGCTTCTGATGGGCGACGGCCCCGGCGCGGTGCTCGCCGAGGTGGCCGCGATCGACGGCGAGAAGCTCTCCTGCCTGCCGCTCGGCCCGCTAGCCGGCATCGGCGGCGGCACCCCGGTGACGACCACCGGCGGACCGTTGCGGGTGCCGGTCGGCCCCGATCTCCAGGGCCGGATCCTGGACGGCCTCGGCCGGCCGATGGACGGCGGACCGCCGCTGCGCGGCGAGTTGGTGAGCATCGAGGCGGCCGCGCCCTCGGCGATGGAGCGCCAGCTGGTCGACGTGCCGATGCCCCTGGGCGTACGGGTGCTGGACACGCTGGTGCCGTGCGGCCGAGGACAGCGGATCGGCATCTTCGCCGGCTCCGGCGTCGGCAAGTCCAGCCTGATGAGCATGATCACGCGAGGCACCTCGGCGGAGATCAACGTGGTGGCCCTGGTCGGCGAGCGCGGCCGCGAGGTGCGCGAGTTCATCGAGCACGACCTCGGGCCCGAGGGCCTGGCCCGCTCGGTCGTGGTCGTCGCCACCTCGGACAATGCGCCGCTGGTGCGACTGCGGGCGGCCGCGGTGGCCACCCGGATCGCCGAGTACTACCGGGACGAGGGCGCCGACGTGCTGCTGCTGATGGACAGCGTGACGCGAGCGGCCATGGCGCAGCGTGAGGTCGGCCTGTCGGTGGGCGAGCCGCCGGCCACCCGCGGCTACCCGCCGTCGGTGTTCGCCATGCTCGCCTCGTTGCTGGAGCGGGCCGGGCCGGGCGCGCGCGGCAGCATCACCGGGCTCTACACCGTGCTGGTGGAGGGCGACGACCACAACGAGCCGATCGCCGACGCGGCGCGTTCGATCCTCGACGGCCACATCGTGCTCGACCGCAAGCTGGCCACCGCCGGTCACTTCCCGGCCGTTCAGGCCCTCGACTCGATCTCTCGGGTGGCCAACAAGATCACCACTCGGGAGCAGCGGGCCGACGCCACCGAGCTGCGCCGCCTGATGGCGGCCCATCGGGAGGTGCGCGAGCTGGTCGAGATCGGCGCGTACGTCCCCGGCACCAACCCGGAGGCCGACCGCGCGAACGCCATCTGGCCGCGAATCAACGCCTTCCTCCGCCAGGACCTCGACGAGCGGATCACCCCTTCGGAAGCCTGGGCCGCCCTGCACGCAATCGTGACGGCGACCTGAACTTCGCGCGATCGCCCCGCCGATCAGGAGGCAGTCGATTTCCGTCGCCGCCGGTTTTGCGGCGCCGGGAAATCGCCTGGCTCCTCATCGGCCCCGAAGGGGCGATCGCCCCGCGGAGCGAAGCGGAGCCAGCCAGCAGAGTTGCAGGTCGGGTGCAGTGGCTCAGCGGATCGGGGTCGAGGCCGAAGCGGTCATGTGAGGGAACGCCCCGCCCGCTAGGAGGCAGAGAAACCTTGAACCGCTTCTTCCGACTCAGCCCCGTGCTCCGCGCCCGCAAGGCGCAGGAGGACGCCGCCCGTGGCTCCTTGACCCACTCCCGCGCCGAGATCCGCGAGGCCGAGGCCCTGGTGAAGCGCCGTCACCTCAACCTCGTCGGCGCCGAGGCGCCCAACGAGGGCACCGCCCGCGCCATGGTCGCCTCGCTGGTCGCCCGCCAGTCGCTGGCGGCCAGTCTCTTCGACGCGCAGCGCATGGTGACCGACGCCCAGGAGGTCGAGCGGGAGCGGATGGCCGCCCTCGCCGACGCGGCCAAGCGCCGCCGCGCCGTCGAGCTGATGGCCGAGCGGCACGCCGAGCTGGTCCGCCACCACGACCTGCGGGTCGACCAGGCCGCCCTGGACGAGTTGGCGGTGACCTCCAAAGCCCGAAATGTTGCGCGTGGCCTCGTCGAGGGGAGTCCGGCATGACGATGATGGGTGTTTCCGGGGTGCTCTCCCGGATCCAGCAGCTGCAGGGCCAGCTCGGCCTCGACCCGCTGAACCCGGACGGCACGACCGCCGCCGGCACGGTCACCACGAAGACCGGCGTCGGCGCCGACCCCACCTTCGCCTCGCTGCTCTCCGACGCCACCGGCGGTCAGCCGCTCGCCCTGGGCGGCAGCGTCTCCGGCGACGACGTCGTGTCGGCCGCCAAGAAGTACCTCGGCACGCCGTACGTCTTCGGCAGCACCGACCCGGACAAGGGCCTCGACTGCTCGGCGCTGGTCCAGCGCACGTACGCGGACCTGGGCATCCAGCTGCCGCGCAACTCGTGGCAGCAGGCCAAGGCCGGCCAGCCGGTGGCGAGCCTCGCCGAGGCGCGACCGGGCGACATCCTGGCCTTCGACAAGCCGGTCGACCACGTCGCCATCTACCTCGGCAACAACCAGATGATCGCGGCGCCCAAGCCGGGCGATCACGTCAAGATCCAGAAGGTGTACGAGCAGCCGACCCAGATCCGGCGCGTGGTCTCCGACGCGGCCCAGGTCGCGGCGCAGAACATGGCCGCGGTCCGGCCGGCCGCCCTGAACGGCAGCGGGTCGCTCGCCGGCGTCCCGTACGGCGACCTCTTCGTCAAGGCCGGCACGAAGTACGGCGTCTCGCCGAAGCTGCTCGCAGCCGTGGCCAAGGTCGAGTCCGGCTACGACCCGCAGGCGGTCAGCAAGGTCGGCGCCCGCGGCCTGATGCAGCTCATGCCGTCGACCGCGAAGGGCCTGGGCGTGGAGAACGCCTTCGACCCCGAGCAGGCGATCTTCGGCGGGGCCAAGCTGCTCGCCCGCAACCTGCACGAGTTCAAGTCGCTGCCGCTGGCGCTGGCCGCCTACAACGCGGGCGGCGGCGCCGTGAAGAAGTACGGCGGCATCCCGCCGTACGCCGAGACCCAGGCGTACGTGCCGAAGGTTCAGAAGGCCCTCGCCGCACTCGGCGGCTGACCCCCGATCCCGACGACCTGAGCAGGAGAACCGCATGAAGATGCCGAGTTCCGTGACGGGACCGGAGCGCGCCGGCGCGCCCGACGCCGGACGCCGGGCCGGTAGCCGGCCCCAGGGTGGCGAGGACTTCGGCTCGGCGCTCTCCGCCGAGCTGGGCCGGCCCGGACGCGACGACGACGCGCCGGCCGAGGCGGGGCCCGACGCCGCACCACGAGCCGACGCCGCGCAGCGGGCCGACGACGCTGCCGACCGGGCCGCCGCTCAGCGGGCCGACCGCGCCGCCGCGGATCGAGCGGCCGCCGCTCAACGAGCCGACCGGACCGCTGCGGACCGCACCGCGGCTGACCGCACCGCGGCTGACCGAGCGGCCGCCGCCGACCGGGCTGCCGGCAAGGCCGCCGACCGCAGCGCACTTCAGCGGGACGCCGCGAACCGTGCCGCGGCGGACCAGGCTGCCGCCAACCGGGCCGATGCCGCACGGGCCGACACAGCACGGGCCGACGCAGCTCGCGCGGACGCCTCTCGCGCGGACGCCGACCGGGCCGATGCCGACCGGGCCGATGCCGACCGGGCCGATGCCGACCGGGCCGATGCCGACCGGGCCGACGCGGCGCGGGGCGCCGACGACCGCGCCGACGCTCGGCGTGCCAAGAGCCGCCGCCCCGCCGACCAGGACGGCGCCGACCGGGGCCCCGGCGACCAGGTGCGGGCGGACCCGGCGAAGGACGCGGCGGCCGACACCCCCGCCACCAAGGACGGCGAGGTCAAGGGCAAGGACGAGGCGAAGTCCGAGGACGGCGCCAGGGCGGACGACGCCAAGGCCACCGGCGACGGGACCGCGGCGGCCACCGGGACGCCGGTTCCGGGCGCCACCATGCCCGGCGCCGCTCCGGCCGCTCCCGTGCCGCCCGTGCCCATGGCCGCTCAGACCGCCGCCGGCACGGGTCAGCCGAACGCCACTCCCGGCGTAACGTCGGTCTCGGGCATCGCCGCCGCCGGACCGTCGGCGCCGGCCGTCGCGACCGCAACGGGCGCGATCGCCGCTCCGGGATCGGCCGTGCCTGCCGCGGACGCCGCCGCGACGGCCGCGCCCTCCGGCACGGTCAAGGACGCCTCGGGCAAGCCCGCCACGGCCGCCGACCTCACCGGCGCCGCCCAGCCGACCGGCACGCCCAGCGCGCCGGCGACCGATCAAGTGACGCAGGCTCCAGGACAGGGCCAGGCTCAGGCTCAGGGCCAGGCGCAAGGCCGGGGCCAGGGCCAGAGCGGCCCGGGGCAGGCCACGCCCGGCGCTCAGGCCGACCCGGCCGCCGCGACAGCGCCGACGACCGGCCAGGCCGCGCAGCCCGGGACCGTCCCGGCGGCGCCGGACGCCCCGGCCGCCTCGACCGCGACCGTGGCTCCGTCGACCGCGCCGACCGCAGTGCCGGCCGCTCCCGGCAACGCGGACGGGCCGGCGGCGGCCGACGCCCCGAGGCCGAACGCTCCGGTCGCCGGTGATCAGCCGGTCCCGGCGCCGGCCGCCGGCGCCGAGCGCGCCATGCCCGATCTCGCGACCGCAGAGCCGACCGGCCTTCCGCCTGCCCCGGCCACGACCCGCGGGGTCGCGGCCGACGGCGCGGCCACTCCGGGCGTACTCGGTCAGGCCGGCCTCGCCGGTGTGACCGGACCGCAGCCCACCGCCCCGGCCGCCCCGGCCGCCGGTACGCCGCCACCCGCCTCGCCGGTGCCGACACCGCCCGCCGCCGCCCAGGTGGCGATGCGGATCGCGCCGCTGCGGCTGGAGCCCGACGGCATACACCGGCTGACCGTGCACCTGCATCCGGTCGACCTCGGTCCGATCCAGGTCGTGGCCGAGATCCGCAACGGGGACATCAACCTCCAGCTGACCGGCACCACGGACGCGGGCACGGACGCGCTGCGCAACGCGCTGGGCGACCTGCGGCGTGAGCTCGAGGACTCGGGCTTCGCCAACTGCACGCTCGACCTGCGGCAGGGCACGGCACAGCAGGAGCAGGCGCGGCAGCAGTTCGCCGCGGCCGGCTACCCCTCGGGCGGACGCCGCGACGCGGGACCGGCCGGCCCCACCGAGCCGGCGCCGGTCGAGCCCACCCGGAGCGCGCCGGGCAGCGGCCGCCTGGACGTGCACGCCTGACTCACAGAACTACGCCGGTGGACACGGTTCGTGTCCACCGGCGTCGTCAGGCGGGCTTCTCGACCTCGTGCACGTCCATCGGCGTGGGCGTGACCGCGGTGCTCTCCGGTTCCCCCTCGTCGGTGCGGCCGTAGCCGGCCGTCACGAAGCGGAGCGCCGCCAGCAGCAGCGCCGCGATCGGCACCGCGATGATGAAGCGGATCAGCACGTCGGTGAGGTCCAGCTGGTCGAGCACGTAGCGGTACAGCGCCGGTGCACTGATCACGAACGCGAACAGCAGGACCGACGGACGGATCATTGCCGTACCGTGCGTGACGCCCGGCGGGGCGGCGCCGCCACCGGCATCACGTCCGTCGCGATCCGGGCGCACAGCATCGCGGCCCAGACGTGCGGGGTGGCCGACTTGCCGTCCAGCGAGTAGATCGGCAGGTCGAGCCCGAGCACCGAAGCCGGGTCGGCGGTGATCTCCACGCTGTGCACGACGAGCGCCTCGACCTCGCCGAGGGTACGCAGGTGCCGTGCCGTGTCGGCGGTCTTGCGGGTCGCGTCGACGATCGCCCAGACCGCGGTGGCCCCGATCGCGTCGCACATCTCGTTGACCCACAGCGGGTCGGTCCCGCCCACCGGCGCGTCCATCACCACGACCCACGCCTGGTCGGCGTTGTGCAGCTTCTCGGCCCGGGACTCCGCCACGTCAAGGGTGGAGATCAGCCGGGACGAGTGCAGGCCGGTCCCGGCCGTCGACTCCGCGGCGAGCAGCAGGTGGTTCTCCGGCACGCCGATCTGGTCGAGCAGATGCCGTCCGATGGCCACGCCGAGATTGATGTCGCCGGCGAGCACCAGGATCTCCCCCGGCCCGTCCGGAACGGCCGGCGCGGACGGCCGCGCCGCGAGCACGCTGAGCACGCCGGCGTACGTGTCGGCGCCGGTGATCTGCCGGGCCATCGGCTCGGGCATGCCCACCGAAATGAGGTTGCGCACCACCGGCTCGTTCTCGGCCGTCGGCGCGGCGTGCGCGGCCGGCTTCACCTTGGGCACCACGATCGGCGCCGGCTCGGCCTCGGCCTCGGGCGCCAGGATCGGCGCGTCCTCCTCGACCTCCACCTCGCCGGCCAGGCCGCCGATCCGCTCGGCCAGGCTCGGCATGGCCGCCTTCTGCGGAGTGTTCACCGGTGTCTCGGTGGTCGCGGCCGGCCGGAACGGACGCACCGTCGGCGCGTCTTCCCCACGCGCCGGCGTTACGGTCTTCGGTTTCGGTGGCGTCCGCTCGATGCCGGGCTCAGCCGTGGCGTCCAGACCGGCCATGAGCTCGGCGAAGGCCGCGCTGGTGTCGCTCAGCCCGGCGCCGCGGCTGAGGTCCGCGTCCGGGCCGCGGCCCTCGATCGGCGGTTCGGCGCGTGGTGGCTCGGCCGGGCGCGGCGAAGTGGCCGGGCGGGCCTGCGCGGCCGGGCGGGAGAACGTGGTCTCCCCGGGCCGGGCCGTGCCGAAGGTCGCGGGCGTGACGGTGCGGGGCGCCGCCCGGGCCGGCTCGTCCATCCGGTCCTGTGACTCGGCCCGTTCGAGCAGCCGTTCCAGCGTGTGAGCGTTCTCGCTCATCGTGCGTTTCGCCATGTCATTCCTGTCCTCGTTCGGGTCCGGAACCTCCACGGAAAGCTCGTAATGCTGCTTCGCGAAGAAGCCACCGACGCCGCCACTGCGGACCTTGTCGGCGGAGATGATCCGGACACCGGAGCCGTACTCATCGCGTACCTGAGCCAGCAAAGGCTCGATGGCCGGTCCCTCAAGCAGCACCCGCGTAGGCACCGTTCACCACCCCTATCGTCTCGATCTGTGCTGTGGAACCAGAGATTTCGCCGTACGACAGCACCTGCACCCGGCGGGAGCCGGCGCGCAGCAGTCGCATCAGTGGCAGCCGCAGCTGTGGCGAGCAGGCGAGCACGGGCGAGAGGCCCTGCTGCTCCGCGGTCTCGGCCAAGCGGGCGGCTTCGCTGACGATCGCCTCGGCACGCAAGCCGTCGATCGCCATGAAGGCTCCCGTCTCGCTCGGCCGTAACGATTCGAGCAGTTGTTGCTCGAGCATGGGATCGAGGGTGATCACCGTGAGCCGGCCGCCGGACACGTAGTTCGCGGCGATGGCCGGTCCGAGCGCGGCGCGAGCCGCCTCGACCAGGCCGTCGGGGTCGGCGGAGATCTTCGCTCTCAGCGAGAGCGCCTCGAAGATGCGGACCAGGTCGCGAACGGGCACGCCCTCGTCCAGCATCGCTTGCAGCACCTTCTGGACCTGACCCAGGCTGAGCAGCGACGGGGTCAGCTCCTCCACGACGACCGGGTGGGTGCGCTTGACCATCTCGGTCAGCGCCCGGACGTCCTCGCGGCCGAGCAGCCGGCTCGCGTTGCTGCGGACCACTTCGGCCAGGTGCGTGATGATCACGCTGGCCCGGTCGACGACCGTCGCTCCGGAGAGCTCGGCCTGATAGTGCAGCTCGGCCGGCACCCATTTGCCGGGCAGGCCGAAGACCGGCTCGACGCCGGCACGGCCGGGGAGACCTTGCAGTCCGTCGCCGATCGCCAGCACCGTGCCGGGCGGCGCCTCGCCGGTGCCGGCGTCGACCCCGGAGATCCTGATCGCGTACGAGGACAGCGGTAGGTCCAGATCGTCACGCGTACGCACGGGGGGCATGATCACGCCGAGCTCCATCGCCATCTTGCGGCGCAGAGCGCGTACGCGATCGAGCAGGTCGCCGCTGCTGGTGTCGACGAGGTCGACGAGATCGGGCGAGAGCGCGAGCTCGAGCGGGTCGACCCGCATCTCGCCGAGCAGCTGTTCCGGGGAGTCGGGGGCGGGCATCTCGACGGCCTCGCTGACCGCCGCCTCGGCCTCGGGGACCGGGTCCTTGATCCGCTGCGCGATCACCAGCACCAGGACGCCGACCAGCAGGAACGGGATCTTCGGCAGGCCGGGGATGACGCAGAGGGCGAGCGCCGCGCCGCCGCCGATACGCAGCGCCAGCTTGTTCTGGCTGAGCTGGGCGGTGACGCTGGAGCCCATGTCGCCGGAGGTAGCCGAGCGGGTCACGATCAGACCGGTGGCCACCGAGAGCAACAGCGCGGGCACCTGGGAGACCAGGCCGTCGCCGACGCTCAGCAGGCTGTACTGGTTCATGGCGTCGGTGGCCGACAGCCCGTGCTGGACGATCCCGACCGCGAAGCCGCCGACCAGGTTGATCAGCGTGATGATGACGGCCGCGATCGCGTCGCCCTTGACGAACTTGGAGCCACCGTCCATGGCGCCGTAGAAGTCGGCCTCGGCGGACACGTCGGCGCGGCGCTTCTTGGCATCGGCCTCGTCGATCAGGCCGGCGTTGAGGTCGGCGTCGATCGCCATCTGCTTGCCGGGCATGGCGTCGAGGGTGAAGCGGGCGCCGACCTCGGCGACGCGCTCGGCGCCCTTGGTCACCACGATCATCTGGACGATCACCAGGATCAGGAAGATGACCAGGCCGATGACGAGGTTGCCACCGACCACGAAGCTGCCGAATGCGTGGATGACCTTGCCGGCGTCGCCGTCGCGCAGCACGAGCCGGGTGGCGCTGATGTTGAGCGCCAGGCGGAACAGGGTGGCGACCAGAAGCAGCGCCGGGAAGACCGAGAAGTCCAGCGGCCGCTGCACGAACATGCTGGTCAGCAGGATCAGCAGGGCACCGGTGATGTTGAACGCGATCAGCGTGTCCAGCAGGAAGGTCGGCAATGGTACGACCATCATGATGATGATGCCGATGACCCCGATGGGTACGGCAAGCCGGCTGATGTTGCGCTTCTTCACGGCACCTTCCCGAGAACAGGGTGTGGCTCACCCATCAGCCAGATCATCCCTCGTTCGAGGGACGCATGTGAGGAAATCTCCTGAATTTTCGGTTATGCGACTGCTGAGGCGGAATTGGGGTTGCGGTGCAGACCGGCAGCCGAACCCTTTGACTTCAGGCTCATCACGAACGCCAGCACCTTTGCCACCGCGGCGTAGAACTCGGCCGGGATCTCGGCGCCCACGTCGCAGCCGCCGTGCAGCGCCCGGGCCAGCGGCACGTCCTGCACCATCGGCACGCGGTGCTCGGCGGCGATCTCGCGGATCTTGGTGGCGACCGGGCCCTGCCCCTTGGCCACCACCCGCGGCGCACCCTTGGTGGGCTCGTAGCGCAGCGCCACCGCCACGTGCGTCGGGTTGACCAGCACCACGTCGGCCATCGGCACGTCGGCCATCTGCCGGTTGCGGGCCATGGCCATCTGCCGCGCGCGAATCTGGGCCTTGATCAGCGGGTCGCCCTCGGCGTTCTTGTTCTCCTGCTTGACCTCTTCCTTGGTCATCCGCAGCTGCTTGTTGGTGCGCCGGCGCACCACGAAGTAATCGGCCGCGGCCATCACGATGCCGGCCGCCGAGGCGGCCCGGATCAGGCCGATCGTGGCGTCGGAGACGGTCGAGACCAGCGCCGCGAGCGGCAACTGCCCGGCGGTCATCAGGGTGGGTATGACGTCCTTGGTCGTGGTGTATAGCACGGCCGCCAGCACCGAGGTCTTGACCAGGGCCTTCGTACCCTCCCAGAGAGCCTGCGGCCCGAACATCTTCTTGATCCCGGGAAACGGGTTGAGCCGGCTGAACTTGGGGATGAACAGCTTGGTGGCGACCCGGATGCCGCCCTGCGCCCCGGCCGCCGCGATGCCGACCGCCATCAGCGTGGCCGACAGCGGCAGCACCGCCCAGGCCGCGCCGAACCCCGCGTCCTTGAGCATGCGCAGCGCGATGGCCGGCTCCGGGTTCTCGATGACCTGAGGAACCTGGGACAGCAGCTCGCGGGCGTGCTGGATGGCGGCGCCCATGGTCCTGGGCAGCATGATGCTGGCCGCCAGCATGCCGAACCACGCGCCGACGTCCTGGCTGCGGCCGATCTGGCCCTCGCGCTTGGCCTTCTTGAGCCGCTGTTGAGTCGGTTGTTCGGTCTTCTCGCCCGCCATCTCACCTCCCCGCTATCCGCCGGTGAGCTTGAGAACGGCGGTGACCGACCGGTCGACCAGCGTCTCGATCACCTGGGGCAGGGTGCTGATGGCGATCCCGGAGAGGACCAGCACCAGAAAGATCTTGGCGGGGAAGCCGAGCTGGAACGCGTTGAGCGCGGGCGCGACCCGGTTGAGCAGGCCGAACGCGACGTCGGTGAGGAACAGCACGACCACCAGCGGCCCGGCGATCTGCAGCGCCGCCAGGAACATCTCGCCGATGCCCTTGAGCAGCAGCTGGCTGAACGTCGCGAGGTCGAAGGTGAGGTTCAGCGGCATGGTCCGGAACGACTGGAGGAAGCCGCGCAGGATCACCTGATGGCCGTCGGTGGCGAACAGGATGGTCACTGCCACCAGGTTGTAGAACCGGCCGAACACCGAGCTCTGGTTGAGCGACAGCGGGTCGTACCCCATGGCCAGGGTGAAGCCGCCGAAGAGGTCGAGCAGGTCGCCGGCGGCCTGCAGGGCCGCGAACAGCAGCGCGGTGATGAAGCCGAGCGCGGCGCCCACGAAGACCTGCAGCGCGGCGCTGGCGACGATGTCGGCGGTCTCCAGCGACGGGAGCGTGCCCCGCAGGTACGGCGCGAGCGGCAAGGTGAGCCCGACCGACAGCAGCGCCTTGACCGTGCCGGGGATGAACCGCGAGTTGAACGGCGGGCTGATCATCAGCCAGGCCCCGGTCCGGGCCGCGCCCAGCAGGATCGCGAGCAGGTCGGCGATCGGGACGTTCCAGTTCATCGGTACGACGCCACCAGCGCCGTCAGGATCAACCCCCAGCCGTTGACCAGGACGAAGAGCAGCAGTTTGAACGGCAGGGAGATGGTCACCGGGGGCAGCATCATCATGCCCAGCGACATCAGGGACGCGGACACCACCATGTCGATCAGCAAGAACGGGATGAAGATGACGAACCCGATGATGAAGGCGGCCCGCAGCTCGGACAGGACGAACGCGGGGATCAGCGTGGTGAGCTCGATGTCGTCCTTGTTCCGCGGCTGCGCCTGGCCGGACAGCTTGATCATCAGGCCGACCTCGTCCTCGCGGGTGGTCTTCCACATGAACTCGCGCAGCGGCTGCACGCCGTCGTGGAACGCCACCGACTGGGTCTTGTCGCCCTTGAGGTAAGGCTGGACGCCCTGCTGGTTCATGGCGGAGACGGTCGGGCCCATGATGAACAGGCTCAGGAACAACGCCAGCCCGGCGAGCACCTGGTTGGGCGGCATGCTGGTGAGGCCGAGCGCGTTGCGGGTGATCCCGAGGACCATGAAGATCTTGGTGAACGACGTGCAGAGCAGTAGTAGGGCCGGCGCCACCGAGAGCACGGTGAGGCCCAGCATGATCACCAGCGACGAGGCCGGGCGGCTGCCGTCCGGATTGGTGCCGTTGACGTTGAGGTTGATGCTCGGCGCGGTCGGCTTGGCCGGCCCGGTGGGCGCGGTGGGCGCCGGCGCCTGAGGCACGCGATCCGGCATCGTCACGCCCGCGACGGGCGGACCGGCCGCCGGCCGCGGCTCGGCCGAGGCGGCTCCGGGGAGCAGCACCAGCGCCAGGCCGGCACTCGCCAGCAGAAGCAGGATCGCGCGTCGCATCACATCATCGCCTCGAAGTGCGGTCGCGGAGGAAGTCGATGGTCGAGGTCCATGTCCGGGCGGGGAGCAGCGACTTGTCCAGCCGCCCGGCGGCCGGCGTCGAAGGGTGGGCGCCCGGCAGGTCGACGGTGTCGCGATGCTCGTCGGCGTGGTGCTCGAACTCGTCCAGGTCGGCCTCGCCGAGGAACGTGACCTGCTGCTCGGTGACGCCGAGGATCATCGCCCGGTCGGCCACCTTCACCACGGTGACGGCCGCCCCGCGGGTCAGCTGCTGCCGGTTCAGCACCGCGAGCCGGCCGTGCGCCCGGCCCGCGCCCAGCGGCCGGCGTACCACCCGCGCCAGCGCCCACATCAGGCCCAGGACGACGAACAGCGAGAAGCCGATCCGCAGGACGAGCTCGAACAAGGCCGTTACCCCTCGGCGCCCGGCGCGACGATCTCGGTGATCCGGATGCCGAAGTTCTCGTCGACCACGACCACCTCGCCCCGGGCGATCAACCGGCCGTTGACCAGCAGATCCGCCGGGCTGCCGGCGGCCCGGTCGAGTTCGACGATCGCGCCCGGCGTCAGCGAGAGCAGCTCGCGGACGCTCATCCGGGTGCGGCCCAGCTCGGCCGAGACCTCCATCTCGACGTCGTGCAGCATGTCGAGGCCGCCGCGCACCATCGCCTGCGTGGGCGTCGCCGGGCGGGCCACGTCGACCTGCCCGGGCTCCTCGCTCGGCCAAGGACTCAGCGCGAGCGCGATCACCGCCCGTACGTCTTCGCCCTCGACCAGCGGCACCAGCACGGCGTCGTCCTTGGCGGCGAGAGCGCTCAGCGCGACGCCGGGCTCCATGACCACCCCGGGATCGAGCACCACCGGCCCGAAGGTCCGCGACGCCGCTTCCAGGGCCGGCCGGACCGCCGCGGTCAGGTCGAGCTCGCCGAGCGGGCTCTCCTTGAGCGCGTCCGCGAGGTCCTGGCCGACCACCACGACGACCTCGCCGCTGGCCGCGCCGCTGAACTTGGCCGTGACCGCCTGGCCCTCGGGCAGGATGTCGGCGGTCGCGGCAATCGGGGCGGCGATGGCGAGCTCGCGGCTGGTGGGCAGGACCGCGAGGGCGGCCTCGGCGGCGTTCCGGGCGAGCGCCAGCTGCGGCGCGGTGATGGTGGGCGCGGTCATGGGCGGCCAGACTCCTTGGACGACTCCGGGGGCGACGGCACCACGAGGCACGCGAGGCGGGCGCCCTGATTACCGGGAACTGCGTGAGCGAAAACGGTCTCGTTGACGGTCACCTCGAGCGGCCTGGTGGTCCCGTGAGCCAGCGGCACGACATCACCGGGACGCAGATCCACGATGTCATCGGTGCGCATGCGAATGGGCTGGAATCGCACCGCAACGTCGATCGGAGCCGAGAAGAGCCCGGCCGTGAGGTTGCGGAGCGCCAGGTCACGGCTGGCGCGCTCGCTGTCGCTGAGCACGACCGCCTCGGTGCGGGACAGCACCGGCAGGATCATGTTGAACGGCATGCAGATGCTGGCCAGGCACTCCTCGGCCCCAATCTTGAGGTCGAAGGTGGCCACCACGCAGGCGTCGCCGGGCGCGTGCGCGCGCAGGAACTGGGCGTTGTACTCGATCTCTTTGAGCCTCGGGCGCACGTCGACCAGCGTCTCGAAGCCGTAGCGCAGCTCGCCCAGCATCCGCTCGAGCAGGCCGCGCAGCAGCGGCATCTCGACCTCGGTGAGCGGGCGCTCCGGCTGGGGGCCGCCAGGCCCGCCGAGCATGTGATCGATCGCGGCCATCACGGCCGACGACGACATCTCCATGAGGGCGGTGCCGGGCAGCGGATCGATGTTCACCACGGCGATCACCGTCGGGTTCGACAGCGAGGCGACGTACTCGTCGTAGTTGAGCTGCTCGATCGCGGCGAGCGTGACACTGCTGACCACGCGCAGACGGGTGGTCAGCAGGGTGCCGCAGCTGCGCGCGTACGTCTCGAAGGCGATCTGCAGCGTGCGGACATGTTCCCGGGAGAGCTTGATCGGGCGACGGAAGTCGTACGGCGCCGGCCCTCCGCCTTGGCCGCGACGCGACATCTTGCCCGGGGATCGAGTAGCGGAGGTCACGCCGTCCCCATCGGCTCATTTCCGGAACCGCTGAGCGGGAGGGCCGTTTTTTGCCAGAAATCGGCGGATGGGCGGGTTCACCGAAGTGAACCCGCCCGTCCCGGTTGTCCGGGTCAGTGGGTCACTGGGTCACGAACTGCGTGTAGTAGATGCCCATGACCATCTCCTTCTTGTCCTCCGTGTAGGCCTTCACGATCTTGGCGAGCAACTCCTCCTTGATCGTCTCCCGGCCCTTCTCGGTGGAGAGCTCGGCGACGGTCTTGCCGGTGTACTCGTCGATCGTGAGCTCGATCGCCTCGCTGGTGTCCACCGACTCGGAGCCGGCGTCCGCCGTCTGCTGGAGGGCGAACTGGAGCTTGAGGTAGTGGCTGTCGGCCAGGTTGATGGTCAGCGCGTCGTCGATCGCGGTGACCGAGCCCTTCTCCGGCGTCTTCGCCTCCGCCTCCGCCGAGTCGCCCTTCATCATGAAGAACGCCCCGCCGCCGCCACCGAGCAGCACGACTGCCGCCACGATTATGATCAACATCTTCTTGCTGGACTTCTTCGGCGCCTCGGCAGCGCCATCCTTCTTCTCGTCAGCCATCGCGGAATCCCCCCGTCAGTCGTGCGTGGTAGTGGTAGTGGTGGTGGTCTCGGTGCTGGGCGAGCTCGTGGAACTGGTCGCGCCGGCCGCGCTGTTCGCCTCGTTGACCGCCTTCTCGATCGCCGAGGCCTGGGCCGTGGTCTGACCCGAGTGCAGCTTCGCGTCGGAGCCCGCCGCGGCCGGCAGCAGCGCCGCCTGGTCGGCCGGGAGAGTGGTGAGGACGACGACGTCCACCCGGCGGTTCATGGTGATCGACCGAGGGTCGGCCGGGTCGATCAGCGGCTTGGTGTCCGAGAAGCCGACCGCGCTGAGCCGGTTCTTGGCGACACCGTGCCCGGTGAGGTACCGGACCGTGGTCGAGGCACGAGCCGCGGAGAGCTCCCAGCCGCTCGGGTAGTACGTGGTGGCCGCTTTGAGCTGGTTGGTGTTGCCGTCGACCTCGATGTTGTTCTTCAGCTTGGCCAGCGTCGGCGCCAGCGCGTCGAGGATCTTCTTGCCACCGGCCTTCAGGTCGGCCCGGTTGCCGGCGAACACCACCTCGTTGGTGACGATGGTGACCACCAGGCCCCGCCGATCGATGGTGAACTGCACGTTGCCGAGCAGCTTGGCCTTGGCCAGCGCGTCGGCCAGCTTGTTCTCGATCTTCTTGAGGTCCTCCGCCTCCTTGGCCGCCGCCTGGGCGTTCTTGGAAGCGGTGGATCGGCTCTCGGCCTGGACGGCGGCCTCGACGGCCGCCTTCTCCTTCTCGGTCATGTTCGAGGTGCCGGACTTGCCGTCACCCGGGTTGGCGCCCGGGTCGATCTTCACGATCTCGGCCGACTGGCCGGCGCCGTCCAGCGTCGAGGTCTGGCCGGAGAACGCCGCGCTCTGCGCGCCGAATCCCGCGGACAGTCCGGACGCCAGCTCGGCGAACTTCTTCATGTTGATGTCGGACATCGAGTAGAGCACCACGAAGAGCACGAACAAAAGCGTGAGCATGTCGGCGTACGACACGAGCCATCGCTCGTGATTGACGTGCTCCTCGTGTTCTTCGTGTCTGCCCTTCCTACGCTTGGCGCCCCCGCCGCCTGAGCTCATCGGTTACGCCGCCTTCTTGGTGTTCGCGGCCGCCTCGGCCTTCTTCGCCTCGTCCGGCGGGAGGAGGCTGCGGAGCTTCTGGGCCACCAGGCGCGGGTTGGAGCCGGCCTGGATGGCGAGCACACCGTCGACCACCAGCTCCATCTCCTCCGCCTCGACCGCGCTGAGGCGGGTCAGACGAGCGGCGACGGGCAGCCAGATCAGGTTGGCGCTGAGCACGCCCCAGAGGGTCGCGACGAACGCCGCCGAGATCGAGTGACCGAGCGTCTCCGGCTGGTTCAGGTTCTCGAGCACGTGCACGAGGCCCATGACCGTGCCGATGATGCCGATCGTCGGGGCGTACCCGCCCATGTTCTCGAAGAGCTTGGAGCTGGCCTTGTCGGACTTCCTCTTGGCCGCGATCTCGGCGTGGAGGATGTCGTGCAGTTCCTCCGGGTCGGTGCCGTCGATCGCCAGCCGAAGACCGCGCTTCAGGAACGGGTGCTCGACGGTCTTGACCGCGTCCTCGAGGGCCAGCAGGCCCTCGCGGCGGGCGCGCTCGGCCAGCTTGACGATGTTCTCGACCAGCTGGGTCGGCGGCGTGACCTTGGCGAGGAACGCCTTCTGGAGCTGCTTGCCGGCGCCGGTCGCGTCCTTCAGCACACCGCCGGCCATACCGGCCATGAACGCGCCACCGAACACCAGCAGCATCGACGGGATCAGGATGATGGAGGCCGGCGAGCCGCCCTCGAGGATCTGTACGGTGAAGACGATTGCCAGTGATACGACTACACCGACGATGGTGGAGATGTCCATCAGCGTTCCTTCCGGTGCAGCGGAAGCACCTTGGCGTCGTTGTCGTGGTCGTCCTCGGACGACCGGGCGATGGCCGTGGGCTCGGCCTCCATGCGGCTCGCCTGGGCGATGAGCGAGGCACGGTAGTGGCGCACCGAGTCGATGAACTCGGGCACGGACTCGGCGATGACGTACTTGGTGCCATCCACCAGCGTGACGACCGTGTCGGGCGTGCACTCGGCACGCTCGACCAGGTCCGGGTTCAGGGCGAACACGGCACCGTTGATGCGGGTAACGAGGATCACTTACATCCGTCCTTGGGTGGTGGTGTGGTCCTGGGCTGGTGGGCCGTCCGTGGCCCGTCTTCACCTGTCACATCGGCGAGTTGACGGTTGCTGATGAGATCCGGCCGGTCGCATTGCGGGTGCAGCCGAACGGCTACAAAGCAACGGCCGGGACAGGCACGTCAGGTGCCTGTCCCGGCCGCCAGCCGGTCTGGTGGTGCTTTATCTACTAGCGCTTCATGCTGACGAGCTCCTGGAGCAGCTCGTCGGAGGTGGTGATGATGCGGGAGTTGGCCTGGAAGCCACGCTGGGCGATGACCAGGTTGGTGAACTCCTGCGCGAGGTCGACGTTCGACATCTCCAGCGCGCCGCTGATCACCTGGCCCATGCCGGCGCTGCCCGGCTGGCCGACCTGGGCGTAGCCCGAGTTGACCGTGGAGCGGTACATCGAGTCACCGGTCTTCTCGAGGCCGTTGACGTTCTTGAAGGTCGCCATGCCGACCTGCCCGAGCACCTGCTTGAGGCCGTTGCTGTAGACGCCGACGATCTGGCCGGTGTCGGAGACCGTGTACGACAGCGAGGTCAGCGCGCCGGCCGCCTGCCCGTCGGTGTCGAACACCCGGGCGTCGCTCAGGCCCGAGTACATCGTCATGTCGGTGATGTCGACGGTGTACGTGTCCGAGCCGTTCGTCAGCGGGATCGTCGCCTTGCCCTGGGTCACGAGGCTGGAGTCGGGCTTGCCGTTGGTGAACGTGATCGGCTGGAAGGTGTCGACCACGGCTCCGGATTCGTCGAGCAGATCGGCGGTCCAGTCGTTCTCGGTGGCCGCCGACGAGTAGTCCCGGCTCCACTTCACGGTGACGGTGTGGGTGGCGCCCTGGGCGTCGTAGACCTTCACCGGGATCGTCGTCGAGTACGTCGTGACCGTTGTGTCGGTGCTCTTGTCGCTGGTCAGGTTGCCCTTGAGCGTGATGCCCGTCGTCGCCGCGGGCGGAATCGTGCTGCCCAGCGGCATCTGGATGTCGCCCGGCTTGCCGGCCGCGTTGACCACGCCGTCGACGGCGGTCCAGCCCTGCACCGTGTCGCCGGTCGCCGTGACCAGCTTCCCGTTGGCGTCGAACGAGAACGACCCGGCCCGGGTGTACAGGTCCTCGTTACCGCTTCGCGTGATGAAGAAGCCGTCACCCTGGATCATCATGTCGCCGGATCGGCCGGTGGTCTCCTGCGAGCCCTGTGCCCAGTTGGACAGGATGCCGGCGTTGCGCACACCGAGGCCGACCTGCGCCGGGTTCGTACCGCCCTGACCGTTCTGCGGGGCGCCGGCGGCGCCCATCATCTGGCTGAGTGTGTCCTGGAACTGCACGGTGCTGGCCTTGTAGCCGACGGTGTTGACGTTGGCGATGTTGTTGCCGGTGACGTCCATCAACTGCTGGTGCGCGTGCAGGCCGCTGATGCCGGAGTAGAGAGAACGCAGCATGGAGAGGTCTTCCTTTGCGGAGAGGGAACAGGGTCAGGGAGTCGGGTCGACCTTCTTGTCGTCCGACTGCGGCGCCGTCGAACCGGGGGTACCGGTCGCCGGGGCCGGCGATTGGACTTCCATGACCTTGGACAGCGGCACATCCGTGTTCCCGATCCGAAGAGTCGGTTCGCTGTCTCCGTTGAGCTTGGCGGCCGATATGACACCCGACTGGCGGGCGCCGTTCTCGTCCATGTACGTCACGCTGTGCCCGACCAGCCCGCTCGCGCCGAGCAGTCGCTGCGACTTGAGCATGTCGGCGATGTCGCCGAGCTTCTCGACCTGGGTGAACTGGGCGGTCTGCGCCAGGAACTGGGTCGAGTCGGCCGGGTTGCTGGGATCCTGGTACTTCAGCTGGGCCACGAGCAGTTTGAGGAAGGTGTCCTTGTCCCCGAGATCCTTGCTCTTGTCCGAGATGCTCTTGGAAGACGAGGCGCTGCTCGCTCCCGACGTACCGGAGATTCCCGAGGTCGGCGAGGTCATGACTTCTCCTGTCCGTTTGCTTGCTCGACCTAAGCTTCGACCGCCCCCGGATTTTGCTTAGGCCAGAAAAATCGCGGGCCCGCCGTGGCGGGCCCGCGATACTCTCTTCGATGCGCTCGGTCAGGGCGCGAGGGACAGGCTGAACTTTCCCTTGCCGTACCGGTTGACCTCGACGCTGAGGTCGACCCGGCGGCCCAGCGCCATCAGGTGCGCCCGGGCGTCCGCGGGCAGCGGGTCGCCGGGGTACACCACCTGGTACAGCTTGATGTGCGGACTCCCCTCGCGGTTGAGCAGGCTCGTCAGGACGTTGCACAGCTCGAAGACGTTCTCGGCGAGGTTCGGGAACAGCTGCTTCTCGTCGATGCTGTCCTCGGCCGCGCCGGCCGGCAGCAGACCCAGCGCCGCGCCTGCGTTGGCCGCCAGCGGGAGGTCCATGCCGAGCACGCCGTAGACCTTCTGCGAGGTGTCGGTGAAAATCGCGACCGTGGACGTGGCGATCTCCTCCGCGGAGATCGGATCGCCGGGGCTGACGGTCACCTCTCGGCCGAGCAGGTCCTCAAAGAGGTTGCGAACGGCCAAAGTGCCAGGAAGAACCGAGACATCGGACATGTCGTAATCATCCCAAAATAGGAGCGAGGACCTCGTCGAATCGCTCAGCTGAGAACGGCTTGACGATGAAAAAGAGCGCGCCGGCGGCCTGAGCCTGATCTTTCATCTCGGGCGTGCTCTCCGAGGTCACGAAACCGAACTTGACGTCGCTGCCCGACGCGCGCAGCTGCCGCAGCACTTCGATGCCGGTCATCTCGGGCATGTTCCAGTCCGAGAGGACCAGATCGGGGTTCTCCGACTTGGCCATGTCGAACGCTTCCCGCCCGTTCGAGGCCTCGATCAGATCGTGATCACCGAAACCTGCCTGCCGCAGGGTGCGGACCACGATCTGCCGCATGACCCGGCTGTCGTCGGCGATGAGAATCTTCATGCGCCTACCTCCTCGTTTCTCTCCGCGCGGCTCTGCCACATGGAAATGGACACCGGTTCGCCGTCCCAGATGCCGTAGACGCCGCTGATCCGCTCGGTGTTCGGGAACCGGGCGATGGATTCGGGCGCCAGGACCACCTGGGGCAGGGAGAGAAAGGCGCCGGGCGGCAGCATCGCCTTCACGTTGCCGCCGACGATGTTCGCGAGCTCGCCCAGCACATCGGAGAGGTCATCCTGACTGACCTCGTCCGCCTCCGTCGCAAGGAAGGCGGCGGCGGCGCGACGGGCAGCCTCGGTGGAGGACGCGACGACGATGTATCCGGTCCAGGAACCGGTGATGGAGACCGAGGAGTGCACCTCGGAGGGCTGGTTCTCGTCGTATGTGGGGATCAGCGGGTTGAGGCCCTCGGGATCCAGGTACGACTCCCAGACCTGTTCCACCATCTCGGCGAGGTCGTTCTCAGTGACCTCGACTTCGACGCTCATGAGTTCGCTCCGGTCGGGACGAGGCCCAGCAGGGCCAGTTTTTCGATCATGGCGCCCTCCGTGAAGGGCTTGATCACGTACTCGTGGGCGCCCGCGGCGAGCGCCCGTACGATCTGGCTCTGTTCGCTCTCGGTGGTGACCATCACCAGCGTCATCTCACGCAGACGCGGATCGGCCCGGACGTTGGTGACGAACTCGAGCCCGTTCATGTTGGGCATGTTCCAGTCGATGAGGGCCAGGTCCGGCACCTCCGGCATGTCGGCGAGCAGGTCGAGCGCCTCCTGGCCGTCGCCTGCTTCCACCGCATCGAAATCCAGCTTGGTGACAATGCGCTTGAGGATCATGCGCATCGCGCGGGAGTCGTCGATCACCATGGCGCGCATCGCAGCGTCATCCCCTTCTCGTGGCGCCCGCGGGCACCCCGGTACGTACTCGGTAGGCGGAGGTGCGGCCGGCGGCCACCCGCTCGTAGTTGTCGTCGATCCCGATGGTCGTCTCGGCGGCGCCGAGGAAGAGCCAGCCGTCGGGGCGGAGCAGCTTGGCCACGTTCTGCAGCACGGTCCGCTTGGTCGCGACGTCGAAATAGATCAGGACGTTGCGCATGAAGATGACATCGAACGGCTGCATGGCCGGCAGCGGCGCGGTCAGGTTCATCAGCTTGAACGAGACGTTCTTGCGCAGCTGCGAGGTGATCCGCCAGTGCGCGCCGGCCCGCTCGAAGTACTGCACGAGCTGGCTGGCCGGCAGGCCGCGGTTGACCTCGACCTGGCTGTACTCGGCCGTCTCGGCCCGCTTCACCATCACGGTGGATATGTCGGTGCCCACGATCTCGTACGACCAGCCGGCCGGCAGCGCTTCCTGCAGGGTGATGGCGAGGCTGTAGGCCTCCTGGCCGCTGGAGCTCGCGCCCGACCAGAACCGGACCTTGCGGGTCGCCGAGCGTGCCTTGATCAGCTCGGGCAGCACCACGTCGGTGAGCGCGGCGAACGGCTCCCGGTCGCGGAACCACGAGGTCTCGTTGGTGGTCAGCGCGTCGATGATCTTGCGCTGGTTCGCCGGGTCGGGTCGGCGCTGGAGCTCGGCGAGGAACTCGTTGACGTTGGCCGCGCCCACCGCGCGAGCCACCGGGATCAGCCGGGCCTCGACCAGGTATTCCTTGCCGGGCGCCAGGACGATCGAGGCTTCCTTGCGGACGAGCGTCGAAACGAAGGCGAACTCGGTCTGGGAAAGTGTCATCGGGCCACCGCCGCCGAGCGTCCGGTCTTCACCCGGTTGACCAGAAAGGCCGAGATCCGGTCCAGCGGCAGGATCTCGTCGGCCAGGCCGGCGCCGACCACGGCTCCCGGCATGCCCCAGACCACCGAGGTGGCCTCATCCTGGGCCAGTATCTCGGCACCTGCGTCTCTCAGCACCTTCGCACCACCTCGTCCATCTTGTCCCATTCCGGTCAATACCGTGGCAAATGCCGATGCCCCGTAGAGGGCCGCGACCGACCGGAACATCACGTCCACGGCGGGGCGGCAGGAGTTCTCCGGGGGCGCGCCGCTGAGCTGAGTCAGCGTCGCCGTGCCCCGGCGATGCAGCACGAGGTGCGAGTCGCCGGGAGCGATGTAGGCCCAGCCGGGCGTCAGATCCATCCCGTCGGTTGCCTCGACCACGTGCAGGGGGGTGCTGCGGTCCAGCCGCTCGGCGAACATCCGGGTGAAGACCGGCGGCATGTGCTGGGTGATCACGACCGGCACCGGCAGGTCGGACGGCAGTCCGGTCAGCACCTTCGTGAGCGCGTCCGGTCCTCCGGTGGAGGAACCGATCGCGAGAATGTCGACCTTGCCGCCGGCGGTGGCGCGCTTGACCGGCCGGGGCCCGGCGCCGGGCGGGGCGGCGGGGGCGAACCCCGGGCGGCCGGGACCCGACGGTGGCAGGCCGGCCCGGGGCGGGGCCGCGGACGGCCGCGCGGGACGGGCCGGCGCCGCACCGGGCCGGCTGGGCGCCGGACCGGGCGATGGGCCGGGCGCGCCGGTGGGCCGGCGCCGGCCGCCGAGCGCGTGGATCTTCGGAACCAGCTGCTCGCGGACCGCCGCGATCGACTCGTTCACCGAGCCGACGTTGCTCGGCTTGGTGACGTAGTCGGTCGCGCCGGCCGCCAGCGCCTCCAGGGTGGCGCTCGCGCCGGCCGCGGAGAGCGTGCTGAACATGATCACCGGGATCTGTTTGTGCCGCTTGCGCAGCTCCTTGACCGCGGCGATGCCGTCCATCTGCGGCATCTCGATGTCCATCGTGATCACGTCAGGCTTGAGCTGATCGATTTTCGCCTGGGCGAGCAGGCCGTTGGAGGCCGTGCCGACGACCTCGATGTTCTCGGCACCCCCGAGGGCGTCGACGATGAGCCGACGGACCACCACGGAGTCGTCTACGACGAGGACCGAAATCATCCGACCATCCCCTTCACCCGAGCCACGCGGGGCCCAGAGCCGCGACCACCGGTGCGAGCAGCCGATGCGCGGTGGAAGTGTCCAAGAGGTCACGGACCACCAGCGCCTGCACGGCACCGCTGAGCATGTTCCAGACGCCGCCGGCCCGGTCGGCCAGCGGAATGTCGGCCGTGTCCACGGCCTGTACCAACAGCATCTGCGCCGCGGCGGCGGTGCGGACGCGATCCGAGAGATACGCGGCCCAGGAGGCCGAGTGCACGGCCGGCGACCAGCCGCCGGCGTTGCGCCGTGCGTCCTCCGCCGAGGACGCCAGCCGATCGAGGTCCATCGACCGCAACGAGCGCAGCCGGTCCAGCAGGGCCGACACCACGTAGTGGTGCGGGCCCAGGTCGACGGGCGCGCCGACCGGCAGCTTGCGCATGGCCGACACCCAGCCGGCGCCGAGGCGCCGGCGTGAGTCGTCGTCCAGCACCTCACGCAGGTAGCTGGCCACCGCCGCGTCGCACAGAAGGGCCGTGGCGCCCGCCGCCGACTCGCTCTGCTGCGCGTCGCGGCCCGTTCCGGTCCAGGTCCACGACATGACGTCGTAGCGCAGGCAGGTGAGCAGCGCGTCGACCGAGCCGATCGGCGCCCGCTCGACCAGCGCCAGGCTGCCCGCCGGGTCTTCCTTCGACATGCCCTTGAGCGACGGCATCCGGCGTGCCGCGCTCTCCACCTCGACCCACAGCGGCCCGCGGACGTCCTCGTCCGGCAGTCGCTCGGCGAGCACCGGCAGGTCGGCGCTCTGCAACCGCAGACCGCGCAGCACCACCTCGGCCGTGGCCGACCCGCCGGTGAGGCGGGTCAGGTCGAAGCCGAGGACCGGGGCGCTGACGAGGCTGTACATCAGGTGGTGGCGCGGTATGTGTCGACGGCCTGGTTGACGTCGAGCGCCAGCATCAACCGCCCGTCCAGCTTGAAGGTGCCCACCACGAGCTCGCGGGTCGGGCCGCTGAGCGTGTCCGGCGGCGGTTCGAAACTCTCGTCGTCCAGGTCGACCACCTCGCCGATCTTGTCGACCAGCAGGCTGACCGGCTCGCCGTCGCCGCGCAGGATCACGTTCATGACCGGGCCCTGCAGCGCCTTGCGCGCCATGCCCAGCTGTACCCGCAGGTCCACCGCCGCGATCACCTGACCACGCAGGTTGAACAGCCCACCCACCGCCGGTGGCGCGAGCGGCACCGGGGTGTACTCGTTGTACGAGAGCACCTCCTGCACCGTGTGCACCTCGACGCCGAAGAGCTGGCCGGCCACCTCGAAGGTGGCGAACTGTCGGCTCGCCATTTAGGCCTCCACCAGCATCTCGTCGCTCTCCAGATCGGTATAGAAGTTCGGGTCGGCGGCGAGGATCGCCCGGCGCACGTCGAGCAGCTCGGTCACCCGTTGCTGGATGACCGCGGTGCCGACCAGGCCGTCCTCCTCGGCGTCGCGGCGCGCCGTGGTCGAGTTCTCGGCGATGTCGACGATCCGGTCCACCACCAGCGCCACGCTCCGTCCGCCCTCGCTGTAGACGACCACCGACACGGTGTCGCCCTCCGGCTCCTCGCCGTACGCCCCGAGCAGGTGCGACAGCCGCACCAGCGGGAGAATCTGCCCGCGGTACTGGACGACCTCGCGGGAGCCGGCGTGCTCGATCCGGTCGCGCGGGAACTCCTCCAGCCGGGTGACCGTGTCCAGCGGGATCGCGACTCGCCGCTCGCCGACCGCGGTGACCAGCAGCCGCTCGCCGTTGCCGCTGCCCGCGTTCGCCCGGGACGAGGCGTCCAGTCCCTTCCGATCGGCGTCGGCGGCCAGGTGACTGCGCCGGGCGAGCGAGGAGACGTCCAGGATCAGGCCGACCTTGCCGTCGCCGAGGATGGTGGCGCCCGCGTACAGGCCAATGTCCTTGAATCTGCTGTTGAGGGCCTTGACGACGACCTCTTCGGTGTTCAGCACCCGGTCCACGACCAGGCCGAACCGCCGGCCGTCGGCCTGCAGCACCATGATGTAGACCCCCTGGTCGCCGCCGACCTCGAGGCCGAGCGCCCGGTCCAGTCGCACCAGCGGGAGCAGCTTGCCGCGCAGGCGATAGACGGGCGCACCCGAGGCGTACTCGATCTTGGTGGAACTTCCGTCGATGAAGACCAGTTCCAAGACCGCGACCTGAGGTACGACGTAGCGCTGCTCGCCGCAATCGACCGTCAGCGCCTGGATGATGGCCAGAGTCAGCGGAATCGTGAGCCGCCAGACCGTGCCCTCGTTGGGCGTCGAGTCGACGCTGACCGCGCCGCCGATGTTCTCGATGTTGGTCTTCACCACGTCCATGCCCACGCCGCGGCCGGACACGTTGGTGACCTTGGCAGCGGTGGAGAAGCCCGGCTGGAAGACCATGGCCATGATGTCGCGCTTGTCCATGTTCGGGATCTGATCCGCTCGGAGCAGCCCGTTCTCGACCGCCTTCTGCGCGATCCGCTCCACGTTGAGCCCGGCGCCGTCGTCGGCCACCTCGACCGCGACGTGACCGCCCTCGTGGTACGCGCGCAGTGTCAGCGTGCCCTCGGGACCTTTGCCGGCCGCCGTACGCCGCTCGGGTTCCTCGATGCCGTGGTCGACCGCGTTGCGCACCAGGTGGGTCAGCGGGTCCTTGACCGCCTCGAGCAGGCTTCGGTCGAGCTCGGTCTCCTTGCCCTCCATGACCAGCTGGACCTGCTTGCCGAGCGAGTTGCTCAGGTCCCGGATGACTCGGGGCAGCTTCGACCAGATGTGCTCGATGGGCTGCATCCGGGTCTTCATGATGCCCTCTTGCAGCTCACTGGTGATCATGCCGAGCCGCTGGGCGCTGCGCACCAGTGTCGCGTCGCCGATCTCCATCACGCCACGTACCAGCTGGTTACGGGCCAGCACCAGCTCGCCGACCATGTTCAGCAGGGTGTCCAGCAGGTCGACGTCGACGCGGATCGCGCTGTCGGCGATGCTCCGCTTCGGAGTCTGCGCCGACAGCGCCTCGCTGACCGCGGCCGGCTTGGCCTTGCCCTGGTCGAGCAGGATCGTGCCGAGCTTGCGCTCGTCGCCCTCGATCTGCTGCGCGAGGGCCGAGCCGACGTCGGCCGCCTGGGCCGCGCCTTGCTCGACGAGGATCTCGCCGATCGGCTTGCGCTGGTTCTCGACCGGGTCGGGCGCCGGGCGCTGGGCCTTCTCGACGGACTCGGGGGCCGGCTCGGCCTCGGCCGCGGGTGCTTCGGCCGCGGGTGCCTCCGCTGCCGGCGCTTGCGCTACCGGAGCCTCGGCCGTCGCAGTCTCGGCCGCCGGAGTCTCGGCCGGGGGCGCCTCGCCCGCCTTCATCTGGGCGTTGACCTGCGCGATGATGCTGTCGATGTCGACGTCGGCCTCGGCCTGAGTCTCCTCGATGGAGGAGAGGATCGAGCGCACACCATCGATCGTCGCCAGAAGTGTGGTGATCGTGGCCGGGGTAACCGGCATAACGCCGTCTCGCAGCTTCGACAGCAGCGACTCGCCCGCATGGGCGAGCTTCTCGAGGCGACTGAACGCCAGGAAGCCGCTGGTGCCCTTGATCGTGTGGATCGCCCGAAAGATGCGGGAGATCAGGTCGCGCGAGTTCGGCTCCTGCTCGAGAGCGACCAGGTCGCGGTCGATCTGGTCCAGGTTCTCGTGGCTCTCCAAGAGGAATTCGCCGACGATTTCACCAAGGTCTTCCACCTACGTACCTCCAACTCGGCTTCCACAGCTCTCATCGACGGGAGCGCCCGTTTGCTGAGAACACCTGTGACCAAGACGACGGAAATCAGGACTCGCCGCCGGGCCGGCGGTAGCGGTAGCCGAATCCGCGGACGGACTCGATGGGTGACTCGTCGGGATCGGACCAGCCGAGCTTGCGGCGCAGCCGCAGGACGGCGAACTTCACCCGTTCCTGACCGATGCCGGTGGGGTCGTCCCAGGCCTGGGTCAGAAGCTGGTTGGGGGACAGCACCGCACCGGCGTGCCGGACCAGGGCGTTGAGCAGACGGAACTCGGTAGGGGTCAGCCGTTTCTCGTCACCCTTGACGTAGACCCGGCGCTTGGTCGGGTCGAGGTGCACCAGCCCGTCGTCGTACACCTGGCTGGCCCAGCTGTTCTGCCCGCTGGAGGACCGCCGGAGCAGCGCCTCGACCCGCGCCAGCAGCTCGTTGTTGGCGAACGGCTTGGTGAGGTAGTCGTCGGCGCCGCCGCGCAGGCCGCGCACCTTCTCGGCCTCCTGGCCGTGTGCGGTGAGCACGAGCACCGGGACGTCCGAGACGTCGCGGAGCCGCTCGAGCACCTGCCAGCCGTCCATCTCGGGCAGGCCGACGTCGAGCACGACCAGGTCGGGGTGCTCGGCGTACGCCTCCTTGAGACCGGTGCGCCCGTCGCCGGCGTGCGCCACCTCGTAGCCCGCCCGGCTGAACAGCAGCCGCAGGGCGAGCGCGATGTCCGGGTCGTCCTCGACGACGAGAAGGCGACTCATCGTTTGCTCACCCTGCCCCCAACCCCTCGCTCACGCCCAGGTTCAGTCAGGCCGAGGCGGGCGAATTAACCGCGCAAAAGCCACGATAGCGTGATGTCACATCCTATTTACGGACAGTGACAGTCTAGCGAGCTATTTGCCGCGTGGGGGCGGTCCGCACGGAAACGGAACCGGGAACGAAGAGGCCGTTGGGGCGGGTGCGCCGGGCCATCCCACCAGCCTGACACTTTTGCGTACGCCAATGCCGTTTTCGGGCAAAAAAGGGACGTACGTCTGAGAAACGGGTGCGATATCCCTGGAGGGCGATAAGGTTCGCCCCCGGACACCGGAGGCCATTCCCGTGCTACGACGTCTCGCCCTGCTCACGGCCGCACCCGCGTTGCTGCTGCTGATCAGCTCGCCGGCGCGTGCGGGAGTGCCGGCGCCGCCGCTTCCGCCGGACGCCCCCGCCGGCGCCGTCACCCCCGCCGAGCTGATGTCCGAGGTGGTCACCATGACCAACCAGCGACGGCACGCGAACGGGTGCGACCAGCTCGCGGTCGACCAGGAGCTGACGGTCGCGTCGATCCGCCAGAGCGTGTACATGGCCCGGACCGGCCTGTTCAGCCACGTCTGGCGGGACGGCACCACCTTCGTGGCCCGCTCGCACGCGGCCGGGTACGCCCAGCCGTCCGGCGAGAACATCGCGTGGGGCTACCGCACCGCGACCGAGGTGATGGACGCCTGGATGGCGAGCCCGGGCCACCGCGAGAACATCCTGAACTGCGGCGCCCACTCGATCGGCACCGGCGTCGCCTACGGCCCGAACGGTCTCGCCTACTACACCCAGGTCTTCGGCTGGGACTGAGCTAAGGGAGCTAGAGGGCGCAGTTGATCAGAACCGGCTCGGGGTGCAGTTCGATGCCGAACCGGTCCCGCACGCCGTCGCGGATGACCCGGGCGAGGTCCAGCAGGGCGGACGTTGTCCCGGCGCCGCGGTTGGTCAGGGCGAGGGTGTGCTTCGCCGAGATCGAGACGCCGTCGCCGGCGAAGCCCTTGGGGAAGCCCGCGTGCTCGATCAGCCAGGCCGCCGGGATCTTGACCGAGCCGTCCTCGCCCGGCCAGTGCGGGGTCTGCGAAAGGCCCAGCTCGGACCAGCGCGACGCGGAGACCACGGGATTGGTGAAGAACGAGCCCACCGACCAGGTGTCCTTGTCGTCGGGGTCGAGCACCATGCCCTTGCCGGCCCGCAGCTTCAGCACGGTGTCGCGGGCCTGGCGCAACGGCGCCCGGTCGCCGGCCTCGGCGCCCAGGCTGCGGGCCAGCTCGGCGTAGCGGATCGGCGCCGAGTCGCCGCTGACCGCGAGCCGGAAGTCGACGTGGGTCACCAGGAAGCGCTCGTTGTGCTTGAAGACGCTCGACCGGTAGGCGAACGCGCACTCGGCCGGGGACATCGCCCGGATCGAGTCGTGCTGCCGGTCGTACGCGTGGACCGCCACGATGGTGTGGGCGACCTCCTGACCGTAGGCGCCCACGTTCTGGATCGGGGTGGCGCCGGTCGACCCGGGGATGCCCGACAGACACTCGATGCCGGACCAGCCGTTCGTCACGGCGTACTCGACGAAGTCGTCCCAGAGCTCGCCCGCGGCAACCCGCACCACCACACTCTCGGCCCGCGTTCCCCCGTCCGACCACCCCGCCGCCGCCCTTGACCGGGCTGAAGACTCGATTACCTCGATACCCCGCGTGCGCAGCAGCAGCACCTCGCCGGCGAAACCGGCATCGCCGACAACCACGTTGCTGCCGCCGGCGAGGATGAACAGTGGGCTTCCCTTCGCGTGCGCGTTACGCACGGTAGCGACCGCTTCGTCGGTTTCGGCGGCCACCGTCAGGGTGCCGGCGGGCCCGCCGAGGCGTAGCGTCGTGTACATCCCGAGTGCCTCGTTACCCAAGGGGGGAGGCGCGGGTGTGTCGAGTTGGCGTTCGCGACTAACGTCAGGCACGACGTTCACCCTAGGCTCAGGGGTCCAAGGCACCTCATCGGCGGTCCGGTGGAGTGGAGAGAAGCGCGATGAACAGGCTGCACGCGACAAAGGACTTCTGGCTCGCGGCGTTGCGGGCCGACAGCCCCGCGTTGCAGGACGCGGTGGCACAGGCCGGGCCCGGCGCCACGGTGCCACCCTGCCCCGACTGGACCTGCGCCGACCTGGTCGAGCACGTGACCACCTTGCTGCACTGGGTGCGCGAGACGGTCCCGCGGGGCACCACCGGCCCGCCGACCACCCGCCCCGACCGCGAGGGCGACGCTCCGCAGTGGGAACAGGCGCTCGACGAGCTACGCCGCGAGCTCACCGGCACGATCGAGACGCTCGAGGCGGTCGAGGCCGACTTCCCGGCGTGGAACTGGGCGCCGCAGAGCAAACAGGCCGCCTTCTGGCACCGGCGCATGGCCCACGAGATCTCGATCCACCGCTGGGACGCCGAGGCCGCGGCCGGCCGCCCCACCCCGATCGAGACCAAGCTGGCGGCCGACGGGATCGGCGAGGTGCTCGACACCTGGCTGCCGGCCGGCAAGCGCAAGGGCCCCACCGACCTGCACGGCGTGGTGCACCTGGTGGCCTCCGACGCCGGGCACGAGTGGTTCGTACGGCTGCGCGGCCCCGGCGTGGCGCTGCTCGACACCGGCACGATCCTCGACTCCGACGACCATCACGCCCGCGCCCAGGCGACCGGCTCGGCGAGCGACCTGCTGCTCGCGCTGATGGGCCGCCAGCGGATCGATCGCCTGGTCGTGACCGGTGATCCTCGGCTGATCGGCGCCCTGCGGACGGGCTGACCCGTTTAAATTCGTCTTACCGGCACGTCGCGGGGACGTTTCCGCCCCTATGATTAACCGGTTAAGTTCGGGACACACCAGGAAGCGGGGAACGCATGACGGCAACCGTCACGTCCACGTCGGCGCAGCCGGCCCTCGCCGGGATCACCTTCCCCGACGGCTTCGTCTGGGGCGCGGCCACCGCGTCGTACCAGATCGAGGGCGCGGCGCGGGAGGATGGTCGCGGCCCGTCCATCTGGGACACCTTCAGCCGTACGCCGGGAAAGGTCTACGCCGGGCACACCGGCGACGTGGCCTGCGATCACTACCACCGTTACGTCGACGACGTGGCGATCATGGCGGATCTCGGCCTCGCGTCCTACCGGTTCTCGGTCGCCTGGCCGCGGATCCAGCCCGACGGCACCGGCCCGGTGAACGTCAAGGGCCTGGACTTCTACGACCGGCTCACCGACGAACTGCTCGGCAAGGGCATCGACCCGGTGGTCACGCTGTACCACTGGGACCTGCCGCAGACACTCGAGGATCTGGGCGGCTGGACCAACCGGCTGACCGCCGAGGCCTTCGCCGAGTACGCGCAGATCGTCCACGCCCGGCTCGGCGACCGCGTCGCCACGTGGACCACGCTCAACGAGCCGTGGTGCTCGGCCTACCTCGGGTACGCCAGCGGCCGGCACGCCCCGGGCCGCCAGGAGCCGGGCGCCGCGTTCGCCGCGGTGCACCACCTGCTGCTCGGCCACGGGCTGGCGGCACGCGCGCTCAAGGACGCGGGCGCGCGCACGCTCAGCATCACGCTCAACCCGTCGGTCGCCTTCCCGGTCGACCCCGAGAGCGCGGCCGACCGCGAGGCCGTCCGGATCATCGACGGGCTGTCCAACCGGATGTTCCTCGACCCTTTGCTCAAGGGTCAGTACCCGGCGGACATGCTCGCCCACATGGCCCGGTTCACCGACCTGTCCTACATCCAGGACGGCGACCTGAAGGCCATCAACGCCCCGATCGACGTGCTGGGGATCAACTTCTACCAGCCGTCGTACGTGTCGGCGAAGCCCGGAACGCCCGCGGCGCCCGACCAGCCCGGCAGCGAGGGGATCGCGTACCGCGACCCGGACGGCCCCGTGACCGACATGAACTGGCTGATCGAGCCGTCCGGCCTGACCCGCCTGCTCAAGCGGATCCACGACGACTACGACGGCATCCCCATGCTGATCACCGAAAACGGCGCGGCGTACCCCGAGGTGCCGGGCGACGACGGTGCGGTGCACGACACCCGCCGCGTCCAGTACCTCGACGGCCACCTGCGAGCCTGCCATGATGCCTTGGCGGCGGGCGTCGATCTGCGCGGATACTTCGTCTGGTCGCTGATGGACAACTTCGAGTGGGCCGAGGGGTACGCGAAGCGCTTCGGGATCGTGCACGTCGACTACGCGACGCAGCAGCGGGTCCTCAAGGACAGCGCGAGGTGGTACCGGGGGGTGATCCGCCGCAACGGCATCGCCGACCCGGGAGAGAGCGAGGGGTGACCTGGTGGTGACGCGGGAGCGGCCGACCCTGGAAGCGGTGGCGCGACGCGCCGGAGTATCCAGGGCGACCGTCTCCCGCGTCGTCAACGGCTCGACATCGGTGGCCGCCTCGATCCGCGAGGCGGTCAACCGGGCCGTCGAGGAGCTCGGCTACGTTCCCAACCAGGCCGCCCGGAGCCTGGTCACCCAGCGCACCGAGTCGATCGCGTTGATCCTGCCGGAAACGGCGAACCGGGTCTTCTCCGACGACCTCTTCTTCCCGGCGATCATCCGCGGCGTGGGCGGCGAGCTCGAGGCCGCCGACAAGCAGCTGGTGCTGATGATGGCCGGCTCCGCCAAGAGCCACGACCGGGTCGAGCGGTACGCGGTGGCCGGTCACGTGGACGGCGTCATGTTCGCCTCCATGCACGGCGCCGACCCGCTCCCCGGCACCCTCGTGCGGCTCGGCATCCCCGTGGTGTGCAGCGGCCGCCCGATCGGCGAGGCCGCCGTCCCCTACGTCGACGTCGACCACTTCGGCGGCGTCTGCTCGGCGGTGCGCCACCTCGTCACCTCCGGCCGCCGCCGGATCGCCACCATCGCCGGCCCGCAGGACATGGTGGCCGGCATCGACCGGCTCGCCGGCTACCGCGCCACCCTCGAGGAGGCCGGCCTAGCCCAGCACGTGGCGATCGGCGACTTCACCCGCGAGTCGGGCATCGTGGCGATGCGCTCGCTGCTCGCCGACGACCCGCAGCTGGACGCGGTCTTCGTGGCCTCCGACATGATGGCCCACGGCGCGCTGATCGCGCTCAAGGACGCGGGCCGCCGGGTGCCGTCCGACGTCGCGGTGGTCGGCTTCGACGATTTCGAGATCAGCCGGTACAGCGAGCCGCCGCTGACCACCGTGCGGCAGCCGATCGTCGAGATGGGCCGAACGATGGCCCGCCAGCTGCTGGGCCTGATCAACGGCGAGCCCCACCAGGCCGACGCCGTGGTCCTCCCGACCGAACTGGTGATCCGAGAGTCGGCCTGACCCTCTCCCAGCCCTCTTGCTGGCCGTTGTTGCCGCGCTCAGGTCGGGCGAAGTGGCCTTGTCAGCGCCCGGGTTGGCCCGGGGCCTCGACGCGGGTGCCGACCTCCGCCAAGGGCTGGCCCAGCGCCGTGCGGGCCAGCAGCGTCGCGCCGGTCACGGCGGCCGGCATGAGCAGCACCGCGCCGAGCGGGATCAGGAAGCAGCAGAAGACGGCCACGCCGAAACCGAGCGCGAGCGGACGGTTGGCACGCAACGCGATCCGGCGGTCGGCCAGCCGCTTGCCGCGCCGCTGGAACGGGACGCCGGTCAGCTCGACCGCGAGCAGCCAGCCGCCGATCAGCGCGCCGATCACCGGGATCACGGTCTGCCCGACCAGCGGCAGGAAGCCGAGCAGGAACAACGGGATGCCGATCAGGATCGACAGCCCGATCAGCCGGAGCGAGTCGACCAGGCTGCGGCCCAGCGACCGCCAGAAACCGACCTCGACCTCGCCGGGCACTCCGCCGAAGCGGTCCTCGACGAGCTCGGAGATGCGCTCGTAGAACGGGTCGCCGATGAGCAGGGTCACCGCGGTGAAGGTGAGGATGCCGAGCAGCGCGGACACGCCGAGCAGCCCGGCGCCGCCGAGCACCCGCGTGAGATCGCGCCAGCCCCCGGACCAGTCGTCGGCGAACCAGGTGACGCCCCGGGACAGCTGCGGGAGGAAGTCGATCAGCGCGATCAGGGCGGCGCCGTACAGGATGCCGGTGATCACGGCGGGCAGCAGGCCGAGTCCGAGCAGCTTGGGGCTGCGCAGGATGAGGCCCAGCCCACGGGCCAGCAGGGAGGCGCCGAACAGGAACTGGCGAACTACGCTCACGACCCGGCAGCTTAGAGCCTCCCCGCTAACCGGTGGAGGGCGCGGCGCTCGGATCCGCTGATGGCGAGTCCGTGCCGCTCGGGGTCACGGAGATCTCGGTGGGCGTGGGGACCGGCGGGTCGATGAGGGTCGGCAGCGGGGACGCCGACGACTCGACCGGTACCGAGGACGCCGCCCCCGCGGTGGGCGACGGGGCCGCGGAGGGCGCCGTGGCGACCGGCGGGACGACCGCGCTGGGCCCCGGTGGGCGGGGCGAGTACTGCACCTCGGTCAGCGGCTGCGAGCCGGCCCGCCGTGGGGCGGTCCCGATTCCGCCGTTCCCGGCGCCGGCGCCGAGTCCTCCGGTGCCGGCCGGCGCGCCGACGTGGGCCGGCTTGCGCGCCGGGGTCGCCAGCGTCCAGCCGACGGCCACCGAGACCGGCAGGCCCAGCGCCACGAGTCCGAAAAAGATGGTTTTAGGGGATAACCGCACGTGGAGAACACCGGACAAGCATGCCCAAAGGTTACGGGGAGTTGAGAAACGAAGAAATTCGCTCCCGGAGCTCTGCCCGATTTGTCCAGAGAACGGCCGGGCGGTCGTACACGTGAAGGTTGGCTTCTGGCAGCAGCGACGCCAACCGCTCGGCCCAGCCCACCGGATGCACCTCGTCGCCCAGGCAGCCGATCACCAGCGCCCGGCCCGGGAAGGCGCGCAGCGCCGACAGATCGGCCACCGCCGGCTCGTGCCACAGCGTGGTCAGTTCGGCCGCCAGGCCGTCCCGCTGCAGCTGCTCGACCCGCTGGCGCAGGTAGCTCCAGCCCGTCGGCGTGTTGCGCACCGAGGCGGGCAGCTCGTATTCCACGGCGGCGGCGATCGACGCGGCCTCCCCCGATTCCACCGCGGCCAGCAGGCGCTCGACCCGGACCTCGGCGGCGGCCGGACGGGTGCCATCGAGCGGCGCCGGCAGATAGCAGACCACCCGCTCGAACCTGTCGGGCGTCTGGCTCAGCACCCGGCACAGCGCTCCGGCGCCCATGCTCACGCCCAGCGCCCGAGTGGCGCCGGCCCGGTCGGCCACGGCGCGCAGATCTTCGGCGAGGTCACCGAACGTCCAGGGACCCACCGGCGCGTCGGAACGGCCGTGACCGCGGAAGTGGAAGAAGACCCGCCGGCCGGAGACCGCGCTGCCCAGCGGGCGGGTGCCGGCGATGTCGCCGCCGAGGCCGTGCGCGAAGACCGTGACCGGCTCGCCCACGCCGGTGACCAACTGCTCGAGGCGCACCCCCGACGGAGTGGAGATCAGCTCGGTGGACGGGCCGGGCAGCGTGGGACGACCCGAGCGCGGGCCGGTCGGCTCGCGGCGTTGCACGCGGGGCCCACCGTCGGGCGGCGGCGGACCGAACCGCCTCACCAGAAGCCTTTGCCGTCCGACAGGTCTTTGAGCCCGGGACGGACGTCGAGCAGGTAGACCAGGGCGGCGCCGATGCCGATCAGGCTGAAGATGCCGATCGCGCCGCTCACCAGCAGCGTCAGCACGATGCAGACGGCCAGGATCGCCGCCCAGGCACCCTTGGGCAGGGTGCCGATGGCCTGGAACCCGTCGCCCCGCTGGGTCAGGCAGTGGATCAGAGCGACCGCCTGTACGACGAGCGAAAGAATCAGGATGAGCAGCTCGACGTAGTTCTGCACATCGATGTAGAAGATCGGCGCGGAAGAGGCCATGACGGAAAGTCTATGCCGCAGGCCCCAGCGGCTGCCGGGGCCTGCGGATCACGATTGACGCTTACTCGGCGGCCGGCTTGGCGGCGCGCTTGCGAGGCTTCGGGGCCGGGGCGGCCTCGACGGCCTTCGGCGCGTCGGTGGTCTCGATGTCGGCGTTCACCACGTCAGCGGTGGTGACGACACCGGAGCCGACAACCTTCTCGCCGCGGGCGACCAGGGCAGTGTACGCCGCGACGGTGCGCTCCTGGGCCAGCTGGGCGATGGAGGTCGCCACGCTCGCCGCGTTGCCGCGGAGGGCGTCGAAGTCGGTGGTCTGCGCCTTCTCGCGGAGCTCGGTGGCCTTGGCGTTGGCCTGCTCGTTGTAGGTGCGCAGCGACGCCGCGGCCTTCTCGCTGAGCACGGTCACCGCGGCCGGCAGCTTGCGCAGCTGCTGGTACGCCAGGTCACCGGCGCCGGCGGCGGCGTAGAGCGGGGCGGGGAATCGGGTCTTGGTCTGCTCGGTCATTTTGTCTCCTCGGCTTTTTCGGTCTCGGGCTCGCGCCGGGCGCTCTCGTTGCGGAACGTCTCGTAGATCTGCGACAGCGACTGCTTCTGGGAGATCGTGAGGTCGGGGTCGACCGCGATCGCGGCCAGCACCCCCTGTTGACCCTCGCCGTCCAGCAAACCCGCACGCAGGTACATCGCGGGGGTGGAAACCCGCAGCGCGCTGGCGATCTGCTGCAACACCTCGGCGCTCGGCTTGCGAAGGCCACGCTCGATCTGGCTCAGATACGGATTGCTCACGCCCGCCTTGTCGGCGAGCTGGCGCAGCGAAATCTTCGCGTTCTCCCGCAGGTCACGGATGAAGCTTCCGATGTCCTGCGGCAGATCTTTGGGCGTGGCCATGCATCCGAAGGTAGCTCGGGGTGCTAGCTGTTGCAAGCAGAATGCTAACTCTAGCTAGCGTGAAACAGCTCACCGCACCGCGCGGACCTCGCCCACCGGCTCGCCGCCGCCCAGGATCAGCTCCGCCGGCACGGGCGCCTCGACACCGAGCCGGCGCAGCTCGTCGAGCAGCACCGGCGTACGCGCCCGCTGTCCCCCGTCCTCGACCTTGATGGCGACCGCGCCGACGCCGGGCACGGCCGCCGCCACGACGCCCTCGGCCCCACCCTTGGCGAGCAGCCCCGGCACCGCGCCCATCAGCACCGTGTCATCGCCGCCGGTTCCCGCCACCAGCTGGGGGTGGGCCCGCATCTCGTCGGCGACCCGGCGCTCGTGCGTCCCCGGCGCCGCCTCGACCAGGCGGGCGAACGCGCGGGCCAGCCCGGTCAGCGAGAACGCGTGCGTCGGCGCGCCGCAGCCGTCCACCCCGATCGCGGCGATCGGCTCGCCGGCCAGCTCGGACACCGCCTCGGTGATCGCCGCCTGCAGCGGGTGCCCCGGGTCGAGGTACGACTCCAGCGGCCAGCCGTTCGCCACGCAGGTCGCGAGCATCCCGGCGTGCTTGCCGGAGCAGTTCATCAGGATCGGCTCGGGGCCGCCCTGCCGGCGCAGCCAGTCGTCGCGCACCTGGGTCGAGAGCGGGAACGCGGCGGGGCAGCGCAGAGCGGCCGGCTCGAGGCCCGCCGCCTCCAGGATGTCCCGCACCCTGCGCACGTGCAGCGGCTCGCCGTAGTGGCTGCCGCCGATCAGGGCCAGGTCGGACTCGTCGCGCGGCGCCAAGCCGGCCCGCAGCATGCCGACCGCCTGGAGCGGCTTCAGCGACGATCGGGGAAAGATCGGCCTGGTCACGTCGCCGCGGGAGTCGCCGCCGAGCACGGCCACCGAGCCGTGGTGCACGCTTTCGACGAAGCCCGAGCGCACCACCTCGGCGATGATCATCGAGCGGGAATGCCGAGCAGCTCGCGGGCCGCCGCCGCGGTGAGCGGCGGGCGCTGCGCGAGCTGGGCGAACCCGGCCGCGCGGGCCACGAGCTGCATGTTCGACTCGACCGGCTGGCCCTTGGCGTACGTGACGGTGTCTTCCATCCCGACGCGCAGGTGACCGCCGGCCGACAGCGAGGCCAGCATCACCGGGAGCGTGCTGCGGCCGATGCCGGTCGCCGAGAAGGTCGTGCCCTCGGGCAGGTCGCGGATGGCCTGCTCGCAGGCGGCCAGCGCGGCGGTCGTGCCCGGCATGCCGCCCGGCACGCCCATCACCAGGTCGACGTGCACGTGGCCGCCGGCTGGCAGGCCGTACTTGCCGAGCAGCCGCTGCAGCGTGGCGAGCTGGCCCAGATCGAAGATCTCGTACTCCGGCACGATGCCGCGCTCCTGCATGCGGGTGTGCAGGTCGACGATGAACTCCCACCGGTTCAGGAACACGCCGTCGCCGAAGTTGACCGTGCCCATCGTGCAGGAGGCCATCTCGGGGGCCGCGCCGAGCACGGCCAGCCGGTCGGATTCCGGGTCGGTCACCGCGCCGCCCGAGGAGAGCTGCACGATCAGATCGGTGGAGTCGCGCAGGGCGGCCACGGTGGCGCGCAGGCGGCCCTGGTCGAGGGTGGGCTCGGCGGCGGCGTCGCGGATGTGCACGTGGATGATCGAGGCGCCGAGCGCCTCGCACTCCTTGGCGGTCTGCACCAGCTCGTCGAGAGTGACGGGCAGGGCGGGCACGGCCGCCTTGCTGACTTCCGCACCGGTCGGAGCGACAGTGATCACGGTCCCGGTCATGGTGTGAACGGTAGTTCAGGCGGCGTCGATGGCCGCCACCGAGTCGCCGATTTTCAGGACGGCGTCGTCGGCGACGTTGCGCTTGATCACGGCCAGGGCGATCATGCCGAGCTCGTGGTGGCGCACCGCGGTGCCCACGAAGCCGACCTCGCGGTCGCCGCTCACGACCGGGGCGCCGTGGGCCGGGGGCTGGTCGGTGGTGATGCCGTCGAGGTGCAGCAGCACCAGGCGGCGGGGCGGGCGGCCCAGGTGGTGGACCCGGGCGACCGTCTCCTGGCCGCGGTAGCAGCCCTTGTCGAGGTGGACCGCGTTCTGGATGAACGACGCCTCGGCCGGGATCGTGCGGTGATCGGTCTCCCAGCCCAGGCGCGGGATGCGGTGCTCGACGCGGATCGCCTCGTAGGCCCACAGGCCCGCGAGCGGGACGCCGAGCTTCTCGATCACTTCGTGGCGCGACGAGCGCGGCACCAGCAGATCGACACCCAACGGCACGCGCCGAGCCAGGCCGCCTTCGAACTCCCGTACGGAATAGAGGCTTGTGGGTTGCGCGGGCACCGACCCGGCGGCGAACTTCGGACCCGGCACCGCACCCACCCGCGGCTCGGAAAGCTCGGGGAACAGATCGGCGGCGCCCGGGCCGACCAGCGACAGCACCGCGATCTCGGACGTCGCGTCGCGCGGCTCGACCTTGGTGAAGAACCGCATCATCTCGAGGTAGCGCAGGAGGCCTTTGCCAGCGCCCGGCTCGGTGTCCAGCCAGGCCGTCTCGCCGTCCTCGGTCACGTACGCGTGCTGCTCGACGTGCCCGTGTGGCGAGAGAACCAACAGCTCAGACCCCGACAGACCGGATAAATCGGTGAGATGTTGGGTGGTCAGCGTGTGCAACCACGACGCCCGCTCCTCGCCGGGCACGGCGATCACGTCGCGGTTCGAACGGTCGACCAGGCCGACCGCGGTGGCCAGGGTGCGCTGCTCCCGCATCGGGTCGCCGTAGTGTGCGGCCACCCCCGCGTCGGCGGACGAGGGATCGAGGTCCTCGACCATCACGACGGTCATCTCACAGCTCCTTGCAGTCCTCACACACGCCGAAGAGCGAGACATGGCCGACGTCGACCCGGAAGCCCCGCTCCGCGAGCAGCCGGTCGGTCACCGGCAGCATCACTGTCGGGTTTACCTCACTTATCGATCCACATCCACGGCAGACGAGGTGAACGTGCTGATCCTCACCCGCGGCGTGATAGGTCGGCGAGCCGTGCGACAGGTGGGTGTGGTTGACCAGACCCAGCTCCTCGAGCAGCTCGAGGGTGCGGTAGACGGTGGTGATGTTGACTCCGGCGACGCGCTCGCGCACCGCGGTGTGCACCTGCTCGGGCGTGGCGTGCCCGAGATCGTGCACCGCCTCGAGGATCAGCTGGCGCTGCGGGGTGAGCCGCAGCCCGCGCTCCCGGAGCATCTCGGCTAGCGATGTGGCGGACACCTCACCAGCATAGGCCGACGGTTACGCTCCGCCGGTGACCGACGATGTCCTGGTCTCCCCGGCCGAGCTCTTCGGCGACGGCGTCTTCGAGACCGTGCACCTGCGGCCGTCGGGGCCGTTCCTGCTGCCCGCCCATCTGACCCGGCTGGCCAGGTCGGCGGCGCTGCTCGATCTCGCGGTTCCCGATCTTGGGCGACTTGAAGCGTTTAGATCGGATATTTCGGAAAGCGCTCTGCGGATCATATTCACCCGCCGGTCACACCACGTCACGGTCGCGCCGATCCCGCCGGACGCGCTGCGCGAGCGACGCGACGGCGTGCGGGTGATCAGCGCCGGCCTCGGTTTCAAAGTCGGCGGCAAGCCGCCATGGTCGCTCTGGGAGGCCAAGACTTTGTCGTACGCGGAGAGCTTCGCGGCCCGCCGCTGGGCCCGCTCGCGCGGCGCCGACGATCTGCTGTGGCTCTCGACCGAGGGCTACGCGCTGGAGGCCCCGACCGCGTCCCTGGTCTGGCTGGCCGGCTCCGAGCTCTGCACGGTGCCACCCCGGGAAGCACAGATCCTGCCCGGCACCACCGCCGCCCATCTGCTCTCGCTGGCGCCGTCGGTCGGTCTGAGCCCGGCCTACCGCATGGTGACGATCGAGCAGCTACGCGGGGCGGACGCGATCTGGCTCGCTTCCGCCTTGCGCGGCTTGTCTTTCGTCAGACAGCTGGACGGCGCACCGCGCCGCCACTCCCGGTGGACGCCGATCTTGCTCGACCTGCTCGGGTACTAGCCGCCGATGCGCAGCAGGCGGGCCGACATGTGGTCGCGCAGCTCGCTGCCGTCCACCGACATGCCGTGCGCGTAGAGCAGCGCGCCGTCGACGATGCCGAACAGCCGGTGCCCGCCCGTCACGTGCAGGCCGGAAGGCGTGTACGCCACCGCGTCGGCCTCCATCTCGAGCCGGGTCGGGCCGATCGTCTTGCCGAGGTACAGCTCGGCCGTGCCCTCGGGCGTGATGAAGGTGGCCTCCATCTCGTCGCCGGGCCGCCCGTCGACCAGCACCGGCCGCCAGAAGCCCAACTCGACGACCCACTCGCCCGCCGGTTTCGACTCTTCGTCGAGCAACCACGACCGCGACTCGAAGCGCAGGAACGGCCGCCCGTCGTGGCTGATCCGCACCTCCTGCGCGAAGTTGTAGTCGTCGTCAGCCGGGAAGCCGCCCTGCCCGCGCCCGCGCCACAACCCGACGAACGGCAGCAACCCGAGCAGCGCAGGGTGCAGGTCGGCGCCTTGACGCAGGTCGTGCGTGTCCTCGTACGGGTAGTCGTCGACCGGCGGCGCGTTCAGCCAGGGCGGTGGGCCCAGCGGATTCTCTGCCGACTCAGCCTCGCCGCTCACCAACGCCCCCTCGAAATCCGAATGGCCAGATAGCCGAAGCCGCCCGCCAGCGCGCCCAACCCGGCGACCAGCAGGCTCACGAACCCGATCTCCGTAACCATGACCGGCCCATCTTATGCTGGCGCCCATGGCACGTTTACTGGTCGTCAAGGCAACCGCCGGCGCCGACGCTCCCGAGCGCTGTTCGCAGGCTTTCACGGTCGCGTCGACGGCCGCCGCGTCCGGCGTGGAGGTCAGCTTCTGGCTGACCGGCGAGTCGACGTGGTTCGCCCTGCCCGGCCGGGCCGCCGAGTTCGAGCTCCCGCACGCCGCGCCGCTGCCCGACCTGCTCGACCTCCTGCTGGCCAGCGGCAAGGTGACGGCCTGCACGCAGTGCGCCGCCCGCCGCGAGATCACCCCCGGAGACGTCCTCCCCGGCATCCGCATAGCCGGGGCCGCGGTCTTCGTCGAGGAGGTCACCACCGAGGGCGCACAGGCCCTGGTCTACTGACAGCCGGTGTTCACGCTGACGCGGAGCTTCTCCCCGTCCGACACCACAACGACAGACTCACTGCCTTTCGCGTACGCCCACACGCCGTCATCCGACCGCACGATCTCCGCGCCCCCGGCGGCCACTCGCAGGAGCGTCTGCCAGTTCCGCGGCTGCGGAACGTCCACGGTGTAGCTCCCCGCCACCCCGCCACCGGGACAGTCGACGGCCCGCACCTCCGGCGTCCCTTCACTTCCCAGCGCGTGGAGCACCGCGGTCATCTCGGCCGGCGTCGCCCCCGCCGCGGGGTCGCCCTTGTCGGCCCGCTCCACCGGCCCTGGCCGGCACCCGCTGGTGAGCCGCAGCGTGACCACCTTGGTCACGGCGTCCGCCGCCGAGTCGATCCCGATGAAGTTCCCAGCGTCGGCATGGATCCCGACCCTCGTGCCGCCCCTGGTGACCGCGACGCCCGCCCGATAGGCGCTCGGCAGCGCGTCGGCGATCCCCTCGAGCGCCGTCTCGGCCTCCCCTTGCCGCACGTAGACGGTGAGGTCGCGGGCGGCCATGTACCCATGCCGCACCGGCGTGATCCGGCAGTCCCCGATCAGCTCGAGTTTCCCGAGCACAACCACCTGCCCGCCCTTGCCGGCGGCCGCATAGACGACCCCCGCGGCCTGCTGCAGCTCGGGCACGGCCTCGGCGATGTCCCGTTGTTCCGGCACACTCGCCGGCGAGTGCCACACCGACCAGGTGCCCAGCACCGCCAGCACCACGATCCAGCCGGCGACGATCCCGAGAAACCACCACCGCCGCCGTCTCGGCCCCTCGGCCGCCGGCGGGGGCGGCGGCGCCGAACTGAGCTGCGGTCCCGTCACGGCAGCCATGGTGACACGCGAGCTTCGCTCAGCTCGCGGCGAGGCGCTGGAGGGCGCCGACCGCGACGTCGGTGCGGGTCGTGTACCAGAACGGGGGCAGCGACTTGCGGAGGAAGGCGCCGTACCCCCGGGCGGTCTCGAGGCGGGAGTCGAGGACCGCTACCACGCCCTTGTCGCCCGTCGAGCGGATCAGTCGGCCCACGCCCTGGGCCAGGCGGATCGCCGCGATCGGGACGCTCACCGAGGCGAACCCGGAGCCGCCGGCGGAGTCGACCGCGGCCGAGCGGGCCGCCGCCAGCGGCTCGTCGGGGCGGGGGAACGGCAGGCGGTCGATGACGACCAGCTGGCAGGCGTCGCCGGGGACGTCGACGCCCTGCCACAGGGACATGACGCCGAACAGGCAGCTCGGCCGGTCTTCCCGGAACTTGCGGACCAGCAGCGGCAGCGCTTCTTCGCCCTGGAGGAGGATCGGCAGATCGGTGCGGGCGCGCAGCAGCTCGGCCGCCTGGGTCGCGGCGCGGCGGGACGAGAACAGGCCGAGCGTGCGGCCGCCCAGCGCCGAGACCAGCTTCAGCAGTTCCTCGCCGGCGGCGTCGGGCAGGCCCGAGGCGGCCGGGCGGGGCAGGTGCGCCGCGACGTACAGGATGCCCTGCTTGGGATAGTCGAACGGCGAGCCGACGTCGAGCGACGTCCAGCCGTCGCCGGAGGCCGCAGGCGCCTCGGGCGTGAGCGCGCCGGGGGCGGCCGACTCGGCCACGGCGCCGCGGGCCGACGGCACGCTGGGCGCGGCGACCGGGAGGCCGAGCGAGCGGGCGACGGTGTCGAAACGGCCGCCCAGGGTGAGCGTGGCCGAGGTGGCGACCACCGTGCGGTCGGTGTAGAGGCCGTTGGAGAGCGTGCCGGCCACCGAGAGCGGCGCGACCACCAGGGCGCGGCGGCCGCTGCCCATGTCGGACTTCTCGACCCACGCCACGTCGAAGTCGGACTCTTCCAGCAGCCGCTGGGCGGTGTCGGACAGGTCACCGATGGAGGCCTTGGCCTGCTGTTTGCGTACCGGATCGGGATCGTCGCTCTTGATGTCGCCGATCGCGCTCAGCCCGGCGCGCGCGGCCGACTCGAGCAGGGTGACCGCCTGGTGCAGCGCCGGCGGCAGGCCGGTGGTGAGACGGCCCGCCGGCACGTCGGCGAGGCCGACCGTCAGCGCGTCGGCGGCCTCGGCCAGCGCCTCGGACGCGGCCTGCGGGATGAGCTTGCCGGCGCGCCGGGCCGAGCGCTCGATCGCGTCGGGGGTCAGCTCGGCCTGCGACGCCGAGGAGACCCGGTCGGCCAGCTCGTGCGCCTCGTCGATGATCAGCAGCTTGTGCGGCGGGACGATGTGCCGGTCGGCCAACATGTCGACGGCGAGCAGACTGTGGTTGGTGACCACCACGTCGGCCTCGCGGGCGCGGACGCGGGACGCCTCGGCGAAGCACTCGGCGCCGTACGGGCACTTGGCCGCGCCGACGCAGTCGCGGGCCGGCATCGACACCTGGCGCCAGGCCGTGTCGTCGACGCCGGGGTCGAGCTCGTCGCGGTCGCCGGTCGCCGTCTTCTCGGACCAGGAGCGCAGCCGCTGGATCTGTTTGCCGAGCTTGCCGGCCTCGCCGAGCCACTGGGTTTTCGGCGGCGCGTCGTCGAAGAGCGTGTCGGTGGGCTCTTCCTCGTCGGCATGTTCCATCTTTGCCATGCACAGGTAGTGGTGGCGGCCCTTGAGCACGGCGTACGTGGGGCGGCGGCCGAGGACCGGCTCGACCGCGTCGGCGAGGCGGGGCAGGTCGTGCTCGACGAGCTGGTTCTGCAGGGCGAGCGTCGCGGTGGAGACCACGACCGGGCCGTCGACGAGCAGAGCCGGCGTGAGGTACGCCAGCGACTTGCCGGTGCCCGTGCCGGCCTGGACCAGCAGGTGCTCACGGTCGCGCACGGCCTTGTCGATGGCGCTCGCCATGGCCTGCTGGCCCGGGCGGGTCGCCCCGCCGGGGACGGCGCCGACGGCGGCGGCCAGGAGTTCGTCAGCGGTGGCCTTCTTGCGGGTGGTGGCGGGCACGCACAGAAGGTACCCGCCACCACCGACAGAAGCCGACCACCGTTAGGGTTCTCGCATGCCGCACGACATGGTCCGGGTCGTCTACACGAAGTACGACGGCTCGGCCCACCGCGACTATCCGGCGCGCCGCTTCGACTCCGATGACCTGGGCGTCTGGCTCGGCGTGACCCGCGGGACGCCGTCGGTCTACCACGGCCGCCCGTCGGTCGAGCAGATCCCGTTCGTCCTGCTGATCCCGCATCACGCATGGTGGACCGGCATGTTCAACCCGCCCCCGCGCACCAGCGAGGTGTACTGCGACATCACCACGCCGGCTCGCTGGGAAGGCGACACGGTGCACATCATCGACCTCGACCTCGACGCGGTGCGCCGGCGCGAGACCGGCGCGGTCGAGCTGCGCGACGAGGACGAGTTCGACGAGCACCGGGTGCAGTTCGGCTACCCCGATTACCTGGTCGACGAGGCCCGCGCGGCCGCGAGCAAGCTGATGGGCGCGCTCGCCGACGGCAGCGAGCCGTTCGCCTCGCAGTACCACAAGTACCTAAATGAGGTCGCGTAGTTCCAGCTTGTTCGGGTTGAGCTGGTTGAAGAAGCCGGTGATCCGGCCGTCGTCGATCGCGACGCTCAGCACCGAGCACAACGGCCGCCCGTTCGCGAGGTGGCCGCGCGCGAGCAGGCCGAGTGAGCCGTTGACCAGCACGGTCTCGATCTCGACCTCACCTAGGCCGGCGATGATGCCGAGATAGAAGCGGGCCACCTTGTCGGCGCCGAAGACCGGGCGGGTGCCGACGCCGGGCACCAGGCCGCCGCCGTCGCCGATCGCGACCACGTCCGGCGCGAGCAGGGCCGCGAGGGCCTGCAGGTCGCCGCCGTTGGCCGCCTCGAGGAACGCGCCCAGCACCCGGCGCTGCTCGGTCAGGTCGGCGGTGTGCCGCACGCTGTCCTGCGCGACGGCCCGCCGGCCGCGGGAGGCGTGCTGGCGGGCGGCGGCCTCGGTGGTGTTGAGGACGGTGGCCACATCCTCGAAGGGCATGGCGAACGCGTCGTGCAGGACCAGCGCCACCCGTTGTTCCGGAGTCAGCTTCTCGAGGACCACCAGGAGCGCGAGGCCGACCTGGTCACTGATTTCCGCGCGGGCGGCGGGTCCGGCGTCGGGTTCCACGACGTACGACGGAAGCCACTGCCCCGGATAGGCCTCGCGGCTCACGCGGGCCGACTTGAGCACGTCGAGGCAGATGCGCCCGGTGACCGTGGTGAGCCAGCCGCGCAGGTCGTGGATCTCGCCGCCGTCGCGCGCCTTGGCGTAGCGCAGCCACGCCTCCTGCACCGCGTCCTCCGCCTCGGCGCGGCTACCGAGCATCCGGTAGGCGACGGCGATCAGGTGCGGCCGCTCGGCCTCGAACTCGGTGGCGGTCAGCGACGGCATGAGGGGATTCTGCGCGACATTGCCCGGGCACGGGTATCGGATGTGACACAGTAGTAAACACGCATTTCGTACGAATCGGATGGTGCACGGTGAACGGTGCGACTATCGCCGGTGGTCTGGCCGGCCTCGCCGGAGTGGCCGGCGCGGTCTCGGCCGGGACCGTCCTGATCCGCCGGCCACGGCCCTTCCAGCCGTCCGGGCACGCGATCGCCGCGCCCACGTCGATCGACCCGCTGCCCGAGGTGATCCGCCGCGGGCTGGGCGGCCTGACGGTTCCGGTCACGCCGGGACCGCACGGCGAGTTGTTCCTCGGACCCGGCGGGCCGCAACCCGGCCGTACGCTGCGGCGGCTCGTGCTCACCCCGCTCTTCGCCCGGATCGCCGGCCGCGGCGGCCGGCTCGCCCGCGAGCAGCAGACGCCGTTCCGGCTCGTCGTCGAGTTCACCGGCGCCATCCGCGAGGCGGAGACACTGCTGCGCGCGTACCGGATGCTCGACCAGCAATTGCGGGACCACGCCGGACTGCTCAGCCACAGCGACGGCGACACCCTCGTCCCGGGGGCGGTCACCGTCTCGGTGAGCGGCATCGTCGACGTACGCGAACTGCTCGCCACCCAGAGCGAGAGATACGCCTTCGCCGACGGCACCTTCGACGACCTCGGCTCCCGGTCGGCGCCGCCGGCCCTGGTGCCCACCATCAGCGAGCCCTGGAGCCGGCGGTTCGGCTGGGACGGCCGCGAGCCGATCTCCGCGGAGGAGCGGCATCTGCTGCATGCGCTGGTCCGCCAGGCGCACGAGGACGGCCGCACCGTACGGATCGCCGGGATCCCGGAGGGCTCGCGGCAGGCGCGGCGGGCGATCTGGACCGAGCTGGGCGCGGCCGGCGTCGACGTGATCGCCGACCGTGACCAGCGTGGACTCGCGGGCCATCTGCGCCGGCACCCGGTCTCGCGGCGAGCGCCGATCGCGCCGCTGCCGACCCGGGCGGTCCGGCGCTCCTCCCCACGACCGCATGCGCCCCGGCCGGACCGCCGGCACGAACCGGTGTAGCGACGGGTGTCACGGGGGACTTGGGCGAACGTCAGGTTAACCAGGAGGGACCGCTAGCATTCCTGGAGATCCATCCCGCCCTTCGATCGAGGTCCGCGCCGTGAAGTTCTCCTTCCGCCCCGTCGAGGGCGCTTTCTACGATCTCTTCACCAGCGCTGCGCACAATCTGGTCAAGGGCACCGAGCTCCTCAACGAGCTGGCGCTGCCGGGCGTCGACGTGCAGTCGGTCAGCGAGCGGCTGACCGATGTGGAGCACGACAGCGACCAGATCACCCACGACCTCTACAAGAAGATCAACTCCACGTTCATCACCCCGTTCGACCGGGCCGACATCTACTCCCTGGGCTCGCAGCTCGACGACGTGATGGACCACCTGGAGGCGGTCGGCAACCTCCTCTACCTGTACGGGCTCACCGAGCTGCCCTCGCTGCCGCGCGAGATGCACGAGCTGATCAACGTGCTCGACCAGCAGGCGAAGATCACCGCCGAGGCGATGCCGAGGCTGCGCGCCATGAAGGGTCTCGAGGAGTACTGGATCGAGATCAACCGGCTCGAGAACGACGGCGACCGCGCGTACCGGATGCTGCTGGTCCGCCTCTTCTCCGGCGAGTACGACGCGCTCACCGTGCTCAAGATGAAGGAGGTCGCCGACGAGCTGGAGGCCGCGTGCGACGCCTTCGAGCACGTGGCGAACACCGTCGAGACCATCGCGGTCAAGGAGTCCTAGGCCTTGTCCGCCGAGTTCGTCGCCGTCCTCGCGGTGATCGTGGTGGCGATGGTGTTCGACTACACCAACGGCTTCCACGACGCGGCCAACGCGATCGCCACCAGCGTCAGCACCCGCGCCCTCACGCCGCGGGTGGCGCTGCTGATGGCCGCCGCCGGCAACTTCATCGGCACCCACTTCGGCGAGAACGTCGCCAAGACGGTCAGCGGCATCATCACCGTGCCGACCTCGGTGGCCGGGCTCGGCGCGGTCTTCGCCGCCGTACTCGGCGCCATCGCGTGGAACCTGATCACCTGGTACTTCGGCCTGCCGTCGTCCTCGTCGCACGCGCTGATCGGCGGGCTGGTCGGCGCCGCGCTGGCCGCCGGCTACACGGTGCAGTGGGACGCGATCGTCCAGAAGGTGGTCATCCCGATGGTGGCCTCACCGTTGGTCGGCTTCGTGGCCGGCTTCCTGTTCATGCTCGCGATCATGTGGACCTTCCGCACCGGCCGGCCGGCCAAGCTCAACCGCGGCTTCCGGTACGCACAAACCGTGTCCGCCGCCGCGATGTCCGTCGGGCACGGCCTCCAGGACGCCGCCAAGACGATCGGCGTCATCGTGCTGGCCCTCCACGTGGGCGGCTTCCAGGACTCGACGTCGGAAATCCCGCAGTGGGCGTACTGGACGTCGGCGACGGTGCTGGCGCTCGGCACGTACGCCGGCGGCTGGCGCATCATCCGCACGCTGGGCCGCAAAATCATCGACCTGGGCCCGCCGGAGGGCTTCGCCGCCGAGACGGTCGCGAGCGTCCTGCTCTTCGTCTTCGGCATCAACCTGGGCGCCCCGATCAGCACGACCCACACGATCACGTCGGCCATCATGGGCGTCGGCGCGACGAAGAAGCTGTCGGCCGTCCGCTGGGGCGTGGCCGGCAACATCGTCGGCGCCTGGATCCTCACCTTCCCGGGCGCCGCGGCCATCGCCGCCATCCTGTACTTCGCGACCCGCCCGCTCTTCACCTGAGGCTCGGGGCGAGACATGGCGAACCTGAGAACCAGCCCCGAGACGACGGCAGAAGTCGCTCCGACGAAGAGGGCGGCCAAGAAGCCGGGCCCGCGGGCCAAGGGCGCCACCCTGACTCCGGGGCCGAGGCCGCGCTGCTCGCCGAGGCCGAAGCCGGGTACGACCCGGACGAGCTTGTGCCTCGGAAGACCGCGGGCCGGCCCTCGTTGTCCGCCGGCGGCGGGACATCGCATCGGATCAACGTTCGAGTGGACGATGAGATCTACAACGTCCTCCAGCGGGTGGCACGCGAATCCGGCCGACGGCCCAGCGAGCTTGTCCGGGAGGTTCTGCGGGCCGCGTACGGGCCGAAGTCCTGACGGCCGCCTACCGGCACGTCAACGGTGAGGTGCTGTCCTCCGCCCGGGGACGGCACCTCACCCGGTGACTCCTAGCGCGACCACCAGACGGTCGTGTCCGGCGGGATGGTCGCGACGCCCTCCTCGATCGTGACGGGACCGCTCGCGATCAGCAGCTCACCGGGCGCCGGAAGCGGGACCGGTGATCCGCTCATGTTGACGACGCAGCGGAACGCCTCACCCCGATCGAAGGCGAGCACCCCGTCGGGGGCGTCCCGCCAGGTCAGCTCGTCCGTGGCGGCCAGCACCTTGCGGCGCAGCGCAAGCGCGTCGCGGTACATGGTCAGCGTCGAGTCGGCCACGCCGTTCTGTGCCTCGACGCTGAGCTACGCCCACGACGACGGCTGCGGCAGCCACGACGGCCCGCCGGAAGGGCCGAAACCGTACGGCGCCGCCGTGCCCGACCACGGGATCAGCACCCGGCAGCCGTCGCGGTAGCCGTCCTGCCCGGCCGCCCGGTGGAATGCCGGGTCCTGCCGGACGGACGGCGGTAGGTCGACGACCTCGGGCAGGCCGAGCTCCTCGCCCTGGTAGAGGTACGCCGAGCCGGGCAGTGCCAGCAGCAGCAAAGATGCAGCCCGGGCCCGGCGCAGGCCGGCGGAAGCGTCGACCTCGGTGGGCCGGCGGCCGGCCACTTCGCCCTGGTTCTCCTGCATCAGGCGGTTGGTGTGCCGGACGACGTCGTGGTTGGAGAGCGTCCAGGTGGCCGGCGCGCCCACCGCGTCCATGGCCGCCAGCGAGGCGTCGATGATCGTCCGCTGCGCGGAGGCCTCCCACGGGGTGCTCATGTAGCTGAAGTTGAACGCCTGATGCAGCTCGTTGGGGCGGACGTAGTCGGCGACCCGGGCCAGCGTGGGCGCCCAGGCCTCGGCCACCGCGATGCGCTCGCCGGGGTACTCGTCGAGGATCCGGCGCCAGCTGCGATAGATGTCGTGCACGCCGGCCCGGTCGAAGCACGGGCTCTCGCCGACGTCGAGCAGGTGCCACGTGGCGTCCCGGCCGATGTCGGGCAGGCACTCCTCCTTGACCAGGCCGTGCGCCACGTCGATGCGGAAGCCGTCGACACCCAGGTCGAGCCAGAAGCGCAGGATCGTGCGGAACTCGTCGGCGACGGCCGGGTGGTCCCAGTTGAAGTCGGGCTGCTCGGGGGCGAACAGGTGCAGGTACCACTGTCCGTCGGCGACCCGCGTCCAGGCCGGTCCGCCGAAGATCGACGGCCAGTCGTTGGGCGGCAGCGAACCGTCCGGGCCGCGGCCGTCGCGGAAGTGGTATCGGCCGCGCAGCGGCGAGCCGGGTCCCTCGGCGAGCGCCTGCTGGAACCAGACATGCTGGTCGGAGGAGTGATTAGGAACAAGATCAACAATTATGCGTACGCCTGCGTCATGCGCATCGCCGACCAGTGCGCGCGCGTCCTCGACGGTGCCGAAGATCGGGTCGACGGTGCGGTAGTCGGCGACGTCGTACCCGGCGTCGGCCTGCGGGGACAGGTAGAAGGGCGAGAGCCAGACCGCGTCGACACCCAGGTCGCGCAGGTAGGGCAGGCGGCTGCGGACGCCGGGCAGGTCGCCGATGCCGTCGCCGTTCGCGTCGGCGAAACTGCGCGGGTAGATCTGGTAGATCACCGCGTCGCGCCACCAGGCTGGGGGTAGATCGCTCATGACGAGACGGTAGCAGGTTACTAACTCGTGTTACATCAGCGGTTTGATGGCGGAATCCCGAACGATGAGGGTGGTGCCGAGCAGTTGGTGCGGGTGCTGATCTTCCCCGCGGATGGCCGAGATGAGGAACGACGCGGCGCTGCGGCCCTTGGTGACGATCGGCTGCCGCACGGTGGTCAGACGCGGGCGGAACCAGGCCGACTCGGCGAGGTCGTCGAAACCGGTCACCGATACCTGATCGGGCACCGACCGCCCCAGCTCCTGGAGCGCGTCCACCGCGCCGTACGCGAGCATGTCGGAAAGCGCGAGAATCGCGGTCGGCGGATCTTCGCGGGCCATCAGGGCCTTGGTGGCGCGGTAGCCGTCGACCCGGGTCACCGGCACCTCGGCCAGCGCCACGTCGGCCATCGCCAGGCCCGAGCCGGCCAGGGCCTCGGCGATGCCGGTCATCCGGCGGCCGAGCGGGCCCCGGTAGCCGCGGGTGGCGACGTCGGGACCGGGGTCGATGGAGAGCACGCCGAGCCGTCGATGGCCAAGCTCCAGCAGGTAACGGGTGACCTCGTGGGCGCCGCCGCGGTCGTCGACCTCGACGCTCGGGGCGTTCTCGTACCGGTCGCTGTCGATCAGCACGAACGGGATCTGGCGGCGCTCCAGCTCGACCACTTCGGCGCCCTCGGTCTCGAGCCCGCACACGATGAAGCCGTCCACCGCCGCGTACGGAATCGCCTTGAGAACGGAATCCTGCAGCGGCGGCGTGAGCAGCAGCGTGTAACCCTCCTGGTCGCAGATCTGCCCGACGCCCATCAGGAAGCGGGCGTAGTACGGGTTCTCCATGATCTGGGCCAGCCGCTGCGGCAGCAGCACGCCGATCGAGTTGGTGGTGCCGGCCTGCAGCATCCGGGCCAGCGTGTTCGGGGTGTAACCGAGCTCGGCGGCGGCCGCGAGGATCCGCTCGCGGGTGGCCGCCGAGATGCGATGGGGGTTGTTGAACGCGAACGAGACGGCGGACCGGGAGACACCCGCGGCCGCGGCCACATCGCTCGACGTCGGCTTGCCGCCGACCTTTCTCGACGGCATCAGCTCACCATAGTCAGTATTGGACGCCGATCTCCTCACGGATGGCGTCGAGCAGCCCCATGACCTCCAAAGTGGTGGCATGCGGCATGAGCGGGCTCTCCAGCTCACCGGCCAGGATGCTGCGCTGCACCTCGATCGCCTCGAACTGGTAGCCGTTCCCCTCGAACGGAAACTGGAACGTCTCGGGCACCTTGCCGGCCCTCGTCAGGGTGAACTCGCGCGGCACGAAGAAGCCTGGCGGGATGTCGATCCGTCCCTCGGTGCCGGTGATCGAGGCGGCGTTGCGGCTCTCGCCGTTGATGCTGCAGGTCAGGGCCGCGACCGCGCCGGGCTGCCAGCCGAGCAGCACGCCGGTGTTTTCGTCGACGCCTTCCGGGGTCAGGTGCGCCCAGGACTGCACACTCGCCGGATTGCCCATGATCAGGTGGGCCAGGTGGATCGGGTAGACGCCGAGGTCGAGCAGCGCGCCGCCACCGAGCTGGGGGTTGCGCAGGCGATGCTCGGGCGGGAACGGGCCCTGGAGGCCGAAGTCGGCGTGGATCGCGCTGACCCAGCCGATCGCGCCCTCCTCGACCAGCTCGACGATCTTGCGGATGGCCGGGTTGAGGCGCATCCACATCGCCTCCATCAGGAAGACGTTCTTGGTGCGCGCGGCCTGCACGAGCTGGGCGGCCGACGCCAGGTCGAGCGTGATCGGCTTCTCCACCAGCACGGCCTTGCCGGCCTCGACGCAGATCAGCGCCGCGGCCAGATGCTGCGCGTGCGGGGTGGCCACGTAGACGACGTCGACGTCCGGGTCGGCGGCGAGCTCGGCGTAGGAGCCGTAGGAGCGGGCGAACCCGTAGCGCTCGGCGAACGCGGCGGCGGTCCCGGCGGATCGCGACCCGACGGCGGCGAGCTCGGCGCCCGGCACCAGCGGGAGATCCTTGGCGAACTGTGCGGCGATCCCGCCGGGGCCGACGATGCCCCAGCGGACCTTCTGTTCGGTCATGATCACTACCGTATCCCTCCAGCAAGTCCCCAAGAAAAGATTTCAGTCGAGTCAGGGGTGGCGGGCGGGGCGGTTGGATGGGGCAGGATCGACGGGGTGACCGACTCGAACCCTGCTGCCCTGACCTTTCCGATTCCGGAGGCCATGGTGCGCCGGGCCCGCGAGTTCCGCGGGGATCCGGCGCCCACGCGACCCGCGGCCACCGTCGTTCTCCTGCGCCCCGAGGGCGAGACATTCCAGCTGTACGTGTTGAAGCGCGCGGCCACCATGGTTTTCGGCGGCCTCCACGCCTTCCCGGGCGGCGGCGTCGACCCCTCCGACCGGCCCGAGACGATCCGCACCGACTGGGCCGAGCGGCTCGGTGTGCCCGGCGAGGAGGCCCGCGCGATCATCGGCGCGGCGGCCCGCGAGCTGTTCGAGGAGGCCGGCGTCCTGCTGGCCGGGCCCGTGGACGAGGTCGACCGGACGGTCAGCGACGGCACGCTGACCGGTGTGGTCACCCATGGGAGTGAGACGGCGGACGGAAACCACGTGGTCGGCGACGTCAGCGCCGAGGACTGGGAGGCCGACCGGGCCGCCCTGGCGGCGCGCAAGCTGACCATGACCGAACTGCTCGACCGGCGGGGACTGCGGCTGCGGGACGACCTGCTGCTGCCGTGGGCGCGGTGGATCACCCCGGAGTTCGAGCCCAAGCGTTTCGACACGTGGTTCTTCGTCGCTCTGCTGCCGGAAGGTCAGACGGCGCGCGACGTGTCCGGCGAGAGTGAGTCAGCCACGTGGATAAGCCCGGAGGCCGCCAACGGCCTGGCCATGCTCCCACCTACGAGGTCGACCGTGGACTCTCTGCGCCCGTACGGAAAAATTGCGGAAGTCATCGCGGCCTCGAGCCGCCGCAACGCCGCAAGCCCGGTCACGCCTCGCGTGGAAATGAAAGAAGACGGGAGCGCCATCTTGCACGTGGCGCTCCCGTCCTGACGCGGACGACTCAGCCGAAGCGGCCGGTGATGTAGTCCTCGGTCTTCTTCTGGGTCGGGTTGCTGAAGATCTTCTGGGTGTCGTCGTACTCGATCAGGCGGCCGGGGTCGCCCGTCTTGTCGATCGAGAAGAAGCCGGTCTTGTCGCTGACCCGGGCGGCCTGCTGCATGTTGTGCGTGACGATGATGATCGTGAAGCGGTCCTTCAGCTTGAACATCAGGTCCTCGATCGCCAGCGTCGAGATCGGGTCGAGCGCCGAGCAGGGCTCGTCCATGAGCACGACCTGCGGCTCGACGGCGATGGTGCGGGCGATGCAGAGACGCTGCTGCTGGCCGCCGGAGAGGCCGGCGCCGGGCCGGCCGAGCCGGTCCTTGACCTCTTCCCAGAGGTTCGCCGACTTCAGTGACTGCTCGGCGGCGTCGTCGAGGGCGGACTTCTTCTTGACGCCGTTGAGCTTGAGGCCGGCCACGACGTTCTCGTAGATCGACATCGTCGGGAACGGGTTGGGCCGCTGGAAGACCATGCCGATCATGCGACGGACCGCGGTGACGTCCACGTCCGCGTCGTAGACGTTCTGGTCGTCGATGGTCAGCCGGCCCTCGATGCGGGCGCCCGGCAGGACCTCGTGCATCCGGTTGATCGACCGGAGGAACGTGGACTTGCCGCAGCCGGACGGGCCGATCAGGGCCGTGATGGTCTTGGGCTCGACGGTCATCGAAATGCTGTCGATAGCCTTGAACGAGCCGTAGTACGAGGTGACGTTGCTCGCCTCGATGCGCTTGGCCATGTGGATTCCTCTTAACGGGTCAAACTGTTGCGACGGGCGAGCATCTTGGCGGCGATCGTCAGGACCAGCACGAGCGTGACCAGGGTCAGCGCGGCCGTCCAGGCCCGCGCGGGCGCGTACTTCGAGGCGTCTCCGGCCTGCTGATACACGAACAGCGCCAGCGAGGACTGGTTGCCGTTGAACGGGTCGAAGTTGATCGCGGCGGCGCCGCCGGCGACCAGCAGGACCGGTGCGGTCTCGCCGGCCGCGCGGGCGATGGCGAGCATGACGCCGGTGACGATGCCGGGCAGGGCGGTCGGGACGACGATCTTGAGGATCGTCTTCCACTGCGGCACGCCGAGTGCGTACGCGCCCTCCCGCAGCGGACCCGGCACCAGGCGCAGCATCTCTTCCGTCGACCGTACGATCGTGGGCAGCATCAGCACGGACAGCGCCAGTGCGGCGGCGAAGCCGGAGTAGCGCGGCTGCCCGTTGTTGAACCAGGGGCTCACGATCAGCACCCAGAACGACAGGATGAACAGACCGGCCACGATCGACGGGATACCGGTCATGACGTCCACGAAGAAGCGGACCGTGTTGGCGAACCGTCCCCGGCCGTACTCGACCAGGTAGATCGCGCCGAGCACGCCCAGCGGCACCGCGATCAGGGTGGCGACACCGACCTGCTCGAGCGTGCCGATGATCGCGTGGTACGCGCCGCCGTTGGCGTCGCGGGCGCCGATGTTGTTCATCGACGAGTTGAAGAAGTCGCCGTCGAGCCGGGCGGCGCCCTTGGAGACGAGTGTCCAGACCACCGAGGCCAGCGGGAGGATCGCCAGGATGCAGGCCGAGTAGATCAGCGACCGCCAGGCCCGGTTGCGGGCCGCGCGGCGACCCTCGATGCGGCCGGCGGCGACCAGGATCCCGACCAGGTAGAGGATCCAGCCGAGGACGACGACGAGCACCCAATTGCCGATGCCGAAGCCGTACACGATCGCGGCGGACAGGCCGAACGCGAGGACGGCGATGCCGAGGTTGAAGACCAGCGGCAGTTTCTTGCTGCGGATGTTGTCCGGCGTCATCACGACGCCGGAGAGGTCACTCTGCGTCATCAGGCTCATGCGGCGGCGTCCCGGAACTCGCGGCGGCGGTAGATGATCGCGCGGGCCGCCATGTTGACCACCAGGGTGATGGCGAACAGCACCAGGCCGGAGGCGATCAGAGCGCCGCGACCGGTGTCGTTGGCCTCGCCGAAGGTGTTGGCGATGTTGGCGGCGATCGAGTTACCGCCCACCTGGATCAGGTTGAACGAGATGCTGAAGACCGTGCCGAGGGTCAGCGCCAGGGCGATGGTCTCGCCGAGCGCGCGGCCGAGGCCGAGCATCACGGCGGCGATCACGCCGGGCTTGCCGTACGGCAGGACCGCGGTGCGGATCATCTCCCACTTGGTGGCGCCCAGGGCGAGGGCGGCCTCCTCGTTCATCCCCGGGGTCTGCTGGAAGACCTCACGGGAGAGCGAGGTGACGATCGGCAGCACCATGATCGCCAGCACCAGGGAGCCGAGCAGGATCGAGCGGCCGAACGGGCCGTCGCCGCCGAACAGCGGGATCCAGCTGAAGTACTTGTTGAGCCAGAGCGAGAAGTCCTGCACGGGCTGAGCGAACACGTCCCGGCCCCAGAGGCCGAAGACGACACTCGGTACGGCCGCGAGCAGGTCGATCACGAACCCGAGCGGGTTGGCCAGCCGCTTGGGAGCGTAATGCGAGAGGAACAGCGCGATGCCCAGGGCGATCGGCACCGCGACGATCAGCGCGATCACCGAGGACAGGACGGTGCCGAACGCGATGGCCGCGATGCCGAACTTCGGCTGCGCGTCGTTCGGGAACCACTGCTCGTAGCTGAAGAAGTTGACCGTGTTGTCACGCAGGGCCGGAACGGCCTTCGCGATCAGGAAGATCGCGATGGCCACGATGATGACCAGGACCATCGCGCCGGCCGAAACGGAAAGGCCACGGAACCCGGTCTCCATGGAGAACCGGGCCTTCTTGGGCAGGGCGCCCCCGCCGCCGATTGGGGGTTCTTCGTAACTGCTCGGCGAAACGCCGTTGCCGGCGGACCGGGCGTGACGTCCTGTCACACCCGGGCCGCCGGCGGTGGCGTTCGTCGAGCCGGTGGGGTAGTCACCCATCTGCTCGCTCGCTGTCGTCTCGGAGGGATTGACTTGTCAGCTATGGAGACCCGGGTCAGCTGATGGCGGCGACCGCGGTCGCGACCTTCGAGCGAACCGTCTCGGGCAGCGGGGCGTAGCCGAGCTCGCCGAGCGCCGACTGGCCACCGGTGCTCGAGGTGTAGTTCAGGAAGGCCTTGATGTCGGCCGCCTTCGAGGAGCCCTTCTCGCAGGCGATCTCGTAGGTGACCAGGACGACCGGGTACGCGCCGGCGGTGGTGGTGTTGTAGTCGATCGACATCTTGAGGTCGTTGCCGGTGCCGGTGATCTTGGCGCCCTCGATGGTCTTGCCGGCGCTGTCGCCGGTCAGCTCGGTGAACTCACCGGCGCCGTTCTTGATCTTCGCCTTCTTCAGGTCGCTGTTCTCGGCGAAGGAGAGCTCGACGTAGCTGAGGGTGCCGGCGGTGCTCTTCACCAGGCTGGCGATGCCGTCCGAGCCCTTGGCGCCGGTGCCGCCCGGTGCCTTCCACGCCTTGGCGTTGCTGAAGGTCCAGTCGGCCTCGGCGGCCTTGCTCAGGTACTTGGTGAAGTTGTCGGTGGTGCCCGACTCGTCCGAGCGGTGGACGGTCTGGATGGCGGTCGACGGCAGCTTGGCGCCGGTGTTCAGCGCGGCGATGGCCGGGTCGTCCCACTTGGTGATCTTGCCAGCGAAGATCTTGGCGATGGTCGAGGCGTCGAGCTGCAGGTTGTCGACACCGTCCACGTTGTAGACGACCGCGATCGGGCCGACCACCATCGGGAGGTTGATCGCCGGGCCGCTGGCGCACTTGGCGTCGGCCTGCTTCTGCTCGTCATCCTTGAGGGCCGAGTCGGAGCCGGCGAAATCGGCCGTGCCCGAGATGAAGGCCTGGATGCCGGCGCCGGAACCGGTGCCCTGGTAGTCGACCTTGGCGCCGGAACACTGGGCGCTGTAGTTCTTGATCCACTCGTCCATGGCGTTCTTCTGAGCCGTCGACCCCTGGGCCGTCAGGCTGCCGGTGCCGCAGCTCCCCGGGGCGGCGGAAGCGCCCGAGCTCCCGGCTCCGTCGGAAGTGTTGTCCGAGCCGCAGGCGGCGAGCGCGAGCGTCGCAGTCAAAGCAATGCCGGCGAGGTAACCGGACCGCTGGAGCTTCACGATTTTCCCTTCGAGGTGAGGTGCACATGCCGATCTCTCATCGGCACACCCCGAAGCTAAGAGGGCGAGGTAGCCGGTTAGCCGGTCGCAAATGAACGCGCGGTGAACACGTATGCCACTCAAGTTTGCTTTCTACTGAGCCCGAGTTGTCCGTTCCGTTAACCCGGTGAGAGAAGTCGGACATGTCTGGAATATCTCCCGGGCGTTTACCGCCCCGAGATCGCCGCTTGTCCATCCCGTGACGCAAGAGACTCGCGGGGCTTAGGTTCTCGGCCATGGGTTCCTTCGAACTCGGCACCGACGGGCCCGGCGCGATCGTCGTCGGCGTCGACGGCACCCCCACGTCCATGCGCGCCGCCGCGTACGCGGCCGGCCTCGCGCGCCGGCAGCACACCAGACTGATCGCGGTCTACGCCCGCAGCGCCCGCACCACGCTGATCACGCTGGCCGACCACAGCGGCACGGCGATGAACGCCGTGCTGGAGGCGCAGGAGGACCTGGAACGTCAGTTGCGGTCCGAGATCGGCGCGTGGGGCGCGGACACCGAGCTGATCGTCCGGCAGGGCGACCCACTCAGCGTGCTCTCCGAGGTGGCAAGGGAAACCCGCGCCGACGCGGTGATCGTGGGCTCGTCGACCAGCGTCGGCCACCGCATCGCCGGCTCGTTGGCGATCCGCCTGGTCCGCTGCGGGAAGTGGCCGGTCACCGTGGTCCCCTGAGGCGGTGCGACGATGGATAGTTGCCATGTTTATGGTTGCCATGTTTAGCTTGGAACGTGGAGACGGTGGGGGCGTTGTTGTGGCGGGTCACCAACCGGTGGCGTGCCGCGGTTGATCGAGGGCTGGCGCCCTTGGGGCTCACGCACGCTCAGTACTCGCTGATGGCCACGCTCTACGGCATGGGCCGCGAGGGAATCACACCCAGCCAGCGGGAGCTCGGCGCGCGGGCCGGGTTCGAGCCCATGTACGTCTCCAAGGTGGCTCGCCAGCTCGAGCAGGCCGGACTGCTCGCGCGGGCCCGCCACCCGAACGATCCGCGGGCCTTCGGGCTCGCGCTCACCGAGCGTGGCGCCGAGGTCATTCTGCGGGCGATTCCGGTCGTCCGCGGGCTGCAGGCCGAGTTGACCGCGCCGATCGGCGGGCCCGAGGGGGCGCGCGCCAAGGAGCTCGCCGATGTTCTTCGTGTGCTGCTGGGATTGGAGTGAATGTGCCCACTTTGACCGGACAGACCATCGCCGAGGCGCAGGGCGCGGTGCGCGCCCTGCTCGACCGGACGCTCGCGGGCAGCGGGCTGACCAGCAACGAGTACGTGGCCCTGCGCGTCGCCGACGCGCGCCGGGTGGACGATCTCGCGGGGTTCCTCGCGGGTCAACGGCAACTGAACCTTGATCAGGTAGCGGCGGGCGCACTGGTGACCGGCCTGCAGCGACGCGGGCTGTTGTGCGAGGGAGCGATCACCCCGGCCGGGATGGAGCTCTTCGAACGGGTCAACGCACGGGTGGCGGCGACGACCGCGCAGCTCTACGAGGCCTTGAACGAGGATGACCTCGCCACGACCCAGCGGGTGCTGACCGAGGTGATCAACCGCGCGCAGACGATCAGCGCTGGTAGTTGACGTCGGTCTTGAAGATCTCGAAGCCGAGCTTTCGGTAGAGGGCCACGGCCGCGGTGTTCGACTCGTCGACGTACAGCAGGGCCTGGGTGAGGCCGGTGTCCGCGAGATGGCGGAGGCCGGCCACGCTCAGCGCCACGCCCAGGCCGCGCCGATGGCCGCCGGGGTCGACGCCGAGCACGTAGATCTCGCCCAGCGCGGGGTCGTCGCCCGCCGGCGGGTGGACCTTGGTCCAGTGGAAGCCGAGCAATTTGTCTGAGATGTCCACGGCGAGCAGGAAGCCGGCCGGATCGAACCACGGCTCGGCCTCGCGCAGCCGCAGATCGGCGAGGGTCCACTGGCCCTGCTCGGGGTGATGGGCGAAGGCCCGCGAGTTGACCTCGAGCCAGGCCTGCTCGTCGTGACCGGGCCGGAAGTGCCGGAGGGTCACGCCGTCCGGAAGCGTCGAGGTGGAGCCGGGAAGATCGGCGAGCGACCGACGCATCTGCCAAAGAACCCGTGCACGCTTAAATCCGGTTTTTTCGGCCAGGGCCGCCGCGCCGGGCAGGTCACCATGCGCCCAGAAGGCCAACGGACCGTCGCCGGAAGACGCCAGCAGGGCCGAACCGAAACCGCGCCGCCGATACGAAGGGTGTACAACCAGCTCCCCGGACCCGGCATAGCCGGCGACAACGCCGTCGGCATAGGCGAGCAGGTGGGCGCCGCCCCCGTGCCGTACGCGGAGAACCGTGTCTTCGGAGAGGGGGTAAACCCCGTCGGCCTGCTCCGCGGCGGTGGCCAACGCGAGAACGTCAGCCACCGCAGCGTCGCTCAACCGGTCGATCGACCGGACATCCGTCATGAACGAGAGTGTGTCAGACCGGCAGCGAGACCGGCTCGTTGTCGGGCAGCTGGCGACCGTTCGGCGGGACCACGAACTTGTAGCCCACCTGGCGCACGGTGCCGATCATCGACTCGTACTCGGATCCGAGCTTGGCGCGCAGCCGCCGCACGTGCACGTCGACCGTGCGGGTGCCGCCGAAGTAGTCGTAGCCCCAGACCTCGCGCAGCAGCTGGTCGCGGGTGAACACCCGGCCGGGGTGCTGCGCCAGGAACTTGAGCAGCTCGAACTCCTTGTAGGTGAGGTCGAGCGGGCGGCCCTTGAGCTTCGCCGCGTACGTGTCGGGGTCGATGTTGAGTTCGCCGGCCCGGACGGAGCCCCCGGCTCCGGCGGTCGAGTTGTTGAGCCGGCCGACGCCCAGGCGCAGCCGGGCCTCGACCTCGGCGGGGCCGGCGCTGGCCAGGATGACGTCGTCGACGCCCCAGTCGGCGTTGAGCGCGATCAGGCCGGCCTCGGTGACGACCGCGACGAGCGGGACGCCGATGCCGGTCGCGTGCAGCATGCGGCACGTGGCGCGGGCCTCGGAGAGCTCGGAACGGGCGTCCACCAGCACGGCGTCGGGGCTGGGCCCGGACACCAGGGTGCGGACGTCGCGGGGCGCGGTGCGTACGGAGTGGGGAAGCAGATCCAGCGCGGGCAGCACAGCGGAAGGTTCACCGGCACGAGCTGTCACCAACAGAAGGATTTCCACACTCACCTCCGTCCTTGCGGCGCTCAAGGGCCGCTAGGGTGACCCGGCTTGCGGCGCGTCACACGCCACTCCCGGAGGACTGTTTCCCCGGCGTCACCGACGGGTGGGCTGGCGTTACCTTAACCGATACATCCGCTCGATCACCTCGATCGTTCGTGCAAGTGATGTAGTGAACGCTCGTGAGGTGACCGTTCAGGCTATTCGTAACAAGCCTTTTACACGGGTGCTCTGGCGACCGGTCGCGATTTTTGCAGGAGGCGAGGAATTGGGTCCCGGCAGCGATTCTGGCACCATCGCAGGCGTGTTCCCCTCCATGCCGCAGGACGACGCCTGGGATGCCGACGCGTCGCGCGAGATCGCGCGCTCGGGCCCGGGCCGGCCGGCCGCGGGCTTTTACGGCGCCGTGCCCGACGACGAGTCGACTCCCAGCGGCGACGAGCCGGACGACGCCGAGGAGGATCTCGAGGAAATCGAGGTCGCCCCGGTCCGGCGGCAGCTGTCGCTGGCGATCGCGGGCTTCGCCGGGCTGCTCGGCCTCGGGCTCGCGCTGGGCGCCCAGACCTCCGCGCCCGACAACCGCCTGCCGTACGCGATCGTGCTCTTCGGCGTGCAGCTGCTCTATCTGCTCGCCTGGATCATGGCCTTGCACCCGCCGGCGGCGAGTGCGACGGCGGGCGTCTGCGCGGTGGTCGCGCTGGTTGCCGACTATTTCGCGGTCACGAGTACGCCCGCCCGACTGTCCCCGCTGATCTTTGTGGCGCTCGGGGGATTCGCAGCGGCGATTGTCGGTCCGCTATTCCGGGCGGAGGACCGCGCGCGCCTCAAGGATTCCTGGCGCGCGACCCTGTTGATCGTGCTCGGCGTCGTGGCGTACGCGATCCCGATGATCCTCACCCGCCAGCCGATCGGCACCCAGACGATGATCGTCAGCGCCGTCGGCGCGGGGGTGGCCCTGCTGGTCGCCCGGCTGACCGACGCGATCTTCCCGAAGCCGCGGATAGCGCTCCAAGTGCCGCGGGGCGCGACCGGCGTGGTGCTGGGCGCGATGCTCGGCACGCTGGCCTCGGCCGCCCTCGGCAGCGTGCTGGTGCTGCCGTTCACCCCGGCCAAGGGCGCGATCGTCGGCCTGGTCGCGGCGGTGGTGGCGAGCGTGGTCGACCTCGCGGTCAACTTCGGCGAGGCGGGCCGCCGGCTGGCCGGTGACGAGCCGACCTTCTGGGTGGCCCGGCACATGCAGGGACCGCTGGGCGCGTTCGCGCTGACCGCCCCGGCCGCGTACGCGCTGGCGCACTGGTACCTCTCGTAACGGTTTCGCCGGGGCCTACCGGAGGGCATGTACCGTCCCAACCACAGTCGATGGTCGGGAGGACCGGTGAGCGAGACGTACCCGCGGCGGCGCTGGGGACGACGCCTCTTCATCAGCTTCATCGTGCTGCTGATCCTGGTGGCCGCGGCGCTCGCGGTCGCCGACCGGGTCGCCGTCTCCTACGCCGAGCGCACGATCGGCGACCGGGTGGCGCAGCAGGTCACCGACCAGAAGGCGACCAGCGAGAAGCCCGACGTGACCATCGAGGGATTCCCGTTCCTCACCCAGGTCGCCCGCGGCGTCTACGACGAGATCAAGATCAAGCTGGCCGACTTCTCCGGCCCGGCCGGCGATGGCCGCACGATCAAGATCAAGCTGCTCGACATCCGCGCCAACGACGTGACCGCGCCGCTCGACACCCTGCGCACCGGCAACGGGAACATCACCGCGGGCACGGTAACCGGCTCGGGGCTCATCGACTACGCGCAGCTCGCCCAGCTCGTCGGGCAGCCCGGCGTGAAGCTCGCCGAGAACGACGGCAAGCTGGTCGTCTCGGCGCCCGTGACGGCGCTCGGCCAGACCGTCGACGTCAGCGGCACGGCCGACCTGGCGGTCAAGGGCAATGTGGTTCAGGTGCGTTTCAGCGATGTGAAGGCGGAGGGTCTGCCCGACAACGCGCTCGTGCGCGGCCTGATCAACTCGTACGTCGAGAAGCTGGCCTTCAACCTCACCGTGCCGGCGTTGCCGCTGGATCTGCAGGTGCAGAAGGTCGAACCGCAGGCCGACGGCCTGAAAATCACCGCCGAGGCGAGCAACGTGGCGCTCAACTCGGTCGGCCTGTGACCCCGGACTCGTTCCCGGATGGTGGTCGAGGCTGTTCCGAGGTCTGGAACCGCTGGTAGGGTCGTTTTCCATGAGCCCGTTGCTCACCAAGAGGCGTGCGGTCGACCTGTGCCGCATGGCCGCCTGCCTGTGTCGCCCTGTCATCTGACGGGGCCACTAATGCTGAGCACCTTCTAGCTCTCGCTCTCCGAAAAGCCCGGCAGTGGCGCCGTCGCACAAGCACGAGATCTTCAAGTCTGGGTCCCGCGCGGGGTGCGACCAAACCTCCGTGCGCTGACTCTCCCCCTCCACCCACCAAGGGAGTGAACCGATGAGTCGCGACACCGCACTCGTCTCGGCCGACTGGGCCGAGAAGAACCTCGAAACACCGGGCATCGTCTTCGTCGAGGTCGACGAGGACACCACCGCCTACGACGGCGGCCACATCCCCGGCGCCATCAAGATCGACTGGAAGAAGGACCTGCAGGACCCGGTCCGGCGGGACTTCGTCAACCAGGAGCAGTTCTCCGCTCTCCTCTCCGAGCGCGGCATCTCCAACAACGACAAGGTCGTGCTCTACGGCGGCAACAACAACTGGTTCGCCGCGTACGCGTACTGGTACTTCAAGCTCTACGGCCACGGCGACGTCGTGCTGGTCGACGGTGGCCGCAAGAAGTGGGAGCTCGACGCCCGCCCGTACTCGAAGGACGTGCCGGCCCGGGAGAAGACCTCCTACCAGGCCTCCGCGCCCGACCTGTCGATCCGCGCGTTCCGCGACGAGGTCGTCCAGGCCATCGGCGTGAAGAACCTGGTCGACGTGCGCAGCCCCGACGAGTTCGCGGGCCGCCTGCTCGCCCCCGCCCACCTGCCGCAGGAGCAGTCGCAGCGGGCCGGCCACATCCCCACGGCGATCAGCGTGCCGTGGAGCAAGGCCGCGAACGAGGACGGCACGTTCAAGTCCGACGACGAGCTCGCCAAGATCTACGGCGACGCGGGCCTCGACGGCAGCAAGGACACCATCGCGTACTGCCGGATCGGCGAGCGCTCCTCGCACACGTGGTTCGTGCTCAAGGAGCTGCTCGGCCAGCAGAACGTGAAGAACTACGACGGATCCTGGACCGAGTACGGCTCGCTCATCGGCGTGCCGATCGCGCTCGGCGACGAGCCCGGGAAGGCGTGATCACATGACTTCTCCGTCCAACATCGCGGCCGGTTGCGCCGCTCCCGATCAGTCGGCGCCCCTCCCCGCCAGCGTCGACCTCGAGAAGGAAACCGTCATCACCGGCCTGGTGAACAACGCCGACGGTGAGGCGGTCGGCGGCGCGTACGTGCGCCTGCTCGACGGCTCCGGCGAGTTCACCGCCGAGGTCGTCACCTCGCCCGAGGGCGTGTTCCGGTTCTTCGCCGCGCCGGGGTCATGGACCCTGCGCGCGCTGAGCCGGGCCGGCAACGGCGAAGTGATCGTCGACGCCACCCGTGGCGTCAACGAGGTCGCGATCAGCGTGGCCGCGGCCTAGCCCGCGCTCTGATACGGAAAGGGCGGGACCCGACGGGTCCCGCCCTTTCCTATGTCTCTGAAGGAGCCGCGGACCCGCCCACGACCACCGCGGTCGGCGGCACCTCGGGCCGCCGGCGGGACAGCCGCCGGATGCCGGTGTTCAGCACCGCGATCAGCGGCACCGCGACGAGCGCGCCGATGATGCCGGCCAGCGTCGCACCGCAGGCGATCCCGATGATCACGACCAGCGGGTGGATCGCCACCGCACGGCCCATGATCAGCGGCTGGAGGACGTGACCCTCCACCTGCTGCACCAGGATCACCGCGCCCAGCAGGACCAGCGCGATCACCCAGCCCTGGTCGACCAGCGCCACCAGCACCGCCACCGCACCCGACACGCTCGCGCCGATGATCGGGATGAACGCGCCCAGGAAAACCAGCGCCGCCAGCGGGAACGGGAACGGGATGTCCAGGATCACCAGCGCGGTGCCGATGCCGACCGCGTCGATGAACGCCACCAGCACGGTCGCCCGCACGTACGCGCCGAGCGTCACCCACGAGGCGTCACCGGCGTCGGCCAGCGACCAGCGGGCCTGCACCGGGAACAGCCGCACGATGAACCGCCAGATCTTCCGGCCGTCGCGCAGAAAGAAGAAGGTCGAGAACAGCACCAGCAGGATGCCGGTCACGATCTCGAACAGGGTCGCCGCGGTCGCGATGCCGGTCGAGGTCAGCTGCGAGGTGTGCTCGTTCACCCACTGCTGAGCGTTGTCGATCGCCTGGTTCACCTGCGCGTCCGACAGGTGCAGCGGACCCGTGCGCGCCCAGTTCTGGATCTGCCGTACGCCGTCGCTCGCCTTCTGCGTCAGCTCGCCGACGCCGTCGACGAACTGGGTGATCACCAGCGTCAGCGTGCCCGCCACCGCGGCGATGCCGCAGATCAGCACGAGGAACGTCGCCAGCGAGCGGGGCACTCGCTGCTTGAGCAGCCAGCGGACCGCCGGAGCGAGCAGCGCCGAGAGCAGCAGGGAGATCGCCAGCGGAACCACGACGATGCTGACGATGCCGATGAAGTGCAGCAGCGCCCAGCCGACCACGCCGACGACGATCAGCCGCCAGCTCCAGGCGGCGGCGATCCGCAGCGAATGCGGCACCTCGGCGTCGTCCCGGCTGTTCGTCGAGTCTTGCACCACCTCGGGCTCGACCGGCGGCGGCACGAATTCATCATCGTCGTCGTCGTCCGTGTCCGGTTCCCCCGTCACGGCCTCGTCGGTGCGCGCCTGACGCACCGAATCCCGGCCCGAGTCGTACGCCCGACGCAGGTTGTCACGGACTCGCTGCAAACGGCTCAACCGGCCTACCCCCTCGCCGTAGCGGCGCCGCGGCGCGGCACGCGGTAACCACCGTAGTGGTCCCGCGCCGCAGAGTGCCCGCCGGACCGGGAGGCAGGCGGGCATTCCGGGCGGCGTACCGTCTGCAATCGTGAGCGCCGACACCCGCACCGAGGCCGGACTGCCGATCCGGATGCTGCATGATCGCGTACTTGTCCGACAGGACGGCGGCGAAGGGGAGCGGCGGTCATCGGCCGGGATCGTGATCCCGGCCACCGCGTCGGTCGGCCGCCGGCTGTCCTGGGCCACGGCGGTGGGAATCGGCCCCAACGTCCGCTCGATCGCGGTCGGCGACCGCGTCCTGTTCGACCCCGACGACCGCTCCGAGGTCGAGCTCCACGGCCGCGAGTACGTCCTGCTCCGCGAGCGCGACGTCCACGCCGTAGCCGCCAGCCGCGTCGAATCCGACGGAACCGGGCTGTATCTCTAGGCTTCCAGGACGCTGGGTTACTCCGGGCGCGCCGCGTCCGGGCGGGTGGGTGGTTCGCTTTCCGACGATGACACGTACGGGCGTGGGGGCTCGACGGGCTGCGTCGAGGGTTCGGCGTACCCGGCTGCTGGGGTGGGCGGCCCCGACGCTGGTCCCGGCGCGAACGGCGGCGGGCCATCGTAACCCGGTGTCGCCGAGTTGCCGTAATCCGGAGTAGCGGGCCGGACATACGGGTTCGGCACGTTGCCGCTGCCGTAACCCGGGGCTCCCTGACCCGGTGACCCATAGCCCGAGGCTCCGTAACCCGAAGCGCCGTAACCCGGGGCTCCTTGGCTCGGAGCGCCGTAGCCGGGAGCGCCATAGCCCGGGGCTCCCTGATTCGGTGAGCCGTAGCCGGGAGCGCCATAGCCCGGAGCGCCGTAACCCGGAGCGCCCTGACTCGGAGCGCCATAGCCGGGAGCGCCATAGCCCGGGGCTCCGTAACCCGGACCGCCGTAACCCGGGGCGCCCTGGCCCGGTGAGCCGTAGCCCGGACCGCCATAGCCGGGCGCGCCGTAACCCGGACCGCCGTAGGCGGGTGGGCCGTAGCCGGGCATCGCGTAGGCGGGTGGGGGCGGTGGCAGCCGGATCGGGACCGGGACCACCGGGTCGGCGGGCGGAGGAAGAATGCGGGGGACGCCGTCGGGGAAGACGATGTGGTAGTTGAGGCCGTCCCAGAAGGACTGCGGGGTGGTCGGGTCCTTCGCCGTGAAGGACTGGCGGTAGGTCTGGATCTCCTGCAGGAGGCGGTGTTCCTCCGAGGTCGTGCGGTATTGGTCGGTCGGGGTGGTGTGCAGGCCCCGCTGCATGCCGTCTCGGAGAAGGGCCAGGTGGGTGGCGGCGAACTGGAATTCGCGCATCGCCCTCTGGCCCGAGACGCCGGCCACACGCTTGGCCCACTGGCGAGCGGAGTGGCGGCGGCCGAGGCTGCCGAGGGACGCCACCTCGGGCGGGGAGAACCATCCGGCCCGGACGTAGAGGGGAAGGACGCGCTCGGTGAGCCGGCCCTCCCAGGCGCGCAGGGCGATGGCGAAGCCGACCACGGCGAAGAACAACGGGACCATGAAGCCGAGGTAGCCGTAGAGCATGATGAACGGCTTCTCGAGGCTGGCCGAGAGCGTGGGCAGCAGGTTGAACGTGCCGTGCAGGATCATCGCGAGCAGCAGGCCGGCGATCGGGGCGAGCCAGCGGACCCGGCGGTCGCCGGAGCGGGCCGAGATGCCCAGGCCGATGCCGGTCATCGAGGTGAACAGCGGGTGTGCGAAGCCGGTGAACAGGATGCGCACGATGAAGATCAGAAATAGGTTCTGGAGGCCGGTGGCGGGGCCGTACTCCTGTGCGCCCGTCGCGTAGCCGTGCTTCCCGAGGTAAAGGACGTTTTCCACCATCGCGAAGCCGAGCGCCGACATGCCGCAGTACACGATGCCGTCGGTGATGCCGGACCACTCGCTGCGGCGGCGCCAGAGCAGCAGGACCGGGCCCAGCGCCTTCATCGACTCCTCGATGAAGGGGGCGACCAGCACGGCGACCAGGGCGTCGGGGAAGCCCCAGCGGTCGAAGAGCTTCGACGCCTCGGTGTTGACCAGCAGGGCCGCGGCGGTGGCGATCGCGGCGCCCCAGGTGAAGCAGAAGGCCAGGTAGCGAATCGGCTCGGGCTCGTAGCGGTCGAGCCAGAGGAAGCTGGCGACCAGCAGCGGCACGGGGAGGACCGCGGCGATCAGGCCGACGGTCAGGCCGGTGAGGCCGATGTCGACGCCCAGGAAGAAGAGCATGCCGACCGCGCCGGCCAGCAGGAAGCCGACGACGCCGACCATCGGAAGCCAGCGCCGCCAGCCCATCGTGCGGCCGATGGACTGGGTCGGGACGGCCGCGTCGGCCGGGAGATAGGCGGCCGGAAGACCGCCAGCCTGAAGAGCGCCAGCCTGAAGAGAGCCGGCCTGAAGAGAGCCGGCCTGAAGAGAGCCGGCTGGAACAGAACCGGCCGGAACAGGGCCGGCCGGGACAGCGCCGGCGTAGACGGCGTCGGGGCCCGGGGGCTGCTCGAAGGCCGCGCCGGCCGGCAACGCGCCGACCGACGGGTCGGAGGCGAACGCCTGCGTGGGCAGCGCCGACGGGTGCGGCACGGCCTGAGTCGGGGCGCTCTGGTCGGGCGGCCCGCCCGGCGAAACGTCGGCCATGCCGCCAGCGTAGTCACCCGGACGGGTGGGGGCGGCCCCGCGGGCCGCGGGCCGGCTGAAGTGGGCACGTGCCCACTTCAAGTGGGCACGCGCCCACTAAGAATGGGCCTCAAGCGTGGCCCGGTGCGGCAGGCGGCGGCCGGGGGCGGCCGGAGCTCAAGCGTGGCCCGGCGCGGGCGGGCGGCGGCCGGGGCGGCGGGAGCGATCGCGCCAGCCCGCGGCCTGGCGGACCAGGCGCGGCGCCTCGGCGAAATCGACCCCGGTGGCGCGCAGCAGGTCGGTGGCGGCCGACCGGATCTGGGCGACCACCACGCCGCCCGAGAAGCCGACCCCCTCGTCGTACGCCTTGGCGGCCTCGGCCACCGCGCTCAGCGCCCGCTCGCGGGCCGCCAGCGGCTCGGCCGCCTTGGCCCACTCCTGGCGCAGCAGGTCGACCGAGTCGCCGAGCAGGCCGATCGCGGCGGCCAGGACCTCGGGCATCTTCTCGTCGTCGCCCAGCCCGGTGCTCACCCGCCGGATCAGCACCCGGACGTTGCGCAGCGCGTGGGTGACCTGCGTGGCGCCGTCCACGTACTGCGCCAGCGCGCCACGGCTGCGCCAGCGGGCGGGCGCGAATGCCACGTTCTCGCGGGCCGCGGTGACCGCCGCCGAGAAGGCGGAGAAGGACGTCTCGGCGGCGCGCAGCTCTACCAGCGCCGCGTCGATCCCGTCGCGGTCGCGGGCTCGCAGCGCCGTCGCGACGTGGTGCAGGCCGTCGGCGAGGGCGCGCAGCGCGGGGTCGGCCGCCCGCTGCACGACGCTGAGCGGGTTGAGCGGCAGCAGCACGGTCATCACGACCAGGCCGACCCCGCCGCCGACCAGCGCGTCGAAGAAGCGCGTCCACGGCAGCCCGGTGGCCGAGGTCAGCGTGGCGACCAGCACCGCCGAGGAGGCGGACTGGACCACCAGCGGGGTGCCGCCGCCGACCGCGGTGGCGACCAGGATCGCGAGCAGCACGACCAGGCCGATCTGCCACGGGCCGGTGCCGATCACCAGGATCAGCGCGTCGCCGATGCCGATGCCGATCGCCACGCCGAGAACCAGCTCGGCCGTGCGGCGGGCGCGCTGCCCGACCGAGGACGCCAGCGTGATCACGGCGGCGATCGGGGCGAAGAACGGCTGCGGGCGGCCGATCAGGTCGTGCGCGACGAACCACGCGATCGCGGCGCCCACCCCGGCCTGGATGGCGAGCGCGACCCCGCCGCGCACCCGGTGCGCCCCGGCCAGCAGGCCGGCGCGGGCGCGCCTCGCCAGCCGGGGCACGGCGGAAGCGGTCACGATCTCTGACCATACTGGCGGATGTGACATCTCTCGTGGACGAGTTCGTGGCGGCGGCCCGGCAGGCGGGCGCCACCGCCGCGGACGCGGATCTGACGGCCGCCGGTGAATACCTGCTGTCCCGCTGGTCGGAGCCGCAACGGCACTATCACACGGTGACGCATCTGTCGGCGGTACTCGATGTGATCGACCGGCATGCCGGTCTCGCGGCACATGCGGAACGGGTCCGTCTGGCCGCGTGGATGCATGACGCGGTCTACGACCCGCGTGCGCTCGGCGACGCGAACGAGCGGGACAGCGCCGAGTTCGCCGAAGGGCTGCTGACCACCCTGGGCGTGCCGGCCGGGGCCTCGGCCGAGGTGGCACGGCTGGTCGGGCTGACCGCCGGGCACGCCACCGAGGAGGACGACCCCGACGGCGAGCTGCTCTGCGACGCCGATCTCGCCATCCTGGCGAGCGACGACGACGCGTACGCGGAGTACACCGCCGCCATCCGCCGGGAGTATGCGCACGTCCCCGAGGACGCCTTCCGCGACGGCCGCGCCCAGGTGCTCAAGGCGTTGCTCGAGCTGCCGTCGATCTACCGCCTCGAGCCGCTGCGCACGCAGTGGGAAGAGAAGGCCCGCGCCAACCTGCGGCGCGAGCTAGACGAGGTGCTTGGGACGGCGTAGGCCCGCCTCCCGCAAGCGGAAAGCCAGCTCCCGCGAGGGCAACAGGGTCGCGCCGAGCCAGAGCGCGCTGCGGAACCGCTCCTGCGGGATGTCGTAATGATCCCGGTCGAAGCCGCGCCGCGGCGCGCCCAGCATCTCGGCGAACACGTGCAGCTCGGCGTAGGAGAGGTCGCTGACCAGGTGGGACCAGAGTCGGCCCCGGGCCGGCCAGAGCGGCTCGTCGACGAGGATCAAAGATTGATCTCTAGGAGGTCGACTCCCCGGTCGGCGGCGAAGCCGCGCACGTCCGGCACCCCGATCCGGGCGGCGTCGGCGGTCAGGTCGTCGGGCATGGTCTGCGACTGCCGCTCGGCGGCCACCCGCGCCAGGTAGTGCTCGACCTCGCGGTCGCGCACCGCCTTGTCCCAGCCGAGCGCATCCCCCATGATCGCGGCCGCGTGGGTGGCCGTCTCGCTGCCGCGGTGGGTCGTTTCGATCGAGATTCGGGTACGCCTGGTGAGCACGTCATCGAGGTGCAGCGCGCCTTCGGCGAGCGCCGCGTACGCCACCTCTGCCGTCAGGTATTCCGGAGCGCCCGCGAGCGGCGTGGCCAGTCCCGGCTCGGCGGCGATCATGGCCAGGATGTGGACGGTCAGGGTCCCGTACCGCTCGAGGAGATGCTCGACCACCCCGGCGGAGACGCCGTGCCGCTTGGCGACATCTTGCCGGTCGCGCCACGCGGCCGTGTAGCCGTCCGCGCCGAGGAGCGGAAGCTGATCGGTGCGCGACGGCCGCGCCGCGCCACCCAGCCGGCGCACCGCCCGGTCGATGACGTCGGCCGCCATCACCCGGTACGTCGTGTACTTGCCGCCGGCCACCAGCAGGAGCCCGAGCATCGGCTCGACCACGGCGTGCTCGCGGGAGAGCTTGGAGGTGGAGTCGGCCTCGCCCGAGAGCAACGGCCGCAGCCCGGCGTAGACGCCCTCGATGTCGTCGGTCGTCAGCGGGCGGTCGAGCACCGTGTTGACCTGGTCGAGGATGTAGCTGATGTCGCGGGCCGAGGCGGCCGGGTGCGCGCGGTCGAGCGTCCAGTCGGTGTCGGTGGTGCCGATGATCCAGTGGCCGCCCCACGGGATCACGAACAGCACCGAGGTGGGCGTGCGCAGGATCAGGCCGGCCTCGCCGGTGATCGCCGAGCGGGGCACCACGAGATGCACGCCCTTGGAGGCACGCACCCGCAGGCCGGGACGGACGCCGACGTCGCTGAGCATCTGCGACATGTCGTCGCTCCAGACGCCGGTGGCGGCCACCACCGTACGCGCCCGCACCTCGAACTCGGGCGCGTCGGGCGCCTCGAGGTCACGGACCCGCACGCCGACCACCTCACGGGCCTCGCGCAGGAAGCCGACCACGCGCGCGCTGGTGACCACGGCCGCGCCCAGGCTGGCCGCGGTGCGGGCGAGGGTGACCACCAGGCGCGCGTCGTCGACCTGGCCGTCGTAGTAGCGGATCGCGCCGGTCAGCGCGTCGGCCCGCAGGCTCGGGAAGAGGTGGCGGGCGCCGTCGCGGGTGAGGTGGCGGTGCAGCGGCATGCCGCGGCCGGTGCCGAAGACGCCGGCGAAGGCGTCGTACGCCGCGACGCCGAGGCCGTAGTAGGCGCGGTGCCAGACCCGGGCGGGCGGGTTCGCCGGCGGCAGCGGCACCAGGATCGGCACCGGGCGGACCAGGTGGGGCGCCAGGCGGGTGGAGAGCAGGCCGCGCTCGGTGAGCGCCTCGTGCACCAGATGGAGCTCGAGCTGCTCGAGGTAGCGCAGGCCGCCGTGGATCAGCTTGCTGGACCGGCTGGACGTGCCGGCGGCCAGGTCACGCGCCTCGACCAGGGCGACCTTGAGCCCACGGGAGGCGGCGTCGAGGGCCGCGCCGGCGCCGGTGACCCCACCACCGATCACCAGGACATCGAACTGCTCATCGCGAAGACGCCGGAGGTCGGCGAGCCGCCGGATCGGCGACAGACGCCCGGCCGAATAGCGGGAAATGGAGGGATCACGCACCCGTCCCACGTTAGCGCTCGCGCGCGTCACCCAGGCGGGGGAAATCTCACCGGCTCGTTGAGTTAGGTTCGGCAGTTGTGGATCGCGAGTTCTGGATAGCCGAGCTGACCGACGACGACCTACCTGCGGTGATCGCCCTGTGCCGGAGCGCGCTGGATCTGCCGGAGGACGCGGCCGAGGCCGCCGAGATCGTGTCGCGGCTGCGCGAGGCCACCGGAACCGACGGCTGGTCGCCGACCCCGCGCCGGCTCGCCGGCTTCCTCGCCATGGCGCCGGGCAACCGGGTGATCGGGGTGGTTCTGGGGTCGGTCTCGCACCGGGACGCGTCCATCGGGCACATCGACCTGATCGCGGTCGACCCGGCCGAGCGGCGCCGCGGCGTGGCCCGGGCCCTGATGGCACGGATCGAGGGCGCGCTGGCCGGCCTCGGCGCCGGCGACGTGGTGCTGGCCGGCAACGCCCCGTACTACGCCTGGCCCGGCATCGACGTGCGGTACACGCCGGCGGTCTGCGCGGCCATGGCGCTCGGCTTCGCCCAGGACCAGCCGGCCTGGAACATGACCGCCGACCTGCGGGCGCTCGCCCCGACCGAGCCCGACGAGAAGCGGCTGGCCGGCGACGGGGTGACGGTCCGCCGGGCCACCACCGACGACACCGCCTCGCTGGTCGCGTTCGCGCTGGCGAACTGGGGCACCGGCTGGGCGGGCGAGATCGGCCATTCGATCGGCCGGGAGCGGGCCGGCTGCCATCTGGCGATCGAGGCCGACGGCACGCTGCTGGGCTTCGCCGCGTACGGGTCGTCGCGCCCTAGCTGGTTCGGCCCGATGGGCACCACGGTGGCCGCCCGGGGCCGCGGGATCGGCTCGGTCCTGCTCCGCCGCTGCCTGGCCGACCAGCGTGCGAACGGGCACGAGACCGCGCAGATCGGCTGGGTCGGCCCGATGCCCTTCTACTCCACCGCGGTGGGCGCCCGGGTGGAAAGGGTGTTCTTCCTGTACCGCAAACAGCTATGACCTCTTTGTCCTAGCCTCGTGGCGTGGGGGTACGCCGCGCGTCCGCGGCCCTGATCGTGCTCGTCGCCGTGTTGCTGGCGGCGGCGACCCTGGTCACGGGCCGCGCCGATGCCGGCGTCACGACAACCTCGTTCAACACGCGCTTCGACGCCAACACCAACGGCTCGATCCTGCTGCGCGGCAACACGCTGCTCACCTGCATCCCGCCGCCGGCGGCCTGCGGGAACGCGCAGACCGGCTCGAACACCGGCGCCAACGCGAACAACAACACCTACGCCATGGCCTACACGAACGCCGACGGCAACCCGCTGACCTTCGACGACAGCACGGCGACGCTCGACATGCCGCCGGGGAGCACGGTGCTCTTCGCCGGCCTCTACTGGGGCGCCTCCTCGGTCTCGCCCCTGCGCAACCAGGTCCTGTTCAGCACGACCGGCGGCACGTCCTACAGCCCGGTCGCCTCGAGCAGCCTGTACACGAACGGCGCGATCTATCAGGGCTTCGCCGACGTGACCGCGCAGGTGGCCGGCGCCGGCAACGGGGTGTACGGGGTGGCGAACGTGCAGGCGTCGATCGCCATGGGCTCGTTCGCGGGGTGGTCGCTGGTGGTGGCGTATCAGAACCCCGCCGAGGACCTGCGTGCCCTGCGCATCTACGACGGCTTCGCCCAGGTCAACCCCGACGATGCGCAGATCTCGGTGACCGGCTTCGAGACGCCGCACTCGGGCACGGTGCGCGCCAAGATCGGCGCGGTGGCGTACGAGGGTGACCGCGGCACCACCGGGGACGCCTTCGAGGTCGACGGCCAGCCACTGAGCGACGGCAGGAACCCGGCCGACAACTTCTTCAACAGCACGGTGAGCGACTCGGGCGCGCTGGTGGGCGGGCGCAACCCGGGATACGTGAACCAGCTCGGCTTCGACGTCGACCAGGTGGACGCGTCCGGGATGTTCGCGAACGCCGCCACCTCGTCGACGCTCACCCTGACCACCAGCGGCGACCAGTACTACCCGGGCGTCATCACGTTCACCATCGACCTCTACGCCCCCAAGATCACCACCACGCTCACCGGCACCGATGTCAACGGCGGCGACCTGCTGGCCGGCGACGTGATCGAGTACCGCATCGCGGTGCAGAACGTCGGCAAGGACATCGCCGACGGCGTGATGCTCGCCGACGCGATCCCGCCTTACACCTCGTACGTGCCCGGCTCGCTCACCCTGCAGGGCGCGCCGCTCACCGATGCCTCGAGCGACGACGCCGGCTCCTACGCGGCCGGTTCGGCCGGCTTCAGTCTGGGCAGCATCCCGTACCTAGGCAGCACCTGGGTCACCTTCCGGGTGGTGGTCCAGGGCGGCGCGCCGATCGGGTACGCCATCACCAACGTCGTGAACGTCAGCTACACCGGGCGCACCACCAGCGTCAACGTCGCCGCGACCGGCGGCTCGGTGGCCACGACCGTGCAGCCGCCGCACCTCGACCTGGCCGCCGCGCTGGCCGTGACCCCGGCGTACGTGCAGCGGGCCGGCACCCCGGTCACCGTCAACTACACGGCCACCGTGACCAACGCGTCCGGCGGTATCGAGCCGGCCGCGGTCGCCACCTTCACCCTGCCGCCCGGCGTCACCCCCGGCCCGGCGCCGACCGGCTGCTCGAGCGCCGGGCAGGTGGTCACCTGTGCGCTCGGCCCGTTGGTGGCCGGAACGTCGGCGAGCGCCACCATCCCCGCCACGGTCGACAACACCGCGGCGGCAAGCCCGATCGCCTCGGCCCGCGCCACCGGCAACGGCGTCGACACGAATGCGGCCAACGACACCGCCACCGCCACGCTCGCTGTCAACAGCCCGCCGCAGGCCGGGGACGACACCGCCACGACGCCGCCCGCCACCCCGGTCACCATCACGGTGAACGGCAACGACACCGACCCGGACGACGCGCCGGCCACCCTGCTCTACTCGGTGGTGGGCGGCGGGCCAGCACACGGCGTCGCGGTGGCCAACGCCGACCGGACCATCACCTACACGCCGGCCGCGGGCTGGGCCGGCCCCGACACGTTCACCTACCGGGTGGACGACCCGCACGGCGGCTCGGACACCGCCACGGTCACGGTGACCACCCAGAACGCCGCGCCGGTCGCCAACGACGACATGGTCAACACGCCGACGAGCACCGCGGTCACGATCGACGTGCGGCAGAACGACACCGACCCCAACGGCGACGCGCTCACCGTCGTCGCAGTCACCCAGCCGGCGTCCGTTCTCATCGGCGCCGTGACCTTCACCGGCACCGGGGTCACCTTCACGCCGTTCTCGGCGTTCCCGGTGTTCGCCGGACCGGCGACCTTCACCTACACGGTGCGCGACCCGGGAGGCCTCACCGCCACCGCCACGGTCTCGATCGACGTCGCGAACGCGCTGCCCACGGCCGCGAACGACGTGCTGAGCGTGACGTACGCGGCCGCCCGGGCCGGCGTGACGGCGCCGGCGGCCGTCAACGACACCGACCCGAACCACGACACGCTCACCGTGATCGCCGTCGGCGGCCCGGCGGCGGGGACCGGCGCCACGTCGCTGCTCGCGGGCGTGGTCACCTACACCGCGCCAGTCGGCTTCTCGGGGAACGCGACGTTCACGTACACGATCAGCGACGGCCACGGCGGTACGGACACCGCCACGGTCACGGTCACCGTCGGCGACGCCCCACCGGTCGCGCAGCCGTTCACGGTGACCACCGGCTACCGGGCGGCGCTCACGCTGGACGTGCTGGCCGTGGCCACCGACCCGAACGGCGACACCTCGTCGGTGTCCGGAGTGACGGCCCCCGCCCACGGCGTGGTCACCCGCGACCCGTTCGGCATGATCACCTATCTGCCGGACGTCGCGTACTCCGGGACCGACTCGTTCACGTACACGATCGACGACGGCCACGGCGGGACGGACACCGCGAACGTGACGGTGACCGTGGCCAACGGAGTCGCGGCGGCGCGGGCCGACGCGGCCACCGGACCGGGCGGCGCGCCGGTGACGATCGACGTGCTCGCCAACGACGACCCCGATCCCAACGGCGACCCGATCACGTACGCCATCGACGTGGTTCCCGGGCACGGCATCGCCGGCTTCGACGCCGGCCACCGGATCGTCTACACCCCGGACGCCGGCTTCCTCGGCGTCGACACCCTGCGCTACACGACCGACGACGGCCGCGGCGGCCTGGTCGGCGCGATCGTGACGATCAACGTGATCAACACCGCTCCGGTGGCTCGCCCCGACACATCGGCCACCGACACGAACACCGATCTGACCGTGCCGGTGCTCGCCAACGACGACGACCCGAACGGCGACCCGGTGACCCTGACGGCGGTGGCGGTCGGAGGCCATGGCACGGTCACCGCAAACCCGGGCGGCACGGTCACCTACGTGCCGGACACCGGCTTCTACGGCAACGACTCCTTCGTCTACTCGATCCGGGACCCGTCAGGCCTCACCGACTCGGCGCTCGTGACGGTCATCGTGCGCAACGCCGCGCCGATGGCGAACGACGACACCTACACCGCCCGGCCGGGCGTGCCGATCGTGTTGCCGGTGCTGGCCAACGACGTCGATCCCAACACGGGGCAGGCGATCGAGGTCGTCTCGGCCACCGCGACCGCCAAGGGCATGCTCACGTTCTCGGGCGGGGTGCTGACCTACCGGGCCGACCCGGGCACGGTCGGGACGGACGGCTTCGACTACGTGCTCACCGACGACCTCAGCCAGACCGACACCGGGCACGTCACGATCACCATCGACGGGTCGCCGTCCGCGGTCGGCGACGCGGTGTCCATCCCGGCCGACACCGCGGTCGACATCGCCGTCACGGCCAACGACACCGACCCCGAGTCGCAGCTCCTCACGGTGACCACGGTGGGGACGCCCGGGCACGGCTCGACCAAGATCAACGCGAACGGGACCGTGGAGTACCGGCCGCATCCCGGGTTCTTCGGGACCGACACCTTCGGGTACGCGATCGTGGACAGCGTCGGGAACACCTCGTCCGCTCAGGTCACGGTGCAGGTGGCGAACGCCGTGCCGGTGGCGCGGACGGACACCGCGGCGCTGCTCTCCGACCGGACCGTGCTGGTCGACGTGCTCGCCAACGACACCGACGCCAACCCGGGCCAGACGCTCGCCATCGCCTCGGCCGGCACGCCGGCGCATGGCACGGCCACCCTTGAGTCCGGCCAGATCCGGTACGTCGCGGCGGCCGGCTACGTGGGGCCGGACACCTTCACGTACGCGATCGGCGACGGCAACGGCGGCGCCGCGACCGGGACCGTCGCGATCACCGTGTCCAACGGCGTGCCGGTGGCGGTGCCGGACTCCCGCACGACGCCTTACCAGCACGCGATCGCCGTCGACGTGCTCACCAACGACCTCGATCCGGGCGGAACGCTGGACGTCACCGCGGTCACCACGCCCGACCACGGCACGGCCACGTTCGCCGCGACCGCGGTGACCTACACCCCGCCGGCCGGGTTCGCCGGGATCGCCACCCTCGCCTACACGGCCACCGACGATGCCGGGCACCGCACCACCGCCGACGTCGAGATCCTCGTGGGCGTGCCGCCGTCGGTACCGAACAAACAGGTCACCGTGCTGGACGGCCGGTCGGTCGGCATCGGGCTGCCGAACACCGGCCAGGACGGGCGGCCGGTCAGCCTCGTCCGGATCGGAGGGCCCGCGCACGGCACGGCCCGGATCAACGCGGACGGGACGGTCACCTACGTGCCGTTTCCGGGCTTCGCCGGGACCGACAGCTTCAGCTACGAGGTGGTGGACGCCGACGGCAACGTGGCGCAGGGGATGGTCTACGTGATCGTCCCGGCGGTTCCGGTCATCCCGCCGCCCACGACCGCACCGACCACGCCACCCCCGTCCCCGTCGCCCACTCCCCGGCCCAGCGGCTCCCCCACGCCGGCGCCGGGCCACGGCACGCCGGCGCCGGGCCACGGCACGCCGGCGCCGGGCCACGGCACGCCGCCGCGGCGCAACCGGCCGCCGGTGGCGGTGGACGATCGGGTGAGGGTCGCGGCCGGGGACAGCGTGGTGATCCGGCCGCTGCTGAACGACCGGGACCCGGACGGCGACGCCCTCACGATCATGACGATCCGCAAGCCCCGGCACGGCACGGCGGCGATGACCGCCACGACCGTCACCTACACGGCCGATGGTCTCGACGAGGCCGCCGAGATCTACGCGGCCGCGGCGGACGCTCTCGGCTACACGGTCGGCGACGGGCGCGGCGGGCGGTCCACCGGGAGCGTGACGATCCACGTCGTCCCGGTCGCCGACCTGCCGACCACCGGGCACGACGTGCTGGCCGTGGTGCGGGCCGGCCTGCTCGCCGTCGCGGCCGGTGGGACGCTGTGGTGGCTGGGCGAGCGCCCCCGCCCCGGCCGCCACCGCCGCTGACCCGGAGCCCCCGCCCCGCGCACGCGAAAGGCCGGCGCGCCATCGCTCACCAGGCCCCCGTGCACGCGAAAGGCGGGCCGCCGAAGCGACCCGCCTTCCGGATGTTGCTGTCCGGACTGGACTCAGAAGTCCATGTCCCCGCCGCCCGGGGCGCCGGCCGGGGCCGGGTTCTTCTCGGGCTTGTCGGCCACGACGGCCTCGGTGGTGAGGAACAGCGCGGCGATCGACGCGGCGTTCTGCAGCGCCGAGCGGGTGACCTTGGCCGGGTCGATGATGCCCGCGGCCAGCAGGTCGACGTACTCGCCGGTCGCGGCGTTGAGGCCGTGACCCGCGTCGAGGTTGCGCACCTTCTCGACCACGACGCCGCCCTCGAGGCCGGCGTTCACGGCGATCTGACGCAGCGGGGCGTCGAGCGCGAGCTTCACGATCTGCGCGCCGGTCGCCTCGTCGCCGACCAGGTCGAGCTTCTCGAACGCGGTCTTGCCGGCCTGCACCAGGGCGACGCCACCACCGGGCACGATGCCCTCCTCGACGGCCGCCTTCGCGTTGCGAACGGCGTCCTCGATGCGGTGCTTGCGCTCCTTGAGCTCGACCTCGGTGGCCGCGCCGACCTTGATGACCGCAACACCGCCGGCCAGCTTGGCCAGGCGCTCCTGCAGCTTCTCACGGTCGTAGTCGGAGTCCGACTTCTCGATCTCGGCGCGGATCTGGTTGACCCGGCCCTGGATCTGCTCGGCGTCGCCGCCGCCGTCCACGACGGTGGTCTCGTCCTTGGTGATGACGATCTTGCGAGCGGTGCCCAGCAGGCTCAGGTCGGCGTTGTCGAGCTTGAGGCCGACCTCCTCGCTGATGACGGCGCCACCGGTCAGGATGGCGATGTCCTCCAGCATGGCCTTGCGGCGGTCGCCGAAGCCCGGGGCCTTGACGGCGACCGACTTGAAGGTGCCGCGCACCTTGTTGACCACCAGGGTCGCCAGGGCCTCGCCCTCGACGTCCTCGGCGATGATGACCAGCGGCTTGCCGCCCTGCATGACCTTCTCCAGCACAGGGAGGAGGTCCTTCACGGCGGAGATCTTGCTGTTGGCGATCAGGATGTACGGGTCGTCGAAGACGGCCTCCATCCGCTCGGCGTCGGTCATGAAGTACGCCGAGATGTAGCCCTTGTCGAAGCGCATACCCTCGGTGAGCTCGAGCTCGAGGCCGAAGGTGTTGCTCTCCTCGACGGTGATGACGCCTTCCTTGCCGACCTTGTCCATGGCCTCGGCGATGATCTCGCCGACCGTGGAGTCACCGGCGGAGATGGAGGCGGTGGAGGCGATCTGCTCCTTGGTCTCCACGTCCTTGGCGAGCTGCGAGAGAGCCTCGGAGACGCTCGCGACGGCGGCCTCGATGCCCCGCTTCAGGGCCATCGGGTTGGCGCCGGCGGCGACGTTGCGCAGACCCTCACGAACCAGCGCCTGGGCGAGAACGGTCGCGGTCGTCGTGCCGTCACCGGCAACGTCGTCGGTCTTCTTCGCGACCTCCTTGACCAGCTCAGCGCCGATCTTCTCGAAGGTGTCCTCGAGCTCGATCTCCTTGGCGATGGATACACCATCGTTGGTGATCGTGGGGGCGCCCCACTTCTTCTCAAGGACGACGTTGCGGCCCTTGGGGCCGAGCGTCACCTTGACGGCGTCGGCGAGCTGGTTCATGCCCCGCTCGAGGCCCCGACGAGCTTCCTCGTCGAATGCGATGATCTTGGCCATTCGGCTGTGTCCTCCTGGACATTCGCGGTGCCGGGCCAATTGGCCCCGCATTCCCGCAGGTTGCGAACTCTGCGGACGTCACCACCTGGCGATGTGACGTCCTCAGGCCGAGCCGGAAAGCCCGCGACGACCGGTACCGTGCCCCGGCGCCGATGGCGGCGCCGCGACCGGAACCCCACCGTCCCGACCTGCTTGGCACTCAGCGGTCACGAGTGCCAATGACTTGTTTAGCACTCCAGGGGGGCGAGTGCAAGGAAACGCGGGCGGACAGACCCCTCAGTCGAGCTCGGACGTGGCCAGCTCGGAAAGCAACGAGTCGCTGGTCACCGGGCCCTCGGCGCGGCGGGCCTGCGCGTAGGTCACCAGGGCGGCGATCGCCCAGAGCAGAACGGCCGCCACCGCCACCACGGTCGACGCCAGGGCGCCCCAGCCGGCGTCGGCCAGCCGGGGCAGGACGGTGACAGCCAGCGAGGCGGCGACCAGCCCGCCCAGCCGGGCCCGCGAGCAGAGGTGCTGGGCCCGGCGCCGGCCGCGATCGCGCTCGATCAGCACGACGCAGCCGAGCACACCGGTGAAGGTGAGCACGGCGGTCGAGAGCGCGGCGAGGCCGGCGGCGAGCGGCGCGGCCACGGCCGGGCCCAGCCGGTCGGCGGTGAGCAGCAGCGGCAGCGCCTGGGTCAGCAGGCCGAACACGGCGAACCAGAGCCAGAGCGGGCGCAGCCGATAGGCCACCAGCCGCCACACCCGGCGCGGGCGGGGCAGTGACCCGGTGGCCCCCTCGGCGAGCGCCACCGCCACCACGCCGGCCAGGCAGATCACCAGGGGCAGGGCGGAGACTGCGAAGTAGGCCAGCCACATCAGCGGGAGCAGCAGTAGGCCGAAGCCGCCGAGCAGGTCGAAGAGGGCGGGAGCGGCGATCACCGTGTCGTCGACGTTGCCGACGAAGAAGTGCATCGGGAGCGCGGCGAGCAGGCCGATCGGCAGCAGCGCGACGAGGCAGCGGCGCAGCACCCCGCGCCACCGCGAGAGCCAGCCGGACAGGCCGGCGCCCTGCGGCGGGACGACCGGGTCGTTCTCGCGGACCGGGGGCACGGCGACGGCGCCGGGGCGGGTGAGCTCGGCCGTGCGCGACTCAGGGTCGAACGGGTCGGCGGCCTCGACCACCGGGCCCTCGACCATGCGCATGCGGCCCTCGCCCACATCCATCGACACACCTTGCCTCAGCGGGGACCGCATCCGCTACCCTCGTCCGTTTCCCGGCAACCAGGTTGCCCGCGCCCCCGGCACAGGGTAGGGAGAACAGCGTGAACAGCTGGCGCGTGCACCGGGTGACCGTCGAGGACGCGGCACGGATGCGCGCGCTGCGGCTCGAGATGCTGGCCGACGCCCCGCTCGCGTTCCTCGAGACGCTCGCCCAGGCCGCGGCCCGGCCCCACGAGGCGTACCGGCAGCGCATCACCCAGGCGGCGCACGGCGGCCGCCTGGCGCAGTTCGTGGCCGACCCCGGCGGCCGGTCCCGGCTGATCGGGCACGCGGGCGGCACGGTCCTGCCCGAGGAGCCCGACGTGACGGTGATCTTCGCGGTCTACGTGACCCCCGAGCAGCGCGGCGGCAAGGTGCTGGCCGAGCTGGTCGAAGCGGTGGCCACCTGGTCCCGGGCGAACGGGCGCGACCGGCTGATGCTCGAGGTGGTCGCCGGCAACGCGCGCGCCGTCCGGGCGTACGAGAAGCTAGGTTTCGAAGACACCGGCGAGCGCGTGCCGCACCCCGTGCTGCCGATCCTCACCGAGCTGCGGATGCGCCGCCGCATCTGAGGCTCACACCGTCAGCTGCCAGAAGGTCACCGAGTCGAGCGCCCGGAAGCCCAGCGCCCGATTGATCCGCAGCATGTGCTCGTTGGACGCCGCGTTGAACGTGTCGATCACCTCGAGGCCCGGTCGCAGTTCCCGGACGTGCGCGAGGTTGGCCAGCTTCACCAGCATGCCGAGCCGGTGGCCACGGTGGCCGGGGTCGACCAGCGTGATGTTCTGCCAGGCATGCGCGGGGTCGGTGGCGTCGCCGGCGATCTTCGTCCAGGCGACCAGCCGCTCGCCGTGCAGAGCGCCGGCGTGGTAGCTCGTCCGCCCGCGCAGGGCCGCCCGCTGCTCGCCCTCGCGAATCTTCGCGGCGTCCACGTTCTCGGGCTCCCACGCCAGGTCGCCGGTCGGGGCGTCGGCGTTGAGGCGCCCGTCCAGGTAGGCCACGTCGTCGATGATCTCCTCGGGTGGCACGCCGGTCCACAGGATCAGCCGGTACCCCTCGGCGTGCTGCCAGGCGCCGGCCAACAGGGCATCGTGCCGGGCCTGGTCGACCGTGCGGAGGTCGAGCCGGCTGCGCACCTCCTCGAGAGCGGGCTTGGCCGCCGCCGCGGAGGCGAACTGCGCGCCGTCCGGGTGGCGCGACATCACGGGGGCGATCACGTTCTTGCGGCCGAGCGCCCGGGCCCGCTCGAGAACCAGGTCGAGAAGGGCCCGGCCGACGCCCTGCCGTCGATGTGCGGGAAGGACCGACAGCTCGATATTCACATTGTCCAAGTTGTCGAGAATGGGCAGCTCGACCTGTACGTAGCCGACCGGCACCCCGTCCAGGAAACCCAGATAGTGCTCGAGAGTCGCGCCCGGCCAGGGGTGGGCGTGCCGGGCGACGAAACCCTCCAGGGCGAGCGGCGGGACGTCGGGTTTGTCGCGCTCCTCGCAGGCCCGATAGATCTCGTACGCGTCGGCCGGGTCTTCCAGCCGGCCCGTAGAAAGATTCATGGCCGTCACCCTGCCGGGCAACGGCCAAGAATGCTAACGATTTTGGTCGGGAGGGCGGACGCACAGCGCCTCCGGCGCTGGGTCGTTGGGCACCTCGAGAGATTGTCGCCAAGCTCGAAGGTGAGGGGCCTCGTACGGCGTCGGCCCTCCCGCAGAGAGCATCCTGCCGACCCTGAGATCGGTGCGCAAGTCCTCCGGGGATGGAATCTTCAACTAATGGCAGACCTTTGACTACCGAGCGTTATCCCAGCAGGCCAGCCTCGCGGGCCCCTCGCAGCGACGGTTTGATCTGGTGAGTCGGTCCGACGAGGCCCGCGACCGCGTCGAGCGTCTTGAGCCCCTCGCCGGTGTTGTAGACGACGGTCTCTTTCTCGGGGTCGAGCTTGCCGCTCGCCACCAGCTTCTTGAGCACCGCGACCGTGGCGCCGCCCGCAGTCTCGGCGAAGACGCCGGTCGTCTCGGCCAGCAGCCGGATGCCGTCGCGGATCTCGTCGTCGTCGGCGTAGTCCATCCACCCGCCGGTGCGGCGCACCGACTCGATCGCGTACGCGCCGGCCGCCGGGTCGCCGATGTTCAGCGACTTCGCGATGCCGGTCGGCTTCACCGGGACGATCTCGTCGGTGCCCTTGTGCAGCGCCACCGCGATCGGGTTGCAGCCGGCCGACTGGGCGCCGAAGACGGTCCAGCCGCCCTCGGGCGCGGTGGCCAGGCCGATCTCGACCAGCTCCTGGAACGCCTTGTCCACCTTGGTGAGCAGCTCGCCGGAGGCCATCGGGATGACGACCTGGGCGGGGATGCGCCAGCCGAGCTGCTCGGCGACCTCGTAGCCGAGCGTCTTGGAGCCCTCGGCGTAGAACGGCCGCACGTTCACGTTGACGAACGCGGTGTCCTCGAACTCGTCGGTCTCGACCAGCTCGCCGCAGAGCCGGTTGACGTCGTCGTACGACCCCTCGATGGCCACCAGCTCGCCGCCGTAGACGGCGGTGGTAATGATCTTGCCCGGCTCGAGGTCGTACGGGATGAAGACGATGCTCGGCGCGCCGGCCCGGGCCGCGTGCGCGGCGACCGAGTTGGCCAGGTTGCCGGTGGAGGCACAGGCGAAGCGGGTGAAGCCGAGGCCGCGGGCGGCAGTGAGCGCCACCGAGACGACCCGGTCCTTGAACGAGTGGGTCGGGTTGGCCGAGTCGTCCTTGACGTACAGCGGCGCGCGCAGGCCGACCGCGGCGGCCAGGGCGGGCGCGCTCACCAGCGGGGTCAGGCCGGGGTCGAGGGTGACCCGGGTGGCCGGGTCCTGACCGGCCGGGAGGAGGCCGGCGTAGCGCCAGATGTTGTTCGGCCCGGCTTCGATCTGCTCACGGGTCACCCGCGCGAGTGCGGCCTGGTCGTAGGCCACCTCGAGCGGGCCGAAACACTCGTAACAGGCGTGCTGGGCGATCAGCGGGTACTCCGCGCCGCACGCACGGCAGACGAGGCCGCGGGCGGGCGAGTCAGTGGCAGAGGGTGTGCTGACGGCAGACGTCATCGAGGCCTTCCTCTCATCTTTCCCCGCCGGCGACCTGCCGGAGCGAGGACGGAATTAGCACCTGCCATGCACGGGCCTCGTCATCGAGACGTACGCGGTGGTTGCCGGGGCTTCACAGGGCCGTTCCCTCTGCCCCTCTGGATGAGGTATTCAGTTGTGTTTCCAACACCTTACGTCGAGTCGCGGGAAACACAGAGTGGGTATCCCGAGGTGTGAGCCAAGCTACGACGTGATGTCTTTGCGGGTGAAACGCCAGAATGCCAGCGACCAGAAGAGGGTGGCGTAGCAGATCGCCGCGATCGCGCCCTTGACCAGGTCGTCCACCTGCGGTGGCGTGGAGAGCAGGCCGAGCCAGGCGTCGCTGTAGTGGGTCGGCAGCCCGACCCGGATGCTGCCCAGCGCGGTGATCTGGTCGAGGATGCTCGACAGGATCCAGAGCAGCACCGCGCCGCCCACCGCGCCCAGCGCCGCGTCGGTCGACACCGAGAGCAGGAAGGCCAGGCCGGCCACGACCAGCATGATGGTCGCCAGGTAGGCGACGATGCCGAGCAGCCGCAGCAGACCTTGCCCGGGCGGGATGGCGGCGGCCACGGTGCTGCCCAGCGGGTGCCAGCCGTATCTCAGGGTGCCGATCAGCAGGCCGGTGGCCGTCAAGATCAAAAGCGCCAGCAGCGAGTACGCGAGCGCTACCACCAGCTTGACCGCCAGGAGCCGGGCACGGGGCACCGGAATCGCCAGCAGGTAACGCAGGCTGCCCCAGCTCGCCTCGCTGGCGATCGGGTCGCCGCAGAACAGCGCCACCACCACGACCAGCAGGAAGCCGGCCGAGACCGCGAGGCAGAACAGCGCGAAGTTGAGCCCGCCCGAGGTGGCCAGGTCGACCAGGCTGCCGAACGCGCCGCCACCGTTGTCGTCGTCCCCGCCGTTGTTCCCGCCGAACTCGAAGGCGACCAGGATGATGATCGGAAGCAGAACCATGAAACCCAGGGCCAATTGCGTACGCCGGCGCGTGGCCTGCCGCCGCACCTCGGCCCACACCGGCAGCGTCGCCGACCCGCGGAAGCCCGCGTCCGGCCGCCCGACCCCGGACTGGAGGGTGCTGTTCGCGCTCATCGGTCTCCACTTCCCCGCGAGTTGTCGCCCACCAGGGCCAGGAAGGCGTCCTCGAGCCGCCGTCGCGGCACCACCCGGTCGACGTCGACGCCGGCCCGCACCAGCGACGCAACCATCTCGGCGCGGGGCGTGCCGTTCATGTCCACGATCAGGCCGTTCGGGCCGTCCGGGGTCACCGAGCGCACGCCCAGCCCCTCGAGCACCTTCGACGCGGCCGGCACGTCCGAGACGTCGAGCAGCACCGACGGCGACTCGCCGACGATCTCGTCGACCGGGCCGGACGCCACGATCCGCCCCTTGTTGACCACCACGGCGTGCGTGCAGGTCTGCTCCACCTCGGCGAGCAGGTGGCTGGAGACCAGCACGGCCCGGCCGTCGGTGGCGTACCGCTTCAGGACCCGGCGCATCTCGGCGATCTGCGGCGGGTCGAGCCCGTCCGTCGGCTCGTCGAGCACCAGCAGCTCGGGCAGGCCGAGCATGGCCTGGGCGATGGCGAGCCGCTGCCGCATGCCGTGGCTGTACTTGCGGGTCTTGCGGTGCACCGAGTCGCCGAGGCCGGCGATCTCGAGCGCCTCGTCGAAATGCGCGTCGGCCGCCGGCCGCCCAGTGGCCTGCCAGTACGCCTTGAGGTTGTCGAGACCGCTCAGATGGGGCAGGAAGCCGGGCCCCTCGACCAGCGCGCCGACCCGGGACAGGATCGGCGCTCCCGGCGAGAGCCGGTGGCCGAAGACCAGGGCGTCGCCGCCGGTCGGCATGGTCAGGCCCATCAGCACCCGCAGCGTGGTGGTCTTGCCGGCGCCGTTCGGCCCGAGCAGGCCGACGACCTGACCGCGCCGCACGGTGAAGCTGATCTCCTCGACGGCGACGAACCCGTCCCCGTACGCCTTGCGGAGATCGCGCACCACCAGCGGCGTCTCGGCGAACTCCTCGATCACCTCGTCGTGCCGGCGGCGCCGCAGGCGACGGCGCACGAGGAGCACCACCGCGAGACCCAGCACGATAGCGACCACCAGGCCGGCGAGCACGTAGCGCCAGATCGTCTGCGGGTTGGCGATCGGGGTGCCGACCACGGTGGGCAGGGTGATCGAGGAGCCGGCCGCCACGGTATAGACGGTCGGCTGCGCCGGGGTGAGGAAGGCCTGGTCGCTGGTGGCGACCACGACGCGTACGGTGTGGCCGGCGTCGATCCGCCGCACGATCGCCGGCAGCGTGACCGTCACCTCGCTCGCCTTGTCGATCGAGGCGGGCAGGCCGGTCAGCCGCACGGGCGCGACCAGGCCGGCGCTCAGCGTCTCGGTGCCCGACTCGTCCACGTCGTAGAGCTTGACGAACAGCGTAGCCTCCCCGGTCGGCGAGGCCGCGCGCAGCCGCACGACCGGCGCGCCGGCCACCTCGATGGCGCTGGTCACCGGCGTCGACTGGAACGTCGCGTACTGGCCGGGGATGTCGCCCGCGATGCCGCCGAGCAACTCGCTGAGCCGTCCGCCGGCGCCGGGCAGCGAGGAGAGGGCGGCCGGGTTGCCGTTCGGCGGGTTGGCGATCGGCTGCGCCGATCCCGCGAGGGAGACCTGCGTGCTTCCGGTCCCGCTCATTCCCGGGTACGACTTCGTCGAGTACCCGTTCGTGACCAGCCCCCGGTCGAGCGCGCTGAAACCGGCCACCCGGGAATAGGTGAAGCTGTTCTCGGGGGCGTCGCCCTCGCCCTTCACGTAGTGGTCGAGCCACTGCACGGTGAGGTATTTCAGCCTGTCTTGGTCGGTCTGCGGCCCGGCGCCGCCGTCGTGCCCGCCGGTGAACCACGCGACCCGCACGGGCGTGCCGGTGGCCGCGATGCCACGCGCGTTCGCGTCGGCCTCGGACAGCGGGAAGAGCGTGTCGACCTCGCCCTGGATCAGCAGCGCCGGCGCCTTGATCTTGCTGAGCACGGTGGCCGGGCTCGACTTGCGCAGCACGGCGAGGGTTTCGGCGTCGGGGGTGCCGGCCGTGGCCAGCTGCAGGTAGGCCTTGCAGACGTCGGCGGCGAACCGGCCGCAGGCGGGGTCGCCGGGGCTCTCCGCGGGAGCGTCCGGCTGACCGGCCGACTGGCCGACCGCGGCGCCGTTCCCGAAGTACAGCCCGGCCCAGCCCTTCTTGAACACGCCGGTCGTGCTGGTGTCGGCCGACTGCGGCAGGAAGACCTTCGTCAGGTCGTTCCAGGTGATCGACGGGACGATCGCGTCGACCCGGGGATCCTGGCCGGCGAGCAGCAGGGCCAGGCCGCCGCCGTACGAGCCGCCGACCACGCCCACCCGGGGGTCGCCGGTCGCGTCGAGCCGCACCTCGGGCCGGGCCGCGAGCCAGTCGAGCAGGCGCTGCGCGTCCTTGACCTCGTAGTCGGGGCTGTCCAGGTGGATCTGCCCGCCGCTGCGGCCGAAGCCCTGCGCCGTCCAGGTCAGCACCGCGTAGCCGCGCTCGGCCAGCGACTCGGCGTCGTCGCTCACCGACTCTTTCGTGCCGCCGAAACCGTGCGCGAGCAGCACCGCCGGCACCCGGCCGCCGCGGTCGCGCGGCAGGTAGAAGCGCGTGTCCAGCGCGACGCTCTCGTCGTCGGCCGGGCCGGTGCGCACGGTGATCTCCTGGTCGGTGGCCTTCCAGTCGGGGGTGTCGGGCCAGACGGCCCACCCGGCCACGCCGGCGACGAGCACGAGAACCACCGAGCCGGCCACGACACGGCGACGAGTGACCGCTTTGCGCAGGCGGCCCGACAGAGACATGCGCCAAAGCTATCCGGACCGGTCTGAGCCTCGGCTGTGAGCCATCTCCGCGGCGCGGTCCCGTCCCGGCGGCGCGGCGGCGATAGCGTGTAACCCGTGCCCGATGAACTCACGCTGACCGTCACACTGCGGCCGGCGGCCCTTGACGCCCGTCGCGGCATCGTCCGGCTCCACCCCGAGGTCATGGCCGCTCTGGCGATCAACCCCGGTGATCCCGTACGCCTGGCCGGCAGCCGCACGACCGCGGGCGTGGCCGCCCGCGCCGAGGCCGGCGCCAGCCGCGCCCTGCTCTACGCCGACGACCTCACGATCGGCAACCTCGGCATGCGCGACGGCGGTCAGGTCACGATCGCGCCGCTGCCGGTGGTCGAGGCCCGCCGGGTCACGCTCACCGGCCCGCCCGAGATCGTCGCCGTGGTCTCCCCCGAGATGCTGCGGCTCGCCCTGCTCGGCAAGGTGGTCAGCGCCGGCGACGACGTCTCCCTGCTGCCGCAGGATGTGCTGCCCGACGCCGGCAACCGCTCGCTGGTCGAGGCGGCCCGGCGCAGTCTCGCGAACCGGGTCGGCTACGGCTGGACCAGCGCCCTGCTCACCGTGGCGGCCGTCGACGACATCGACGCTGCCCTGGTCACCATGGACACCGTGGTCGGCTGGACGGACGGCTACCACACCACCGGCGGCACCGCCGCCACCCCGGCCGTCCGCGCCGGCGCGCCCGCCGCCACCGATCCCGAGGTGCCGCCGCCCAGCCTCGACGACCTGCCCGGCCTGCGCGCCCAGGCCAAAGAGCTGGAGGAGCTGCTCGACCTCGGCTTCCACCACGGCGAGGTGCTGGCCCGGCTCGGCACCAAGGTCTCGCTCGGCGTGCTGATCTCCGGGCCGTCCGGCTCGGGCAAGTCGGCGCTGGTCCGCGCGGTCGCGGCCAAGGTCGGGGCGCGGGTGCTGCCGGCCTGGGCGCCGTCGCTGGCCGCCCTCACCAACTCCGCCGCCGCCCAGCAGCTACGTGCCCTGGCCCGGGACGCCCGCGGCCAGGGGCCCTCGGTGCTGCTCTTCTCGGACGTGGAGGCGCTGGCGCCGCGGGAGGAGCCCGGTCCCCTCTCCACGGTCTTCCATCAGATGCTGGAAGAGACGGTGCGTGCCGGGGTCGCGGTGGTGTGCACGACCAGCCGGCCCGAGTCGGTCGACCCGTCGCTGCGCGCGCCCGACCTGCTGGCCGTGCAGCTCGCCGTCCCGCTGCCCGACGCCGCCATGCGCCGCGAACAGCTCGGGGTGCTCACCCGGGGCATGCCGCTGGCCGAAGACGTCCGCTTGGACGAGGTCGCCGGCCGTGCGCCCGGATTCGTCGCCGCCGACCTCGGCGCCCTCGCCCGCGAAGCCGGCGTCCGCGCCGCCCTGCGCCAGAAGGAGGCCGAGTCGCCGACGGTGACGATGGCCGACTTCGACGCCGCGCTCGACGTCGTGCGCCCCACCTCGATGGCCGACTCCACGCTCGAGGTCGCGGCCGTCACCCTCGACGACGTCGGCGACCTCGCCGACGTCAAGCAGGTGCTCACCGAGTCGGTGCTGTGGCCGCTCACCTACCCCGACACGTTCGCCCGGCTCGGCGTCTCCCCGCCGCGCGGCGTGCTGCTCTACGGCCCGCCCGGGTGCGGCAAGACGTACCTGGTCAAGGCGATCGCCGGGACCGGCAAGGCCAACGTGCTCTCGGTCAAGGGCGCCGAGCTGCTCAGCAAGTGGGTCGGCGACAGCGAGCGGGCGGTGCGCGAGCTGTTCCGCCGCGCCCGGGAGGCCGCCCCGACGCTGGTCTTCCTCGACGAGGTGGACGCGCTCGCGCCCACCCGCGGCCAGGCCACCGACGGCGGCACGACCGACCGGGTGGTGGCGGCGCTGCTCACCGAGCTCGACGGCGTGGAAGACCTGCGCAACGTCGTCGTGGTCGGCGCCACCAACCGGCCCGACCTGATCGATCCGGCGCTGCTGCGGCCCGGCCGGCTCGAACGGCTCATCTACGTGCCGCCGCCGGACGGCGAGGCCCGGGCGGCGATCCTGCGGGCTTCGTCGAAACAGGTGCCGCTCGACAAGTCGGTCGATCTGGACGCGCTCGGGGCCGACCTGGAGGGCTTCTCGGCGGCCGACTGCGCGGCGCTGATCCGCGAATCGGCGCTGGCCGCCATGCGGGACTCGCTCGAGGCCACGACCGTGACCGCCGCCAACGTGGCGACCGCCCGCGAACGCGTACGCGCGTCTCTCGACCCGACGCAGGTGGCCTGGCTGGCGGCGTACGCGAAAGAAAACCAGCGCTAACGACGGCGCGTGCGTGCCCGTGTCGCCCGCAGGCGCCGGAGGCGGCCGACCAGGACCGGATCGTGCTCGGTGGCCTCGGGCTTGTCGAGCAGCGCGTTGAGCAGCTGGTAGTAGCGGGTCGAGGAGAGGGCGAAGGTGTCGCGGATCGCCTGCTCCTTGGCGCCGGCGTGCTTCCACCAGAGGGCCTCGAAGGCGAGGATCTCGCGCTCGCGATCGGTGAGAGCGGATTTCTCTTTTTCGTTGGCCCGTTGAGCGGGAATCTGCGGGGTGGACGACTCGTCAGGCAAGCCTTCAGTCCGGTCAAGGGCGGTGGTGGGGCGGTCGGATGAGGGGTCCGCGGCGGCGGGCTGCATGGTGCTCCAAAGACGAGGGCGGGGGCCGCGAGCAGCATAAATCGCCGGCGACCCCCGCGCACGGACAGCCCGACGTTACCTCACGTTATGTCCCGCTTACGCATTGTCCACATCGCGCCACCCACGATGAGCGCGAACGACAGGACCATCGCCGCGCCCGCCCATTGCCAGGTGATGGTCAGGGTCTCCGGCAGGCAGCCCCCGGTCGGCGAGAAGTCGCAGGAGTTGTAGTCCTGGGACACGTACTCCTTGTTCAGCCAGGCGTAGATCCAGAACGGGGCCAGGTACAACTCCGGAAACTTCACGTCCGCCATGCCGAGCACCGCGAGCAGGCCGAACTGCAGCACCACGATCACGCCGATCGCCACACCCAGCGCCGTCGCCGTGTGCCGGCCGATCGAGGCCAGGCCGAAGCCGAGCGCGCCGGCCAGCAGCACCAGCGCCAGCGCCCGCAGCTCCATCAACCCGATCGACTGCCAGGCGCCGGAGGTCATGCTGTCGGTGCTGCCGCGCGTCCGCGCGATGAAATAGAAGCCGGCCGTCCAGAGAGCGCCGACCAGCAAGGTCAGCACCGTCGCGCCGGCCAGCAGCACGCCCAGCTTGGTGCCGAGCACCTGCATCCGGCGCGGCCGCCAGAGCAGCAGGTTCATCATGCCGCCGCTGCTCCACTCGGCCCCCACGAAGGACGCGCCGACGATGTACGCGACCAGCGCGAGCACCGCGGCGAACGTGGTGATCATCTCCGGGAAGCTCTCCCGGAAGTCGAAGGTCGGCGGCATGTACCACTTGGGATCGAAATCGGACGGCTGCGGCTGCGAGATCTCGCAGTTCGGCGGAAAGTTGGTCGCCTGCGCCGTCCCCTGCGCGGCCTGGCACTCCTGGATGATCCGGCTCGTCTCCTGCACGGACTGCTGGTAATTCGCCTGCGCGTCCGCCGTGGCCTTCGCGATGATCTCCGGGCTGACCTTGTGGTTGCTGAGGAAAACGCCGGCCGCCACCGCCGCCAGCACCAGCAGGCCGCACAGCACGAACAGTTTGGTGAACCGGCGCTTGACCAGCCGGCGCGTCTCCGCTTTGGACAGGCTCACTGACCCCACCCATTCTGCGCCGCCACCTGATCGACCTGGCGGTTCTCGCCCTCGACCGGGGCGGTGCCGGTGATCTCGAGGAAGACGCTCTCGAGGTCGGCCGAGATCGGGGTGAGCTCGCTGACGTAGATCTGGTTCTCGGCGAGGATCCGGGTGATCTGCGCCGGGTTGCCGGCGTTGCCGACCACGAAGTGATCGGTTTCGAGGCTCACCTCGGCGCCGTTCGTCTTCAGGATCGCGGCCGCCCCGAGCAGGTCGACACCCGGCTCGAGCCGCACCTTCACGCTGTTCGAGGTGTGCCGGGCAAGCACGTCCGCGACCGAGCCGGCCGCGACCCGCTTGCCCGCCGAGATGATCGTGACGTGGTCGCAGATCAGCTGGATCTCGCCGAGGATGTGGCTGGAGAGCAGGACCGTCATGCCCGACTCGGCGAGGTTGCGCATCAGCGTGCGCATCTCCCGGATGCCGCCCGGGTCGAGCCCGTTGGCCGGCTCGTCCAGAATGAGCAGCTTGGGCTCCTTGAGCAGCGCCGAGGCGACCGCGAGCCGCTGCTTCATACCGAGCGAGTAGGTGCGCACGCGCTCCTTGGCCCGGTCACGCAGGCCGACGAGCTCCAGAACGGCGGTGACCCGCTCCCTTTTCAGGCCGCCCGCGTCCGCGAGCAGCGACAGCGTGTCCTGCGCGCTGAAGTTGCCGAAGAACTGCGGGCTCTCGACGATCGCGCCGACGCTCTGCGCCACCTCCGGCAGGCGTTTCGGCACGTCCTGCCCGAGCAGCGTCATGCGGCCGCCGTTGGGCCGGATCAGCCCGAGAAGCGTACGCAGGGTGGTCGTCTTGCCGGACCCGTTCGGCCCCAGGAACCCATGGACCTGCCCCGCACCGACCACCATGTCGAACCCATCGAGGGCGCGGCGCACGCCTTTCCGGCTGCGATACGTTTTCCGCAGCCCAGCTATCTCGAGTACGGCATCCATGCCGCGAGACTCTAGGCACCAGCGTCAATATCCGGCAGCCCCAAATGCGGAAATTTCAGTCTTCAGCTGGCCATCATCAACACTCTCGGTGTCGACCGCCCGCAGCCGCGCCGCCTGAGCAGGGTGCGCCCGCCAGTAGTCGGCCGGCGCCCGCAGCACCGCGGAGAGCAGGTCACCCGGATAGAAGTCGCCCTCGGCGAGCGGGTCGCGCTCCAGGATGTCGAGCGCGAGCGGCACGACCACGGCGAGCCCGACCGCCTGCCCGGCGAGCACGCGAAGGTCCTCGACCCCGAGCGTCCTGACCGGCCTCCGCCGCAGCCTAAGCACGGTCGCGACGAGCCTGGTCGCGTCGGGCGACGGGTCACCCCAGTCGTCGCCTTCGAACTCCTCGATCGACGCGTCGGTGTTCACGCGGTGATGACGTGGACGCCGGCCTCGCGGAAGGCCGCCACCGTCGCGGGTGCGGCGCCCGAGTCGGTGACCAGGGTTTCGACCTTGGCGATGGGGCAGATGCGGGCGAACGCGTGCCCGCCCAGCTTCGACGAGTCGGCGATCACCACCACCCGCTTCGCGCGGGCGACCATCAGGCTGTTCATGGCCGCCTCGCCCTCGTGGTGGGAGGCGGCGCCCAGCTCCACGTCCAGCGCGTCCACGCCCAGCAACACGATGTCGAGCGTGACCTCCTTCAGGAGGGCGCCGCCCAGCGGGCCCACCACCTCGAAGGACTGCGGGCGGACCACGCCGCCGGCGACGACGATCTTCATGCGGGAGCGGACCAGCAGCTCGTTGGCGATGTTCAGGGCGTTGGTGACCACCGTGAGCTGGCTGCCCTCGCCGCCCGCGTTGAGATCGGGGCGGACGGCCAGGGCGCGGGCGACCTCGGTGACCGTGGTGCCGCCGTTGAGGCCGACCACCGTGCCGGGGGTGACCAGGCCGGCCGCGGCCTCGCCGATGCGCTGCTTCTCGGCGCTGTGCTTGGCGCTCTTGTAGCGCAGCGGCAGGTCGTACGAGACGCCGTTGGCGACCGCGCCGCCGCGGGTCCGGGTGATCATTTGCTGTTGGGCGAGCTGGTCGAAGTCGCGTCTGATGGTGGCCTGCGACACGTCCAGGCGCGCCGACGCGTCCTCGACGCTGACCCGGCCGTTCTCGGCGAGTAACTCGAGCAGGGCATTCCACCGCGCGTACCGGTCCACCAACACACTCCCGATGCACGTTCTGTGATAAGTGTGTGCACATTAGTGCGCGAAAGGCCGGGAAAGCAAAGGTCTTCCTTGCGCGGTCGGGGGATGACGGTTGCGTCGGCGCGGTCGCTCCGCGCAGAATGGCGCTCGAAAAAGCGGGGAACTGAGCGCTTATGCGCATCCGCGACGGTGTGAAGGGTGGCCCATGACGCACGTCAAGGCGGAGATCGCGAGCCAGCCGGACTGCTGGCGTCTCGCCGCGAAGCTCGCCGACTCCCCGGGTCTTCCGGCCCGCGGCGAACGGGTCGCGGTGGTCGGTTGCGGCACGTCGTGGTTCATGGCGATGGCGTACGCGTCGTTGCGCGAACGCGCCGGCGAGGGCGAGACCGACGCGTTCCAGGCCTCCGAGTTCCCGCACGGCCGGCGCTACGACCGGATCGTGGCGATCACCCGCTCCGGCACCACCACCGAGATCGTCGCGCTCCTCGACGCGCTCGACGGCCGCACCCCGGCGACCGTGCTGACCGCCGACGCCGGGCAGCCGGCCGGCCGGCGGGCCACCGACGCGATCGAGCTGGAATTCGCCGACGAGGAGTCGGTGGTGCAGACCCGCTTCGCCACGAGCGCCCTGGCGCTGCTACGTGCCCACCTCGGCGAGGACATCGACCCGGTGGCCGCGGACGCCGAGGTCGCGGTGCGCCTGCCGCTGCCGGTGCACCCGGCGCTGGCCGAGCAGATCACCTTCCTGGGTCGCGGCTGGACCGTCGGCCTGGCCCACGAGGCGGCGCTCAAGTGCCGGGAGGCCGCGTCGTACTGGGCCGAGGCGTACCCGGCCATGGACTACCGGCACGGGCCGATCTCGATCGCCGGGCCACGCCGGGTGGTCTGGGCCTTCGGCGACGTCCCGGTGGGCCTGGCCGACGACGTGGAGGCGACCGGCGCCTCGTTCGTGCACAGCCGCTACCACGGCGGGTACGCCGCGCTGGGCCGCTGGTGCGGCGGGCGCGCCCCGCTCGACCCGATGGCCGACCTGGTGCTCGCCCAGCGGGTGGCGGTGCTGCTCGCCACCGGCCAGGGCCTCGATCCCGACAGCCCGCGCCACCTGACCCGGTCGGTAGTGCTGGCGTGAGCAACCACGTCGTCGTTGCCCTCGACGTCGGCGGCACGGGAATGAAGTGCGCGCTGGTCCGCCCGGACGGCACGGTCTACCACGAGGAACGGCACCCCACCCTCGCCGCCCGTGGCCCCGGGGCGGTCACCGAGAACATCCTCCAGATCGCGGACGGGCTGGCCGGCCGGGCCCGCTCCGACGGCCTCGACCCGGTGGCGGTGGGCATCGCCGTCCCGGGCGTGGTGGACGAGGAGAACGGCGTCGCGGTCTGGTCCTCCAACGTCGGATTCCGCGACGTTCCGGTGCGGCAGAAGATCGAGGAGCGACTCGGCCTGCCGGCCGCGCTCGGCCACGACGTCCGGGTCGGCGGCATCGCCGAGGCCCGTCTCGGCGCGGGCCGGGGAGAGAAGCACGTGCTGTTCGCCGCGATCGGCACCGGCATCGCCGCTGCCCTGGTGGTGAACGGCGTTGGCTACAACGGCGCCCACGGCGCGGCCGGCGAGCTGGGCCACATCATCGTGCGCCCGGGCGGCGCCCCCTGCCCCTGCGGCGCCGGCGGGTGCCTCGAGGCAATCGCCTCGGCCCGGGCCATCGGCGCCCGATATGCCGAACTGTCCGGCAACAAGGATGCGACCGCCTTCGACGTCGTGAACAGCATTGATACCGACAAGACGGCAAGGCGCGTCTGGCACGAGGCCATCGAGGCCCTGGCGGACGGGTTGATCACGGCGCAGGCGCTGTTCGACGTCAGCGTCCTGGTGCTGGGCGGAGGGCTGGCCGAGGCCGGAGACACGCTGCTGACGCCGTTGACCCGCGAGATGGAGAAGCGCCTCACCTTCCACCGCATGCCCAAGATCGTCAAAGCGGCCCTCGGCGACACGGCCGGCTGCAAGGGCGCCGCCCTCCTCGCCCTCGACCACCTGGAGCAGACCAAGTGACCCGCATCAGCGGCCGCATCGTCCGCCCCGGCGCGGTCGTCCCCGGCCACGTCGAGATCGACGGCCCGACGATCATCGACGTGGTGGCCGGCAACAAGGCGAGCGACGACATCATCGTGCCCGGCTTCGTCGACCTGCACTGCCACGGCGGCGGCGGCCACACGTTCACCACCGGCGACGTCGCCGAGGCCCGGGCGGCGGCGGCGTTCCACCGGGCGCATGGCACCACCACGATGCTCGCCAGCCTGGTCAGCTCCCCCTTCGAGCTGATGCGTGAGGCCACCCGCGAATACCTGCCGCTGGTCAAGGACCGCACGATCGCCGGTGTGCACTACGAGGGGCCGTACCTCTCGGGCGCCCGCTGCGGCGCACAGAACCCCGACTTTCTGCGCGACCCGTCGATTCCCGAGCTCACCGAATTGATCAAGGCGGGCGAAACCCAAGCCGTACGCATGGTGACCGTCGCCCCCGAGCTTCCGGGCGCGGCGGAGGCCATCGCCTTCCTGCGCCAGCACGGGGTGCTGGCGGCCGTGGGGCACACCGATGCCACGTACGCGGAGACGGAAGCCGGCATTGCGGCCGGCGCGACCGTCGGCACCCACCTGTTCAACGGCATGCGCCCGCCGCACCACCGCGAGCCGGGCCCGGTGATCGGGTTGCTCGACTCGATCGCGGTGTGCGAGCTGATCGCCGACAACATCCACCTGCACCCCGGGATGCTGGCGTTCGCCGCGCGCAGCGCCGGTCCCGACCGCGCCGCCCTGATCACCGACGCCATGGACGCCACCGGCATGCCGGACGGCGCCTACGACCTGGGCGGCCAGGAGGTGATCGTCGCCGACCGGGTGGCCCGGCTGGCCCGCAACGGCTCGATCGCCGGCAGCACGCTCACCATGGACGCGGCGCTGCGCAACGCGGTGGCCGCCGGGATCCCGCTCGAGGACGCGGCCGCGATGGCCTCGACCACCCCCGCCCGCGTGCTGGGCCTGGACGACGAGGTCGGCGCTCTGGAGGCGGGCCTGCGGGCCGATCTGGTGGTGCTCGACGCCGACCTGAACGTCAAGCGCGTGATGCGGGCAGGAACCTGGGTACAAAACGCGTGATGAGCCGGGCCAGGACCAGGCCCAGCAGCACCCCGGCGATCGAGTCGGTGAGCCAGTGGAACCCGGTGTAGACCGTGGTGCAGAAGAGGATCACCACCGGAACCACGCGGATCGCCCAGAACTCCCACCTACGAAGCGGCCGCCGCAGGATCGACGCGACGAGCAGACCGATCACCGCGTACCAGGCGAGTGAGTTGCCCATGTGCCCGGAGGGATAGCTCATGGCCTCCACGCCGGACGCGTAGGGGTTGAACATCACCACGGCGTCGGGCCCGTCGAAGGCCGGCGCGGCCCGATCGGCCCAGATCTTGAGGGGGCCGATCGTGACGTAGGTCAGCACGAACGCCGCCGCGAACGGCAGCACCGCCCGCCACGATCGGGTGCGGAAGGCCAGGACGCCGGTCAGGATCAGCGCCACCGGCATCAGCACCTGGCCGCCCTGCCCCAGGTAGTTGAAGACCCGCGCGGTCCAGTAGACCGGGGCCGGCTGGTGCGCGAACGCCCAGTCGGCCACCCGCTGATCGAGTGTGAGCAGGTGGCCTCGCGCCAGGGCCCAGGTCAGCCCGGCGAACGCCGCGACCAGCACGACGTCGAACCACCAGCCCAGGATCGGGCGGGTGCGTGCGGGCGTCGGCAACGTCTGGGTCACGCCCTCAAAGTTAGAGGAGGGCGCGCAACCGGCTGGCGAGCAGGTCGCCACGCACTCCCGAGTTGGGGCAGCCGCCGAAATGGTGCAGGGCGACGACCCGGTTGGTGGCGCGGGACAGCACCGGCGAGCCCGACGACCCGCCTTCGGTGTCGCAGTAGTACGCGACGTCGGAGTTCGCGGCGTACCCGGTGTACATCGGGTCGGCCACGGAGCAGTTGCCGGCCCGCTCGCCCAGCGAGCCGGCGATCCGGGTGGGCTCTCCGGCCGGGTGCTGCGGCACGTACAGCTCCTGGTTCTTGGCCGGGCGGGTGGTGTCGAGCTGGAGGTAGCCGAACTTCTTCACGGCGTTGAAGTTGTCGACGCTGAACAGCGTGTAGTCGTACGCGTGGTCGGTGGAGAGGACCTTCTCGCCCCAGACCTTGGTAGGCCGGAAGACGTCGTACCCGCCGCAGCTCGCGCACTGGTAGTTGAACCAGACCTCGGTGTCGTAGGCCTCGTTCGTGGTGGTGAAGCAGTGGTTGTTGGTGAGCATGCGGTTGTTGGGACCGACCCGCCAACCGGTGCACAGCTCGGTGCCGTTGATCAGAAGCCGGGCGATCGCCTTGGACTTGGTGTAGGCGACCGGGTCGGCCGAGCGGTAGCAGACGGCGTCGGCCGAGGTGTCGCTGCCGCAGACCGATTCCTCGCGGCCGGTGCGGCCGGGCGCGGTGAGCTGGTCCTCGGGCACTTTGGCCTGCTCGGTGCGGCTGAAGCCGCGGGCCACCCGATCCACGTCGACGCCGAGAGTGCCGAGCACCGAGCCGAGGCCCAGCACGTCGGCGGTGCGGTGCATCTCGACCACCGCGGTGTCGCCGGTGACCGACATCGCCCACTTGTCGACGGCGCCGCTCTCGAGCAGCTTCGGCGCGTCGTACCGGTAGGACTCCTTGCCGTCGGCGCTGGAGACGGTCAGGTAGTCGCCGGGCAGCATCGCCATCTTGCGGAAATGCAGCTTGACGTAGGAGGCGCCCGGGTAGCGGAAGGTCTCACGCTGCGGGCCCTTGCCCAGGTAGCCGAGCAGCCGGTCGACGCTGAGCAGCTCGCCGACGCGCTGCCGGCCGTCGTTCGCGGCAGCGGACTCGAGAGGCCCATGACGGCCCTTCTCGGCCTTGCCGGTGGGCGCGACGCTGCCGGCGGTCGCGGAGGGGGTGACTGCCTGGCCGGCGGTCGCCTGCGGCGCCGCGGTGGTCGGGGTTCCGGCCAGTCGTTCTTGTTCAGCGGCAACTTGCGTACGGGTGACAGCCGGCGCCTCGTGCCAGGTGCCCACCGGTCCGTTCCCGGTCGACCAAGCCGTCACGCCCGCCACCCCGGCCAGAACCAGGGCCGCGCACGCTCCGAGAGCGATGCCTGACTTCCGTCGCATCCTCAACCGCCATTCACGTCATATCAGGGGACATATGTGCTATTCCGGCGTTCTCGCACCTGTGTAACGAGCCACCTGCGGCCGCGACGCGCCACGGACACGGGCACACTTATCCGGTGCGCATCACGTCCGCCCTCATCGACCCGGCGTTGCTGGACCTGCCGTGGGGCATCCCGCTCGAGGAGTGGCCCGCCGACCACCTGGTCGCCCTGCCGCAGGGCATCTCGCGGCACATCGTCCGGTTCGTCAAGCTCAACGAGACGGTCTACGCCCTGAAGGAGACCCGCGAGCGGATCGCCGAAAAGGAGTACGACCTCCTGCGCGCGCTCGAGCGCATCGACTTCCCCGCGGTCGAGGCGGTGGCAACCGTCACCGACCGGCACGACGCCGACGGCGAGCCGCTCGAGACGATCCTGATCACCCGGCATCTGCAGTTCTCCTTGCCGTACCGTGCGCTCTTCTCCCACGTGCTGCGCCCCGAGACGCTCAACCGGCTGCTCGACGCGCTGGTGGCGCTGGTCGTCCGGATGCACCTGACCGGCTTCTCGTGGGGCGACTGCTCGCTGTCCAACACGCTGTTCCGGCGGGACGCGGGCGCGTTCGCGGCGTACCTGGTGGACGCCGAGACGGGCAACCTCTACCCGAAGCTCTCCGAGGGGCAGCGCAGCGAGGACATCGAGATCCTGCGGCTCAACATCTTCGGCGAGTGCCTCGACCTGCAGGCCGCCGAGCTGCTGCACGAGTCGATCGACCCCGAGGCGGTGGTCGACGACATCGTGGCCCGCTACGAGCGGCTGTGGCACGAGGTCACGTACGAGCAGGAGATCCGCCGGCCGGACGCGCGGCACAACATCGAGCGCCGGATCCGGCGGCTCAACGAGCTCGGCTTCGACGTCGCCGAGGTGGCCCTGTCCACGGTGGACGACGGCTATCGCGTACGCCCCAAGGTGGTCGACGCCGGCTATCACACTCGCCGCCTGCTGCGCCTGACCGGCCTCGACGCCGAGGAGAACCAGGCGCGTCAGCTGCTCAACGACCTCGACACCTACCGGGCGGAGAGCGACCTCACCGACGAGCAGCAGGCGGCACACCGCTGGCTCACCGAGGTCTTCGAGCCGGTGGTGCGGGCCGTTCCGGCGGGCATGCGCCGCAAGCTCGAGCCGCAGGAGATCTTCACCCAGGTCATCCAGCACAAGTGGCTGATGTCCGAGAAGGCCGGCCGTGACGTCGGCATGGCCGCGGCCGTGCAGTCCTATCTGACCGACGTCCTGGCCCGCAAGCCCGACGAGCAGGCCGTCCTCGGCGTCGAGGTCGGCTCATTGGCCGGCGGCGTCTAGCCCGTCTCTCTCACTGGCCGGCGGCGTCGAGCTGTTGCTCCACCGGGGTGGCCTCTTCGAGCAGGACGCGCAGGCCGCCCCGGCGCGCCACGACGACGACCTGATCGCCGGCCGCCAGCACCCGCCGCGGGTCGGGTGACCAGTCGACCCATTCCTCGCCGGCCGCCCGCATGCTGATCACCCGGGTGCTCCGCGGCCGGTCGAGGCTCGCCAGCGGCGAACCGTCCAATGCGGATCCGGCCAGCACCTGGACCGTTGCCACGAGCACCGCGTGCCGGTCGACCGGGATCGTCGCCAGCACCTCGCGGTCGAGCATCGAGGCCGCGAAGATCGGCGCGCAGAGCCGGGAGACGCTGCGCGAGATGTTGATGTTGAAGGCGTCGCCGACCCGGCGGGCGAAGTCGTCGTCGAACAGGCGCAGCACCACCCGGATGTCCGGGCGGGCGGCGCGGGCGTGCAGCGCGGCCTGAAGGTTGACTGCGTCGTCGGTGGAGAGCACCAGCAGCGCCCGGCACGTGTCGATCGACGCGGCCCGCAGGATCTCCTCGCGGGACGCGTCGCCGACGATCAGCGGCACGCCCAGTTCCTCGGCGACCCTGGCGCCGCGCGCGTCGGGCGCGCGGTCGATCGCCACCACGTCGATGCCGAGGTCGTTGAGCTGGCGTAGCACCCGGGTGCCGACGTTGCCGAGGCCGACCAGCACCACGTGGTCGGCGTGCAGGCCGAGGACCTCGCCGCGGTCGCGGGCCAGCCTGGTCTTGACCACCCCGTCGACGATCGCCGCGGTGATCAGCGGGATCAGCGCGACGCCGGCGATCGTGAGCACGACCTGCGCGGCCTGCGCGACCGGGTTGCGGTTGGGCTCCACATCGGACGAGCCGACCACGGTGAGCAGGGTCAGGTAGATCGACTCCCAGAAGCCCTGCACTCCGGTGCGGCGGGCGAGGATCGCGCCGGCGGCGACCATGACCACCACGGCGATGAGCACGGGGATCAGCAGCTTGCGGGTCATGCCGACCCGCATGGCACGGCGCAGCGACAGCCGCTTGTGGTGCCGCCGGCCGGAGCGGGCCAGGCGGCGGGTGGTCGCGTCCTCACCGGCCGAGCGGCCCACCGCCTCGGCCAGCACCAGGTCGCCGTCGAGGCGCTCGCCCGGGTCGGGCTCGGCCGGCAGCACCGCGATCTGTCCCTCGCCCGCGGGAGCGGTCAGCGTCAGCACCACCGAGCTCTCGGCCACGTCGCCGCGACGGGCGACGTAGAGCGTGCGGCCGGCATATCGGAAATGCGTCGGCGCGATGCCGCCGAGCGCCGCGGCGGCGAAGGCGGGCGCGGCCATGCCGGCGTCGGACAGCACGGCGCAGTCGGTGAACAGCCGGCGCACGCCCTGGGCGAGGCCGGTGGTGAACATGCGGATCACGAGCCGCAGATCGCCCTCGACCGCCCGGGCGCACAGCGCCGCATGCAAATTGATCATGTCGTCGGGCATGACCAGAGCGAGCGCGGCGGCGCCGGCGAGACCGGCCTCCATGAAGGTGCGCTCGTCGAGGCGGGCGGCTGTGATGACGCGCACGCCCCGGGCTTGGAGATCGTCGAACGCGGGGACGTCGGGCCGCAGGTCGGGCGGGACGATAACGGTGAGCCGCAACCGGCGACCGGAACTGATCAGTTCTTCGGCAAGAGTCCAGACCAGCGCGTCGGCGCCGCACACCAGGTAATGCGGCCGATCGTCGCCATTGCGGTCGCGCAGACGGGACACCAGCGACCGGCGCGGGATCTCTTTCGCCGGTTCCGTAGCCACGCTCGCGATCGTAGCCAGCCGGAACCCCTTCGCGGGGCCGCTCGTTGCCCCTTCCGACGCTATTCGTCCGAGTTTGCACAGTTGTCGCAATCCCGAATTGCCAGGAGGAGATCAGTGCGCAAGTGGTGGTACGCCGGAGCCGTCGTCGCGAGCGGGATGTTTCTGTTCGGTGTCGCCGCGCCCGCGCAGGCCGACCTGCTGCCCGGAACCGGAACGGCCGAACAGCAGGCGGACGAGCAACTCGCCCGCATCCTCGGGCAGAGCAACGGGATCAACATGGACAATCCGCTCCGCTACAGCACGCTGGGCACCACGCCGGTCGGCTCCACGCCGGTGCTCCAGTTCAAGGCCGGGCAGAACACGCCCGACCTCAACCCGGTGCTTCCCGGCGAGTCCACTCAGGATCACCGGGCCGGCGCGGTTCTCCCGGCCGCCGACGTGGTCGGGCCGCCGCGCCGGCTCCGCGACGGACTGCCGGTGCGAAACCTGAACATGCCGCAGACCTCGGTGGCGAACCTGCCGATGTTCCGCGGGCTGTTCGGCGGCCTGATGCCCGACGGTGACCTGTCCGGCGCGATGCAGCAGCCGACGCCGCGCCAGGCCGAGACCTTCGACGGCGGCATGCCGCTGCTCGGCGGGCTCGGCGGGCTGTTGCCGGTGAACGGGCTGCCCAAGACCGGCGACGGGCCGGACACGTCGGGCCTGCCGGCGGGCGGCATCGCGATCGTCCCGGGCGCGCCGACGTTCGGTCAGGCCCCGCTCAACCCGGCCGGCGCAACCAACCCGGCCGGCGCAACCAACCCGGCCGGCGCAACCAACCCGGCCGGCGCGACCAACCCGGCCGGCGCGGCGAACCCAGCCGGCGCTACCAACCCGGCCGGCCTGGCGGGCGCGGCGAACCCGGCCGGCGCGGGAGTGCAGATGCCGTCGGCCGGTCAGCCGAAGCCCGCCGCCGGGCAGAAGCCGGCCGCGGCCCCCGACGACCCGCGCCTGCACGAGGAGCCGGTCGACAACGACGCCACGGCGCCCCGCCGGGCCTTCACGCCCGACGGCCGACCGGTCGCCGGGATCGACGAGCAGTACCGGTAGTAGTGGGCGCGTGCCCACTTCAAGTGGGCACGCGCCCACTTACGACCGCGCAGGTTGCCGCCCCACGAGGCGCGGCAACCTGCGTTCTAGGCCGGCGACAGGCAAGCCTTGATCGCCGCCCGCAGCGAGGCCGCCGGGTCCGTGGGCACGTCCACCTGCCGCCATGCCACGTGCTGGTCCGGCCGCACCAGCAGACAGCCGGTCTCGCCGATCTCCGCGATCTCGGCCCAGGTGCCGTACAGGTCGGCGACTTCGCAGCCGGGACCGATCCGTAGCACCGTGAGCGGGATGCCGGCGTCCGCCGCGGCCTCCTGCCAGACCGCGCCGCGCGCCCGGGTCAGCAGCGTGAACCGCTCCGGCTCGCAAAGGTCGAGTGTGGACACCGTACGGCCGCGGTGGCCGACCCAGCAGTGCGGCACACGGGCGCCGGGGCGGCTGCTCACCTGGTAGTGGAGGACCGGGTCACGCTCGTACACAATCGGCGCCTCGCCCTCGTCGAGGACCGCGCTCGACGCGTACACCTGATTCATCTCCATGCCGTGCGCGTGATAGCTGAGATCCTTGGATCGCTTCGCGGCCGCGAAAGCGGCCCGGCGCCGCTCGCCGGCCTCGGAGTCGGCGAAGAGCTCGTCGAACTGCTCGAGCCGCTCCTTCGGCGGCGCCTTGGGGTCGATGCCGAGCGAGCGGATCACGTCCGGGTTCTGCCGCCAGCTCGCGATCGCGCGGTCGACCACCGCCTTGCCGATCGGGCGGCGCTCGGCGTCGTAGGTTTCCAGCAGCTCCGGCCCCGCGCCCCAGCGCAGCACCGCGGCGAGCTTCCATGCCAGGTTGAACGCGTCCTGAATGCAGGTGTTGCCGCCCAGGCCGTTCATCGGCGGGTGCCGGTGCACCGCGTCGCCGGCGCAGAAGACCTGGCCCGCGCTGTACCGCTCGGCCCAGACGTGGTTGATCCGCCACGGGTACGCGCCGGTCACCTCCACGTCGATCGTGTCGTCCTGGATGATCTCGCGGACCTGAGCGGTGAGCTGCTCATGACTGAGGTCGTAGGCGCTCTCGCCGAGGTGCACGAAGCCGATCACCCACTCGTGCCACGGCCGGACCATGCGGAGCATCGCGTTGCCGAGCGCGCCGTCCCGCCCCGGCTGGAGAATCCAGAAGATCGACCCCGGCCGGTCGGCAAAATACTTCGACAAATCGGCATTGAATCGTACGTTGAGCGCCGGCCCCATCCCCGGCTGCCCGCTCAACGGCAACCCGATCGCCTCGGCCACCGGGCTCTGCCCTCCGTCGGCGCCGATCACGTACCGCGAGCGCACCTTTGTCTCGAGACCGGTGACCAGGTCGCGAAGCGTCGTGGTGACGCCGTCATCGTCCTGCTCCAAGCCGACGAACGACGTGCCGAAGCGGGTCACCACGCCTCGCTTGGCCGCCTCGTCGATCAGGATCGGCTCGAACCGGTCCTGCGGCAGGTCGCAACCCTTCCCCGGGCTGGCCGCCAGGTATTCGCCGGCGCGGGCCGGGTCGTTGCCCCAGGTCCACATGCGACCGAACTCGAGCCCGTTGACCGCGGTCATCATCACGTGGTTGGCCATCAGCTCGCCCGGGGTGGCGGCGGCGGCGCAGGCCTCCTCGAGCCCGATCGAGCGCATCACCTCCATGGTCCGCTGGTTGATGATGTGCGCCCGCGGCGAGTCGGCGACCCATCGCCCGCGGCTGATCATCATGGTCCGGACGCCGTGCCGCGCCAGCATCACGGCGGCGCTCGCACCGGTCAGCCCGGCCCCGATGACCAGCACTTCCGTCTCGATAGGCTCCATCATCATCCCTCCCGCTCAGGTGAGATGATTATGTGTGCATAACTATCTGGAGGCAAGAGTGGATCCGCGGTTCGCCACGCTGGCCGATCTCGTCATCGACGTCGCCCGGGAGATCCGCATCCGCGGCGCCGTCCCCGGCCCCGGCGTCCCGCTCAATCAGACCCAGAGCCAGGTCATGCGCTACGTGCACGCGCATCCCGGCTGCAAGGCCTCCGAGATCGCCGACCGCACCGGGGTGAAGCGCGCCAACGTCAGCGCCGCCATCACCGAGCTGCGCGACCTGGGCTACCTCGTCTCCCGGCGCGACGAGCACGACGGCCGCGTGGTGCGCATCGAGGCCACCCCGCAGGCCGTCGACACCCTCGATCGCCTGCGCGCCAGCTGGTCCGGACTGCTCGCCCAGGCCTGGGGAGACGACGTCAGCGATCTGGACCCGGTGATCACCCGGATGGAGACGCTGCTGCGCGGCCTGGGCCGTTCGTGAGCCTCGGCATCGCCGGCCAGGCCGTCGTTCTGTTCGCCGTCACCAACGTCGACGACATCGTGGTGCTCGCCCTGTTCTTCGCCCAGGGCGCCGGACACCGCAGCACGACGCGGAACATCGCCGCCGGCCAGTACCTCGGCTTCGCCGCGATCCTCGCGGTGGCCGTGGCCGCCGCGTTCGGCGCCACCTTCCTGCCCGACGAGATCATCCCCTACCTCGGCCTGCTTCCGCTGGCCCTGGGCATCAAGTCCGCGGTCCAGGCCTGGCGGCGCCGCGCCGACCTCGGCGACGACGCGAAGACGGCGGACAAGGCGCCCGGGATCCTCGAGGTCGCCTCGGTGACTTTCGCCAACGGCGGCGACAACATCGGCGTGTACGTGCCGGTCTTCGCCACCGCGGGCGCCGCCGGCATGAGCGTCTACGTGGTCGTCTTCCTGGCGCTGGTCGCGGTGTGGGTGGCGGCCGGCCGGTTCTTCGCGACCCGGCCGGTGATCGCGAAGGCGCTCAGCCGGTGGGGGCACATCCTGCTGCCCATCGTGCTGATCGGCCTCGGCCTGCTCATCCTGGTCGAGGGCGGCGCCTTCGGGCTCTGACGACACCACCCCACCCTCGTGGGTCGGCTTGACACCACCCCGCCCTCGTGGGTGGGCTTGACACCACCCCGCCCTCGTGGGTGGGCTTGACACCACGCCGCCCTCGTGGGTGGGGTGGACGCCACGCCACCCCGCCCTCGTGGGTGGGGCCAGCAAAGCAGCCAGGTATGACAATTTTCCGCCGCCGTCCACAGCCGCCGGCGCTGTCTAGGAGTGCACTGAATAATCCGCGCGTCGTTATCCCGGGTTTGATCGGGTTTGATCGATAATAGGTAGATGCAAGGTCGTTCAGGTTCCGAGCCGGTGTTGATGGACACTGCGGCGCTGGTCGGGCATCTGGTGCCGGCGGGCAGTGTGTACGCGCTTTTGGCCGAGCATCGGCAGGTGTTGTTCCCGGACGGGATGTTCGCGGATCTGTTCCCGTCCGGGCGGGGCCGGCCGTCGCTGCCGGGCGCGGTGATCGCGTCGGTGCTGGTGCTGCAGACCTTGCAGGACTACTCGGATCCCGAGGCGGTCCAGGCGGTGCGGTGTGATTTGCGGTGGAAGGTGGCGTGTGGGCTGCCGATCGACCACGCGGGTTTCCACCCGACGACGTTGACGGTGTGGCGTAACCGGTTGCGGGCCTGCGAGCGGCCGGATCGGATCTTCGACGCGGTCCGGGAGGTCGTCGCGCAGACCGGCGTGTTGAAGGGCAAGACTCGCCGGGCTTTGGATTCGGTGGTGTTCCGACGACGCGGTCGCCACCCAGGACACGATCACCCAGTTGATCGCCGCGATGCGCCGGGTCCGGCGGGAGGTCCCCGGCGCCGCCGAGGTGATCGCGGAGCGCTGTCACGCGCATGACTGGGACGATCCGGGCAAGCCGCGGATCGCCTGGGACGACAAGAGTGCCCGCGACGTGCTGGTGTCGGCGCTGGTGGTCGACGCGCTCACCGTCATCGACGCGTTCGCCGGTGTCGAACTGGACGAACCGGCCGCTCAAGCGGTGGCCCTGCTGGCGCTGGTCGCCGGGCAGGACGTGGAGCCGGCCGAGGGCTCGGATGGCACCGACGGCCGGTGGCGCATCGCCCGCCGGGTCGCCCCGGAACGGGTGATCTCGACGGTGGATCCGCAGGCCCGGCACGTGCACAAGACCGTCCACCACCGCCAAGACGGGTTCAAAGGCCACGTGGTCATCGAGCCGGACACCGGCCTGTTCACCGGCGCTGATCTGACCGAGGCCGCCGGCGCGGACAACCACGAAGCGGTGGTCGGCCTGGGCCTGCTCGGCCAGGACCCCGGCATCACGCCCGGCCAGGAATGCGACGTTCTGGGTGACACCGCCTACGGCACCGGCGAGGCCCGCACCGCGCTGACCGAGGGGGGTCACACCGCGATCATCAAACCCGCGCCGCTGCGTCCCGCAGTGCCCGGCGGGTTCACCATCGACGACTTCACCGTCGACCAGACCGCCGGCACGGTGACCTGCCCGAACGGGCTGGTCCGCCGGCTCACCAGCAAACGCACCGCCACCTTCGGCGCCGGCTGCCGCGGCTGCCCCCTGCGCGCACGGTGCACCACCGCCAAGACCGGCCGGTCGATCAGCCTGCACCCACACGACCAGATCCTGCGCGCCGCCCGCCGCGAATGGGCCACCAACCCGGCCCTGCGCCACACCTACCGCCGGCACCGGCCCATGGTCGAACGCTCCATCGCCTGGCTGATCGGCCCGAAAGGCCGCTGCCGGAAACTGCGCTACCACGGCACCACCGCGAACGCCTGGTGGCTACGCACCCGCATCGCCGCCCTCAACCTGCGCCGACTGCTCAACCTCGGCCTCACCCACCAGCCCACCGGCTGGGCCCTGACCTGAACCACCCGGACCGGCACCACCCACCCGCCCGCATCCCGCCCTAAACCGCCCCAATGACGGGAAAGCCAAACTCGCAGTCCAGCCACACGCTGTGACCTACCGCCGCTCGACGGCCTCCTGAGACACCTTCCCCGTCACCCCAACCAAGACCCTCCCCGAAAACCGGGATTGTTCAGTGGTCTCCTAGCCGACCCGGTCGGGGACGCGGCGGCCCAGTGTCACGTTGACGGCGACCAGGGCGATCAGCAGGACCGACAGCAGCTCCAACGTGCCCGGGACGAGCGGGGTCAGCAGGGCCAGCACCGCTGCCGCCGGGAAGGCGGCCAGCATCGGGCCGCTCTGGTGCGGGCGGATGTGCAGCAGCCAGACGAAGAACAGATAGATCGCCACCGGTACGGCGATCGCGTAACCGGTCATCGCCGAGGAGATCTCGGCGTGGCCGGTGATGTGGTCGATCGAGACGCCGAGGCCGGCGCCGACCGCGGCGGCCGACGCGAAGATGAAGTAGTGGCCGTAGCCCCACAGGATCGACGTGCGCAGCGAGTTGAGCAGGTTGTGCGCCGAGCGGTCGAAGTAGAGCCACCAGAGCGCGAAGACGATCACCAGGCCGGCCACGGCCAGGCGGATCAGCCCGGCGACGTGCTCGCCCTCGTCGAGCGCGCCGCGGAAGGCGATCGTCGCAGCCGACACCGACTCGCCGAGCACGATGATGGTGAACAGGCCGTAGCGCTCGGCGATGTGGTGCGGGTGGTAGCTGGTCGGGCCGCCGGGGGCGCGCTCGGCCCAGATCGGCACGGCCAGCTCGAGGAGCACCAGCAGCACGAAGATCGGTACGACCGGCCACGACTCGGGAGCGGCCAGCCGCAGCAACCAGAGCACCTGGACCGCGGAAACGCCGACGGCGTAGCGCAGGGCGGTGTGGCGGCGCTGCGGATCGGACTTGGCGGCACGCAGCCACTGGGCGACCAGGGCCAGCCGCATGATCACGTACCCGATGGTGATGATCCGGAAGTCGGTCTGCTCGAACGCCGGGCTCACCCCGGCGGCGAGCACCAGCGCGCCGGCGATCTGGACGAATGTGGTGATCCGGTAGACGTCGTCGTCGGTGTCGTAGGCCGAGGCGAACCAGGTGAAGTTCATCCACGCCCACCAGATGGCGAAGAAGACCATCAGGTAGCCGCGGAGGCCGTCCAGCACGTGGTGGTCGGCGATGCTGTGGTGCAGCGGCGTGGCGGCCTGGGCCACGGCCACCACGAAGCAGAGGTCGAAGAAGAGCTCGAGCGGGGTGGAGACGCGGAACCGCTCGTCGGACGACCGGCCCACCATCGGCGTGAGGAACCGCCGCTTCGGTTGCTCAGACATCGGCCCCTCCGTCGATCAGATCCCAGTTGAGCAGCGTGAACGACGCTTCGTCGGTGGCGCCCGCCCGGCGGTAGGTGGCCAGCGCCGCGTCGTTGTCGACCTCGGTGCCGACCCACATGCCGTAGCAGCCGTTGCGGCGGGCGATCACGCCGAGTTCGGCCACCAGCCGCGCCCCGATGCCCTGGAGGCGGGCGGCCGGCGCGACGCCGAGCTCGTAGATGAACATTTCGGTGCCCTTGTCCGGATGGGTCATCTCGACACCTGAGATCATGCCGACCGCGCGGCCGCTCTCGTCGTACGCGAAAAGCAGATGATGCCCCGGTTGCGCGAGAAATAGCTCGGTGGCCGCCGGGATCGGCGGCGCATCAAAGAGGTCTGCCGCGGCGGACACCGCGTCGCAGCTCAAGATCCGTTCGATGCGCATGCGGAGCACTTTAAGCACCGTTGGTCACGGCCGGGTCATGCTCCCATCGCCTGGGCGATCGCGAGTTGTCCTGGTATGCCCGCCGAGATCGGAGCCGACGAGGCGATGGCGCTGCTCGTCGCGGTCTGCCAGGGTGCGATGCGGCCACGGGAGTGTCGTAGGCGGGTCGTAGCATGACGGGGCCGAGGCGGGTAGCTGAAGGGACAGCAGGGTGACCGACATCGACGGCTTCGTGCTCGGCGTCGACCTGGGCACCTCGCACACGGTCGCCATGCTGCGCCATCCCGACGGGCGCACCCGGCCGCTGCTGTTCGACGGCAAGCCGCTTCTGCCCTCGGCGGTCTATCTCGACACCACCGGCCGTCTGCACGTGGGCGCCGACGCGCTGCGCCTCGGTCAGGCCGAGCCCGGCCGGCTCGAGCCCAACCCCAAGCGCCACGTCGACGCCGGCTCGGTGCAGCTGGGCGAGACGACAATCGGGGTCGCCGACCTGTTCGCGGCCCTGCTCGGCGCGGTCGCCCGCGAGGCGGTCGCCACCGCCGGCCAGCTGCCGCCGGCGATCCTGACCCATCCGGCGGCCTGGGGCGCTCCCCGCCGCGCGGTGCTCACCGAGGCGCTCGGCAAGGCCGGGTGGCCGCCCGGGTCCCGGCTGGTCCCCGAGCCGGTCGCCGCCGCGCGCTACTTCGCCGGCGTGCTGCGCCGCCCGGTGCCGTCCGGCGCGTCGCTCGCGGTCTTCGACTTCGGCGGCGGCACGCTCGACGTGGCGGTGGTGCGCAACGACGGCCCCGGCGCGGGCGGGCGCCCGAGCTTCTCGGTGACGGCCTCGGGCGGCGCCGACGACCTCGGCGGCCTCGACTTCGACGCGGTGCTGGTCGAGCACCTCGGCAAGACGCTGGCCGGGGCCGAGCCCGAGGCGTGGCGGCGGCTGACCGAGCCGGTGACGCTCGCCGAGTGGCGAGCCCGCCGCCAGTTCTGGGAAGACGTGCGCGGCGCCAAGGAGATGCTGTCCCGCGGTTCGTTCGCCCCGGTCCCGGTGCCCGGCGTCGAGCACGCGGTACACCTGACCCGCGACGAGCTCGAGGCCGCGATCGACCCGCTGGTACGGCGCGGCGTGGCCGAGGCGGCCGCGGTGCTCAAGGCGGCCGGCCTGCGCGCGCCCGACCTGGCCGGGCTGTTCCTGGTGGGCGGCTCGTCGCGGGTGCCGATGGTGGCCCGGCTGCTGCACGCCGGGCTGGGCATCGCCCCGACCGTGCTCGAGCAGCCCGAGCTCCCCGTCGCCGAGGGCTCGATCCTCGCGTCCGGCTACTCCACGGCCAACGCCTCCTCGGGCGGCTTTCCCTCGGCAAAAGGCGCCGCGGCGGGCAGCAACGCAGCGACCCCCTCCCGCGCGCCGACGCTGCACGATTCAGCCCCTCCGATCACCGACACGCGAGCCGAGCCGGCAGCCACCCCCGGGTCGCCGACGCCAGTGCCGGCGGCACGCGAGCCCGAGCACGCGCCCGCGTCCGGGCCACCCGCGCACACGCCCGCATCCGGGCCACCCGCGCACACGCCGGCGTCAAGGCCGCCTGAGCACGCGCCCGCGGCGCGCCCATACGAGCGGCCGCCGGCAGCCCGCACTCCCGACGAGATCGCCGACGAGCGGCTGAAGTCTGAGCCCGTCGACCCCTGGGCGACCGGGGAAGCGGCTGCCCTCGCGGCCGCGGGCCACGTTGCGCCCCTCACCCCTGTCTCGCCGCCGCCCGGCCCGGTCTCCTCCCCGCCACCCGGCCCGGTCTCCTCGCCGCCGAGGTCGACCTCGCCGCCGCCGTTCGGTGCCCACCAGCAACCCGGCGTTCACCAGCAGCCCGGCGGTCACCAGACCGGGGTTCACCAGACCGGCGGTCACCAACAGCCGGGCGCCCACCACACCGGCTATCAGCAGGCCGGCAGCTGGTCCCCGGCCGGGCCACCGGCCCACCAGCAGGGCGTCGCCCGCCCCGGCTCGGCGCACGACCCGGCACCGCACGCTCAGCCCGGCGGCTGGGTCCCGGGCGCAACCACCCCCGAAGCGACCCCGGCGCGCCGGGGACTCCGCAAACGCCCCTACGCGATAATCGCCGCGGCCGTGGCTCTCACGCTCGCCGCAGGCAGCGCCCTGGCCTGGTATCTCTGGTCCGGAAACCGGGCCATCGACTACCGGCCGCTCAGCGAGCCCACCCGCGCCTCCGCCGTCGTCCCGGTCAGCTCCGAGTGGTCCGACGCCGAGATCCTCGGCGACCGGGTCTACTTCGCCAGCTCCGACAGCTCTACCGGCGCGGTCGGCGTCGTCGCGATGCGCCTGGGCGACACGAAGCCCCTCTGGTCCACCAGCACGGCGGCCGGCACGGCCAAGGGCGGCTGGAAATCGATGGTCGCGCTGCCCGTCGGCATCGCCCTGTTCAGCGAGACCAACTCCGACAACAGCACCCGCCGGCTCGTGGTGCTCGGCGCCGACGGCGGCGGCGCCGTGCTCTGGGAGCGCACCATCGGCAGCCAGGACGTCGTGCTCTTCGCCGGCGGCACCGCCGTGGTCGCCGACCGCGAGGGACACAAGCTGATCGGCCTGCGGCTCTCCGACGGCCGGCAGCGCTGGTCGCTCGACGACCCCAAGACCACCTACCCGACCGACACCAACGTGCTCGCGCTGACCACACCCAAAGACCTGAACGGGCCCGCCACGGTCTTCGGCCGCGCCTACCAGCCCGACCTCGCCGACGACCCGCGAATCGTGCAGATCGCCGCCGACAAGTCCGCCCGGGTCATCAACGCGGACACCGGCAAGGTCGTGGCCTCGCGGCAGAACGTGGCCGAGCCCAACGACGAGGTGGTCGCGCACAACGGGCGGCTCATCGTGCTCCGGCCCGACGACAAGCAGATCGTCGCGTACGACCTGGGCAAGTTCGGGGATTCGCCGGTGCTGTACGCGGTCCAGACGCCGAACAGCCAGATGAAGTACGTCGCGCCCTGCGGTGACGACCGCGTCTGCTTCGACGAGGAGGTCGGCTACGACGGCAAGACCGCCACCGTCGTGGCTCTCGACGTGGCCGACGGCAAGGAGCTGTGGCGCTACCCGCTGCCGAACACCGACACCCTGGTGCCCGTCGGCGAGTCCGTGCTGGTCACCACGACCAACTCCGAGATGACGCTGCTCGACTCGGCCGGCCACAAGATCTGGACGCACACCGGGGAGGCGGCCCGGCTCGACGCCGGCAACATCCTCGAGTTCTCGAAGCCGCTCAGCCGCTCCCCCGGCGAGACGGCGCTCTACGGCCGGCACATCGGCGACGACGCGGTCCCGCTCGGCTCGCTCATCGACGTGCGGGCCGACACCTGCTCCTGGGACAAATCGACGCTCGCCTGCGTCGCCGAGAAGGACTTCGTGCTCCAGACCTTCGCCAAGTAGGCGAAACGGGCGGCCCTCCCGAAGGAGGACCGCCCGCACTTCACCAAACTCAGATGCGCTGTCCGGTCTCGGCGTTGAAGACGTGGATGGCGGCCACCTGCGGCTTCACGTACACGGTCTCACCCATCGAGGGCATGTGCCGCCGGTCGGTGCGGACCACGAAGCGCTCCGAGCCATCTTCCAGGTCGGCGTGACCGTAGACGTTCGCGTCCGAGCCGAGGTCCTCGACCAGGTCCACGACGATCGGCAGCGCGCCCTCGGCCTCGGACACCAGATCGGCCGCCTCGGGGCGGAACCCGATCGTGACCTTGCCGCCGGTGTTCTGCGCCGCCGCGACCTGCTCGCGGGTCAGCGTCACCGCCATCGCGCCGAACTTCGCGCCCGACTCGGTCAGCGGAACGGTCTTGAGGTTCATGGCCGGGGAGCCCATGAAGCCCGCCACGAAGACGTTCCCGGGGGCGTCGTAGAGCGTCCGCGGGGTGTCCACCTGCTGGAGCACGCCGTCGAGCATGACCGCGACCCGGTGGCCCATGGTCATGGCCTCCACCTGGTCGTGCGTGACGTAGACGGTGGTGACGCCCAGCTTGGCCTGCAGCGTCGCGATCTGCGAACGGGTCTGAACACGGAGCTTGGCGTCGAGGTTCGACAGCGGCTCGTCCATGAGGAACACCTGCGGCTCGCGGACGATCGCCCGGCCCATCGCGACACGCTGGCGCTGGCCACCGGAAAGCGCCTTCGGCTTACGGGACAGGTACTCGTCGAGCTGCAGAAGAGCCGCCGCCTCCTTCACCCGCCGGTCGATCTCGGCCTTCGAGGTCTTGCGCAGCTTCAGCGCGAAGGCCATGTTCTCGTACACCGACATGTGCGGGTACAGCGCGTAGTTCTGGAAGACCATTGCGATGTCGCGGGACTTCGGCGGGAGGTTCGTGACGTCCTTGCCCTCGATCAGGATGCGGCCCTTGTCGACGTCCTCGAGGCCGGCCAGCATGCGCAGGCTCGTGGACTTGCCGCAACCGGAGGGGCCGACCAGAACCAGGAACTCGCCGTCGCCGACCTCGAGGTTGAGCTCGTTGACGGCGGGACGCTCAGACCCGGGATAGATCCGGGAAGCGTGGTCATAAGTGACGGTAGCCATGGTGAAGCGACTTCCTTTCCACCGGCAGGAACGTGCCGGACGATCCGAGTGGAGGAACAGCGCTGTAAACGTAAAGCTTTTTACGCCACCTGCCAAGGCGAGTCCCAAAGTGACGAGACGATATGCTGGCCCCCTCGCCTCCTTAGCTCAGCTGGCCAGAGCACCCGTCTTGTAAACGGGAGGTCGTCGGTTCGAGCCCGACAGGAGGCTCAAGCAAAGGTTTTCGGGTTGCTGACAACCCTGGGTGTTTCTCGTGGGTCTTGCTGGACGTGACTGACATGAAGCACGTAAGCGAGCAGGTTCAGAGCCACGAGCGCAAGCCGGGGCGCGGCCGGATGGTGTGGCGGGTCGGCGCGGGGGTCAGCTTCGCGGCCGCCGCGGTGGCCGCCGTGGCGGTTGCCACCAGCGGTAGTGGGACCCAGGCGCCGGTAGCCGGTAACGCCGCCGCGCTGCCGGCTACGGCTGGGACCGTTGCGCCTGCGCAGGAGACGCCGCTGGTTCAGCTCGTGGGGTACCTGAGCAAGGCCGAGCAGCCGAAGGGCGACGCGACGCTGCTGCTGCGCGACCAGGTCTACGACAACGGGCTCAAGGTCGACGTCTGGGACCTGCACGCGGACAACGGGACGTACTTCTTCGCCAAGAAGAAGAGCGGGCTGCCGGGACAAGTCAAGGGCGGGCACAAGCAGGCCGACGAAGCCGGGCGGATCAAGGCGGTTGCGGCGGCCAAGAAGGCGGCCAACGGCGATCTGAACGCGGCTCGCAAGGACATGGCCTGGGCGTACGTTCCGAAGAACCCCAAGGTCAAGCCGACGCTCGAGGGTCCGGGCGTGGTGCCACCCACGCCTACCGACGCCGCGATCCTCAAGAAGGTCAAGGGCGCCACCTTCCCCCAGCTCAACACGACCGACAACTGGGTCTGGAACAACTCGATGGACGCTCTGCGCGACGGCGCCGGCAGCCCGGCGGTACGCGCGGGCGTGCTGCGGCTGCTCGGGCAGATGCCCGAGGTCAAGGTGGCCAAGGGCACCTACCGGGGGCAGGCGGTGCTGAACCTGACCGCCGGCACGCCGGCCACCATGACCGCGGAGACGCTGACCGTCGACGCCGCGACCGGGCTGCCGATCAAGTACTCGAGCGACGGCGTGACCATCAACTACACGGTGACCCGCGTAACCCTCGCGGACGTGGCCAAGGGCAAGTTCTGATCCGAATCTGACCCGACGCCAGGCCGGCCGTCCGCCGGACCTGGCGTCGCGTCGTTGATCTTTGTATGAAGATCAAGGTCTACACCGTTGCGGCCGTGCTCGTGCTCGTTCCGGCGCCGGCCGCCGCGGCGTCGCCGTCCGAGTGGCCCCAGCCGGGCTACGGGCCGGGCAGCACGTACTACAACCCGAACGAGTCGAGGCTCAACGCCGGCACGATCGACCGGATCCGGGAACGCTGGAAACTCCCCGCGCACGGGCCGTCCCGGTGCGAGACCGGCGCCGATCCGGTGCTCGCCGGCGGGCGGCTCTTCACCACCGACCCGGGCGGCATCGGCGCCTACGACCCGGCCACCGGCGCCCGCCGCTGGCACCTCGGCCTGCCCCGGACCACCGTGCGGCGCCTCGCGATCGCCGACGGGCGGCTGCTGATGCTCTCCTCCGAGTGCGCGCTCCCGGCCGAATACGAAAGCCATCTCACCGCGTACGACCCGGCCACCGGGCGCCGGCTCTGGGCCGCGGGGCTGGCGAAGTTCAGCTATGACATGCGCATCGACCGGGGGACGATCGCGCTCGACAGCAACCAGGACGGGCTCGCCTCGACCATCGCGTACGGCGTGTCCGACGGACGTTTCCGATGGCTGCGGCGCGGCGATCGGGGCGACGGCCTGGTACCGGCGGGCGGCCGGGTGTTGCTGCGCGGCGCGGGCGGCGGCGCCATGGGTGTCTCGATCGCCGACGGACGGACGCTCTGGCGGACGAAGAACAACTGGTACGCCGTCGGCAGCGACCCCGCCGGGACCCGCTTCTACGTCGGCGGGCCCGGTCTGTCCGCGGTCGACGCCGCCACCGGCCGGGTGCTCTGGGCCAGCCCGCTGCAGGCCGCCGAGGTGACCTCCGACGGCCGGCATGTCTACTTCGCCCGGGCCCGCAGCGTCGAATGCCTGGACGCCGCGACCGGCCATAAGCTCTGGTCGATTCACCTGCACGGCGTCGCGGGACGGCCGGTTCGGGCCGGCGGGCTGCTCTACGCGGCGAACGCCGCGAACCCGGACGCCGCGAGCCCCACGAACCCGGACGCCGCGAGCCCCACGAACCCGGACGCCGCGAGCCCCGCGAACCCGGACGCCGTCGGGGCCGCCACGCTCGCGATCGTGGACGCCGCCACGGGCCGTCCGGAAAAATCCGGGATTTCGGGCAGCGTCGACCACCCAGCCGTCGTCGCCGGTGGACGGCTGTTCACCACCGACGGCGACGAGCTGCGTGCGTACTACTGACCGTACGTGCGACGCCGGGCCACCTCGGCCAGCGTCACGGCCGCCGCGACCGATGCGTTCAGCGACTCCACATCGGAGGCCATCGGGATACTCACCCGCAGGTCACAGGTTTCACCGACCAGGCGGGACAGCCCGCGACCCTCGGAGCCGACCACCACGATCAGCGGCCCGATCGCCGCCTCGAGCTGGTAGAGGTCGGTCTCGCCGTCGGCGTCGAGGCCGATCGCGGTGAAGCCGGCCTTCTGCGCCGTCTTGATCGCCCGGGTCAGGTTGACCACCTGGGAGACCGGGACCCGGGCCGCGGCGCCGGCGCTGGTGCGCCAGGCCGTGGCCGTGATGCCGGCCGCCCGGCGCTCGGTCATGAACACGCCCTGCCCGCCGAACGCGGCGACCGACCGGATCACCGCGCCCACGTTGCGCGGGTCGGTCACCCCGTCGAGCGCCACCAGCAGCGGGGCGGTCTGCTCGAGCGACGCGGCGATGAGGTCGTCGAAGTCCTCGTACGCGAAGGGCGGCACCTGAAGCCCGATGCCCTGGTGCAGCACGCCGCCGGTCATCCGGTCGAGCTCGTGGCGCCCGATCTCGAGGATCGGGATGCCACGGTCGCCCGCGGTACGCATGATCTCGGTGATCCGCTCGTCGATGTCGATGCCCTGCGCCACGTACAGCGCCGTGGCCGGCACCGCGGCACGCAGCGCCTCGACCACCGGGTTGCGGCCGAGCAGCAGCTCGGGCCCTTCCCGGGTGGGGTTGGAGCGACGACCGGGCGCGACCCGCGGCCCGCCGCGCCCGGGCAGCTTGCCGCCCGCCCGCTGCTGCTGCATCGGCCGGCCGGTGTTGCGCCCGCCGCGGCCCCACGTCGTGTCCTTGGAGCCGGGCATGCCGATCTTGGGCGCGCGGCCCTCGGCGGCCGCGGCCCGGCGCTCCTTGTCCTGCTTGCGGGCCGTCTTCTCGGGTAGCTTCTCGGTGCCCGAGTAGCCCTTGTGCCAGGGACGCTCGTCGGCCGGCAGGGTCTTGCCCCGGCCCTTGAGACCGGCCCTGTTCTTGCCGCCCGAGCCGGCGGCCGCGCCCTTCTTGGACACGACCCGCTTGCTCACATTTCGGGAATTACCCGGCATCAGTGCTCTCCTACCGTCCAGCGCGGCCCGGCCGGAGTGTCCTCCACCTGAATTCCCGCGTTCTTGAGCTGATCACGGACCGAGTCGGCAGCCGACCAGTCCTTCCGTGCCCGTGCCTGCGCCCGCTGCTCGAGCGCGAGCTTGACCAGCGAGTCGACCACCGGCTTGAGGTCGCTCTTGGTCTCGCCGCCGGCCCACGCGGGGTCGAGCGGGTCGAGCCCGAGCACACCCAGCATGGCTCGTACCGCGGTGAGCGCACCACGGATGCCGGTCTCGTCGCCGGCCGCGAGCGCCGTGTTGCCCTCGCGGATCGTGTCGTGCACGACGGCGAGCGCCGCCGACGTGTTGACGTCGTCGTTCATCGCCGCGGCGAACGCCGGCGGCACGTCCTTGGGGCGGCCGGGGCCGACCACCTCGGCGGCCCGCTGCACGAACCCCTCGATGCGCCGGTAGGCGACCGCGGCCTCGCGCAGCGCGTCGTCGGAGTAGTCGATGCGCGAGCGGTAGTGCGGGGTGCCCAGGTAGTAGCGAAGCTCGACCAGCCGGATGCCCATGGCCTGCACCGCCGCCGGGTCGATCACGTTGCCCAGCGATTTGCTCATCTTGGCCTCGCCGAGATTGAGCAGCGCGTGGTGCACCCAGTAGCGCGCGAACGGCAGTCCGGCCGAGCGGGACTGGGCGATCTCGTTCTCGTGGTGCGGGAAGGTCAGGTCGAGGCCGCCGCCGTGGATGTCGAACTCGTCGCCGAGGTAGCGCCGGGCCATCGCCGAGCACTCGATGTGCCAGCCGGGACGGCCACGGCCCCACGGCGAGGGCCAGGAGCCGTCGGCGGGCTCGTCGGCCTTGACGCCCTTCCACAATGCGAAGTCGCGGTAGTCGCGCTTGTCGGGCTCGCCGCCGTCGGTCGGCGGGCGCATGTCGTCGGGGTTCTGACCCGACAAAGCGCCATATTCGGCATACGACGGGACGTCGAAGTAGACATCACCGTTTCCGCCCGCGGCCGGGTAGGCGTGCCCGCGATCGATGAGCGAAGCGATCAACTCGTGCATCTCGGGGATGTGCCCGGTCGCGAGCGGCTCGTAGGTCGCGGGCAGAACGTTGAGCCCGCGGTAGTCGGCGTCGAGGACGAGACGGTTGGCGTACGCGATCGACCAGAACGGCCGCCCCGAGGCCGTCGCCTTGTCGAGGATCTTGTCATCGACGTCGGTGATGTTGCGGATGAAGGTGACGTCGTGGTTGGTATGCAGCAGCCAGCGCCGCAGCACGTCGTAGTTCACCGCGGAGCGCAGGTGCCCGATGTGCGGCGTGGACTGCACGGTGAGACCACACAGGTAGATCCCGACCTGACCGGGCGTCTTGGGCACGAAGTCCCGGACGGATCGGGTCGCGGTGTCGTACAAGCGGAGCGTCACCGTACAAGGGTAGCGAGCGCGGTCAGGGGCGGGTCATCCGGAGCACGTCGAGAGCCTCGTCCAGCTGCTGCTCGGTGAGGCGCCCCTCGGCCACGTGACCTCGCTCGATCACCAGCTCGCGAATGGTGCGCCCGGAGGCGAGGGCGGCCTTGGCGATCGCGGCGCCCTCCTCGTACCCGATGAAGCGGTTGAGGGGTGTGACGATCGACGGCGATCCCTCCGCGTACGCGAGCGCGACCTCGACGTTCGGCTCGAGGCCGGCCACGCATCGATCGGCGAGCAACCGGGACGCGGCGCCGAGCAGCCGGATCGACTCGAGCAGGTTGCGGGCCATCACCGGGAGCATGACGTTGAGCTCGAAGTCGCCCTGGGTGCCGGCGAACGCCACGGTCGCGTCGTTGCCGATGACCTGGGCCGCGACCTGCCGGACCGCCTCGGGGACCACCGGGTTGACCTTGCCGGGCATGATCGACGAGCCGGGCTGGAGATCGGGCAGGCGCAGCTCGCGCAGGCCGGCCCGCGGGCCCGAGCCCATCCAGCGGATGTCGTTGACGATCTTGTAGAGGCTCACCGCGATCGCGCGCAGCTGGCCGGACGCCTCGACCAGGCCGTCCCGCGCGCCCTGCGCCTCGAAGTGATTGCGCGCCTCGGTCACCGGCAGGCCGGTGCTCTCGCGCAGCCGCTCGATCACCGCGGGCGCGAAGCCGGGCGGCGTGTTGACGCCGGTTCCCACGGCGGTGCCGCCCAGCGGCAGTTCGGCCAGGCGGGGCAGCATGGCGTGGAGCCGTTCGACGCCGGCGGCGACCTGGGCCGCGTACCCGGAGAACTCCTGGCCGAGGGTGACCGGCGTCGCGTCCATCAGGTGCGTCCGCCCGCTCTTGACCACCGTCGCCCAGGAGTCGGCCTTCGTGGTCAGCGCCCCCTGCAGATGCTCGAGCGCCGGGATCAGCTGGTTCACGACGGCCTCGGTCGCCGCCAGGTGGATCGAGGAGGGGAACACGTCGTTGCTGGACTGCGAGGCGTTGACGTGGTCGTTCGGGTGCACCGGCCGGCCCAGTTCCCGGGACGCCAGCGTCGCGATGACCTCGTTGGCGTTCATGTTCGACGACGTGCCCGACCCGGTCTGGAAGACGTCGATCGGGAACTGGTCGTCGTAACCCCCGGCGGCCACATGCGCCGCTGCACGTGAAATCGCTTTGGCGAGATCGTCATCGAGTACGCCGAGAGCCGCGTTCACCTGCGCGGCGGCGCCCTTGATCTGCGCCAGGGCGGCGATGTGCCCGGGTTCGAGCCCTCGCCCCGAGATCGGGAAGTTCTCCACCGCCCGCTGCGTCTGCGCCCGCCACAGGGCGTCGGCCGGCACCCGGACCTCGCCCATCGTGTCCCGCTCGACCCGGTAGCCGCTCTGCTCGGTAGTCACCCCACCATCGTCCCTCGCCCGGCCGCGGGCCGCACTTGATCCTCACCACCGGCGAGCCGGCGCTCGCGCACCCACCGGCGAGGTTGTGCAGCGGCGCCCGGGCCCGGTCGGCGTCGCCGGTCAGTGCCCGCAGCCGCAGAGACGCCTGGGCCGACGCGACGCACTCGGCGAACCGGCCCACCGCCTCGTAGACGCCGGGCGGGCTGTTCGTATTGTGATGATCACTGTGGGTTGGACGTTGGCCGAGCCGGAACGTAACGTCGGCCGGGTTCGGACGTACCCGACGAGAAGGATCACCCCATGCGACGCGCCATCCTGGCCGCGATCGCCGGCAGCGCCCTGCTGACCGGCGCCGCCTGCGACAGCGACGCGAAGGCCGACCCCGAGGCGGCGGCGCCCACCCGCACCGCGGCCACCGCCGCGCCCAGCGCCTCGGCGGCGCCCGACTACTCGACCAGCACCAAGCTCGTCTGCGACAAGCTACAGACCCTGTACTCGATCGAGCTGCGCTCCTTCGGCACCGCGATGGGCAAGATGGTCACCTACAAGGAGAACAAGCGGACGGCCGACGCCGAGAAGGCCGAGACGAGCGCCGCCGGCCAGTTGAAGGCGGCCGCGACCAAAATCCGCAAGGAGACGGCCACGGCCCAGGACCCCGACTTCCAGGCGGCCGGCAAGGTGTCGGCCTCGAAGCTGGAGAGCAGCGCCACCGACCGCCGCTACTTCGACCGGGTGAAATCCCTGACCGATCTGAACAAGACGGTCCAGGCCCAGTTCAACGAGTGGCTGACCCCGGTAGCCGGCTACTGCGGCTAGCGGCGGCCGATCGCCAGCACGGGCTTGGTGACCTCGGCGAAGAAGTCGTTGCCCTTGTCGTCGACGACGATGAAGGCGGGGAAGTCCTCCACCTCGATCTTCCAGACCGCCTCCATGCCGAGCTCGGGGTACTCGAGCACCTCGACATGGCGGATGCAGTCCTGGGCCAGCCGCGCCGCCGGCCCGCCGATCGAGCCCAGGTAGAAGCCCCCGTGCGACTGGCAGGCCCGGGTCACCTGGGCCGAGCGGTTGCCCTTCGCGAGCATCACCAGGCTGCCGCCGGCGGCCTGGAACTGCTCGACGTACGCGTCCATGCGGCCGGCCGTGGTCGGGCCGAACGAGCCCGACGCGTAGCCCTCGGGAGTCTTCGCCGGACCGGCGTAATACACCGCATGGTCGCGCAGGTACTGCGGCATCGGCTCGCCGGCCGCCAGGCGCTCCGAGATCTTCGCGTGGGCGATGTCGCGCGCCACGACCAGCGGGCCGGTCAGCGACAGGCGGGTCTTCACCGGGTACTGCGACAGCTCGGCGCGGATCTCGGCCATCGGCCGGTTGAGGTCGACCTTCACGACCGGGCCCTCGTCGAGCTCGACGTCGGGCAGGAAGCGGGCCGGGTCGGCCTCGAGGCGCTCCAGCCACACGCCGGACGGCGTGATCTTCGCGAGCGCCTGGCGGTCGGCCGAGCAGGAGACGGCGATCGCGACCGGGCACGACGCGCCGTGGCGCGGGAGGCGGATGACGCGTACGTCGTGGCAGAAGTACCGCCCGCCGAACTGCGCGCCGATTCCGAAGTCGCGGGTCAGCTCGAGCACCGCCGCCTCGAGTTCGAGGTCGCGGAAGCCGTGCGCGGACATCGTGCCGTGCCGGGGCAGGTTGTCGAGGTACTTCGCGCTGGCCAGCTTGGCCGTCTTGAGCGCGTACTCGGCGCTCGTGCCGCCGATGACGACCGCCAGGTGGTAGGGCGGGCAGGCCGACGTACCGATCAGCCGCAGTTTCTCGTCGAGGAACTCCATCATGCGTGCGGGGTTCAGCAGCGCCTTGGTCTCCTGGTACAGGTAGCTCTTGTTGGCCGAGCCGCCGCCCTTGGCCATGAACAGGAACTTGTACGCGTCGGGCTGGCCGCCCGGGTCTTCGGCGTACAGCTCGATCTGGGCCGGCAGGTTGGAGCCGGTGTTCCGCTCGTCCCACATGGTGAGCGGCGCGAGCTGGGAGTAGCGCAGGTTGAGCCGGGTGTACGCCTGGTACACGCCCTGCGCGATGGCCTCCTCGTCGAGCCCGTCGGTGAGCACGTGCCGCCCGCGCTTGCCCATCACGATCGCGGTGCCGGTGTCCTGGCACATCGGCAGCACGCCGCCGGCCGCGATGTTCGCGTTGCGCAGCAGGTCGAGCGCGACGAACCGGTCGTTCGGCGACGCCTTGGGGTCGTCGATGATCGAGCGCAGCTGGGACAGGTGCGCCGGGCGCAGGAAGTGCGCGATGTCGTGCATCGCCTCGGCGGTGAGCTGGGTCATCACCGACGAGTCGACGGTGAGGAACCGCCGCCCGCCGGGGCCGTTGACCACGTCCACGCCCTCGTCCGTGACCAGTCGGTACTCGGTCAGGTCGTCGCCGATCGGCAACAGCGGCGAGTACGAGAATGCGGCGCCTCTGCTCATGACGGGCAAGCCTAGGACAGCGGCGCCCGGTCATGCGAACCGCTCCGGCCGTGAGCCGCATACCAGTTCGGTCAAGCAAACGGCAGGTAGGCCATGTCGCGGCCGTCGACGGCGATCATTCCGCTGGGTCCGGCCGTGAAAATCTTGGCACTTGTCCGAACCTCGGCGAGCAGGTGGCCGCTCGAGGGCGACAGCGCGGCGACGCGGCTGGGCTTCGTAGTGACGATGATCACGGCGTACGGGGTCAGCGCGGCGGACGCCCCGGTGCCGGCCGGGCGGCTCCACGCGGTCTCGCCGGTGGCCATCGAGAAGCCACGCAGGGTCGCCTTGTCGGCACTGCGGATCACCGCGAAGCCGTCGTTGATCGCGAGCACCTCCTCGCCCTTGGCGCCGTGCCACAGCACCCGCCCGTCGTGGGCCGCGATGAGCTCCTGCTTGCCGACCGGGTCGACGCCGAGCACCACGTCCTCGCCGCCGGCCGGGTCGCGGTCCTGCTTGCAGCCGGAACCGTTGGACGCGGTCCGCAGGTTGAGCCCGTCCTTCTTCCAGACCGTGCCGCCGCCGGGCGGGTCGGTGGCGACCACGCCGTAATAGCAGGTGCCGTCGCCGGCCGTGCCGGTCACCGTGAGCACCCGGCCGCCGGTCACCGCGACGCGCTGATCGGCGGCGGGCTCGGCGGTCTGCACCAGCTTGCCGGTCGCCGTGTCGATCACCCGGACCTTGCGGTCGTCGGGCAGCCCGATCAGGGCCGGCATCTCCCGCGGGCCGGCCACGTCGTCGTCGATGCCGTTGGCGGTGAGCGGGTTGGTGTCGGGCAGGTCGGGGTTGGCGGCGTCGAGCACGAAGCCGATGCCGCCGGTGCTGACCCGCCAGCGCGCGGTGCCCCTGATGTCCCAGGCGGTGAGCTCGCAGTCGCCGCCCTTGGCGCAGTGCAGGTCGAGGATGCCGGTGCGGTAGGTCCAGACGGCGCTGGCCTGGGTGTCGGTGCGGCGGACCGCCCCGCTGCGGGGGTCGAGCACCTGGTAGCCCTTTTCGAGCAGCCGGCCGGTGACCACCACGGCGTCGTTGCCCTCGCCGGCCACGGCGGCCCAGTCGGCATCGCTCTTCCAGAGCTGCAGGCCCGCGGTCAGCCCGTACGCCTCGACCGAGGTGCGGTACTCGACGATCACCGAGTCGCCGGCGATGGTGACGCTCTGCGGGCTGCCGCCGATCGTCGTCTGCCAGCGGGAGACGCCCGCGGCGATCGGCTCGCTCGTGTTGATCCAGTTCCAGACCTTGGGCCACGGGTTCCAGACGCCGGTGGTCGCGAGCACGATGACCAGCACGAGTGCGGCCAGCCCGTAGCCCTTCCAGGGGCTGCCACCCGACGCCATGCGCGACACGCTAACGACGTCAATCCCACGCGCGATGGATCTCGATATGCCCGTGTCGATCCCTTATGTGCCGGATGCGGCCCGCACCAGCGGCAACGTGCGATAAGGGATCAGCTCGGCCAGCGCGATGATGGTCGATGCGCGGACGATGCCCTCGTAGCCGACGATCTGGTCGATCACCCGTTGCAGGTCGGCGTTCGAGCGGGCCACGATCCGGCAGAGCACGTCGCCGCTGCCGGTGATCGTGTGCGCCTCGAGCACCTCGGGGATCTCGGCCAGGTGATCGGCCACGGCCTGGTGCCCGTACCGCTGGCTGATCTCGAGGGTCACGAAGCTCATCACCCCGTACCCGATGGCCTCGGGAATCACCTCGGGCCCGAAGCCCTTGATCGCGCCGCGCGCGATCAGCTTGTCCAGCCTTGCCTGAACGGTTCCGCGAGCGACGGCGAGACGCCGCGACATTTCGAGTACGCCGATGCGCGGCTCCGCCGCCAGCAGTTCCACCAGCCTTGCGTCGAGAAGGTCGAGCTGGACAACTTGCATGGTCATCCAAGCAAGCTACCGGACGAGTTGCGCAGACTGCTCAGCGAAAACATCGACTATTGCCCACTGAAACGGGCAGGGGCAGCCTCTGAACATGACGCAGATGATGGAACACGAGACAACGAAGGCCGACGTCTTCCCCGTCAAGGGCGTCGACTACCTGCAGTTCCTCGTGGGCAACGCGAAGCAGGCGGCCCACTACTACTCCTCAGCCTTCGGCATGACCTGTGTCGCCTACCGCGGCCCCGAGCAGGGCTATCGCGACCACGCCGAGTACGTGCTGGTCAGCGGCTCGGCCCGGTTCCTGATCACCGGCGCCGTGCACGCGGGCGCGCCCGGCGCCGACCACGTCACCAAGCACAGCGACGGCATCCACGACATCGCGCTCGAGGTGCCCGACGTCGACGCCGCCTACCTGCACGCGATCAACGCGGGCGCCCGCGGGGTCACCGAGCCGCACGACCTCAAGGACGAGCACGGCACCGTCCGGATCGCCGCGATCGCCACCTACGGCGACACCATCCACTCGCTGGTCGACCGCTCCGGGTACGACGGCCCGTTCCTGCCGGGCTTCGTGACCCGCGCCCCGATCGTCGACCGCACCGCCGCGATCGCGGCCGGCGTCCAGCCGAAGCGCTACTTCCAGGCCGTCGACCACGTCGTCGGCAACGTCGAGCTCGGCAAGATGGACGAGTGGGTGGAGTTCTACGGCCGGGTCATGGGCTTCACCAACATGGCCGAGTTTATCGGCGACGACATCGCCACCGATTACTCGGCGCTGATGAGCAAGGTCGTCGCCGACGGCCACCGCAAGGTGAAGTTCCCGCTCAACGAGCCGGCCGTCTCGAAGCGCAAGTCGCAGATCGACGAGTACCTCGAGTTCTACGGCGGCCCCGGCGCCCAGCACATCGCGGTCGCCACCAACGACATCCTGGCCAGCGTCGACGCCATGCGCGCGGCCGGCGTCGAGTTCCTGAACACCCCCGACTCGTACTACGACGATCCCGAGCTACGCGCCCGGATCGGCGAGGTGCGTGCCCCGATCGACGAGCTCAAGAGGCGCGGGATCCTGGTCGACCGGGACGAGGACGGCTACCTGCTGCAGATCTTCACGGCGCCCGTCCAGGACCGGCCGACGGTGTTCTTCGAGCTGATCGAGCGGCACGGCTCGCTCGGCTTCGGCAAGGGGAACTTCAAGGCGCTCTTCGAAGCGATCGAGCGGGAGCAGGAGCGTCGCGGGAACCTGTAACACTGTCCGCGTGACCCAGCTTCCGGGGCCACCGCCGGGCTATCCGGCGGTGGCGCAGCCCCACCCGTACCCGCAGTACTACTACGTGCCGGTCGGGCCACCCCCGCCGATCAGCCCGGCGGGGGCGCCGCTCGCCGACTTCGGAACCCGCCTGCTCGCATACATCATCGACGCGCTGCTGGTCGGCGCGGTCGCCTTCGTCTATCTGATCGTGGCCGGCATCATGCTCGGCCTGTCGCTCGCCGGCCGGCCGACCACCGACGACCCGAACGTCTTCCTCCACCAGATCTGGCTGCCGCTGCTGCTCATCGAGGCCGGCTTCTTCGTCCTCTACCTGCTGGTGTACTACCTGTACGAGGTCGAGTTCATGCACCGGAGCGGACAGACCCTCGGCAAGAAGGCCATGAAGATCAGGGTGGTGCCGATCGACCCGTCGGCCAGGCTGACCCGCGGCATGGCGGCCCGCCGCTACCTGGTGCAGCACGTCGCCGGGATGTTCGTCCCGTTCTTCAGCTATGTCGACGGGTTGTGGCAGCTCTGGGACAAGCCCTACCTGCAGACCCTGCACGACAAGGCCGCTCAGACCGTGGTGGTTAAGGTTTCCGCATGAGCTCGTTGCCTGCCGGTTGGTACAAGGACCCGGCCGACCCCACCACCCAGCGCTACTGGGACGGTGAAGGCTGGCTCGGAAAGGCCATCCCGGCCGACGCGGTTCCGCCGGACGGGCCGCCCCCGGTCGAGGAGGAGCCCCCACCCGCCCCGGCGCCCGAGCCGGCCGTGGCGCCGGTGTCGCCATCGCAGCAGACGCCGCAGCAGCAGGCGCCGCCGGGCTGGGGCCCGATGCCCCCGCCACCCCCGGGCTGGCAGCCGCCCCCGGGCTGGCAGCCCCCGCCCGCACAGGGCCCGCCGCCGGGGCAGGGCCAGCCGCCGGCGCAAGGCCAGCCACCCACACAGGGCCCGGCGGGATGGCAGCCGCCCGCGCAGGGCCCACCGGGATGGCAGCAGCCGCCCGGGTGGCAGCAGATGTCGCCCGCCATGCGGATGGCCGCCTACCCCCACCGCGTCGAGGCGCGCCCGCACGGCTTCGCCCTGGCCGGTCTCGGCCCGCGCCTGGTGGCCCGGCTGCTCGACATCATCGCCGTGCTGCTGCTCAACGTCGTGGTCAACGGCTACTTCGCCTACCAGTGGTGGCAGGAGTTCCGGCCCATCCTGCGCGACGCCTGGAACACCGCGGCCAACGGCGGCGACGCCTCCGAGGTCACGTCGCAGGCCTCCTCCCGGATGGACGGCCTGCTCTGGGCCATGCTGATCGTGGCCACCCTGCTGTGGCTGCTCTATGAGGCGCCGGCCATCGCCGGCAGCGGGCAGACCCTCGGCAAACGCGTCATGCGCATCAAGGTGGTCGCGATCGAGAACACCGAGCCGCTCGGCTTCGGCCGCGCGTTCGGCCGCTGGGCCCGCCTCGGCCTGTGGACTCCCGCCTGGGGCTGCGCCGGCCTCGGGCTGGTCCTGCAGTTCATCGACTCGCTCTCACCCGTGTTCGACCAACAGCTCCGGCAGGCGTACCACGACAAGTCCGCCCGGACGGTCGTCATCGCCCTGCCTCCGCACGACCGGCAACCCGTCGACGCCTCCTCCACCAGCGGCGGCGGCGGCAGCAGCAGCAGCAGCAGCAGCTCGTAAGGCCCAGCCGCCGCGCAAAACGGACTAAAGGATCCTGAAATGACCCGCCTCACCCGCGCCGACCTGGACGGACTTCCCGCCTACGTGCCCGGCCGCAACCTCGCCGATCTGACCCGCGAGCTCGGCATCGCCGAGGCGATCAAGCTCGCCAGCAACGAGGTGCCGTACGGGCCGCTGCCCGGCGTGGTCGAGGCGGTGACCGACGCGATGCTCCACTCGCACCGCTACCCCGACATGGGCGCGGTCGCGCTGCGCGACGCGCTCGGCGAGCGGTACGGCGTCGCCGCCGACCGGATCGTCACCGGCTGCGGGTCGGTGGCGCTCACCGAGATCCTGGTGAAGGCGACCTGCCTGCCCGGCGACGAGATCGTCTACTCGTGGCGCTCGTTCGAGGCGTACCCGATCATCTCGGCCGGCTCGGGCGCGACCAGCGTGCGGGTGCCGAACACCGCGACCCACGGCCACGACCTCGCGGCGATGGCCGACGCGATCACCGAGCGCACCCGCCTGGTCTTCGTCTGCAACCCGAACAACCCGACCGGCACCGCGGTGCGCAAGGCCGAGATCGACCGGTTCCTCGCCGAGGTGCCCTCCGACGTGCTGGTGGTGCTCGACGAGGCGTACCGCGAGATGGTGACCGACCCCGACGTGCCGGACGGCATCGGCACCTACGCCGACCGGTCCAACGTGCTGGTGCTGCGCACGATGTCGAAGGCGTGGGGCCTGGCCGGCCTGCGGATGGGCTTCCTGGTGGCGCAGCCCGAGGTGGCCTCGGCCATCCGCAAGGTGCTTACGCCGTTCTCGACGAGCCTGGTCGCGCAGGCCGCCGCGATGGCCGCGCTCGCGCAGGAGGGCGAGGTCAAGCGTCGCTGCGGCCTGGTCGTCGCCGAGCGGGCCCGGGTCACCGAGGCGCTGCGCAAACTGCACCTGAACGTGCCGGAGAGCCAGGCCAACTTCGTCTGGCTGCCCCTGGGCGACCAGGCCGCGGCGTTCGGCGCGGTCTGCGAGGGCCGCGGGGTGATCGTGCGTCCGTTCCAGGGCGACGGTGTACGGGTCACGATCGGCACCCCGGAGGAGAACGACGCCTTCCTGGCCGCCGCCGAGGTCGCGCTCGAGCAGCTCGCCTGATCCAGTGGGCGACTGATCTAGTGGGCGGCGGCGAGGTGGTGGTCGGCCTCCTCCAGGCGGGCCGGGAAGACCTCCCGGGCCCGCGCGACCATCACCAGCGCCACCAGGGCCAGACCGGCCGCCAGCAGCGGAAGCCCGCCGAGCAGGGCCGCCGAGGCGAACCGCTCGCCCACGAACGCGCCGCCGCCGATCCCGATCTGGAACGACACCACGTACACGGCCGAGGCGGCGTCGCGGGCGCGCGGCGCGATGCGCAGCGCCGTGGCGGACAGGCAGACCGGAATGGCGCAGAACGCTCCGCCCCACAGCAGCGCGGCGAGGACGGTCGGCACCGGGCCGAGCACCGGCGCGAGCAGGGCGACCGCGACGGCCAGCGCCGCGAGGAGCAGGGTCAGCGCCGGTCCGGGCCGCCGATCGATGTGCCGGCCGACCGCGTATCCGGCGACGAGCGCGGCCGCGCCGTACCCCAGAAGCAATGCGCTCAGGCCGAAGCCCTGCAACCCGCCGTCGCGTCTCACCAGCGGGGCGATGTAGGTGTAGGCCGCGAAGTGGCCTACCACCAGGATCCCGGTGATCACGCAGAGCAGCGCCACCCGGCGATCGCGGATGATCGCCACCGAGGCCCGCAGCTGGGTGCCGAGGCGCGTCTCGCGGTCGTGCGGCAGCGGGTCGAGCGCGGGCAGCGCCCGCCGCAGCAGAAGCACGCAGACCGCGCCGCCCGCCGCCACCACGCCGACCGCCACCCGCCAGCCCAGCCATTGCCCGATCCCCGTGCCGACCGGGACGCCGGCCACGATCGCCAGCGAGTTGCCGATGAAGACCAGCGCCGTCGCCCGCCCGGCCTGTCCCGGCGGGGCGAGCCGGGCGGCGACCGGCCCGATGATCGACCAGAAGACCCCGTGCGCCAGCGCGCAGACCAGCCGGGTCGCCGCGAGCACGAGGAAGGTCGGCGCGAAGGCGGCCGCGCCCTGCGAGACCACGAAGATCGCCATGGTGATCGCGAGCAGCAGATGCCGCGGCACCCGCATGGTGAGCGCGGTCAGCGGGATGGTGCTGATCGCGGCGACCACGGCGTAGCTGGTGAGCAGCAGTCCGACGTGCGCCTCGTCGACGTGCAGGCCGTCGGCGATCTGCGGGAGCAGCCCGACCGGCAGCGTCTCGGCGGTGACGAAGCAGAAGGCGGAGGCCCCGAGGACGGCCAGCGCCGGGCGGTTCATGGTCACTCTCGCAGATTAAGCTCTTGATCAGAGCAAAAGAAGGGAACGGGATGTGACGACGCGCTCAACCGAGCTGCTCCGGGTCGCGCACACGCGCCCGGGCGTCACTCGCGCCGACGCCGCGAGGCTGGTGGGGGTGGGCACCGGCGCGGCCACCGAGATCGTCGCCCGCCTCGCGCAGCAGTCCCTGCTCGCCGAGGCGCCGGCCGCACCCAGCGGCAATCGCGGCCGCCCCACGACGGTGCTCGTGCCGCATCCCGCCGGCCCGCTGGTGCTGGCCGTGGCGATCACCCACGAGGCCTGGCGGGTCGATGTGGTGGAGCTGGGCGGCAAGGGCCTGACCTCGGCGACCGGCCGGCACGCCGGCGCCACGTGGGTCGCGGTGACTGCCGCGGTCACGGCCGCGGTCGAGGCACTTCAGCACGCGTACGTCGGCAGACTGCGCGCGATGGGCGTGTCGCTGCCCGGCACGGTCTCCCCCGCGCTGCGCCTGACCGCGAGCAACCTGGGCTGGGACGACGTGGACCTGACCCCGCTGTGGCCCGGCGATGTCCTCGCCGCCGGCAACGACGCCACCTTGGCCGCCACCGCGGAATCCCACCGAGGCGCCGCGGCGGACGCGACGGTGGCCCTGCACCTGCGCATCGAGGGCGGCCTGGGCGGCGCCGTGGTCGACCACGGCCGAGCCCTGCTCGGCGCCCGGGGCGCCGGCGGCGAGTTCGGCCACATGCCCTTCGGCGACCCGGCGGTGGCCTGCCCGTGCGGCGCCACCGGCTGCTGGGGCACGGCGGTGGACGGCACGGCCCTGGCTCGCCTGCTGGGCAAGCCCGCCCCGCCCGACCCGGTCAGCTACGCCCGCCGCGTGATCGCCTCGCCGGATCCGGCATCGCGCGCGGCGGTGCGGACGGTCGCGGCCGCGCTGGGCCGCGGCATGGCCGGCCTGGTGAACGGCTTGGATGCCGACCTGGTGACGCTGGGCGGCATCGGCGTGGACCTGCTGGCGGCGGCCCCGGCGGAGATCGACGCGGCCTATCGGGCCGGCCTGATGCGGGTGCACCGGGCGGCGCCACCGCCGGTGGTCCCGGCGGCACTAGGCGACGACGGCCCGATCGCGGGAGCGGCCGAGGAGGCGTGGACACGGCTGCTGCCGGAACTCGCCTGACCGCCGGCCGGGCCGTTCACGGCAACTCATCATCGTGGGCAGATGCGGCCGGCTTCCCGTGGGCGCTGCCGGCCGGGGTCAGCGCAGGTCGGCGGCGAAGAGCCGGCCCGTGTGCCCCGCGAACATCGCCTCGGGGTCGGTGTAGTCGGCGGTCACCGCGTACAGCGTCCGCTGGTCGTCCGAGATCGCGCAGTCGAAGGCGCCGTCCGGCAGCGGAATCGTAGCCAGGATCTCGCCGCCCTCGCGGACCCGGCGGCAATGCTGGTTGGGCACGTCGGCATACCAGACCGCACCCGTGGCATCGAGGCAGATGCCGTCGGGCGCCGAGCCGGGCAGGTCGGCCCAGACCCGGCGGTTGGTCGGCCCGCCATCGGCAGCGATGTCAAAAGCGGTCAGCCGGGCGGCATGCGACTCGGCGACAATCAGCGTGGCGTCGTCGGCCGTGACCGCCATGCCGTTGGGGAAGAGCAGCCCGTCAGCCACCTGGCGGGCCGCGCCGCCGGGAGTCACTACGGCGACGATGCCCGGCGCCGGCGCCCCGCCCGGGAAGTCATAGCCGATGTTGTTGACGAAGGCGTTGCCCCGCGAATCGGCGGCGATGTCGTTCCACGGGTGCGCCGCGTCGATGTGCCCCAGGTCGGCGTGGACCTGGCCGTCGCGCAGCAGCCGCGCGCCCGGCCCATCGAGGATCAGCAGTTCGCCGCCGGGCAGCCAGTCGATGCAGAACGGCAGGCCGGGCATGCGGGCCACCACGGTCGGCTCGCCGTCGGAGAGACGGATCACCTCGCCCGCCACCCAGTCGCAGAACCACAGATGATCCTCGTGCCAGCGGGCCGACTCGCCCATGACTATTCCGGTCAGCACCACCCGCGGGTCCGCCATGCGACCACAGTAGTCACAGCGCGGCCACGACCACGGTGTCGACCGAGAAGTAGTAGCCGGGGGTGTCCGGATCATCCGGGCGGTCCGGCGCGAGCCGCTCGACCGCCATATGGTGATCGGTCACCTGCCAGCGGCCGGGATCCCACCTGGTGCCCTCGCGCACCAGCTCGAGCGGGAACGAGGCGATGACCGCGCCGGTCCGCGGGTCGGCCAGCAGCAGCGTGCGGCCGGGCGTGAGCAGCACGACGCGCCCGGCCGCGGCCCCGAGGACCCGGCTGCCGGCGGGATAGTCGTGGCGCGCCGCGCCGGTGACCGCATCGACCGCGTGGCCGTCGGCGGAGACCACCAGGCCGGCCGCGACGGTAGCGTCGGGGCGATCGAGCGGCGCCGAGCGGACAGGCTCGGGCGAGGTGGTGAGCCAGCCGTGGCCGCTGCCGTCGCGCAGCCCGGCGCACGACGACGAGGCGACATCGCAGCCCACCGGCGTGTATGGCCCGGGCGGGAACGAAGCGACGGGCGTTCTGCTGCCGGCGTCGTAGACACCCGACGGGCAGACAACCTGAGCCGCGGCGGTCGTGAAGGCCTGCGCGCAGGTCGCGCTCCAGAGTGGGGTTCCGGTGCTCATCGCGTACGCGAAAAGCTGCCCACCCGCCGTGACCAGCACGCTCGGCCCGGCCACCCGCAGGCCCGCCGGCGCCCACACGGTGGCCGAACCCGTGCGATGTCCCTCGAAGCCCGGCCCCGAGGGCCCGGACACCCGCCAGATGATCTTGCCGGTACCCCCGTCGATCGCCACGAGGTCGCCGTCCGACCAGCGGCTGACCACCGTCGCGCCCGACGCGACCAGTCCGGAGAGCTGCTCGGGCCAGCGCCGGAAGCTCCAGATCGCGGTGTAGACCGTCTCGGCGTCGACCGGCGCGTCGGCCCGGACCTGACGCTTCGACGCGTAGACCCGGATCTTGTCGCCGACGATCAGTGGGGCGATCCCGAGCTGGCCGGTGGTGTGCGGATGTTCCGCGTGGGCGGTCGGGTAGGGCGGCGCGACGGTCGCCAGCACCTCGGCCGGTTTGAGGACGCGCCAGCCGATCAGCACCGCCGCGGCTGCCACGACCAGCGCGAACAGCGACCGCAGCAGCACCCGTGACACCAGCAGAGACTATGTCAGGCCGCGGCGGCCAGATCGTCCAGGTCGCGCCGGAGGGCGCCCTCGGCCGTGCCGGCCGCGAGACCGCCGAAGATCAGCGCGAGGAAACGGCCGGCCGGCGCGGTCGCGCTGCCGTCCTGCACGACGGTGACCATCGTGCCGCCCTTGTGCCGGCCGGCGACGACGGGCACGAACGAGTACGTCATGCGGTAGTCGGCGCCGATGCCGGGCGAGGTGACCACGAACCGCTCGGGGATCACGCACTCCAGAACCCGGAACTCCTCGGTGATCTCGCCGCCGTCGGCCATCCGGCGGGTCTCGCGCCAGGTGGCGCCGGCGCCGAACGGGCCCGGGGTGAGCACCTCGACGGCGGCGACCGCCGACAACCATTCGCGCCGGCGAGCCAGATCAGTGAACACCTGCCAGACCGCGGCGACGGGCGCCTCGACCAAGCGTGTCACCGCGACCGTCGACATAGCGTGACCTCCCGCGTACACGCTACGAGGGTAAGACGCTCAGCACTAGGGGAGTACGGTTCCGGTCACTTCGCCCAAACCGATTTCCACGCCGGCCGCGCCGATCGCGGTTCCGGCGATGGTGACCTTGTCGCCGTCCTCGAGGAAACCGCGGGTGCTGCCGTCGGAAAGCTTCACCGGCTCGGCGCCGTTGACGGTGAGCTCGAGGAACGACCCGACCTGGTCGCGCCGCGGACCGGAGACGGTGCCGGAGGCGAACAGATCGCCCGTGCGCACCGAGGCGCCGTTGCTGGTCAGGTGGGCCAGCTGCTGCGCTGCCGTCCAGTACATCGAGGCGAACGGCGGCGAGCTCACCCGCGTGTCGTTCCACTCGACCGAGAGCCGCAGGTCGTAGGCGGGGCCGGCGGGCTGGAGATAGGTCAGTGGCTGTGGATCTTGCCGCGGATGATCAAGGGCGGTCAGTGCGGCGAGAGGCACGACCCACGGCGAGACCGATGTGGCGAAAGATTTCGCCAAGAAGGGACCCAAGGGTCGATATTCCCAGGCTTGGATGTCACGAGCCGACCAGTCGTTGACCAGCGTGATGCCGAAGACGTGGTCGGTGAAGTCTTCCGTTCGCAACCGCCGCCCCGGCACGCCGACCACGAACCCCACCTCGGCCTCGATGTCGAGCCGCCGGCTGGGGCCGAAGACGCCCGGCCCGAGCTGCCCCGACGGCCGCCGGATCGGAGTGCCCGAAACCACCACCGTGCTCGACCGGCCGTGATACCCGATCGGCAGATGCTTCCAATGCTCGGGCAGGCCGGGCGAGTCGGGCCGCAGGATCGCCGACACGTTCAGCGCGTGCTGTTCCGACGAGTAGAAATCGGTGTAGTCGGCCACCTCGAACGGCAGGTGCAGCGTCACCTCGCTCAGCGGGATCCGCTCGGGCCCGGCCGCGACGAGCTCGGCGATCGCCGCGCGCGCCGCCGTCCACTGTGCCCGTCCGGCCGCCATCAGCGGGTTGAGTGAGGGCTGGTCGAGCAGGCCGCCGAGCGACGAAAGATCAATGACGGACGACCCCAGGCGTACGCCGAGACGCGGGCCCTCGCGGGGCCGGCTGAACACGCCGTACGGAAGATTTTCGATGCCGTAGCGACTCATTGACGGCCTCCGTTGATCAGGCCGAGCCGGACGAGCTCGGTGAGCGGTTCGACCACGTTGGCCGCGCCGAAGCCGACGAACAGCGGCCGCGGATCTTCGCGCCGGAGCCGGGCCGGCTCGACCAGCGGCAACGGGTGGGTGGCGGCCAGCACCTCGGCCACCTCGGCCACCTCGGCGCCGTCGGTCGCGAGGATCGAGGCGGCCAGCACGTTGAGGAAGCCGTGGTGCGTGAAGCCGGTCTCGGGGTCGGTGTGCCGGATCGCGTGCCGCTGCCCCGCGGCCAGCCGGAACGGCAGTTCCCGGTCGCGGCAGGCGCACAGCACGGCGGCCAGCTCGACCGGAGTCGGGAACAGCTCGGCCGCGAGCCCGCCGACCCGGAACTTCGGGGCCAGGCGCAGACCCTCGGCGCGGCACTCAGCCACCGTGTCGAGGGCGGCCAGCAGTCCCCAGCTCAGCGGGATCTCGGCGTACACCTCGAGGTCTTTGTCGTTGCCGGCGAGAGAGCGCAAGCCGGCCAGCCCGGGCTGCGGGTCCTCCCCGCGACGGGCCACCGCCACCTCGATGTGGAAGACCACGGCGCCGCCCGACCGCAGCTTCTCCACCGCGGCCGGCACCGCGCCCACCGGGACGTCGCCGATGAGCGCGACCGGCAGTTCCCGGGCCGGGGGCTCGCCATCGATCAGCGACGCCGGGACCAGCAACGGCCCGAGCAATCGGGCGAACCAGGCTGCTCGATGCTCGCCGTGCTTGGCCACGGCGTCGGGCAGGCTGATGAAGCTGGGTGGGAGCAGGGACGCGTCATCGACCAGCCCGGCGAAGAGCGTTGGCACCAGCGTTGACACGAAACTGAACCTAATAGACGCTTCGAGAAGCGGACAACCACGTCCGCTATGTCGGATTTTACCGGCTGGGCCCTTCTGTCCGGCTGGATCGGCTTATGAGGTGGGAGGCAACGATGCCGTACTACCGCAGCGTCGGCGAGGTGCCACACAAACGGCACACTCAGTTCCGGCGCCCCGACGGCGGCCTGTACGCCGAGGAGCTCATGGGGCAGGAGGGCTTCTCCTCCGATTCGTCCCTGCTCTATCACCGGCACGCGCCGACCGCGATCGTGTCCGCTTCCGAGTTCTCGCCGCCGGCCGCGGCACAGCGGCCGAACCTGCCGCTCAAGCCGCGCCACCTGCGCACGCACAAGCTCGACGAGGGTCCCGCCGACGCGGTCCTCGGCCGGCGGCAGCTGCTGGCCAACAACGACGTCCGGATCGGGTACGTGATCGCCGACCGGCCCTCCCCGCTGTACCGCAACGCGGTCGGCGACGAGTGCCTCTACATCGAGGAGGGCACCGCGATCATCGAGTCGACGTTCGGCCGCCTCGAGGCCGGCACCGGCGACTACGTGATCATCCCGACCTCGGTGATTCACCGGATCGTGCCGCAGGGCCGCCCGGTGCGGATGCTCACGGTCGAGGCCACCGGGCACATCGGCCCGCCCAAGCGCTACCTCTCGGTGCGCGGGCAGTTCCTCGAGCACTCGCCGTACTGCGAGCGCGACCAGCGCGCGCCCGCCGACCCGCTGCTGGTCGACGAGACCGACGTCGAGGTGTACGTGAAGCACCGCGCCGGCTGGACCAGGCACGTCTACGCCCACCACCCGTTCGACGTGGTCGGCTGGGACGGCTGCCTCTACCCGTGGGCGTTCTCGATCCACGACTTCGAGCCGATCACCGGCCGCATCCACCAGCCGCCGCCGGTGCACCAGACCTTCGAGGGCCCCAACTTCGTGGTCTGCTCGTTCGTGCCCCGCAAGGTCGACTACCACCCGCTGGCGATCCCGGTGCCGTACAACCACCACAACGTCGACTCGGACGAGGTGCTGTTCTACACCGGTGGCAACTACGAGGCGCGGCGCGGCTCCGGCATCGAGCAGGGGTCGATCTCGCTGCACCCGTCGGGCTTCACCCATGGCCCGCAGCCCGGGGCGGTCGAGCGGGCACTGGGCGCCGAGGCGTTCGACGAGCTGGCGGTCATGGTCGACACGTTCCGCCCGCTCGACCTGTGCGAGGCGGGACTGTCCGTCGAGGACACCGGCTACGCGTGGACCTGGAGCCGCAACTGACCTTCGCGGACGGCCGGTGACCCGGGGCCGGGCGAATCCGGCCCCGGGTTGCCGCCTCAGCCGATGTGGAAGCTCTCGCCGTAGACCTTGAAGTCGAGCGGCGTGTTCAGGTCGAAGTTGCCGTTGTTGAGGAAGACCCGCTGCGCGGTGTCCACCCGGGACGTGTCCGAGTGGGCCTCCTCCTTCTTCATCTCGATGACCCGCTCGTCGAGGAACGCGTTGAGCCAGGCCCGCTCGTCGCCGCCCTGGGACGGCGGCTTCGCCTTGCCCAGCGCGCGACTGCGGATGGCGCGCATGCCCTCGTACCCGTGCATGACCGCCGCGTCGTAGTAGGCGAACTGCCCGAGCGCCCGCACGCCGTCGCTCCTGCCGTCACGCACCGACGGGTTGAAGTAGACGCGGTCGCGCTCGGCCTCCTGCGCGGCCCGGAACACCGAGTCGGCCGCCGCGGTCTTCCAGTCCCGGGTGAAGTTGGGGTCGAGGCCGCTGTGCGAGTCCGTGCCGTCGACGTTGCGCAGCGCCGGGAGGTACTTGGCGAGCACATTGGACGGCTTGGTGTTCGTGTACGCCTCGACGAGCTCGAGCATGTCGCCGGTCCCCGAGCAGAAGCCGATGATCCCGGCGGTGTAGCCCCGCCCGTCGCCGATGTCCTCGATGTACGAGAACTGCGCCCGCCAGTCGAGCGACGAGTTCTCGGCCGCCGAGACGATCTGCATGGCGACGTCCTTCTTCGCCGGATCGTCCAGGTTCTTGCCCGAAGGGGCAGTGGTGGGCGGACTGGTGGGTGTAGTTCCGCCGGGCATGGTCCAAGTCTGGTTGGCGGTGTTGGTGCAGGTCCAGATCTGGAGCCGGGTGCCGTTCGCCGAGCTCTGCCCGGTGGCGTCGAGGCACTTGCCCGACCCGGTGTTGACCAGCGCGCCGTTGGAGACGGTCCATTTCTGGGCGCCGGTAGCGTTGCAGTCGTACAGCTGGATCTTCGCTCCGTTCGTCGTGGACGCCGCGGTCACGTCCATGCACTTACCGAGCGCCCGGATCGTGCCGTCGGTGTTGCCGACGGTCCACTGCTGGGCGGCGCTGCCGTTGCAGTCGTAGAGCTGGATGGCGGTGCCGTTGGCGCTGGCGGCGCCGGCGACGTCGATGCACTTGCCGCCGATTCCCTTGATCGGCCCGGCGGTGGCGGCACTGGCCGGCAGCAAGCCGAGAACTACGGCTGCCGCGGGGATGACCAGGCCCAATGAGGCGTACGCGAGTGTCCTCACGCGGTTCATGGCGCTCCTCGAAGAGGGGGATTACGGGGATGGCGCGCGCGTTGGATCGAGACGCTACAACTGTTAAAGAGGTTTATCAATCCCCGTCGATGGCGGGGTCTAGGCTGCCCGGAGTGGGCCTTGACACATGCCGGGCCCGTGCCTACCGTCCGTTGCAACTGTTAGTCAGTTTGCCAATCACCACGGGAGCCCCGTTGACGCGTCTGGCCGGCTCGTCCAAGCTGCTCCGCGCCATGAATGAGAGCGCGGCGCTCGCGCATCTGCTCGATCCGGGCATGCTCACCCGGTCCGACCTGCGCAAGCTGACCGCGCTCTCCACCCCGACCATCTCCGAGGTGCTGCGCCGGCTCACCGACGCCGGCTTGGTCAACGTGGTTGGCCACAACAGCGGCCGCCCCGGACCGAACGCCGAGATCTACGCCGCGAACCCGGAGGCGGCCTACACGGCGGCCGTCTCGGTGCGGGACATCGGCACCAGCGGCACCCCCTCCGTCACGGCCGCGCTCTGCGACCTCACCGGCACGGTCCGCGCCCGCTTCGACTCCCGCGTCGACTTCCTGGCCACCCAGCCGGCCGACGCGCTGGTCGATGCGGTCGCCCGCCTGCGCGAGGAGGCGCTGGTGCCGGCCGACCGCATCCGGCACGTGCAGCTCGGCGTCCCCGGCTCGTACGACCCGCGCACCGAGACCATCCGGCACGTCGACGTGCCCGGCTTCGGCCGCGCCGGCCTGGTGCCCGAGATCGCCGCGGCGCTCGGCACGCACATCGGCGTCGACAACGACGTCAACCTGGCCGCGGTGGCCGAGCGCAGGCGTGGCACCGGCCGCGACGCCGACGGCTTCGCGCTGCTCTGGATCGGCCAGGACGGCCTCGGTCTGGCCATCGACATCAACGGCTCGCTGATCCGTGGCGCCCGCGGCGGCGCCGGCGAGATCGGCTACATGCCGCTGTACTCACCCGACTCCACCCACCGCAAGCTCGACCTGCAAGACCTCTTCGGCGGCGCGGCCATCCTCGATCTGGCCCGCGACAACGGCATCGCTGGGGAGACCCCGGCCGACGTCGTGCGGGCCGCCGCGGCCCTACCCTCCGCGGCTCAGCCCGCCGGGGAGTTCCTCACCACGCTGGCCGACCGCATCGCGGTCGGCCTGGCCGCTGTTACTGCCGTGCTCGACCCCTACCTGGTTGTGCTGGCCGGCCCGATCGCCCAGGCCGGCGGCGACACGCTGCTGACCGCGGTGACCGCCGCCGCCCGGCGCACCGCGCCGCTGGAGAGCACGATCGCGGTCACCACCATCGACGACGACGCGGTGCTGCTCGGCGCGCTCGATGCCGGGCTCACCGCGGTCCGCGAAGCCTTGATCACCGCAATTCGCGACAGCTGATCCCCCCGCTGCACTGAGTCAGTTGAGAGGCCGAAGTGAACAAACGGATACCCCTTGCCCTTTTTGCCCTCGGAACCGCCGTTTTGCTGACCACCGCCTGCACGCCGGCGCCGAAGGAAGAGACCAAGATCGCCGATCCCGGGGCCTCGGTCTCCGGGACCGTCGAGCTCTGGCACTTCTTCACCGAGCGCGAGGCCGACGCCATCGACCAGGTCATCAAGGACTTCGAGTCGACGCACCCGAACATCAAGGTGACCGTCAAGTCCGGGCAGGACGACTCGAAGGTCACCCAGGCCATCGGCGCCGGCAACGGGCCGGACGTCGGGCTCTCCTACTCCACCGACATCGTGGGCAAGTTCTGCTCGTCGGGAGCGTGGGTCGACCTCACGCAGTACATCAACCGCGACAAGGTCGACCTCAACCAGCTCAACGCCACCACCCGGTCGTACACCGAGTTCGACGGCAAGCGCTGTGCGATGCCGTTCCTCGCCGACGCGTACGGCATGTACTACAACAAGGACTTGTTCGCGAAGGCGGGCATCGCCGGCCCGCCGAAGACGCTCGACGAGCTCACCGAGGACGCCAAGAAGCTGACCGTCAAGAACCCGGACGGCTCGCTCAAGACGGTCGGCTTCCTGCCGCTCTACGACTTCTACGAGAACGCGGCCGCGCACCTGGCCCCGGCCACCGGCGCGAAGTGGCTGACCGATGACGGCAAGTCGGCCGTCGGCGCGGACCCGAACTGGAAGACGCTGATGACCTGGCAGAAGAACCTGGTCGACTGGTACGGCTACGACAACCTGACCAAGTTCAAGGCTTCGCTGGGTGACGAGTTCAGCGCCGACAACGCCTTCCAGAAGGGTCAGGTCGCGATCAACATGGACGCCGAGTACCGCCTCGCGTTCCTCAAGGACCAGGCCCCCACTCTCAAGTACGGCGTCGCGCCGATCCCGACCACCGACCCGGCCCGCTACGGCGGCGGCTATGTGACCGGCAACATCCTGGGCATCTCCAAGAACGCCAAGAACCCCGAGGCGGCCTGGGAACTGATCAAGTACCTGACCACGAACGACGCGGCCGTCACCAAGCTGGCCGGCCTGCTCAAGAACGTGCCGACCACGACGAAGTCGATCGCCGACCCGACGCTGAACGGGGACGCGGACTTCAAGGCGTTCATCGACATCTTCAACAACCCGAACTCGATGACCACGCCGCCGTCCGCCTCGGGACCGGCCTATCAGGAGACGTTCGGCAAGTTCCTCACCGACTACCAGGCCGGCAAGGTGAAGGACCTCGACGCCGGCCTGGCCGATGCCGACAAGCAGATCAACAGCGTCATGACCCTCGGCGGCTGACCCTTCATGCGCGCCATCCGCTTACGCAAGAACCTGACGACGCTCTCGTTCCTGGCGCCCGCGCTGATCGGTATCGCGGTGTTCTTCCTGTACCCGCTGCTCTCGGCGCTGTACTTCTCGTTCACGAAGTTCGACCTGCTCTCCGTGCCGGAGTGGGTCGGGCTGGACAACTACAAGCGGATGGCGGACGACCCGTTCCTGCTCCAGGCGGTACGCAACACGCTGTGGATGGTGGCGATCTTCGTACCGGCCCGGATCATCGGGGCGATCGGGCTGTCCATGCTGCTCACCCAGATCCGGCGGGGCGCGGGCTTCTTCCGGACGATTTTCTACCTGCCGGCTCTCGTCCCGCCGGTGGCCGCCACCATCGCGTTCGTCTACCTGCTCAAGCCGGGCATCGGCCCGGTGAACCACGTCCTCGAAAAGATCGGCATCGACGGCCCGCTGTGGTTCAACTCTCCCACCTGGGCGAAGCCGTCGCTGGTCCTGCTGGGCCTGTGGGCCATCGGGGACCTGATGGTGATCTTCCTGGCCGCGGTGCTGGGCGTTCCGGAGAGCCTCTACGAGGCCGCGTCGCTGGACGGCGCGAACGCCTGGCACCGGTTCAAGTCGATCACGCTGCCGTCGATCCAGCCGGTGATCCTGTTCGCCGCGGTCACCGGCGTGATCTACACGTTGCAGTACTTCGACCAGGCGGCGGTGGCCGGCTCGATCGCCAGCGGGCAGGCCACCACCGGCGGCGGGATCTCCTCGTCCTTCGGCTATCCGGAGGGCTCGACCTTCACCTATCCGCTCTGGCTCTACACCGTCGGCTTCCGCTACAACGCGCTCGGCTACGCGAACGCCCTCGCGATCGCGCTGTTCGTGGTCGCGTTCGCGGTGACCGTGATCCTGATGCGCCGCGCCAAGGCCTTCTCCGGGGAGGAACAATGACCGCCGCGGTCCTCGACGTCTCGGCCGAACCTCTTCTGGAGAAAGGCCCGGACCGCCGCATCAGGCGGCAGAACAGGCTGGCCTGGATCGCCAAGCACAGCATCGCGATCGTGCTGGTCATCATGTTCCTCACGCCGGTGGTCTACCTGGTCCTGCTCTCGCTGATGACCAGCAACCAGGCGCTGACCAGCGACTACTGGCCGAACTCGTGGCATCCCGAGAACTACGTCAAGGTCTTCCAGGCCACGCCGATGCCTCGCTACCTGCTCAACACGGTCCTGTACGCGGTGACGTCCACGGTCCTCACCCTGGCGTCGAGCATCCCGGCCGCGTACGCGTTGGCGAAGCTCAGGTTCCGCGGCCGCAACGTGCTGTTCCTGGTCGTCATCTGCGTGATGATGCTCCCGCCGCAGGTCGTGACCGTCCCGCTGTACCTGATGTGGGCCCGGTACGGCCTGACCGGCTCGCTCGCGCCGCTGATCATCCCGGCCCTGTTCGGCGACGCGTTCTGCATCTTCCTGCTGCGCCAGTTCCTGCTCACCATCCCCACGGAGTACCTGGACGCGGCGCGGGTGGACGGCTGCGGCGAGTGGCGCACGCTGCTCCGGGTGGTGCTGCCGATGGCCAGGCCCGGCATCGCGGCCGCCGGCCTGTTCCAGTTCTTCTACTGCTGGAACGACTACTACGGCCCGCTGCTCTACACGAGCGAGAACGAGAAGGCGTGGACGCTGACGCTGGGCCTGGCGTCGTTCCGGACCGTCCACCACATCGACTGGAACCTGGTCACGGCGGCAACGGTGCTGGCGATGGCCCCGCTGATCATCATCTTCTTCTTCGCCCAGCGCGCGTTCGTCCAGGGCATCACGATTACGGGGTTCAAGTGAAAATCGCAGTCATCGGCGGCGGGTCGACCTACACGCCCGAGCTCGTGGACGGGTTCGCCCGTCTCGGCTCGATGGTCGACGAGCTCGTCCTGATCGATCCGGCCGCTTCTCGTTTGGAGATCGTCGGAGCCTTCGCCGCCCGAATCTTCAACCACCACGGCCACCCCGGCAAGGTCACCTGGACGACCGACCTGGACGCGGGCGTGACCGACGCCGACGCCGCGGTGATTCAGCTACGGGTCGGCGGGCAGAACGCGCGGATCAACGACGAGACGTTCCCGCTCGAGTGCGGCTGCGTCGGCCAGGAGACGACCGGCGCGGGCGGACTGGCCAAGGCGCTGCGCACGGTCCCGGTCGTGCTAGATGTGGCCGACCGCATCCGCCGGCGGGCCAAGCCCGGCGCGTGGATCGTCGACTTCACCAACCCGGTCGGCATCGTCACGCGCGCCCTGCTCGACGCCGGCCACAAGGCGGTCGGCCTGTGCAACGTGGCGATCGGCTTCCAGCGCCGCTTCGCCGGCTTCCTCGGCGTCGACCCGTCCGCCGTCGTCCTCGACCACATCGGCCTGAACCACCTGACGTGGGAGCGGGCTGCCTTTGTGGACGGTGTCGACCGTCTTCCCGGGCTGATTTCAGGGCACTTGTCCGAAATATCGGACACTGTGGACGTGCCAGCGGAGATCATCTCCATGCTCGGCAATGTGCCTTCTTACTATCTGTCGTACTTCTACAACCACGACAAACACGTACGCGAATCGCTCGGCGTCCAGACGCGAGGCCAGCGCGTCGCCGAGATCGAGGCGGTTTTGCTCGACATGTACCGCGACGTCAGCCTCACCGAGAAGCCGGCCCTGCTCGCCGAGCGCGGCGGCGCCTTCTACTCCGAGGCGGCCGTCGGCCTGCTCGCCTCCCTGTACGGCCTCGACGACACTTCCGTCCACAGTGTCAACGTCCGCAACAACGGCACGCTGCCCTTCCTCCCCGACGAGGCGGTCATCGAGGTCTCGGCCCGGGCGGGCCTCGAGGGCCCGGCGCCGTTGCCGGTCACGCCGGTCACGCCCGACCTGGCCGGTCTCATCACCCACGTCTGGGGGTACGAGGAGTACGCGATCGACGCCGCGCAGCGGGGCGGGCGCGATCGCGTCTACCGCGCCCTGCTCGCCCACCCGCTGATCGGCCAGCACGAATACGCGGACGCACTCGCCGACAAACTGATCGCCACCGGGCGGGACCACCTCGCGTGGGCCCGATGAGAGCGCTCTATCTGGCGGTCGACGGGGGCAACTCCAAGACGGACGTGCTGCTCGGCGACGAGTCCGGCCAGATCCTCGGCTTCGTCCGCGGCGGCACGTCCTCCCCGCACAACGTCGGCCTGCCGGGCGCCATCGAGGTCCTGAACGGGCTGGTCCGCGCGGTGCACGAGGACGCCGGCCTGCCGTTCGGCGCCCCGATCGAGGCGGTCGCCGTCTACCTGGCCGGCGCCGACCTGCCGATCGAGGTGACCCGCCTCCAGCAGGCGATCGAGGCGGAGAGCTGGGCACGGCGCACGATCGTCGACAACGATTGCTTCGCGATGCTGCGGGCCGGCACCGCGAAGCCCGACGCGGTGGTGGTGGTCTGCGGCGCCGGCAACAATTGCGTGGGCCGCGCCGCCGACGGCCGCACTGCCCGGTTTCTCGCGCTCGGCCCGATCACCGGCGACTGGGGTGGCGGCCACGACCTGGCCGATCACGCGCTGCGCGAGGCGGCCCGCGGCGAGGACGGCCGGGGCCGGCCGACCGCGCTGTCCCGGGCGGTCGCCGACCACTTCGGATTGCCCTCGGTCGAGGCCGTGAGCGTCGCGCTGCACTTCGGCGACCTGCCGATGGAACGGACCTTCGAACTGGCCCCGGTGCTGTTCGAGGTGGCCGCCACCGGCGACGAGGTGGCTTCGGCACTGATCGACCGGCAGGCCGCGGAGATCCTCGGCCAGCACCGGGTGGCCGCGAAACGGCTCGGCCTGCTCGACCGGCCACACGCGCTGGTGCTCGGCGGCGGCGTTCTGCGAGCCCGCCACCCGCAGCTGCACGACCAGGTCGTGGCGGGCGCGACGGCGCTGGCCCCGCAGGTCGAGATCACCGTGCTGGAGTCGCCGCCGGTCACCGGGGCCGCTCTGCTCGCGCTCGACGCCCTGGGCCTCTCGGCCGCCGCCGAGCCGATCCTGCGCTCGGAGATGATCAGCCGCCGCCCCGTACGCGTTCCCGCCGCCGCGATCTCTCCTGATGGCGTCTCTCCCAACGGCGTCGCTCGAGATGGCGTCTCGCTCTCCGCCGATGCCGACCGGCTCGGGGTCGCCGACTGACGAAGCCGGGGCAGCACGACCTGCGCCCCGAGCACGAGGGCGCCGGCCCGGAGGTCAACCCCTGCCCGGACCGGCGCCCACCCTGCGACGATCAGCCGCGCGCTCGCGGCCGCTCGAGATGGCGGTCATGGTCGCCGCGCCCGCTCCCGCGCCGCTACCTACGCCCTACCAAGATCATCATGCCCGCCGCCGCCAGCACCATGCCCGCGACCAGCGGCACCACGCCGCCGACGACCGTGTACACCAGCAACAGCAGCGGCGCGACCAGGCTCAGATAGACCGCCGCGGCCAGCCCTCGGTTGCCGGCGCGCAGCCGGGCCAGCGCCGGGCCCAGCGGGCCGATCATCTTCCGGTTGAGCCAGATCGCCACGCCGGCCACGATCAGCACGCCGATCAAGCCCGCCCAGGCTCGCGAGATTCCGTCGCTGACCAGTGTCATCGCCGCGGTCATCACCCCGGCGACCATGGTGGCGTTGGACGCGATGCGCGCGCCCTGGCGGAACGTCGCGACCTCTTCCCCCGACGAGTCGAGCACCGGCCCGCTCGGACGGCTCACCGCGGACTCCCCCGTCCAGCTCGCCGACGTCTGCGCCGGCGACCGCTCGGGATCGGGCCGATCGGGCGCCGGGTAGGCCCGGGGGAACGGATTCGGGTACGGCCCGTCGTCCGGCACCGGCTCGTCGGCCGGCACCGGCTCGTCGGCCGGGACGGGCTCGTCGGCCACGACCGGCAGTGCCGCGTCGTCGGCGAGCTCCTCCAGGGCCAGCGCCCAGCGGCGCCGCTCGAAGCGGACGATCCCCACGTCGGCCTGCGCGTTCCCGATCGCCGGATCGAGATCGAGCGCTTCCGCGTACGCCCGCTGGGCCAGGTCGAAAAGGCGGAGGCGGGCCGCGACCACGGCCAGGACCAGGTGCGCTTCGGCCTCGGCCGGGGCGACCCGGACGCCGTTCCACGCGGCGTTCAGCGCCTCCTGGCCGTTGCGCGACTCGCTGAGCAGGGCGGCGCCGGTGCGCTGCGCGTACGCGTCGACGGGCCACCGCCGCAGGATGTCGGAGGCGTCCCGGGCGGCGTCCGCATAGCGGCGGCTGTCGCTGAGCGCCATGGCCCGCACCACCAGCGTGCTCAGCGTCTCGGGCGCGGCCGCGACCGCCCGCTCGGCCGCCGCCAGCGCCTCGGCCGGCTGCTCGGCGGCCAGGTGGATCCGCGCGAGTGTGGCGAGCAGACTCGGCTCGCCGGGGGCGACGCTCAGCCCGGCCGCGATCTCCCCGGCCGCCTCGTCATAGCGGCCCAGGTCGGCAAGCAGCAGCGCGCGTTGCCGGTACTCCTCCGGCGTCGTCTCCGGATCCAGGTCGGGGCCCACGCGTCGAGCCTAGGCGCTCCCCGCCACCGCGAGATCACCCGGTCCGCTCCGCCTGCGCCCTATGCCGCCTGCGCCCTGTGGACGGCGACAACGAAAATGTCGTACCCGGTTGCTTGAATCGGCCCCACCCAACCGAGGGTGGGGCGGGTCACTCGGCGCGCGCGACCATCCGGTCGGCGGTGAGGCGGCAGACCACACGGGTCGCGCCCGGGATAGGCGTCCACGGCTTCCCGTCGTACTTGCGGCTCAGCTCGTCGATCAGCTCGTCCCCGCCCTCCTCGACGAGCGTGACCGTCCCCTCCACGGTGAAGTAGATGTAGGGGTTCGCCGGGTCGTATGCGCACAGCGACACCCGCGGGTCGCGCTCCATGTTGCGGGTCTTCTTCCGGCCCCGGATCGTCGAGAACAGCACATCGTCGCCGTCGCGCCGGACCCAGACGACGGTCGACTGCGGGCTCGAGTCGGCGTTGATGGTGGTGATCACGGCGAAGGTGTTTCCGTCGACCAGCCGGCGGACGGTTTCGGGCAGGGAGACTGTCATGGCTAGATCCTGCCGGACGCCGGGAGATCAGGGAGCCGTGACCATGGCCACCGCGATCGCGGCCAGCCCCTCGCCGCGTCCGGTGAGCCCGAGCCCGTCGCTGGTGGTCCCGGCCACGGTGACCGGCGCGCCGACCGCCGCGGAGAGCACCTTCTGCGCCTCGTCCCGGCGCGTGCCGATCTTGGGCCGGTTCCCGATCACCTGGATCGAGACGTTGACCACCTCGAACGACGCGGCCCGCAGGAGCCGCACGGTCTCGGTGAGCAGCGCCGCGCCCGACGCCCCGGCCCACTCCGGCCGGCTCGTGCCGAAGTTGCTGCCCAGGTCACCCAAACCGGCCGCGCCGAACAGCGCGTCGCAGGCGGCATGGGCGGCGACATCGGCGTCGGAGTGACCGGCCAGGCCGACCTCGCCCGGCCAGAGCAGGCCCGCCACCCAGCAGGGCTCGCCGGGCTGGAACGCGTGCACATCGGTGCCGATGCCGACCCGCTGATTGACCACGCGATCAGATTACGTGCAGCAGGGCCTCGGCCAGCACCAGATCGAGAGGCCGGGTGATCTTCAAGGCGAGCTCGGAGCCGGGCACGCAGGCGACCGGCAGTCCCGCCTTCTCCACCAGGCCGGCGTCGTCGGTGAGGGCGTCGGCCGCCACGGCGTGCGCGGCCGCCAGCACGTGATGCCGGAATCCTTGCGGCGTCTGCACGCTGCGCAGCACGCTGCGGTCGACGGTGCCGAGGACGATCTCGGCTGCGACGCCTTCCGGCGCCGTGACGGAGGCCGGCCCGACCTCTTTGATCGTGTCGACCACCGGCAGGACGGGAATCACCGCAGGGCTCCCGGCCCGGACGGCCGCCGCCACCGACTCGAACAGCTGCGGCGGCGTGAGCGCGCGCGCCGCGTCGTGCACCAGCACGATCGCGATCTCGTCGGGCACGGCGGCCAACGCCAGCGACACCGATTCCTGCCGCTCGGCGCCGCCGGCCACCACGGTCACCGGCGCCACCGGGGCGAGCAGGTCACGCACGGCCCCGACCTCGGCGGCCGGGGCGGCGACCACGATCATCCGCACCGAGGGAGCGGCCGCGACCCGCCGGATCGCGTGCACCAGCAGCGGCTCGCCGGCGAGCAGGCGCAGGGCTTTCGGGCCGCCGGGGCCGAGCCGCAGGCCCGCGCCGGCCGCCGGAACGAGGACCGCGACGTCACCCCGGGCATTGAGCTGCGGGGTCACGTCGCGGTCCTGTGCAGAGATCTCAGAAATGAAGCGCTGGTCAGGCTTCGGTGAGGACCTTGTCGAGGAGAACCTCGGCCTCGTCCTTGGTGCTCTTCTCCGCAAGAGCCACCTCGCCGACCAGAATGTCGCGGGCCTTCGCCAGCATGCGCTTCTCTCCGGCCGAGAGACCGCGCTCGCGCTCACGCCGCCAGAGGTCACGAACAACCTCAGCAACCTTCAGGGGGTTACCGGAGGCCAGCTTCTCGAGATTGGCCTTGTAACGCCGCGACCAGTTGGTCGGCTCCTCGGTGTGCGGTGCGCGGAGGACGTCGAAGACCTTACCCAGGCCTTCCTCGCCGACCACTTCACGCACGCCGACGATTTCGGCGTTCTCAGCGGGCACTCGAACAGTCAGATCACCCTGGGCAACGCGGAGAACGAGATACTGCTTCGGCTCGCCCTTGATGACCCGAGTTTCGATCGCCTCGATGAGTGCGGCCCCGTGGTGGGGGTAAACAACGGTCTCGCCGACACTGAAAACCATAGGTTCGAAGCCCCTTTCGCTGTGTCTAGGGTAACACGCTCAGGCAGCTATGTCCCACCCAGCTGGTGACTGTTAGTGCAGCTCAGAGCCCCTGTGACGGGCCTTTCTGCGGCTTGACAGGAGCGCCGGGAGCTGCCTCAGTAACGGAATGTGACGAAAGCGTGACCGCTTTGCCCAGCGAGTCGGATATTTCGGACCTATGCCCTTTGTGAGGTCAAGCTTATCGCTAAGGTCCGGAAGCGCGCACTACTGGCGGTCGAGCGAAGGTTAAGGAAGGCTGGACGTAGGTCCCCGACCGAAGAATTCCTGGTCGGCCAGGGGGGAGGGTGAGTAATGGCTGGTTCTGGCGACAACGGTGGATGGACGTCTGATGGCGGATCCTCCGACGACCTGCCCGACCTCCCCGAAGAGTGGGGCGTCATCGTCATCCCCGACGACCTCTCCGAGCTTTCCGACGAGGTCGACGCCGTCCGCGCCGAGCTGCGACTGGCCGCCAAACCGACCCGCTGGCGCCGCTTCCTCAACCGCCCCAGCATGCGCCGCCTCCGCAAGGTGGCCACCACCGCCGTACGCGCCCCGGTTTTGATCATCTCGATGGCCGTGCTGGTCACCGTGGCCAGCCTGTTCGCGTCGGCCTGGCCCGGCCCGCCGCGCCAGCCGGTGACCCAGCGGACGGCCAACACCACCGACGACCACAACGACACGCTCCCCGCGCTCGAGCTGATCGGCGCCGACGGGCAGACGGTGCCGCTACGCGGGCAGCTACCGGCCGTGATCCTGCTGATCGACGGTTGCGACTGCGCGAGCCTGGTGTCCGACACGATCGCCGCAGTCCGCCCCGAGATCGCGGTGGTGACAGTCTCGAACGCGACGGCCACGGCCAAGGGCGGCACTCCGCCGACCGGCGCGACCCCACAGGCCCAGGGCAAGACCGTGCGGGTCCTTCAAGACCCGAGCGGCAGCGTGCGCAACGAGCTCAAGCTGAGCAAGGCCGACGGCACCGCCGCCGCCCTGCTGGTCGACAAGGGCGGCTTGATCGTGCGCACCTTCCAGCGGCTGGCCGCGGTCGACGAGATCCGCCCCGACCTCGCCCGGCTTTAACCGCCGCGGCGCAGCAGGGTGTACCGGAAGACCACCGGCCCCACGCTGTTCACCGAGAGGTACATCCGCAGCTGGCCCGAGGTGCCCACGTCGAAGTAGTCGCCGCCGGCGCCGTCGGAGCAGTCCAGGCCGTGCCCCGAGTCGGTGCCGGCCTCGCCGAGGCTGACCCGCACCTGGCTGCCGACACCGCCCACGCAGACCACCGACACCCGGTACTCCCCCGAGTCGACCACGGCCAGCACCTGATGGTCGGCGCCGGGCGCGAGCGCCACCGTGTCAGCGTCGTCCTGGCCGGACTCGTCCGGCAGCACCTGCATCGCGGTCCGCCGCCACTGTTCGATCGTGGGGTCGGGGTCGGCCTCCTCGTGCGGCGCGGCCCGCAGCCACCAGGTGACGCCGCCGGCGAGCAGCACGAAGGCGACCGCGTACACCACGGCCCCGCGCGCCCGATCCCCCATCACGCAGTGACTGTAGAGGTCTCGAGCAGCGTTCCGTAGAGCGTGAGTCCCGGTCCGAAGGCGAGCATCAGGATGCGGCGCGGGGGCGCCGCGCGACGACGCAGAGCGTCCAGCACGAGCAACACGGTGGGTGAGGAGCAGTTTCCGTACGTCGCCAGCACGTCACGGGAGGCAGCGATCGCCGCCTCGTCCAGGCCGAGCTCGTCCCGCACCACGTCGAGGATCTTGGGACCGCCCGGGTGGACCGCCCAGCCGTCCACGTCGGCGATCTCCAGACCGTGCCGGGCCAGCAGGTCCACCACGAGCGCGCGGACGTGCACGGCGAGCACGGCCGGTACCCGCGGAGACAGGCCCATCCGGAAGCCCAGATCGGTGACCTCCCACGTCATGTGGTCGGCGGTCGTGCTGTCGGTGACCGCGGCGACCTCGCGGACGGCGTACCCGGTAGAGGTTTTGTCACCTGGAGTGAGCACGACGGCGGCTGCGGCGTCCGAGAAGAGCGCGTGCGAGACGATCTGCTGGATGTCGGCCCGCACGCCCGGCGGCTGCAGGTGCAGGCTGGTCAGCTCGGCGCAGAGCAGCAGCGCGGGCCGGCCGTGGGCGAACACGAAGTCGGCCGCCGTGCCCAGACCGGGCAGGGCCGCGTAACAACCCATGTGCCCGATGAAGAGCCGGCGTACGTCCGGCGCCATGCCCAGGTCGCGGGCCAGCAGAATGTCGAGCCCCGGCGTCGCGTAGCCGGTGCACGAGCAGACGGCGAACAGGCCGATCTCGTCGGCCGCGAGACCCGCATCGGTCAGCGCCCGGGACACCGCTTCTTTGCCCAACGGCATCGCCTCGACCTGGTAGCGGCGCATCCGGCGCTCGGTCGACCAGTCCGACACGTCCTCGAGCAGCGGACTCACCGCCGCCTGCCGGGTGCGCACCCCCGAGTTCGCGAAGATCCGCTCGGCCAGGACGCGGCGCGCCCCGGTGTGCTGGCCGGCGAAGTAGCCCGCCCAGACCTCCTCCTGCTTCACGGCAGGCGGCAGCGCCACACCCATTCCGGCGATCCGCGCCTGGCTCACCATCGGGGAGCGAACCCCTCCGAGTCGGGATCGCCGCCGAGCGCGTCCACGCCGAGCCAGTCGGCGCAGACGTCGCTGGTGGCCGGCTGCAGCGAGCCCGCCCGGGCGTCCCGGTACAGCCGCTCGAGCGGGTGGCCACGGCGCATCGCCGATGTGCCGGCCGCCTCCAGCATCGACGCCGCCACCTCGGCCGCGGTCGTGCCGGCCAGCAGCTTGGCCCGCCACACCCAGCGGTTCGTCTCGGCGTCGCCGGGCGCGCTGTCGACCCGCCGCGCCGCCTCCATCACCGCCAGGTGCGCCGCGGCGACCGCCGCGTCGGCCCGGCCGATCCGGGCTCGGATGGCCGGCAGGTGCGCCAGCTTGCGCTCGTTGACGTGCTCGATCGCGGCGTCCACCGCGGCCCGGGCCACGCCCACGTAGACCGCCGCGTAGCTGGCCACCATCCAGTGCGGCGCCAGCTGGGCGACCACCAGGGCCAGCCCCTCGACCCCGCCGAGCAACGCGCCGGCCGGCACGGTCACGGCGACGTGCAGGTCGTGCGAGGCGGTGGCGCGCATCCCGAGCGCGTCCCACGTCTGCTCGACCCGTAAGCCCTCCCCGGCCGGCACCAGGAACTGCGACACCTTGTCGGGCTCCTCGGCGCTGCGCGCCGCCACCAGATACGCATCGGCGTTGCCGGCCCCCGAGCAGAACGTCTTGGCCCCCTCGATGCGGTAGCCGCCGTCCACCGCCCGGTACGAGGTCGACATCTGCGACAGTCGCGACCCGGCGCCGCGCTCGCTCATCGCCACCGCGTACCAGGCGCCCTGGGCGGCCGCGCGCAAGGCGTCGTCGCGGGCCTGCAGCGCCCCGGGCGGCAGGCCCAGCGCCTCGGCCAGCTCGTCGGTGACCCCGCTCAGCGCGCCGGTGACCGACGCGTGCATGTTGAAGATCAACGCGGTCGCGCCGTTGCCCCGGGCCAGCTCGTACGCGATCGCCGCGTAGTCCGCGAAGCCGGCGCCCGCCCCGCCCAGCCGGGCCGGGGCCATCAGCCCGAAGAACCCCGCCTCGCGGAGGTCGGCGAAGTCGTCGGCGGGAAAGGCGCCGTCCCTGTCGTGCGCGGCCGCCCGTGCCGCGAACCGGGGCGCCAGCCGCCGGGCCTCGTCGATCATGACGGTTCCCCCTCCTTGCGTCCGGTCCCCTGGTAGAGCACCGTCGTCAGCCCCGACGGCACGATCCGGCCGCGGGTGCATTCGCGTCGCAGGACCCGCCAGCGGAACAGGCCGGTCAGCGTCGGGCGGGCGCCGCGCACCTCGAGGCGTACGCCGTGCCGGGCAAACTCCGTGATCAGCCGGCGCGGGCGTACGAACAGCGCCGGATCGTGCAGCCGCGGCGGGGCGAAGCCCAGACCTTCGCCCGCCGTGACCGTGATGAACCGGCTCAGCGCGTTGTCGTTGACCGTGTCCAGCACCAGCAGCCCGCCCGGCCGCAGCACCCGGGAGAGCTCGGCCACCGTCGCCGGCAGGTCGGTGACGTGCTCGAGGATCTCCCCGGCCGCCACCACGTCGGCGGCGCCGGTCGCGATCGGCAGCGCGGTCACGTCGCCGTTCACCGGGCGTACGCCGTGCGCGGCGGCCACCCGCAACCCGTGGTGCCGCAGATCGACGCCGACGTGCCGGTACCCCTTGCCGGTCAGATGCGGGGCGAGGAGACCTCCGCCACAGCCCGCGTCGACGAGCACCGCGCCGGACCGGCCGGCCGGTGGGATCAGGGCGGCCCGCGCCGCGGCGAGCCAGTGCAGCATCTCGAAGCCGCCGCCCGGCCGCCACCATTGGTCGGCCAGCTCGTCGTACTGACGCGGATCGTTACGGGGCATCGACCGCATGTGATCGAGCGTGGCACGCATCTGGCACATCCACCACACTGCTCCCATGGCCCGAGCGCTCACTGTGATCAAGGCATCCCATCCGGAGCCCGGGCTGGCGGTCACCGTGGCCATGACGCTGCTCGGCGTCGGGGTGGGTCATCGCGGCTGGGCCATCGCCGGGATCTTCCTGGCCGTGGGGGCGACCCAGCTGTCGGTCGGGTGGGTCAACGACTGGCTCGACGCGGCGCGCGACCGGCAGGCGGGGCGGCGCGACAAGCCGATCGCGTCGGGGGCGGTCTCCCGGCGTACGGTCGGAATCGCCGGACTGATCGCGACGCTGGCCGTTCCCCTGCTCGCCGCGCCGTTCGGCCTACGGCCGGCGGTGATCCTCACGGTGGCCAGCCTGGTCGCGCTCTCCTACGACTGGCCGCTCAAGTCCACGGTGTTCTCGGTGGTGCCCTACCTGATCGCGTTCGGCCTTCTCCCGGCCTTTGTGGTGACCGCGCTGCCCGGCCATCCCGCGCCGCCGGCCTGGCTGGTCGCGGCGGGCGCGCTGCTCGGCGGCGGCGCCCATTTCGCGAACGTGCTGCCCGATCTCGAGGACGACGCGGCCACCGGGGTGCGCGGCCTCCCGCATCGGCTCGGCGCCACCGGCTCCGCGTTCGCCGCCGCGGCACTGCTGCTGGGCGCCACGCTCACGCTGGTCTTCGGTCCCGCGGGGCCGCCGTCGTGGGCGGGCTGGGCGGCCGCGGCGGCCGCCGTCGTGGTCCTTCCCCTTGGCTGGTACGCGCAGAAGCGCACCAAGGGACGGCGGGTGGCCATGTTCCGGGCGGTGATCGTGGTGGCCCTGATCGACGTTCTACTGCTGATCTTCAGTGGCCGGGTGGTGTGAATGGACGGGTCGGCGCACGCGCCGGATCACGGCCCTCTAGGCTGACCCTGAGCTCCGCCGACTGATAGTCCAGGCTTGGGTCGGGGCATCTGCCTTTGGTGTCTTTTCTTGGAGGATCGTGATGCGCTCGCTGGGAACCCGCCGCGTCGCACAGGCCGCGGGTGCCGCGATGGTCGCCGTGATCGCGCTGGCCGGCTGCTCGGCCGGTCAGGTCGCCGAGACCGCTCTTCTCAAGGCGCCGGTCTCGGGGCTGAACACGCAGAGCCCCGACGGCAACCTCCTGATCCGCAACCTCCAGGTGGCCTACGACAGCCCCGAGGGCTACTCGGCCAACGGCACCGCGCCGCTGCAGGTCAGCCTGTTCAACCAGACCGAGCAGCCGATGACCGTGACGATCACGAGCCGTCCCCAGACGAACGTGACGCCCGGCATCGTCTCGGCCCAGCAGGTCGGCGTGGGCCCGCTCGCCCCCTCCGAAGAGCCGTCGCCGTCCGCGTCCGCCGCGGCCGAGCCGTCCGCTCCCGCGCTGGAGCCGGCGAAGTTCACCATCCCGCCGCTGGGCACCCAGACCTTCATCCCCGGCGCCGGAAAGAACCTGCAGGCCGTCGGCCTCAGCAACGAGCTCAAGCCCGGCTTCTCGCTGAGCCTCACCATCCAGGCCAACGACGGCGAGGCCATCGACGTGCTCGCCCCGTTCCAGACGCCGACGTCGCCCGCCTCCCGCGCCCCCGGCAACAAAGACGAGAACGCCGAGTCGGAGTAATTGTGGCTCTTGTGATCGGTGTGTGGGTGGGTTTGCGGTCATCGGTCGGGTAGTTCGGGTCGGTGGCCGCCGAGGGTGAGCATGGCCAGGGCGATGATG
>NZ_JBITDW010000016.1:0-145008 GCF_044454685.1 Actinoplanes sp. NPDC051513
GAACAACGGCCACCTGAACCTCCCGAGAAGATTCGCCTCTCCTCACAGTGATCAGGTGGCCGTTCCATGCCAGTCCCTCCACAGAGCGACTGAACACAGCCCAGACGTTAAACGCGAAGCTAAGAGCCGGCCGGCCAAGGCACCCCGACCGGACGCCACAGCCGAGCCCGACCAGCCAGCCGCCGGCCGCGGCAACCGCAACCGGCCACCCCCACCGTGAGCGACGAGGCAGCACCACGGGGTGGGGACAAGCGAGACCCCAACCCCAGAACGTCGCTAGCCGGCCTCGCGCACGAGGAGCGCCACCAGGAAGTCGGACTCCGGGGTGAACGGGCGCAGGTCCCAGCTGCCGAGCAGGAGGTCCGGCTTCAGGCCGGCGGTCGCCGTGTCGGCGAGGAACGCGTCGAACGCGTACCCACGCTCGGCCCCGAAGCCGACCGCGAGCCGCCCCTCGGCGCTCAGGCGGGCGCCCAGCCGGCGCAGGATCTCGACCCGCGTCGACGGCGCCACGAAGGTGATCACGTTGCCCGCGCAGACCGCCACGTCGAAGTGGCCCGGCAGGTCGAGCTTCGCCAGGTCACCGACATGCCACTCGCCCTTGGGATGCTCGTCCCGGGCCACCGCGATCAGCTCGGGATCGAGGTCGAGCCCGACCACCTCGTGGCCCGCCTCGAGCAGAAACCCGCCGACCCGCCCGGTGCCGCACCCGGCGTCGAGGATCCGCGAGCCGCGCCCCACCATGGCGTCGATCATCCGAGCCTCGCCGCCGAGATCCATGCCGCCGGCCGCGAGATCCCGGAACCGCTGGATGTAGCGCTGTGAGTGCCCGGGATCTGCCGAGACCATCCGCAGCCACTTGTTCTCGTCGGTCACCCTTGAACCCTAGCTAGGCAATGTGCTGGACCGTGAAGCCGAGCCGCTCCAGCACCCGTACGGCGCCGGTCTTGCCGCCTTCGAAGTCCCCGGAGGCGAGCCGTCGCCCGGTGGCGAACTCGTGGGCGACGCCCAACAGGGCCTTCGGCGGATAGCTGCGCTCTTCCAGATCAGCTCGTAGGTGGTCGTCGGCGCGAACCCGTGGCGGACGAAGAAGCCGGCGGGGCCGGGGTTCGGCACGGGGATGCGCAAACGGCCACCCCCGTGTCCGGGGGCGGCCGTCGCGGTCGAGCGAGAAATCAGGCGGTGCCGGGGGTCTTGCTGTTCGAACCGGCCAGCGATTCGGCCGGAGTCGTGTCCGAGGTCGCCTGGAGCTTCTCGCCCAGCTTGGAGGACTGGAGCTTGTCCTTGCCCTCCGAGTAGAGCTTGTTGGCCTGCGCCTGGGCCACGCCGGCCGCTTCCTGGACCGTGGGACTCTCCCAAACTTTCTTGGCGTTGTCCCGGATCTCCTCGTACTTCTCCCGGCCGGCCCGGCTGCCCAGGACGAAGCCCGCCGCGAGGCCGGCGATGAACATCAGCTTTCCGCGCATGATGGCGGCTCCTTCCGTACGTGACGCGCATGCGTCCTCAAGGCTCTTACCCATCCTGCCCGGCACGTACTCCCGCACCAGGTGTTTCACCCGGGTGCGGCGCGCCGGGCAACCCCTTCGCGCAGATGGCCGGGGGTCATGTACTCTGTTCCCCGGCACCGAGCAAGGCAGGTGCCAAGCGATCCCCCATAGCTCAATTGGCAGAGCAGCCGGCTGTTAACCGGCAGGTTTTTGGTTCGAGTCCAAATGGGGGAGCAATCCTTCAGGGGTCCCGTCGGGCCCCTTTTCTGTTTCCGCCGCATCGTCCCATGGGCCCCACACGGGCGGCAACCTGCTGTGTCCTGCGGCCTAATGGGTCGGCTCGCCGCCGTCGCCGGAGAGGCGATCGCGCTGCTGGCCGACCCCGAGCGGCTCGAGCTGCTGCGCCGCTGCGCCAACCCGGCCTGCTCGATGGTCTTTCTCGCCGAGAACAAGCGCCGCCGCTGGTGCGCCCCGAACGTCTGCGGCAACCGGGTGCGGGTCGCCCGGCACCACGAACGGCATCGGAAGGTCTGACATGCTCCTGGACCGCGTCGCCGAGCGCGCCGAGCTCGATCGGCCTCCTCGCCGACATCGCGACGGGCGAGAGCCGGGCGCTGGTGCTGCGCGGCGAGGCCGGCATCGGCAAGGCCGTCCTGCTGGAGCACCTGCGCGGCCGGGCCACCGGCTGCCACGTCGTCCGCGCGGTCGGGATCGAGGCCGAGCGGGAGCTGGCCTTCGCGGCGCTGCACCAGATCTGCGCTCCGATGCTCAACCGGCTCGCCCATCTGCCCGCGGCGCAGGCCGAGGCGCTGCGCACCGCGTTCGGCATCAGCGCGGGCAGCCCGCCCGACCCCTTCATGGTCGGCCTCGGGCTGCTGGGGCTGCTCGCGGACGTCGCCTCCGCCGTGCTCTTCGCCCCTGACCAGCACGTTCACGACCGGCCAGGTGCTGGGCGTGGACGGCGGCGAGACGCTGGTCTGATGGATCTCCGCCTCGAAGTTCGGCGTCGGGTTCGGCCAGACCCGCTACCTTGTCGTCGACGACATCTCGCTGGCCCGGCAGCAGCTGGTCGACGGTGGCGTCGAGGTCTCGCCGATCCGGCACAAGGCGTCGGCCGACTGGCCGGGCGACTTCGTGCCGGGCATCCACCCGGAGCGCCGCGGCTACGCGAGCTTCGCCGATTTCCAGGACCCGGACGGTAACCAGTGGACGCTGCAGGAGAGGGGCTTCCAGCAGCGCGGATGAGGTGCGCAATGACGAATCCGTTCCTGACCGGCGTGACGCTGCGCGTCGACGGCGGCGAGCCGCTCACGTAGGGAGTTCGGATGGCAACGCTGGTCTCGGTGAACGTGGGCATGCCGCGGGACGTCGGATGGCACGGGAAGACCGTGCACACCGGCATCTACAAATCGCCGGTCGACGGTCCGGTGATGGCGCGACGGCTCAATCTCGACGGGGATGGGCAAGGCGATCTCGGCGGGCACGGCGGGGAGCAGCGCGCGGTGCTCGCCTACCAGCTCGAGTCGATCGAGTATTGGCGCCGGGAACTGGGGCGCGACGATATCGGCCACGGGCACTTCGGCGAGAACTTCACGGTTTCCGGGCTGCCGGACGACGAGGTCTGCATCGGGGATCGGTATCGGATCGGCGAGGCCGAGTTCGAGGTCACTCAGCCCCGGGTGACCTGCTATCGGGTCGGGATGCGGCTCGGGGTGCCGAGCATGCCGTCGCTGCTCGTGGCCCATCACCGGCCGGGCTTCTACCTGCGGGTGATCGCCGAGGGAATGGTCCGGGCGGGCGATTCCATCGAGCGGACCCGGCGCGGGCCGCATGCGCTGAGCGTGGCCGAGACCGACGCGCTGTTGTATCTGCCCGATCGCTCCTTTCCGCGGCTGCGGGACGCCATCGACATTCCGGCGCTCAGCCCGGGGTGGCAGCAGTCGTTCCGGGAACTGCTCGACGGCGGCGGCGCGCCCGCGGTCGGCGTCGAGCCGGGATGGGCGGGCTTTCGCCCGCTGCGGGTGGTCGCGCTGACGCCGGAGAGTTCCGCCATTCTTTCCGTACGCCTCGAGTCCGCCGACGGATCCCGGCTACCCGTTCCCCGGCCGGGGCAGTACGTGACCGTTCGCGTGGACGGGGCGGTTCGCAGCTACTCGCTGTCGTCGGGGGCGGATGACGGGACGTACCGGATCAGCGTCAAGCGGGACGGGAAGGTCAGCACCTATCTGCACACGTCGTTACAGGTCGGCGCGGTGATCGAGGCGGCGGCGCCCCGGGGGGAGTTCGTGTTGATCGAGGGCTCCTCGCCGGTGCTGCTGATCTCGGCCGGGGTGGGGGTCACGCCCGTGCTGGCGATGCTGCATCAGCTGGCGGCGTCGGGGAGCTCGCGGGAGGTGTGGTGGCTGCAAACCGCCCATGACGCGGCTACGCAGGCCTTCGCGGACGAGGCGCGTCAGTTGCTGAGGGCGCTGCCGCATGGCCGGGAGCACGTCTTCTTCGGGCGGGCGCAGACCGTCGCGGGAATCGGTGCGCTCGGGCTGCCGGTCTCGGCGGACGCCTACATCTGCGGGCCGCAGGGTTTCATGGACGACATGCGGGCGGCGCTGACCGGGGCCGGGCTGGATCCGGGGCGGCTGCACACCGAGCTGTTCGGGGCGCGGTCGGCGATCAATCCGGGGCTGACGGCGCCGGCCGCCGTGGTGGCGCCGCACCAGCCGGTCGGGGCGGCCGGGACCGGGCCTCGGGTGACCTTTGCTCGCAGCGGGCTGACGGTGCCGTCGGGGGATGGCTCGCTGCTCGAGCTGGCCGAGGCCTGTGATGTGCCGACCCGGTGGTCCTGCCGGACCGGGGTTTGCCACACCTGCGTGACACCGGTGTTGAGCGGGGACGTGTCCTACGAGCCGGAGCCGCTCGAACGGCCGGCCGCAGGGGAGGCGTTGCTGTGCTGCGCGCGGCCAGTCGACGATCTCGTGCTTGATATTTGATATTCGTCGTGCTCGGCCCGGCTTGACGGGCTTTCGCGTTCGGTTGTTTCTGGGTGCGGCCCCGAGGCGGCGCCCCCGCAGTTTGCGCGGCGGGGGCGGGCCGGGTTGCGGTTGGGGGCGGGGTCGTCGCGTACGTGACGGGGGTTGTCTCAAGCGTGACCGATTCGCCTGCCTCGGCCAACACTCGCCGTTAGGCTGGGGCTTGCCCTTTTCGTCCCCTTGTGAGGTGCCCGTGTCGCAGCCCGTGGAGGTGGATGTCGTCATCGTCGGCGGCGGACTCGCCGGCCTCGCCGCCGCCCGCCGGTTGGACCGCGCCGGGATCGAGTGGCTGCTGATCGAGGCCTCCGACCGCATCGGCGGACGCGTGACGACGGATGTCATCGACGGATGGCGGCTGGACCGGGGCTTCCAGGTGCTCAACACCGCCTACCCGCGCATCCCCGCCCTGATCGACATCGGTGCCCTGGACATGCGCTACTTCACTTCCGGTGTCCTGGTCCGCCGCGGCGGCGACCTCCACCGCCTGGAGAATCCCCTGCGTGGCCCGCTCGCGACACCCCAGACGCTGACCTCCGGGGTGGGCACGCTGAGTGACCGCCTGAAGTTCGCCGCGCTCGCCACCCGCTGCGCCTCCATGCCCGCCGCCCGCCTGCTCGAGGCCCGCGAGACGACCACGCAGGAGATGCTGCGCAAGGCCGGCCTGTCCCACCGCATGATCGAAGAGGTGCTGCGGCCGTTCCTGTCCGGCGTCTTCGCCGACCGGTCGCTGGACACGTCGAGTCACGTGTTCGCGATGATGCTGCGCTCGTTCACCCGGGGCCGGATCGGGGTGCCGGCCGCCGGGATGGCCGCGCTGCCGGCCGCCGTGGCCGGACCACTCCCCTACCCACAGTTGCTGATCGGCGCTCGCACCCTGTCGCTGGGCTCCGGCCTGGTCGTCACCGAGGGTGGCGAAATCCGCTGCCGAGCCGTGGTCGTGGCCACCGACCCCGCGTCCGCGGCCGGACTGCTTCCGCAGCTGCCCCCGCCCGACATGCACGGGCTCACGACGTTCTATTTCGGCGCGGATCGGGCGCCGCTCGACGAGCCCACGTTGGTGCTGGACGGCGACCGGCGCGAGATCATCGCGAACACGGTGGTCGTCAGCAACGCCGCGCCCGAGTACGCACCCAGCGGGAAGTCGCTGATCGCCGCGTCGGTGGTGGGGGTGTCGGCGCCGTCGAGCGCCTCGGAGTCGGTGATCCGGGTGGAGCTGGCCAGAATGTACGGCGTCCCCACCGATTCCTGGGAGCTGCTCGAGGTGATCAGCATTCCCGCGGCACTCCCGTCGGCCCGGGTCCCGCAGGCCAACCTGCGCAAACCGGTAGACCTGGGAGACGGCCTGTTCGTCGCCGGAGATCACCGCGACAGCCCGTCCATCCAGGGGGCGCTCGCCGGGGGATGGCGGACGGCGGGGGCGGTGTTGTCTTGGCTGGGCGCGCGGGTGGCAGCGTAGATCGGTGGCTTGCGGGCTGATTGGCGGGTTAGGATCGCCGCCGGTAAGGGGCGGTAGCTCAGTGGGTTAGAGCAGTCGACTCATAATCGATCGGTCACGGGTTCGAGTCCCGTCCGCCCCACCAGCAAAAACCAGACAGCAGGTACCCGGGCGGACGGCCCGCGTGACACGAGTCGTGACACGAAACGGTGCTAGCGTCCGGTTTGTGGCGCGCGCAGCAGGCCTCGCCAGCGGCAACGGGGGACGGTCGACGCGTTGCCGAGCGGCGCGTTGCGCGTGCGGGTGTACGCGAGGATTGACCCCCTGACCGGCCGCCGGCACGACCTGACCGAGGTGATCCCTCCCGGCCCGAACGTTGCTCAGGAAGCGGAGAAGGCACGTACCCGGCTGCTCAGCCAGGTCGACGAACGGCGCAATCCGCGCACCCGAACGAAGGTCGATCACCTCTTGGATCGGTGGCTGGAGGTTCTCGACGTCGAGCCGTCAACCCGGCGCGGGTACGCGTTCATGGTCGAGAAGCACATACGGCCAATCCTCGGCGGAGTTCAGGTCTCGCGGGTCGACGCAGAACTGTTGGAGACGCTCTACGCGAAGCTGCGGAAGTGTCGGCTCCACTGCAACGGCCGGCGGTTCATCGAGCATCGAACCGCCCGCCCGCACGAGTGCGATACGCGCTGCAACAGGCACGTCTGCAAGGGGCTCTCGGCATCCAGCGTCCGACAGGTCCACTGGATCCTGAGCGGCGCTTTCGACAAGGCAGTGCGGTGGAAGTGGATCGCTGCCAATCCGGCCGAGCTGGCCGATAAGCCGGCCCTCCCCCATCCGGACCCCCGACCGCCGAGCGTTGCGGACGTTTCCCGGATCGTGACGGCAGCGTGGCGCGATCCGGATTGGGGGACCTTCGTCTGGAGCGCCATGACGCTTGGCGCCCGCCGTGGCGAGCTATGTGCGCTGCAGTGGAAGAACGTGGACCTGGACAAGAAGGTCGTGACCCTCCGCCAGGGAGTTGCGGTCGGGGCTGTGTTCGCTTGCCCGCTTCACGGAGAACTTGGCTAGTGACCTACCTGCGCGCTGAGGTGGTCGGGACCGACCCGCCGCCCCGCATGTCCACGGCCCGCCGGGCTGGGGCCAGTCCGAGCACTGGGTATCGGCATGGCACTCGTCATCCGGCACTCGTCATTTGGTCATCGTCACGTGGCACTCGTCATACACCCGCTCTAGAGGCAAAGTCCGCCTGGACCATCTAGTCGGTCTAGGTTGGAGCCGTATGGCATCTTGGTCGACATGCAAACGACAGTTGCGCCGGCACGATCCGGCAAGAAGAAGAGCCCGACATTCCCCCTCCTCAGAAAGCCCGACACCCCGACCCCACGCGAGACGCGCGCCGCGCTGTTCGGTCGGGCCAAGCGGCCCGCGGTTCCACTAAGAAAGATCTTCGTGCAGAAGCGCATGGAGGAGCCAGACCGCACCAGCGTGCTGGCCCCGTTCGTCACTGCCGGCGATCTCCGCGGCCTGCGCGCCTACCTGATGATCCTGGCTGCGAGCGCAAACACCGACGACAACGGCTGGCACACCAAGCTGGACAGCCTCGTATGGGCGCGGCTCTTCGGAACCACCGACCACGCCACAGACGCCGCCGCCCGAACCGCAGCCTGGCGCACCATGGAGCGGCTCGCGAAGAAGAAGCTAATCCACTGTGAGCGAGTCCCCGGCAGCCGGAAAGTCTCAGTTGTCCTCCTGCGCGAGGATGCATCGGGCGAGGACTACACCCGGCCAGGCATCAATGGCAACAACGACGCCTACTTGCAGATCCCGATCAAACTCTGGACGACCGGCACCGACGAGAAGCTCAACCTTCCTGGCATGGCCATGATGCTCTCGATCTGCGCCGAGCGGGACTGGCGGGCGTTCCCGGCCGAGCAGATGCCCAAGTGGTACGGCTGGTCGGCGGACACCACCGAGCGAGGGCTGAAGAATCTGACCGAGCTAAAGCTGATCAGGCGACGCGAGCGGTACCGCAAGACACCGCTGAGCCCCGTCGGATTCACCGCCCAATTCGAGTACCGACGCTCCGGAGCGCTCGTCCTCCCCGCACCGCGCACCCGTGTGAAGACGTCCGAAACGGATCGAGTGCAGTGAACAAGAAACCGGACCTGGACCGTGACCCAATGCTCAAGGTCACCCTCAGCATGCCGCGCTGGCTTGGGTGGATGCTCGCCGGAGCTGCAATCAGCAACCTAGATGACGCCGGCCGACTCGCGGAATTCCTTGGGCAGCTACTTGGACGTTGAGCGTGATGTTGCTGGCTGGTCGGCCCGGCGTATGCGCGCAGGGCCGACACCGGCCGCATCTGACATCCCCCAAGTAAATGAGCGCGGCGCAGCTGGTGGACGAACGACTTCACCGCTTGTGTATTAGACCTTCCCTAGCCCACTGAACGACGGCGATTGCCAGCTGGACTACCACTCGAGCTTCCTCCGCGCTCGGGACGCGATGGTTCGCTCCGACATGACGGTCGGGGTTCGGGTAGATCAGCCGGAGCATGCCGGCAAATGCCTCGACGGGGCTGAAGGGCGGCGTCCTTGGTGGCGCGCTTTGGTTGAACTGCAGGCCGACTTCATATTGGTCGCCCTGGCCGCCGAGTTGGCCTACGACGTGAGCGATCTGAGCTTGATCCTGCCTAGGGATGACCGGCAGGAGGATATGCTCGACCGCCTTGACGGCGTGATCCCAAGCATCCGACGGGTCTCCATTGCGCTCATAAGCCTTCGCCCAGGCGTGCTTCAGGTGCTCGGAGGACAGGTCGTCAGGCCCCGATGCCTCTCGGAACGCACTCATCGCGGTCGGCTCCGCCCGACTAACGAGACCGCCGGCGGTTGCGCTCCAAATCGATCGAGCGTATGCAAGGTGTCGCTCAACTTCCTCATGGGGTGGCGGCGGGCGGAAGGCCACTGTTCCGTCGTTGATCACTAGTATGGCGTTGTGTAAGACGTCCAGTAGCTCCTCGTCTCCTCTGTCGAGGTGATCGAGGATGTACCCAAGAGGTGTCACCCGGCCTCCGGGTTCCATCGGCAGATCGAGTGCCGTGGACAGGCCGCTGGCCCATCGGTCGCCGCGTGGCGACTGATCTAGGTACTGCGCCAGCCAGCGCTCCACAAACGATCGGAAGGCTGGCGTGACGTCGCCTCGTCTGTCGCTCGGCTGCGACCTTCCTGGCCGCGGCGGCAAAAGTCCTACCACACGCCTCTCCCTGGCTCCCGATTTCAGCAGACGGACAGCGTACGCGCCCTGCCTGATGATGCTCAGTCGGACGGCTGTTCACGTATCCGTGGAGCCAATCGTGGAGTGAACTGCCGACAATCAAGGACCGCGGGGACCGTGGAGCCACGGCAGGAACAAAGAAGACGCTTGTAGAGACCGAGGATCGCCACGAGGGAGCCCTCTTCTGTTCCGTGGGTCATAGCTTCGTAAACTGGATGGGCCGGCCGCAGGCGCGCCGGCACCGTGACACCGCTCGTGACGCGAACTGCCGTCTACCGGTGACAGGACAGCAGTTACGAGATGGTCCAGGCGTAACCACAGTTGCTGGTAGAGGCTTCGGACCACCGCGACCGGACGTCTCATAATCGATCGGTCACGGGTTCGAGTCCCGTCCGCCCCACAAACGGACCCCCTAGCGGAGAGCCAGATGGACCCCCGCGTCGGCCTGGATCAACACGGCCGACGTCGATCGCCGGTCATGCCTGCTGTCGGACGTCACTGAGCATGGCGGGACCGGACGCAGCTGTCTCTACGAGACGTCGAAGAGGCGCAGTCCGTCGTACTCGCCGAAGTCTGCGAAGTCCTTGCCGTTGAAGGTGGCGAGGGCGAGCCGGTCGACGAGACAGCACGCGGCGATCCATGAGTCGTTCATCGGCCGCGGCCGTCCGCGTTGTTGCGCTCTTGCCTGGAGGTGACCCCACGTGGTGGCCACGGCCTCGTCGAACGGCAGGACGACGAACTCTGTCCGCCATGGAGCGAGGTCGGCCAGCTTGCGGGGACCCCAACTGCGCAGGGCGGTCCACTTGGTCAGCTCTCCGAGCGTGACGAACGTGATGCACAGCGTCTTACCGGTCAATCGGGCCTGAAGCCGGTCATGGAGCCGATCTCTCAGGATCGTTTACGCGACATCGGTATCCAGGACCACGAGGCTCACTCGGTGCCGGCCCGCCGGGAGGCGTAGATGTCGGTGAGAACGTCGTCCAGTTCTTCGTCGGACTCGAACAGGTCCGGACGGGCCAGGTCATCGAGGGAGTTGACCGGACGGACCTCCCCGGCGACTTTGCCGGGGAGGCTCTGACCGTTGTTGGTGGATCAACTCAGAGGCGCGGATCCTCCTGGACCTTCAGGGCGTTGAGGATCGGGTCCGCCTCGCCCCGCTCACGGGTGAACACGATCGTCAGATCGCCACCGGTGTGTTCGACGATGACCGTGTTCGTGTCCGCGGTCAGCGCACCCACCTTCGCCTGCACGTCATGGTCGTAGAGTGCGATCTTGCCGTCGGTGAGCACGTCGAAGGCACGCTTGCCGGGTTTGACCTTCTCGATCTCCGCGAAGTCGAGGCCGATCCGGTACGTCCCCGCCGGGGCGTTCTTGAACACGTAGCTGAACGTCTCACCGGTCCGCTGGGTGCGGAACAGCGCGTCGTCCTCGGTGCCGGCGATGGCGGCCCTGGTGGTACTCACCTTGCCGCCGGCGTAGCCCCAGGGCCGCGAGCCGAGCGCCTGGTCGGGCGCCCAGTAGAAGCCGGCGGCATCGACGTACCCCGATCCACCGGCGTCGACGCCCTTCCAGTAGGCCGACGTCGCCAGGCGAACCGACTTGAGCTGGGTCTCGCCCTTGCCGGCGTTCGAGGCCACGAGCAAGTCCCCGACGAGCACGCCGGGCTTGATGCCGGCGTTGTCGGCCGTCACCGTGACCGTGGTGGACGCACCGGCCGCGAGTCTGACCGCGCCGGTCGCGGCCGCGCCGGAGAGGGTGAGCCACGGAAGGTCGCCGGCCTCGTGCCCGCCGTCGCTGGTGCGCTTCTGCTCGCTGATCCGTACCTCGAGCGGGGCGGAGCCGCTGTTGGTGACGATCGCCTTGGCCGTCGCCTTCTGGCCCTTGTCGAGGAGCCAGTCGAGGTCCCCTCCGGTGACGGTGGCGATGCCCGTGGTCAGCGCCGTGTCCATCACCTCGGCCTGATCCTTCTTGGCGATGTTCACCGAGCGGCCGGTGGTGACGTAGTTCGGCGCCTCGACTTGCACGGTGTTCTCGCCGACCAGCGCCTGGGCCTTCCATCGGCCCTTCACGTCGGTCGTGATGACCCGCTCACCCGCGGGCCCTTCGAGCGTGACGACCGCGCCCTCGATCGGCTTGCCGTCGTTGAAGTCGGTGACCGTGCCCTCGATCGTGCCCGCGGCCGGGAGGCTGTACTCCAGCCCCAGGCCGGCCTTCAGGACGGGCTGGTCGAAGGAGTACTGGCCCGCGGGGTTGCGGTTCAGGCTCTCCACACCGACCGTCGCCGACGACCCTTGGGTGAGGGGGTTGTCGCCGCCGACGCCGTCGCCGTAGCCGATCTGGATCCGTCCGTCGGCGATCAAGGTGACCGAGAAGCTGACGCGCGCCGTCTGGTCACTGTAGAAGGCGACGTTGCGCCATTCGACGATCTGCGCCGGCACCCCGTCCACCTCGGTCGTGCCGAAGTAGATGCCCGCCTCGTCGTCGACGATCAGGTCGTCCCAGAGCGGGTAGATCGCGTCGATCGGGTACGGGGACGGGAGCGCCGTGTTGTTCCCCGACGTGCTGGCACGGTCGAAGACCAGCGTGCCGTTCGTCGTCACGCACACGCCGTCCCAGGCGGTGTCGTAGAACGGCTGGAGGTAGTCGGCGTTGAAGAACAGCGGGCCACAGAGGTCGTCGCCGTGCCAGCCGGATTCCTGCGTGCCCCGGCGGTAGAGCCCGTCGGTCACCTTCATCGTGTACGAGCGACCGGCGGGGGCCACCGGCACGGGACCCGGGTCCGGCTGCTCGGGCTGCTCCTCCGGCGGCGCCTCGTCGGCGCGCGGGTCGAGCGTCACGCGCAGCGCGGCGATGCTCGGAGCCTTCAGGCCCTTCGAACCCCGCAGCTCCACGGTCAGCGGACCGCCCTCGTGCTGCACGACGGCCTTACGCCAGTCGGCGGCGTTCGGCCCCACGGCCGCGGCCGGGTCGTACGCATAGTCCGTCAGCGCTCCGTCCAGGAGGACGTCGAACACCCGCTTTCCCTTGCCCACCTTGTCGATCTCGGCGAACCCGAAGTCGATCGCATAGGTGCCCTTGGGCGCGTCCGGGAAGCGGTAGAACAACTGCTTGTCGGCCGTGGTGCGCTGCGACTGGAACAGGGCGTCGTCCGTCGTGCCGGCGATCGGGGCCTTCGTGAAGGCGACCTTCGTCCTGCTCTCGTAGCCCCACGACTTCTTGCCGGCGGCCTGGTCGGCCGACCAGGTGTAGCCGGAGACGTCGGTGAGCTTCGCGCCGCCGGCGTTGACGCCGACCTGGTACTTCGTGGTCGTGAGGGTCACCGGGACGTAGGTCTTGGACTGCCGTCCGGAGTCGGACCGCACCACGATGTTCGCGCCCTGGACTCCGGGCTCGGCGCCCTTCGAGGAGATCTTGACCTTGACGGTTGTCGACTGACCGGGGGCGAGGGTACCGCCGGTCGAGGAGAGCGACAGCCACGGCAGGTCGGTGAGCAGGTCGTCCTCGACGTCGACGAGCACGACGTCGTCGGCGAGTTGATCGGCCGCCCACAGCGCACCGGTGGCGTCGGTCTCGAGGCCACCGCCCTGGCCCGCCTTCTGGCCCGGGAACCACCACGCGTTCACCAGCGAGCAGTCGTCGGGGTCGACCTGCAACAGGCGGGTGGGCCGGTTCGAGGTGAGGTCGGTGTACCAGATCGTGTCCGACGCCTGGTTGTAGGCCAGGCCCATCACCTCGGGCAGCGGTGGGGCGCAGAAGGACAGGAGCGCGCCCGGGTTGTCGTGCGATGTGCCGGCGACGGTCCCGATCATGCCGTTCACGCGGCCGCCGACGTAAAAGACGTCCTGGGCCGGGTTGTAGGCGAGACCGGTCAGCTGCAGCGTGGACCAGTCACCCTTGATCTGCCTCGTCTCCTTACCGGTCTCCCGGTTGAAGCAGTGGATGTAGCTGGCCGGGCTGTCCTCCATCTGGCACATGTCACCGGTCTTGGTGTCCAGGGCCATGTCGAACGCCCGGTAGGCGGGGTTCCACGACGCGTCGAAGACCTTGCCGGTCTTCTTGCCCGTCACCGTGTAGGCGGTGTTGGTGCGCGCGTTGTAGTCGTGGACCCAGACGTCGCCGTCGTACCCGATGCCGGAGGGTTCCTTCTCCGCGATCGTGCCGGGGATGGAGATCCGGGTGATGACGTCGCCGCCGGAGGTCGCGCCGACCCTGGCCGCCGCCTGCGCTTCCGCGGCGCTCGAGGTGGCCGGCTTGCCGTCGACGTTCGACGGCTTCATGCCGCTCGCGCCGGCCTTCCACGCGGCGAGGTCGATCGTGCTGGCCGCCCCGGTGCCGGTGCGCGCGGTGGCGCCGGCGGCGTCGAGCTCGGGGTGCCGTGCGGCTTCGCCCAGGTTGTACGTGAGGGGGGCGGATCCGTTGTTGGTCAGCGTGAGCGAGCCCACGCCATTCTGGCCGGAGCCCAGCAGTGCGTCGAGTCCGTCGGTCTTCAGGCCGGCCGCGCCCGTGGTCAGACGTGCGTCGATCGTGGCCTTCGCGTAGAGCTGTTTCAGCGAGAAGGGGTACGTCGCGGTCGTGTAGTTCGGCGCCTCGACCGTCATGGTGTACTCGCCGACCGGAAGCTGGCGGTGCACGATGCCCGTCCCGTTGGTGGTGACGGTCTCGACGAGCCCGTCCTTGGTGCTGAAGGAGACCTTCGCGCCGGCGACCGGCAGCCCGTCGTTCCGGTCGGCGACGGTCGCGTCGAGGTACCCGAAGTCAGGCATGTCGTAGGTGACGATCATGCCGTCGTGCAGCACCGGGGCGTGGTCGGAGAACCGGATGCCATCGACGCCGGCCCAGCCCTGGATGCCCGTGACGGCGTGCGCGCCGGCGGTCACCGGGTCGTCGGTCCCGACGCCGTCGCCGTACCCGAAGATCATGGTGCCCGAGCGGGTGAGCGTGGCCGAGAAGTTGACCGGCTCCGTGTATTCCGACCGGGTCGGATAGGCCCAGAGCTTGGCGTTGCGGTACTCGACGACGAACGCGTCCTCGCCGTTGACCTTGGTGGCCGCCGTGAAGACACCGCCGCCGGGGGCGAACTCGACGGGGCTCTCGACGTAGAACGGGAAGATCCCCGCACCGCCGTAGCCGGGTCCGGTGCTGCCGTCCGGGGCGATGACGCCGCGCAGGCCGATGCCGAGGGTGTCGTGGCTGCCGTTGTAGAGCGCGATCGGGAACGGCAGTTTCACCGTGGCCCACACACCGCTGTCGAAGGTGACCGGTTCGGTGCCGCGCAGGTATTCGCCCTCGGCGACGGTGCAGCTGTAGCCGCCCTTGTCGACGACGAGCCCGACCGGGATCTCGGACGGCTCGTTCCGCGCGCCGACGGTCAGCGGGACTGTCGCGGGCGAGAAGCAGGCGTTGGGCTCGACGGCCAGGCTGTACGCGCCCTCGGGGACAGCGCTGATCGTGAACGTGCCGTCGGCACCCGTGCGGACCGGCTTCAGCGGCGTGTCCTTGATGGAGACGTCGGCGTTCGAGACGGGCCGCTTCTTGTCGTCGACGACCCGGCCGCTGATGTCGTGCTTCGTGGCGGCGGTGAGCGGCAGCGTGACCGAGGTGTCCTGGCCGAGGGTGATCGTGACGTCGGCGGTCGCGGTCAGGTAGCCGAAGACCTTGGTGCTGAGCCGGTAGTCGCCGACCGGGAGGTTCGTCGTGAACCGGCCGTCCTTGTCGGTTCCGATCGACCGGCTGAACGGCCCGCTGATCGTCACGTCCGCGGCGGGGACCGGGGCGCCGTCGGCGGTGACGACACCGGTGAGGGTGCCGCCCTTCCGGGGCGCGAGCTCCAGCAGCCGGACGAGGTCGAGCCGGCCCTGGCCGTACATGTTGTTGAAGTCGGCGGTGCCGCCGCACTCGGTGCCGTCGACGTCGACGGCCGACTCGCCGAGCAGGCGGCGGGTCTCGTCGACCTGCCCGATCAGGGTCGGGTCGTAGCTCCAGAGTGCCGCGACGGCGCCGGCGACGTGCGGTGCCGCCATCGACGTCCCGGACATCTCGACATAGCTGTCGTTCGGATAGGACGAACGGACGCCGTCACCCGGGGCGGAGATCTCGGGCTTGATCCGGCCGTCCTCGCCCTCGCCCTTGCGGGAGAACGACGCGAGCGTGCCGTCCGGCGAGAGGGCGCCGACGGAGTAGGCGCTCTGGGTGGCGCCGGGCGAGGAGACGGTGTCACAGGCCGCGTACGGCGAGGTGTTACCCGACGACCAGACGCTGAAGATGCCCGCGGCGGTCCACGCCTCGTCCACGGCCTGGAAGAAGTCGTCGAAGTCGTGTTCGACGTTCTGACCCCACGAGTTGTTGATGACGTGGGGGCGCTTGGACGGGTCGGGGTTGTTCCCCTGGAGGTCGGTCGGTGCGAGCAGCCACCAGCCGGAGCGCAGCAGCGACTCGACGCCGGTGCTGTCGCAGCAGCCGTTCGTGGCGATCCACTGCGCGTCCGGTGCGACGCCGACGTGGTTGGTGCCGTCGTCGCCGACCATGGTGCCCATCGTGTGCGTGCCGTGTCCGTTGTCGTCGCACGGCGCGCCCGTGCACGAGCCCCGGGTGGCCATCCAGTTGTAGTTGTGGTCGACGGTGCCGTCGGGCTTCGTGCCGCGGTACTGGTGCGTCAGGGCCGGGTGGTCGAACTGCACGCCCGAGTCGAGATTGGACACGGTGATGCCGGCGCCGGTGGCGCCCATGGCCCACGCCTGCGGGGCGTGGATGGCCTCCAGACCCCAGGTGACGGTGTCGTCCTCAGCCGCGGCCTTCGGCGCTTCGGGCCGGGCGGACCGGTCAGTGGGAATCTTCTCGTCCACGGGATCGACGAGCGCGACCTGCGGCGTCGCGTGGATCTCGGCGACCTGTACCCGCGACGCCACGTCGAGGGCGAGCTTCTCGGTGCCGCCCTTGACGAACACGGCGTTGGCGATCGGGTAGGGGGTGTACTTGACGCCGGCCCGGTCGAGCTCGGTCGAGACGGAGGCCAAGGAGTCCTTCGCCGCCGCGGTCAGCGCGTCGTAGACGAACCGACCACGAGCGGTCCAGTCGGCGATCTTTTTCGCCGGCCCGAGGTCGGCCCCGGTCTCGAAGGTGATCCAGAAGTCGGAGGACGGCTGCGTGCGGAAGCGGTCCTTCAGGGTCGGGGCGATCTTGCCGGCGGCCGGGGCGGGATCCGGCTCGGCCGCGGACGCCGGCAATTGTTGGAGGATGGTCAGGCCGACCGCTGCGGTCAGCGTTGCCGCGAGGGCTTTGAATCTCATGGGGGTCTCTTCCGCCTACAGGGGTTGGTAGGGGTCGTGGCTCGTGTCGTCGGCGGCACCGTCGGCGTCGTGGGCGTCGGAGGCGTCGCGGGCGCTGTCGTGCGGCTCCCGTGACAGCTCGGGAGGTGGCGGGTGCTCGATGGCGGAGTCGTCACGCACGAGGGGTCGCTCAGACATTCATCGGCCATGGGCTATGGATCATGGAGCCATGCTCAGACGGAACGAGCGACCTTAGCTATTAGGCGGATACGTCAATCTTCACGACGCGTCGTCGCGGGAGTCCTCTTCGGCGAACACGCCGGCCTCCACCGCCTTGACCGCGAGCGCGGTCCGGGAGCTCACCTTCAGCTTGCGCATCGCCGCGCGCAGCTGTTGATCCACCGTGGCCGGAGACTTGGCCAGGATCCGGCTGATCTGCCGGTTGGTCTTGCCGGCGACGACCAGCTGGACCACGTCGAGCTCGCGCGGTGAGAGCTGGTCCCCGTACCCGCGCCGGCCGCCGCGCCACAGTCGCGGGACCTCGGCGCCGTGCTCGCGAAGCCGCTGGGCGACCCGGTCCGCGTCGCCGCGGGCGCCCAGCCGGAACAGCTGCTCGTACTGCGCCGCCAGCAGCTCGCGGCCCTGCTCGATCCGGCCCTGGGCCACAAGCGCCTCGGCCTGGCGCTCGCGGGCGCGCAGGGCGTCGTAGGGCCGCGGCAACGCGCTCCAGGCGCGCGCCGCGCGGTCGTACGCCGTCGCCGCCCGGGATTGGTCTCCGACCGCGGCGTGCAGCAGGGCGCGGCACACGGTGAGCGCGGCGCGAGGGGCGGGTGCCGTACGGCCACGCAGCCCTCGGGCGAACTGGTCGGCCAGGCGTATCGCGGCCGTCAGGTCGCCGACGGCCAGGAGCGCCTCGATCCGGGCGGGAACGAGGTCCGTCGCCCAGACCCAGATGCCCTTGCGCCGGACGGTGTCCATCGGCGCGTTCGTGATCTTCAGCGCCCGGCGGCCGTTTCCGTCCGTCAGCCACAGCCGGGCCAGCGCGGCGGCGGCCTCCATCGTGTCGTCGGCCGCGCCGAGACGGGCCGACTCCTCCAGGACCAGCCGGAACTGCTCCTCCGCGGCGCGCCGCCGTCCGGCCGCGGCGGCCAGCCGGGCCGCGAGACGAACGCTGCCGAGGTAATGGGCCGGCCGGTCCCGGTCGGCGTCGGCGAGGGCCGCGCTCGTCTCCGCCAGACCGTCCCACCGACCGGTGTTCCACGCCAGGTTGGCCTGTTCGAGCCGGACGTTGTGCTGCAACCGGGACGCCTGCTCGGCCTCGGCGAGGCGCATGGCCACGGCGAGATGCTCCTCGGCGTCGGCGTACCGACCCCAGATCAGCGCCCCGGTACCGACATTGACGTGGATGCGGGCCACGTCGAGACGCTCCGCCGCCGTCGTGCCGTCGAGGGGCATGCCGGCGACGACGTCCCAGGCCTCCTCCTCGCCCAGCATGAGCAGGGCCGCAGCCCGGTTCCCGGCCAGGTTCAGCCGCTGCGCGGGGGAGTCGATCTGGGCGGTCAGTTCGGCGGCGCGATCCAGCCAACGCCGATGGGTCGAGGCCGGCCACGGTCCCGCGTACGCCCAGCCGAGGTAGGTCATCGCCCGAGCCGCCTCGAACGGGTCGTGGTCGAGGTTGGCCACCGCCTGCTCCAGCTCGCTGAGCGCGGCCTGCGCCTCGCCCCCGGTGATCAGGAGCCGGCCCAGGGGGTTGCGGATCTCGGCCTGCTGGCGGGCGGAGAGGCCGGGGGTCTCCAGCACCGAGCGCAGGGCACGGACCACGCGGTGGTAGACCTCGTCGACCGGTTCACGACGGCCCAGCGCGGCGACTCCGGCGATGCGCGCGACACGCGCCCGGTCCACCGGCGGTAGTACGGCCCACGACAGCAGATCGACCAGCAGGTCGACCGCCTTGGTGTGGTCACCCGAGGCGATGGCCAGCTCGGCGCCCTGCTCGGCGTACCGTGCCCAGGACGCCGTCTCGCGGGCCTCCCGGAAGTGGTGGGCCAGGCGTGCCACGGGCGGGGGATGGAGGTGCTCCAAGGCCCGGCCGGCCAGCAGGTGGAAGTGCCTGCGGTCGGTCAACGGGATCGCTTCGTAGACAGCGTTGGCGGCCAGCACATGCCGGAACCGCCACCGGCCGCGGTCGTCTCCGTCCAGGACACCTGCGGCGGCCGCCTCCGCGATGGCGCCTCGGCACGCGGCTGGTGAGAGGTCGGCGGTCATCGCGATCGTCGCCACCGAGGAACGTTCGGCCAGGGTGGCCGCGGCGCGCAACACCTGCTGTGCCGTCGGCGACAGGCGGCTCACCCGCTCCCGGGTGGAGTCGCGCACCGTCGGCGGAACCTGTAGCTCGCGCAGCTTCAGCCGGACCCACTGTCCATCGCGGAACACGAGGTCGGCGCGGTCGCACATGAGGCGGACCGACTCCTCCACGGCCAGGGGAACGCCGCCGGTCCGGCCGTGCAGGAACGTCGTGAACTCCTGCGAGATCGGGTTGCCGTCCAGCATCGAGGACACCAGCGCTGCCGTGTCGTCGGGTCGCATGGGCGCCAAGCCGATCCTCAGCTGGGTCACGCCGGCGGGCAACCGGGACGTCAGCCGCAGCAACAGCGAACCGTCGTCCACTTCCTCCGGCCGATAGGAAATCACCAGGCTGAGCCCGTCCGACTGCTGTCGGGAGATGACGAACAGCAGGAACTCCAGGGTCACCTCGTCGGCCCAGTGCGCGTCCTCGAGCACGAGAACGTCGACACGCAGAGCCCGCAGCAACTCGTCCAGGGCGCGGAACAGCCGATGCCGGGCCGCCTTCGCATCGTCCAAGGGTGACAATGCCGGCGGCAGGCTCGAGGACCATTCCGGGAACAGCGGCCGTAATGCGCCCGCGAGCTCGGTGAGCCCCAAGCCCGGCATCGGGCGCTCGATCCCGAGGAACGCGTCGACGATCGGACCCAACGTCAGGGACTCACGAAGCGGTGGACACACTGACACCAGGGCGGTGCGCTGGTCCGGCGCGGCCAGCCACTCGCGCAGCAGCCGACTCTTGCCGATTCCCGCCTCGCCCTCCACCAGCACGATCGCCGGAGGCCGGGCCAGGGCGCTCCGCAGCGCCGCCGTCTCCCGATCGCGACCGACGAAACGCGGTGTGGAAACGGTCGGCGAGGTCCCGTCGTCCTCGGGCGAGGGGTCGAGCATGCGTGATGATCTCGCTTTTCGATGCTCGGGCACAAGAGAGATCCTGAGCAAGGCGGCGACCGCGGCCCGCGGCGATGGCCGGCCCTGGCTGCTGCCCCCGGTCGACCTCCAGGCGTTCACGCCGGACCCCGATTGCCGCGTGAGCTGGTCAAATATCCGGCGACGTCCGCCGCCGCGGGCGTGAGGCCCGTGACCACGGCCGCGGCGGCAACGGCCAGGACGGTGCATGAAAGCGTCAGCGATGCGCCGCGGCTTTGATCGCCACTGGCTCCGGGGCGGTTCGGCTACTGTCACCGATCATGACCGAGATGTTCGTGACCTCCGGCCCGCTGCGCTTGTGGACCGAACGGACCGGAAACCCCGATCACCCCGCCGTCCTGCTGATCATGGGTGCGTCGGCCCAGGGCTTCACCTGCCCCGACGCGCTGGTCGACCGCCTTGTCGCCCGCGGTGTGCAGGTGATCCGGTACGACCACCGCGACACCGGGCGCTCGAGCATCATCGACTTCGACCGGCATCCGTACGGCCTGTCCGACCTCGCCGCCGACGCCCTGGCCATCCTCGACGCCTACGACCTGCCGTCTGCCCACGTCGCCGGGGCGTCGATGGGCGGCATGATCGCGCAGTGGCTGGCCGTGCACGAGCCGGCCCGCGTACGCTCCCTGACCCTGCTCTCCACCACTCCCATGGGCTACGACCCCGGCCCGCTCTGGGAACGAGCGATGGCCGGGCAGCCCGCCGACCGCGACGACCTGCCCCCGCCGAGCCCGCGCTTCCTGCAGTACCTGGCCGACTCGGAAGGCACCCCGCCCGGCGTGGAAGCCGACGTCGCCCTCTTCCGGGTCATGAACGGCGACGTCCTCCCCTTCGACGAGCCGGCCGCCCGAGCGGTGCTCGAACGCTGCTGGGCGAGGGCGATCGACCCGTCCGCCGCCGCCCACCACAACCGGGCCGGCCGGAAGATGGACGCGGTCCGGCTCACCCCGCTCTCGACGATCACCGCGCCGACCGCGATCGTGCACGGCGACCAGGACCCGATCTATCCATCGGGCCACGCCGAGGCCCTGGCCGCCGCCATCCCGGGTGCTCACCTGCATGTCGTCCCGGGCATGGGCCACGTCTACTTCTCCCCCGGCCTCCCGGAGCAGCTCGCCGGCCTGATCCGGGTCGACGCCGATCCTGCGCGGGCGGCTCGCCGGTAGCGACCTCGGGCGGGGCGTCCGGTCCGTATCGCCAACGTGACGGTGATATCACGTGGGTGATGACGATGCGGTTCCTTCAGAATTTCAAGATCGGCGTTCGGCTCGGGGCCGCTTCACCGGGGTCTGTCTGTGCATGCTCGCCGCCATCGGGATCGGACCCTGCGAGCGCTCCGGCTCGTCGCCGCGGAGCTGGCGCTGGTCGACCGCATCGACCAGTCGTTCAAGCAGTTCATGGCGGTCGACGAGCGCATCATCGCCGGCTACCGGGCCGGCACGCCCGGTCGGGTCAGATCGCGACCGGGATCGCCGGCGTGGCGATCGCCAGCCAGGACACCGCGCACGGCGTCGTGCGATCCCGGCAGACCGCCGAGGACCTGGCCGGAATGTCGCACCGGCTCCAGGACCTCGTCGGCCAGTTCCGGGTTTAGACCACGCGCGTTCCGTACATCTCGCCCAGCGGGTCGGCCAGCAGCTCCAGCCGCGCGCCGTCGGGGTCGCGGAAGTAGATCGACGTGCCGCTCTCCACCGCGTACTCCACCCCGGCGCCGTCGAGCTTGCCGCGCAACCGCTCCCACTGCTGCGGCGCCACCGAGATCGCGACATGGTGCAGCCCACCGAGGACCTCCGCGTAGGGCCCCAGATCGAGTCCCGGCAGATCGAAGAACGCCAGCAGATTGCCGTTCCCGATGTCGAAGAAGAAGTGGTTCGAGCCGGGATAGTCCCGGTTCTCGAAGATCTCCGTCAGCGGGAACTCGAGCACCCCCTGGTAGAACTCGATCGTCCGCCGCACGTCCGAGCAGATCAGCGCGAAATGGTGCAGGCCGCGCGCACTCGTCGGGGGCCGGTCGTCGTGCAGGTAGAGATCTTTGATGCGTTCGCGCTCGGCCGCGATGGCCTCGAGATCAATCGTCATAGCCACCACCTCTTAAATCCAATTAAATCCGGAAGAATCCGCCGAGGAACCGATGCGCCAACTCGCGGTCCCCCCGCGCGGTCCCGGCGTTCGTACGCCCGTAGGCCGTGAGCACGAAGCTCCCCGGATCGAATTCGATCACGCACGACAGATCGTCCACCGAACCGGCGGTGGTCGTGGCGCCGGACGGGCCCACCGCCACGCGGGTGTCGCCCGCGTTCGCGCCCGAGGTGATCCGAATCCCCAGCTCAACCGGGTCCGGCGGCGGAACCGGCGTCGCCGACCACAGCACGAAGCACAACGGCACGAGCAGGTCGGCCGACCGGGCCTCCAGCGCGTGCGGCTTCCCGATCCCCTGCCGGATGTCCCAGCTGTGCACGGCGTAGTCGACCAGCTGAAACACCGGATAGAAGAAGGCCGGGAGCGGCCCCATGTACTTGTGCGGCACCGACAGCCCCGCCCATTCCTCCTCGGCCAGGTCCGAGGTGATGCCGAGCATCCGGTCCAGCGCTGCCCGGAGCCGGTCCACTGCCACCTTGCGTTCCAGCGTCCGGAACTGCCGCGCTCCGCGGTCGACGTGCACCGCCATGTCGCGCAGCGGTTCTGATGACGGTGGGCTCGTTCCCTTGCGGGCCGCGTCGAAGCCCACAAAATACGTCTCGGTGGTGTCGATCAGGTGCCCGAAGACATCGCGCACCTGCCAATCGCCGGCGCCGGTCGGGGCCATCCAGATCTCCGGCTCCTCGGCGAGGGCGAACATGGCGGCCGCCTCCCGGCGTACCGCCTCGAGCAGATTGCCCTTGCTCTCGTAACTCATGAAGTTCCACGCACTCATCGGGACCCTCCCGTAAAGAGCGAATGTGGTTGCCGTGGCAACCACATTCCTCCGCCGCCCGGCCCGCGTCAATCGCCGCTCGTAACATGCGAAAGGTGACCGATGTGCGCTGGCTCGACGCCACCCAGCAGCGGGCCTGGCGGGGGTTCCTCGATCTGCACGCCCGGCTCGCGGCGAAGCTCAACCGCGACCTGCAGCAGACCTCGGGCCTCACGCTCTCCGACTACGACGTGCTCGTGCATCTGACCGACGTGCCCGACGGGCGGCTGCGCGCCTTCGAGCTGGGCGACGGCCTGCAATGGGACAAGAGCCGGGTCTCCAAACAGGTCACCCGGCTGGCCGCCCGGGGCCTGGTGGCCAAAGAGGAGTGCGAGTCGGACCGCCGAGGCGCGTACGTGGTGCTCACCCGGGCCGGCCGCGAGGCGATCGAGGCGGCCGCGCCCGCCCACGTCGAGCTCGTCCACCAGATCGTGTTCGACACCCTCACGCCGAGCCAGATCCGGCAGTGGGCCGCGATCAGCGCCGCCGTCCTCAGAAAGCTGGAACGCAATTGAGCAGGTGTTAGGCTTCGCGACAATGGGGCGTCCAGTCGTCACGATGCGGGACATCGCCGCCGCGTCCGGCGTCTCGCAGAGCACAGTCTCGCGAGTGCTCAACAACGCCCCGACCAGGGTGCCGATCGCGGCGGAAACCCGCGAACGGGTGATCCAGACGGCCCGCCACCTCGGCTACCGCCCCAATCCCCTGGCGCGCGGGCTGCGCGGCGCGTCCACCAACCTGATCGGCGCGGTGGTCCGCGACTTCAGCGACGTCTTCTACGCCGGCGTCATCGAGTCCCTCGTCGTCGAGTCGATGGCGCACGGCTACAACGTCGTGCTCGGCCACGTCCACGGTCAGCTCGACGAGGGCACGCCGCTCACCACGGTGCTCGAGACCCGGCACACCGACGCGATCATCCTGCTCGGCGACATGCAGGCCTACCCCGAGCTTCTCGCCGACCTCCGCGGCTCCTCGGTGCCGGTCGTGGGGCTGTGGCAGGGAACCAGCCCACTCGAGTTCCCGACCGCCAACCCCGACGACCGAGCAGGCATACGGGCGGGGCTCGAGCACCTGGCGTCGCTGGGCCACCGGCGGATCGGGTTCCTGAGCGCCGAGCTGCCCAACGGGTACCGGATCCGCGAGGACGCGTACGTCGACTTCATGCGCGAGCGGTTCGGCGGCGTACCCGATGGTTATCTGCAACGCTGCGCCGGCACGATGGACGGCGGCGAGTCGGCCCTGACCGGCCTCATGAGCCTGGCGGAACCACCGACGGCGGTGGCCGCGTCGACCGACCTGGTCGGCGTGGGCGCGCTGCACGCCGCGCACAAGCTGGGCATCCCGGTGCCCGGCCGGCTGTCGGTGGTCGGCTTCGACGACATCCTCATCGCGGCCCACACGGTGCCCGCGCTGACCACGCTGCGGATGCCGATCGTCGAGATCGTCGGCTACGGCGTCTCCCAGGCGGTGGCGCTGGCCCGCGACCCGTCGGAGACGCCCGGACCGAGCATGACCGTTTTCGAGTTGCCACTGATCATCCGCGATTCGACAGCGCCGCCCGCTGCGCGGTGAAGACCGATCAGCGAGGTATCCAGACCCGCATGCCCCCAACCGCCCGGTTCGCCCAGGCGAAGTAGGGAATGGCGCCGACCGCCAGGCCCTCGGCCGGCGTCTCGCCGGGCCACCGGCGGAACACCGGCACGGTGACACCGACCATCGACTCGTCGATGTCCGGGCGCGGCACCGACGCCAGTTCACGGCCCGGATCCCACCCGAGCTCCTCGATCTCCGTATGTTCCGGCGCGTCGGCCGCCTCGACGCAGTAGACGAGCGGTCCACGTTCGACGGCCACGCACCCGCGCACGGCGTCGATCCGGGGATCGGGCTCGGTGATCCGGGCCGGCATCTCGAGGTTCAGCTCGACGACGTCGCCGGCCTGCCAGCGCCGATGCCGCTTGACGATGCCGGCTCCGGCGGCGAGGGTGCCGTCCGGCCCGGTCAGCGTCGCCGATCGGCACCATCGCGGCACCCGCATCGACAGCGTCCACGGCTCCGGCGGCGACTGCAGGAACCGTACGGTGACGCGCCCGTCCCACGGATATCCGGTGCGGATCTGCAGGTGGACCGGGCCGGAGACGATGTCGGCCGAGGCGTACTGATGAAGCTGGATGCCGCTGTCGTCGTGCGTCGCGAGATATTGCTGCCACGAGCTGAGCATGCGCATCAGGTTGGGTGGGCAGCAGGCGCACGCGTACCAGGGACGCCGCTCGCCGGCGCCGCCGGGCACCCGATGCGTGCGGCGCTGCAGCGGGTTGGTGTAGAAAAACCGCGTGCCGGACAGCGATATCCCGGGCAGCACGCCGTTGAACATGGTCCGCTCGATCGTGTCGGCGTAGCCGACGTCGCCGGTGGCCAGCAGCAGGCGCCAGGCGAGCATCACGCTCGCGATGGCCGCGCAGGTCTCCGCGTACGCGCGATCCGGCGGCAACTCGTACGGGTCGCCGAAGGCCTCGTCGCGATGCCGGCTGCCCATCCCGCCGGTGAGGTACGTGCGCGTACGCATCATGTCGTCCCACCGGCGCCGCACCGCCGCCAGCAGCCGGTCGTCGCCCAGCTCGACCGCCACGTCGACGGCCCCACAGTCCAGGTAGAGCTGCCGGACGGCATGCCCGGCGACGGACGCCGCGTCCCGTACGGGATCATGATCTTGCCAGTAGGTGGCGCCGAAGCGTTCCGCGCCGGCGAGCGTGCCGTGACCGCGCAGCTCGATCATCTCGGCGGCCATCGTCACGTAACGCCGCTCGCCGGTCACCCGGCCGAGCTCCACCAATGCCATCTCGATGCCGGGATGGCCGTCGATGAGCGCCGCCGGCACGTGGTCGGCGGCCCGGACCGCGATGGTGAGCAGCCGGTCGTCGTCCAGCGCGCGGTGCCACGCCACGGCCGCCTGAATCAGGTGGGCGAGGCAGTACAGCTCGTGCCCCCACGACATGTCGCGGTACGGCTCGCCGCCGCGGGCTTGGACGTAGGTGTTGAGGTAGCCGTCGGGACGTTGCGCCGCGGCCACCAACGCGATCACGTCATCCGCAGCGGCCGCCAGGCCCGGATCGGGCGCGCGGGCCAGCTCCCAGCCGATGGCTTCGAGCCACTTGTAAACGTCCGAGTCGAGGAACGGCAGGACGGCGCCCACCGAGTCCGCGGCGGCCCGGTACCCGTCCGTGATCCGCAGGTTCTCCAGATTTCCGGCGCTGCGGAGCTGGTCGAGACCGTGCGGGATGGTGCGTTCCCGGTTGGTCCGGATCCGGTCGGCCCAGAATCCGGTCACGAGCGAGACCTGCCGGGCGTCGAACGGATGGAACCGGGTCCGGGATGGCTGTACGACGACGACGCTCATTTCACGGCTCCGCTCATCAGGCCGGCCATGTAGTACCGCTGAAGCAACAGGTAGACCAGCACGCAGGGAATGATCGAGATGGTCACGCCGGCCTGGAGCATGCCCCAGTCCGTGCCGCCGAGGCTGGTCTCGGTGCGTGCGGTCGCCAGGATCACGGGCAGGGTGAACTTCGCGCTCGAGCTCATCATCACGAGCGCGCCGAGGAACTCGTTCCAGGACGTGATGAACGCGAACAGGGTGACGGTGACGATCGCCGGCACGGTGGGCGGGATGAAGATCCGCATGAGGATCTGCAGCGACGCCGCGCCGTCCATGACCGCGGCCTCCTCGAGCTCGCGCGGCACCGCGGCGAAGCTGTTGCGCAGGATGTAGAGGCTGAACGGCAGCTGGATCGTGGTGTGCAGGACGGCCAGCCCGATCAGCGAGTTGGTGAGGCCGATCTTCGCGAACATCAGGAACATCGGGGTCAGCAGCGCCTGGTACGGGACGATCAGCGAGAGCAGGAGCACGACGAAGATCAGCTCCTTGCCCGGGATCGGGAACCGGGCCAGCGCGTACCCGGCGGGCACGGTGAGCAGCAGCGTGAAGACGATCGTCAGGACCGCGGTGCCGAAGCTGTTGCCGAGGTAGGTGAGCAGGCCCTCCTGGTAGTCCCAGAGCCGCTGGTAGCTGCCGAGGCTCACGCCGTGCGGCAGGTAGGTCGGCGGGGTGGCCGCGGCCTCGGCCGTCGGCTTGATCGAGGCGAGCACCGAGTAGAGCAGCGGCAGCAGCATGACCGTGCCGATCGCGATGCAGCCGGCGGCGACCAGGTATCCGCGGCGTCCCTTGTGGACATTTTTGGGAACCGTCCGCGACGGCGTCCGCTCCAGCGTCGCGGTCACGACTCGCTCCGCCGGGTCAGCACGAGCTGCACGATCGTGAACGCCAGGATGGTCACCGCGAGGACCAGCGACAACGCCGCGCCGTAGCCGAGCTTCAGGTACGGGAACGAGTTCAGGTAGACGAAGAAGACCGAGGTCGCGGTCTCGTTCTGCGGCTGGCCGGCGGTCATGATGTAGAACTGGTCGAACGCCAGCAGCGAGCCAATCACGCTGACCAGGGTGACCAGCAGGACCGTGCGCATCGTGAGCGGCAGCACCACCCGGCCGATCCGCTGCCAGTACCCGGCGCCGTCGACCAGGCTCGCCTCGGTGATCTCGGTGGGGATCGCCTGGATCGCGCCGACGAACAAGATCATCCCGAAGCCGATGACCTTCCACACCACCGACGTGCTGATCGCGAAGTTCGAGGTGTCGGCATCGACCCCGAGCCAGAGCACCGGCTGATCGATGACGCCGAGATCGAGCAGGATCCTGTTGATCACGCCGAAGTTGGTGCTGAAGAGCCAATACCAGAGAAGGCTCGACACGCCGAGGCCGATAACAACAGGGACAAATATTATCGTACGGGTCAAAGCCCGCGTTTTCGATTTGGGCGCCGTCAGCAGTGCTAACAGGTAGCCCCCGACGATGAGAACCGGCGTGATGAGGACCGTGTACTTGAGGGTGAACAGGAACGACACCCAGAACTGGCGGTCACCGAAGGCCTGCCGGTAGTTGTCCAGCCCGATGAATCGCGGCTCGGTGATCAGCGACCAGCTGTGCAGCGACATCCAGATCATCCGGCCCAGCGGATACACCGTGAACGCCAGCACGAAGACCAGCGCCGGGGCCACGTAGGCCAGACCGATGTACCGATTCCGACGCGTACGCTGCATGATCGCTCCTTGAAAGCGTGCCGTGCCCGGCGGGGGTGCGATCCCGTTTCTTCTCCCCCACCCCTGCCGGGCACGACGATTCCCCCCGGCTGCCCGCTATGAATTTGGGCTACGACTTCTCGGCGATCTCCTTCATCGCCTTCTTCGCGTCGGCGATGACCGTGTCGAGGTCGTCGTCGGTGTAGTAGGCGCGCTGGAGCATCTTCAGCCACGGTCCCTGCGGCGAGTTGATCTGCTCGAAGAAGGTCAGCGTGTACGGCGTACGCCCGACGGTCAGCGCCTTGGCCACGTCCTGCACCAGCGGTTCGGCCTTGAAGTACTTGTTGTCGACCATGTCGCTGCGTGTGGTCAGGTTCAGCGCCTTGGCGTACACCTCGACCTGGACCTCGTCGGAGAGCAGGAACTTCATGAAGTTGACCGCGTCGTTGACCCGCTTGCTGCCCTTGGGCACCACGACGAGGTCGCCGCCGATGAAGGAGGCTGCGGAGCCCGGGGCCATGCCCGGCAGCAGGGCGACGCCGAAGTTCATCGACGGGTTCTGCTGGCGCGCGAGGGTGATGTTGAAGTTGCCGGTGCCCATCATGCCGACCTTGCCGGAGCCGAACTGGAGGTGGAACGTCTCGCCGTTCTCCGTCCGGTCGCCGTCGTGGACGTTGCCGGCCTTGATCATGTCCCGCTCGTACTGCAGCACCTGCTTGACGCCGTCGCCGACCAGCGGCTCGTCGCCCGGCCCGGCCGCCTCGATCTTGGCGCCCGAGGCCAACATCAGCGGGCCGACCGTGAAGATGTTGCAGCCCGCGCAGTTGCCGGGCAGGTAGTAGCCCTTGACGTCCCCGCCCAACGCGGTGATCTTGTCGGCGTAGGTCCGCAACTCGGGCAGGCTGGTCGGCGGCTTCGCCGGATCCAGGCCCGCCTTCTTGAAGAGATCCTTGTTGTAGAACAGCGCGGACACATCCGCGTAGAGCGGGACGCCATAGAGCCGGTTCTCGTACGTCGCGACCGTCATGTGCCCCTTGCTGGCATTCGCCAGCTCGGGCCAGCTCTTGATGCGGTCGGTGAGATCGACGAGCTGGCCCGCCTTCTCGAACTGCGGCGCATAGATCAGGTCCATCCCCATCAGGTCGGGAACCTGACCCGAGGCGATGCCTTGCGCGATCTTGCCGACCATCTCGGTGTGCGGAATGTAGGTCAGCTTGACGGTGCAGTCGGGATTCTTGGCGTTCCACGCCGCAACGAGCATGTCCACCATGTCCTTGTTGCCGCCCGAGCGCTCCCACATCGTGAGCTCGCCCTTGCTGGCGCAACTGGTGGTGGCCGCCACGTTCTGACCGGCGGCGGAATCCGGTGACTCAGCCCCCTGCGAGCAGCCCGCGACCCCGATCAAGGTCGCGGCCGTCAGGAGGGACAACCGCTGGCGGGTCCTCATCCCACGTGCCTCCCGTCGAGTGAGCCCGACCCGAAGTGCCGGGTAATCCGGGACCGTACTACCACCGCATACGTTTGCGTACATACGTATGCGGTAGTCGTCACGACGCGGGACTCGCGACATAGCCGAAGATTTCGGTCCGATTTCCTACACAGTGGAACCGAGCGCGACCCCCTGGGAGCAGGGTGCGGTGGACAGCCCATCTCGAGGGGAGATGAAGATGGTCAAGAAGCTGCTGCTAACCGTCGTGCTCGGTTTGGTCGCCGGCGGGCTCGGCGTGCCCGCCGCCGCGCAGTCGGGCCGGGTGGACATCGACGCGGCTCGAAGATGGAACGAACTGGCCCTGAACGCGGTGCGCGCCGCCCGGGCCACCGATGCCGATGCCGCCCGGCTCTACGCCATGGTCAACGTCGCGATGTACGACGCCGTCAACGGCATGGGACGTACCCGCACGCCGGCGCTCGTGCCCGAGCGAGGCCCCCGCAACGGCGATGAGCAGGCGGCCGCGGTGGCCGCGGCGCACGCCGTTCTCGTGAGCCTGGACGCGTCCCGGGCCGCCGGCTACGACGCCGCGCTCGCCGCCGACCTCGCCCGGCTGGGCGACGGTCACGGCGTCACCAGCGGGGTGGCCTGGGGCCGGCGGGTCGGCGAGCGCGTCGTCACCGCACGCGCCGACGACGGCGCCACTCCCGTCGAGACCCAGCCCGCGGGCGCCGGCCCCGGCGTGTTCCGCGCCGCGTGGTCCGGCACGCAGTACCGCAACGTCCGCCCGTTCGCCGTCGCGGACGCCTCCCGGTACGTTCCCGGGCCACCGCCCGCTCTGGGCTCGGTCCCGTACGCGGCCGCGTTCGCCGAGGTCGCGGTGCTCGGCAACGCCGCACTGTCCGCGCCCGACCTGCTCGCCACGTACCAGTTCTGGTCGCTGCCGGCCGGCTCCGACCAGCCGCCCGGCGAGTGGCTCCGGATCGCGCTCACCGTCGCCGGCGACCGGCGGCTCCCGCTGGCCGAGGAGGTCCGGCTGACCGCCCTGCTCACGATGGCGCTCGCCGACACCACCGTCGCGACGGTCGCCACCAAGTACACCTACCAGCATTGGCGCCCCACCACCGCGATCCGCGAGGCCGACACCGACGGCAACCCCTCGACAACGGCCGACCCGGCTTGGACGGCCCGCGCCGGCGCCGCCGGCGGCACGCCCGAGTACGTCTCCGGCCACAGTTCGTACAGCGGGGCCGGCGCCGCCGCGCTGCAGGGCTTCTTCTGCACCGACGCCATCCCGTTCACGCTCGCCACCGACTCGGCCCCCGGCGGCGTGGCCCGCGGCTATCCGGCCTTCTCGACGGCGGCCGCCGAAGCGGGCCGGTCGAGAGTCTTCGGCGGCCAGCACTTCGAGTTCAGCAACCAGGCCGGGCTGGAGATCGGCCGAGGCGTGTCCGCCGAGGTGCTCGGCACGCGCCTGCTACGCACCACCGGCCCGTCCCATTTCGGCGCTTGCCCCCGCTGACGCCAGTGGATATTGCCTTCTGGGGCCCTGTCCCGCTATCTTGCTTCGGCTTTGACGCGTCTCTAATCCGAGGAGATTCATCCACAATGACCGCTACCCAGACCGCCGCCACCGGCACGAAGTCCTGGATCGCCGCCCTGCTGCTCTGCTTCTTCGTCGGCGTCCTCGGCGTCCACCGCTTCTACGTCGGCAAGGTCGGCACCGGCATCCTCATGCTGATCACCTTCGGCGGCTTCGGCATCTGGACCCTGATCGACTTCATCATGATCGCGGTCGGCAGCTTCAAGGACAAGCAGGGCCTGGCTCTCGCCCGCTGACCCACATAGCGCCACCAACCGGGCGCCCCCGGCACGATGAGGGGGCGCCCGGTTCGCTCTTGCGAGACCATCCATTGAACCCCGTTGATAGCGTCGACGGCTGTGACCGGACGTCCGCGGACGCCGCACGGCGAGCGGGACAAGGACGGCGGCGGTCACTCCGGTCGGCCGCGGAGCGCGCTCGACTTCGAGCGGCAGGAACGCTGGGCCAACGAGGCCTACAACAACATCCGGGCGAGCCCCGACGCCGACGTCGTCGCGAGTCACCTGCGCGACGTCCCCCGTCTCGACGGCTCGACCGGGTTCTCCGCCGAGGAGATCCGCCGAATCCGGGAACACGTCTTCTTCGAGGAGCATCCGCTCTCCGACTACGACGGCGGGATACGCCACCGGCGGTACGACGCCAGCGCGGACATGGCGGAGGCCTGGCTGCGAGTCCGCTCGGGCAACCCGCGGGCCGAGGACATCGCGTTGCTGGAGCATGAGTCGGCCGAGGCCCGCTACTACGACACGCATCCCGGCGCGACGTATGAAGAGGCCCACCGGGCGGCCAACGTAGTCTCCAACTGGCAGGATCAGATCCCCGAGCCGACCTACGAGGACTACTCGAGAGCCTGGAGGTAGCCGTGGGCATGATGGTGGTCGGCCGCAAGGTCGCGGAGACGGCGGAGCAAGTTCGCTACGAGTTCGGGCTCGATCGGCGGTTCGATCGGGTGCTGACGATCGACAAGCGGACCTGGGACGTGGCCGCCGAAGACGGGCGGTTCGACTCCGCCGCCGGGGCGGTGGCCTCGAAGATCAAGCGGGCCTGGCAGGAGCAAGGTGAGTTTCCGCCCGGTGTCGTCTTCGCCAGCTGACGCCACGGCGGTCAGATCTCGGCGGCGAAGCTCTCGGCGAAAGCGGCCTCGACCGAACGGCCCGTCGTGGGCTCGATGAACAGGTTGGCCAGCACGAGATCGGCGAAGTGGGCGGGGGTAACGCCGGTCTCCTTGCGGGTGAGGGACTGAAACAGACCGCCGGCCGGAAGCGACGCACGGATCAGGGCGGCCGGTAGGCGGTGGACCTTGCGGGGGCGGCCCACCGCACGCGCTATGTCGGTCAGCAGTTCCGACCAGGTCAGGTTCTGGTCGGCTATCGGGATGTGGGCGCCGGATGACTTCTCCAGGGCATCGACGGCGGTTTCGGCCACCGTGTGGGCGGACACCACGGCGGTGCCGCCGGGCGGAGCCAGCAGCGGCGCCCGGGAGGCTGCCCAGCGAGCCGGTGGGCCGGCCCAGTTCGGGACGCGGGCGCCGGCCCGGCCCAGGACGAAGGGAAGCTCGATGACGGCTATCGGGAGGGATGGGCCGGCGGCGGCGCGGGACTCGGCGGCCTGCTCGAGGCGGCAGCGGACGTAGACGTGGCGGTCGCGCAGGCGCCACTCGGGGTGGCGGCGGTCGAAGTACGTGTAGTACGAGCCGAGGATCAGGCCCCGGGTCAGGGACTCGGCGCGGGCCGCGGTGAACAGGCGTACCACCGGGTCGACCATGTCGTGGCGGAACTGGGGGTAGATGGGCTTGGGCAGCGGGTGCTGTTCCTCGGAGCGGGTGGCGTAGACGACGCCGTCCAGGCCCTCGAGCAGCGGGCGCAGGGTGTCGACCGAGGCGGACCTGAGGTCGAGCAGGTGGTCGACGCCGGGTTTCGGCGTGCGGGCGACCGTGGTCACGTGGTGGCCGCGGGAGCGCAGGAGCGCGGTGATGTGAGCGCCGATCAGGCCGCTGCCGCCGATGACGAGAAAGCGCACGGCTCAGCCACCGACCAGCGGGATCAGGCGGATGAAGGAGATCTCGTTGTCGCGGCGCAGGTCGATCAGCTCGTCCAGGTCGTCGATCTGGCGGTCGCCGGTGAGCATGACGAAGCCGTTGCGGCCGAAGGCATCGCACGCGGCCTCGGCCTGGGCCACCCAGTCGATGCGGGCGCCGGCGGGGACACGTACGCCGTGTGGGGTCTCGGACGCCGTGTCGGGCAGGCCGGGCAGGATCCACGCGTCGATCTCTCGCCCGGTCATCGTCTCGTCGCGCATCAGCGCCTGGGCCATGGGTCCTCCTTTGTAGCCAGAGTCAGCGCGGCAGCTGCTGCAGGATGGTGGCGTCGGTGATGGTGTCGTCGTCGGCCAGCAGGAACGCCTTCGACAGGATCAGCGACAGCCGCTCGTCGTCGTCGAACGGAAGGCTCACGCGGGTCGCCTTGCCGCCCGGGACGATGCACAGGTAGCGGTCGTCGGGCTCCATGAGAATGTTGGCGGAGCCCAGGTGGATCTTGTAGATCGCGCGGGTGCCGCGCACCCGCAGGAAGCGGTCGGTCAGCTCGCACCGCTCGCCGATCTTGAGCCGCGGCAGCAGCCTGGTCAGCACGTCGCGGCGAACCTCGGCGCTGCCGGTCAGCTCGCCGAAACCGGCCGTGTGCCAGTACTCGCGGAAGCCGTGCTCGCCGCGGTCGGCCCAGGTGTCGTCGGCCGCGATCGAGGTCACGCCGACGAACAGGTCGATGTCGCGCATCGCCTCGCTGAGCACCCGCTGCGGGACGTCGGCGATCGCCGCCTGTTCCCACACCCGGCCGTCGCGCCGGGCGAACCGCACCTGGTCGGTCGAGCAGTGCTCGACCCGGAAGTACGGCGCCTCGGCCTCGCCGGCCAGCTCGTGCCGGAACGTGGCCCGCCACTGACCCGCCGCGAGCTCCTTGGTCGCGTCGCTCTCGTAGCCGCCGTCCCACGTGCCCAGATAGCTCGCCGCCCAGCCGCGGACCCGCATCAGCGCGTTGGCCTGCCGGTACCGCAAGATGTGGCCGGCGAACCGGTTGGAGTAGACCCGGGTCGCCTCCTCGGCGGGGGTCAGCCGGTACACCTCGCGGTACGCCTGCTTGAACGGCTGGCGCAGTTCCAGCGCGGTGACCTGGTCGCGCCACGCGGAAACCTCGGCCGCGTCGGCCAGCACCGGATGCCACAGCCGCACGACGCACGGCGAGCCGCTCAGCCCGCCGAGCGACCAGCCGCCTTCGCCAAGCTCGGGCAGGCCGGTCACCCAGGTCTGTCCGTCGGCCGAGGCCTGCCAGATCAGCCGCCGCCCGATCGTGCCGGTGACCGGATGACGCAGGTAGCGCTCCTCCCAGGTCGCCCAGTCCCAGGCGCGGTCGAGGTCGAGCGCGTCGCGGACCCGCACGAGCACCGGCTTGCTGCGCGAGGTGAGAAGGAGCCGGCCCAGCGCCCGGGCCGGCGTGCTTCCGGGCCGGTCGACCAGGACCTCGACCGCCGCGGCCGCGGTGCGCGACGCCTTCGGCTCGGCGGAATCGCTGGGCGAGCCGGCCACCACGGCAACCCGAGCGAGCAGCTCGGTCGTCGTCTCATCGAGGGCGGAGGCGGCCGCCAACCAGCAGAGCCCGCGCACCAGCGAATCTTGATCGGGCAGCATCCAGACCGCCATCTCGGCGAACGTCGCCAGCACCTCTCGCACGGCTTCGGGAACCCGGGGCGACGCGCCCGTCAGCCGTCCGGCCTGGAGCAGCCAAGCCTTGGACGGCACCGGTTTCGACAGGGTCACCGCGAACTCGAACGCCGCGATCACCGCCGGGTCGGCGACCAGGTCGCCCAGTCGGCCGCGGGCGGCCGAGCCGCCGCGGCCTGCCATTGCAACGCGACGAGCCGGGCTCGCTCGCCGGGCCACCCCGAAGGCTCGCCGGGCCACGCCGAAGGATCGAGCGCCGCGAAGGCCTCCGTCGCGGGGAGGTCGCTCGGCGCCGGGGGCAGGAGCGAGATCCACGAAATCATGGCCCGCATCATGCCAAGGGGGTGCGACAAAAACCGCCGGACGGGACCGCGCAGATCGGCCCACTTCGATATGTTCGCGAGGACGGAAAGCCCATCTCGGACGGAAGGACGTTCCCGTGCGACGACTGCTGGTGGCCTCCATCGCCACCGCGTTGACCCTCGCCGGAACGGGTGTGGCCGCTCAGGCGGCCCCCGCTCCCGGCGCGGCCGGCATCGGCGACTCGTACTACCCGGACTACGGCAACGGCGGGTACGACGTCTCCCACTACGACATCCGGTTGCGGTACACCCCCGCGACCGACCGGCTCACCGGTACCACCACGATCCTGGCCCGGGCCACGCAGGAACTGAGCCGGTTCAACCTCGACTTCGTGCTCGACGTGTCCTCGATCTACGTGAACAACCGGCCGGCGACCTTCACCCGGCAGGGCGATCACGAGCTGGTGGTGACCCCCGCGCGCGCCATTGCCGACGACGGCGCGATGACCGTCGTCGTGCAGTACTCGGGCGTGCCGTCCAGCAAGGTCGCCGCCGGGTTCACGGCCTGGACGCGTACGGCAGACGGCGCCCTCGCGCTCGGCGAGCCGGAGATCGCCTGGTGGTGGTATCCGAGCAACGACCACCCCGCCGACAAGGCCACCTTCGACGTCTCCGTGTCCGTGCCCACCGGCGTCGAGGCGATCAGCAACGGCGCGATGCCGCGGCCACCGGTGCAGGAGACGCTCGGCTACACGCGCTGGAGCTGGCGTTCGCTGAAGCCACAGGCCACGTACCTGACGTTCCTCACCGTGGGCCAGTACGACATCACCACCGACACGACCGCCGACGGGCAGCTCGTGTACAACGCGTACTCGCAGCTGCTCAGCCCGGACTTCCGGGACGCGGCGCAGGCGAGCGTCGAGCGCACGGCCGAGATCACCGACTGGGAGAGCACGGTCTTCGGCCCGTTCCCCTTCGAGGCGCGCGGCGGCGTCGTCGTGCCGCCGGGCACGATCGGGTTCGCGCTGGAGACCCAGACCCGGCCGAACTACTCGTCGAACTTCTTCCGGCGCGGCTCGAACACCTCGGTGGTCGTGCACGAGAACGCCCATCAGTGGTTCGGCGACTCCGTGTCGGTGGCCGAGTGGAAGCACATCTGGCTCAACGAGGGCTTCGCCAGCTACGCGGAGTGGCTGTGGTCGGAGAAGAACGACGAAGGCACCGCCCAGGAGATCTTCGACTACCTGTACGCGACCAGCCCGGACGACGCCCCGATCTGGACCACCGCGCCGGCCGACCCGGGCGTGCCCGCGCTGTTCGGCGACGCCGTCTACGACCGCGGCGCGATGACGCTGCACCAGCTGCGGCTGGCCGTGGGCGACGACGACTTCTTCACGATCCTGCGCACGTGGACGGCCGATCACCGCTACGGCAACGGCACCACCGAGGAGTTCACCGCGCTCGCCGAGAAGATCTCCGGCCAGGACCTGGACGCGCTGTTCCAGGCCTGGCTCTACACCCCGTCGAAGCCGGCCATGACAAACCTGACAAAACGAGCCGTCAAAACGCCCAAGTCCTGGGCCGGGATCAGTCAGACCCACGATCTTCTACACATTGACACGTCCCGATAAGAGAGGTGGGGTGATAGCGACATCCTTCGATGACGCAGGAGGTTCGATGTCACCTCGGGCACGCGGGGCGGCGGCGCTGGCCGTCGCCCTGCTCACGATCACGCTCGCCCCACCACCAGCACAAGCGGCACCGATCGAGCTCAGCACAACCGAGCATGCCCTTATCCGCTTCCGCCTTCCCGACGAGGCCGCGCTCCAGCGCCTCGTCGCGGAGGGCGCCGACATCGCCGCCCGGCCGAAGACCTCGGCGGACGGCGCGGTCCTCGCCGATCTCGTGGTCGACGAGGCGGAACTGACGGCGCTCACCAGGTCGGGCGCCACGGCGATCCAGGTCATTCAGCGGGAGTCCGACGGCGCCCGCCGGCTCGCTCAGAGCAAGGCCAGGCTCGCGCAGGTCCAAAGTGACACCCTTCAGTTTCTTCAGGCGTACTGGTGGACCACCAACGGCCGCACATTCCTGCAGACGCAGGTCGCGACGACCGCAACCGACGACCCCGACGTGGAGATCACGGTCACCTGGCGTACCGCCGACGGCGCCACCGGAACGTATCCGCTGATCCGGTTCGAGGACTCGGGGGAATACCAGTACCACTACGCGCTGCCACAGCTGCTCCCGAGCAAGCCGACGCAGGTGACGGCGACCTCGAGCCTCGGCGGGCAGAGCCGCGCGATCACCCCGGCGGTCTGGCCGAACGCCGCTCCCCCGCCCACGCCGAGCGGTTATCAGAAGGACTTCGTCGGCGCCTACATGACGCCGACCGACATCAGCGCGCGCATCAAGCGGCTCAAGCGGCAGTACCCGAAATTGGTCGACGTCATCGATCTGCCGAACAAGACCCAGGGCTATCGGCGTACGGCGGTGGCCTACCTCGGCGATCCGAACGCGGCCGCCGTCGTCGTCGAATCGGTGAAGTTCGGCGATCAGGGCATGAACGGCGTCCAGGTGAAGACCGTGGATCCGGGCCGAGCCAATCGGCCGCTGTCCGCCTCGTACCGTGACCGGGTTTTGACCTTGAGCTTGGCCACCGATGCCGGCGGCAAGGTGATCAGCACGACCGACGATGTCGCCGCCTTCATCTCGGCCAAATATCCGCAGCGGTTCCGGGCCGTCGTCGAGGACGGTTCGGCGGGCCTGCCGATGCCGATCGCCGGTCCGGTCACGCTCGACGACGGATTGATGGGCACCGAGGTGTCGAAGAAGCCGTGGACCGTGCAGGCGCTGCGGATCGGCAAGGCGCGCGACGGCTCGAAGGTCGGTGTTCTCGCGTACAGCCAGGAACACGCGCGTGAATGGGCAACCCCGTTGGTGACGCTCGAGTTCGCCGAGCGGATGCTGGCCAACTACAACACCGATCCGGCCACCAAGGCGCTCGTGGACGCCGTCGACATCTTCGTCATCCCGACGGTGAACCCGGACGGCGCCAACTACTCGTTCAACGACTTCAACTTCCAGCGGAAAAACCTGTCAAATCACTGTACGGGCGCCAGCCGCGACCCTCGTTACCGCAATTCCTGGGGCGTGGACGTCAACCGCAACTACACCGTCGGGTCCTATTTCGACGGCTACGTGGGCGGCAGCCCGAACTGCCTTTCCGGGACCTACGCCGGCGCCGGTGAGCTGTCCGAGGCGGAGAGCCGGAACGTGATCGACCTGGCCGCGGCCCACCCGAACATCAAGTTCGCGATGAACGTGCACAGCTACGGCGGCTATTTCATGTGGCCGCCCGGGTCCTACAAGGCGGACGGGCGGGTCACCCTGCCACGGCCGTCGATCGACGAGTCGAAGTTCTTCCTGGACAGCGCGCGCCGGATCGTCGGGGCCATCGCGGCCTCGCGCGGAACGGTGACGTGGCCGTCGTACACGGGCCCGGTCGCCGACGTGCTCTATTCGGCGGCGGGAAACTCGGCGGACCAGCTGTACTACGAGCTCGGTATCGACGCCTGGGACTTCGAGGTCGGCAACGACATCTGGAACGACCAATCGCAGGAATGGGAGGGCGTCGGATTCCAGCCGCCGTTCGACGAGGCGCACGCCGAGTCGCAGGAGTACGCCGGCGGCCTGGTCGAGCTGGTGCGGGTGGCGAGCGAGGTATCCCCTATGTAGATTTACTACATGCCTAGGCCGCGGCTCACCACGCCGGTGCTCAAAGTCATGGCGGCGCTGCTCGCCGACCCGAGCGCCGAGCGGTACGGGCTGCAGCTGATGCAGGACACCGGCCTTCCCAGCGGGACCCTCTATCCGATCCTGGTGCGCCTCGAGCGCGCCGGGTGGGTGGAGTCCCGCTGGGAGGAGGCCGATCCGGTCACCGAAGGCCGGCCCAATCGCCGCTATTACCGCCTCACCGTCGAGGGCGCGATCGCCGCTCGTGACGAGGTGGCGCGCATGCACGCGCAGATGGCCCGGGCGATCGAGAGGCCGGCATGAGTCCGGCGTTCCGGCTGGCGCGGTGGCTGGTCGTCCGGGCGGCGCGCCGCTGGCCCGAAGACATGTCGCCCGAGTGGCTGGCCGAGCTCGAGGCGTTGCGCGCCGAGCCGGCAAAGGCTCTCTCCTTCGCCGTCAGCCTCGCCGCCTCTCCCGCGGTCGAGGCCGTCGGTGAAGATCAAATTTCAAGAGCAGAGCTTTGCGTACGGGCGCTGGCCGCGCCCCTGGGAGCGACGCTGTTGGCCGCCGTGTTGTTCAACGGCGTCCACGCGGCGCAACACCACGCCGGCCCAGCGGGGTCGCTCGCCGCTCTCCTCCTGGCGTCCGCCCTCATGGCGGCCCTCGCCCGGCGGGTCTCCGGCCACCCGATCGTCATCGGCGCGGCGCTGTTCGCGTTCCTCCTCGCCGGCAACCGCATCCAGTACATGCCCTACATGGGCTGGGCCGACATCCTGCCCGCCGTCGCCGTCTGGACCGCCGGCACCCTCCTCAGTGCCCGGCTGCGCAGGCCGCTGGCGATGGCCGGCACCCTGATCACGCTGGAGCTGGCCACCGTGGCGGGCTCGCTGCACGCCGCCACCAGCCTCGGCGTCGACCTCCGCTCGGCGGCCGCCTGGTTCCCGCTGTCCCTCGCCCCCGGCGGCACGGTGACCTTCGGCCCCGAGCTGCCCGGCTACCACGCCTCCGAGATGCTGCTCGGCAACGCCTCCGCGATGGCCGGCCCGATGCTGCTCTGCTCGATCTTCGTGCTGGCCCGCTCGGCCCGGCGCGAAAAGAGCCGGCTCAACCTCGAAATCCCGCTCGGGGTCGGCGCCACCCTGGCCGCGCAGACGGCCTGCGAGATCTTCCGCCGCCTCCCACCGGCCGTCGCCCCCGACCGGCTGATCGACAACACCGGCGTCTTCGGCTTCGGCTTCGCCGCGCACCTGCCCGGCCAGATCGTCATCGCCCTGGTCGCCGGACTCCTCGCCGCCCAGCTGGGAGCGGTCCGCCGCGGCTGAGCAGTGACGGCGAACCGGGCAAACCCGCGCCACCCTATGTAGAGGAGCTACTATGGTGACCCGACTCCCGGCGGCGCTGATCGCGACCGTGACGGCCTACGCCGCCCTCCTGCGCCCCGCCGACGGCCGTCTCACCGACCTCGGCGTCTACCTCGGCGCGGTCACCGCCCTGCGCGAAGGCGAGGGCCTCTACGACTTCATCCGCGGCGCGGCACCTTTCACGTACCCGCCGTTCGCCGCCCTGGTCTTCCTCCCGCTCACGTTCCTCCCGCCGCTGGTCGTGCAGATCGCCTGGACGCTGGGCACGGTCGCCGCGGTCTACGCCATCTGCGCGACGTGCTCGCCGACGAGGTCACGCCGGTCGCCGTGGGGCCGTGTCTACCCGTTGGCCCAGGCGGCGCCCACGAACGTCCCGGTGGTCGCCCTGGCCCTCTTCCTCTCCGCCCCGGTCGCCTCGGATCTGCGCTTCGGCCAGGTGAGCCTGTTCCTCGCTCTGATGATCCTGTCCCGCAATCCGGTGCTGATCGGCCTGGCCGCGGCGATCAAGCTCACCCCGCTGATCTTCATCCCGCTGCTGTGGTTGCGCGGCGAACGCAAGCAGGCCGCCGTCGCCACCGCCACCTTCGCCGCGTGCGGCCTCCTGGCCGCCCTCGTTCTGCCCGGGGATTCCCTGCGCTACTGGCTGACCGAGGTGCGCGACGTCGACCGCCTCGGCTTCATCGAGTCCCCCGGCAACCAGAGCCTCAACGCCGCCCTGCTGCGGCTCGGCGTCCCCGACACCCCACGCGCCGCGGTAGCCCTGCTGCTCGGCAGCGCCGTCGTCCTGCTGGCCCTGCGCCGGGCCCGGAAGCAAGACTGGCTCGCGGCGACCGTCATCGTCGGAGCCGCGAGCGTCGTCTTCTCTCCCGTCTCGTGGACCCACCACCAGATCTGGCTGGTCCTGGCCGCCTTCCTGCCGTTGCGCCACGAGGCCTGGCGCTGGACGATCCTCGCCGTGATGCTGCTCCCGTCCACGGCGGTGTGGAACGACGCCCGCCTGGCGCTGGCGGTCGCGATAGTCGCCACCGCCGGCAGCGCCAAGCGAAGCGCCGCGCCACGCACCGCCGGCCCGGCCGCGCCACGCACCGCCGGCCCGGCCACGCCACGCACCGCCGGCCCGGCCACGCCACGCACCGCCGGCCCGGCCACGCCACGCACCGCGGGCAGCGCCGCGCGAGGCGCGGGCGGCGTGGGCGCGAGAGGCGGCGGTCAGGACGAGGACGAGAACGCCGCGTCGAACGCCGCCGAAGGCGCGTCGAACGCCAGCCGCCGCACGAACTGCAGCGCCTCCGGCGCGCCCACCAGCCGGTCCATCCCCGCGTCCTCCCACTCGATCGAGATCGGCCCGTCGTAGCCGATCGCGTTGAGCGCCCGGAAGCAGTCCTCCCAGGGCACGTCGCCGTGGCCGGTGGAGACGAAGTCCCAGCCGCGCCGCAGGTCGGCCCAGGGCAGGTGCGAGCTCATCCGCCCACGCCGCCCGTCCCCGGTGCGGACCTTGGCGTCCTTGCAGTCGACGTGGTAGATCAGGTCCTTGAACTCGAGGATGAAGTTGACCGGGTCGAGATCCTGCCACACGAAGTGCGACGGGTCCCAGTTCAGGCCGAAGGCGGGCCGGTGGCCGATCGCCTCCAGGGTCCGCCGGGTGGTCCAGTAGTCGTACGCGATCTCGCTCGGATGCACCTCGTGCGCGAAGCGCACGCCGACCTCGTCGAACACGTCGAGAATCGGGTTCCACCGATCGGCGAAGTCCTGGTACCCGCGGTCGATCATGGCTTGGGAGACGGGCGGGAACATGGCGACCGTGTGCCAGATCGACGAGCCGGTGAACCCGACGACCGTCTTCACACCGAGGCGGGCGGCGGCGCGGGCGGTGTCCTTCATCCGCTCGGCGGCGCGGGTCCGCACGCCCTCGGCGTCTCCGTCGCCCCAGATGGCGCCGGGGAGGATGTCCTGATGCCGCTCGTCGATCGGGTGGTCGCAGACGGCCTGCCCGACGAGGTGGTTGGAGATCGCGAACACCTTCAAGCCGTGCTTTTCCAGAACGGCACGCTTGCGGTCGATGTAGTCGGGCTCGGCGAGCGCCCGGTCGACCTCGAAGTGATCGCCCCAGCAGGCGATCTCGAGTCCGTCGTAGCCCCACTCGGAGGCCAGCCGGCAGACGTCGTCGAAGGGCAGGTCTGCCCACTGGCCGGTGAAGAGCGTGATGGGTCGGGCCATGTCGTGCAACTCCCTGATCGCAGCCGAAAACGGCGGGCGGCGAGGGAAGACCGACCGGAAACCGCGCGCGCGTTGAGGACCAAACGACCGGCCGGGTTTGCGCCTCCCGGACCGGCCCGCCTCGCACAGCGGCGCTGCAAAAACCCTAGCGGAAATTCAGCGCGCGGGGCAGGGCTCGTTCTCCGGCGCGAGGCCGATCGCGGCGAGCTCGGCCAGCAGGTACGCCACGTCGCCGGCCACCTGCTCGGGCGTCGGGTCGGGCACCCGGCTGAGCAGGGTCAGATACTCGGTGAGAGGCCCGCCGGCGCCGAACACCTGCCGCAGCGCGGACCGCCATGCCTCGGTCGTCGCGCCCGGCACCGCGGCGAGACGAACCTCGATGATGGACAGCCCGGCGTCGGTGAGCGACTCGATGCCGGCGGCCGGTTCGGGCCACGTGCGCGCCACGTGACCGAGGTCGAGGCAGACGCCGAGCCGCTCCTTGTCGATGCGGCTGAGCGCGGCGGCGGTCTGCTCGGGGCTGTCGAGCACCGCGCCGGGCCCAGGCTGGAAGCCGACCCGGACGGCCCGGCCGTTCTGCCAGGCGAGGTCGGCCAGCCCGGCGGAGAGGCGGCGCAGGATGCCGGCGCTCGCCTTCTCGGAGGCCTCGGCCCAGCCGGCGCGCGGACCAAGGCCGATGGTGCTGACGGCGCCGCGGACGGCGTCCTCGTCGAGGAGGTCGAGCAGGATGCGGGCGAGGTCGAGCGTGTACTCGCGGCGGGCGGGCTCGGTCCAGGCGGGGGGCTGCTCGCCGCCACCCTCGCCGAAGGGCGCGCCGCTCAACGTAACGACCTCGAGGCGGCGGGCGTCGAGCTCGGCACGAAGCCGGGTGCGGGCGCGGCTCTCGACGGCGAGGGCGGCGGCGAGCGAAGGGGGAAGCCAGAGGTTGACGCCGAGCAGGTCGGCGCCGAGGCGGGCACGAACCGCGCCGTACGTGTCGAGCCGGCTCACGACACCCGGTAGATTGCTCTCGGGCGGCGGGGCGATCTCGACGCTGAGGTGCACGATCCGGCCGGAAGGATGTCTCAGCCGCATCAGTGTCCTCCCCGGGCGAGGGTGCCGGTGCATCTGCACGTGCATTCGCGCGTGCTGTGGCGTCCAGTATGGACCATGCCGCCGCCGATGCTCGACGCGCGCGGTGCGGTCCGTCGCGTTGCCATGACGCCTCCATCCGTGGGGTCCACTCGACCTCGGATACGAGCGTCATGCGCCCACAGGATCAGCGGCGTACGGACCGTGCGACGCGATGACCGGCGCGGAAATGATCGGAGGGCCGCGCGAAGATCGGCATTCATGAATGCGCGCGGCTAGGGTGACCTGCCGGTAGGAGGGTGCGCGGGTGGGCGCTAGAGGGCCCGGAGAGCGCTATCTGTGTGCGCCATCTGCACGTTCGGACTCGCACGGGCGATCACCCGTGCGAGCGCACGCGGGTGCCACGGAAACGAAAATCTTGCGGCCGCCCGGGGAGCCGGGCGGCCGCAGACATCCCGCCGCGGGCCGGCCGGCGCGGGGCGCAACCGCGCCGTCCCTCGCCGGCTCGCGACGGACGATCCAGACCTACCAGACCTGCTAGACCTGCTCGACCTTCGTCCACTGTGACGACGACGCCGACTGCGACACCGCGTCGAGGACCAACTGCACCTGCAACGCGTCCGCGAAGGACGGCGTCGGGTCGGCGCCCGTGCCGATCGCCTCGATCAGGTCGCGCATCTCGTGGGTGAAGGTGTGCTCGTAGCCGATCGGGTGCCCGGCCGGCCACCAGGCCGCCATGTACGGGTGCGACGGCTCGGTCACCAGGATCCGGCTGAAGCCCTGCTCGTCGCCGGGCAGCGTGCCGTCGTAGAAGGACAGCTCGTTCATCCGCTCGAAGTCGAAGACCAGCGACCCGGCCGAGCCGTTCAGCTCGACCCGCAGGCCGTTCTTGCGGCCGGTGGCGAAGCGGGTCGCCTCGTAGGTGGCGATCGCTCCCCCGTTGAGCCGTGCCAGGAACAGCGCGGCGTCGTCGACGGTGACCTCGCCGGTCTCCGAACCTTCCCCAGATGCCGACAGGCCCGACGACTCCGACGGAAGCGGGCGTTCCCGGACGAACGTCTCGGTGAGCGCCGACACCGACGTGATCGACTGCCCGGTCACGTACTGGGTCAGGTCGATGATGTGCGCCCCGATGTCCCCCAGGGCCCCCGAGCCGGCCACCTCCTTGCGCAGCCGCCACACCAGGGGGAAGTGCGGATCGACGATCCAGTCCTGGAGGTAGACCGCGCGCACGTGCCGGATCGCGCCGATCCGTCCCTCCGCGACCATCTGCCGCATCAGGGCCACGGCGGGCACGCGCCGATAGTTGAAGCCGCACATTGCCCGTACGCCATGGGCTTGTGCGGCGGCCGCGGCCGCGACCATCTCTCTCGCCTCGGCCACCGAGTTGGCCAGGGGTTTCTCGCACAGCACGTGCTTGCCGGCCGCGAGCGCAGCCAGCGCGATCTCCGCATGGGTGTCACCGGGCGTGCAGATGTCGACAAGATCGACATCGTCGCGCTCGATGAGTGAACGCCAGTCCGTGGTGTGCGACTCCCAGCCGAGTTTGGCGGCAGCGGCCGCTACCCCCTCGGGGGAACGACCGCTCACCACCTTCATCCGTACCGACAGCGGCAGGTCGAAGAAGTGGTTCACGGAGCGCCACGCCTGGGAGTGCGCGGCGCCCATGAACGCATAGCCGACCATGCCGACCCGCAGCTGTTCCGACATGAAATATCCCCTTAAAAGCCCAGCTTCGCGTACTTCGAAGCGTTTTCCTTGGTGATCGTCTCGGACGCGAGGGTGATCTCCTTGGGGACCTGCAGCTCTACCAGGTCGCTCATCCCCTTGCCCTGCCCGATCAGGCGGGCCAGGGTGATCGCCGAGGACGCCATCGACGGGCTGTAGGTGACCGTCGCCTTGAGCACCAGGTCGTCCTTGGCGATCGAGTCGATCGCCGACTTCGAGCCCGCGCCGCCGACCATGAAGAACTCGCTGCGGTTCGCCTGCTTGATCGCGGCGAGCACTCCGATGCCCTGGTCGTCGTCGTGGTTCCACAGCGCGTCCATCTTGGGCAGCGCCTGCAGCAGCGACGTCGCGGCCGCCTGGCCCGAGTCGGCCGTGAACTCCGCGGGCCGGCGGTTGGCAACCTTGAAGCCGTACACGGCGAGGGCGGCGTTGAAGCCCGCCGTACGCTCCTGGGTCAGCTCGAGCGAGTCGATGCCGGGAATCTCCCCGATGATCGGGCTGGCCACGCCCTTGGCCTTGAGCTGGTCGCCGATGTACTGCCCGGCGGCCAGGCCCATGCCGTAGTTGTCGCCCTTGATCTGCAGGCGGTACGCCGCCGCGGAGGGGAACGCGCGGTCGAGGTTGACCACCGGGATGCCGGCCCGCATCGCCTCCAGGCCGGTCGCGTTCAGCTCCTTGCCGTCGTGCGGAAGCATCACGATCACGTTGGGCTTCTGCGCGATCAGCGTGGCCAGCGCGGCACGCTGGGCGGCGGCGTCGGCGCCGGCCTCGACGGTCTTGAGCTCCACGTCGGTGTACGCGGCGGCCTGGGCCTTCGCGTTGCTGGTGATCGCCGCGATCCAGCCGTGGTCGGCGGCCGGGGCGGAGAATCCGATCACGACCTTCTGGCCGGGCGCGGCGTTGGCGTCGCCGCTGGAGTTGGTATTCACCTGCGCGTCGGTGCCGGGGTCGTTGCTCGTGCAGGCGGTCAGAAGCGCGCCGGCGCCGACGGCTGCGCCGCCGAACAGAACGCGCCTACGGGACAAAGCGGACATGATTCCTCCCAAGGGGGTACCCGGTAGTGCTTCATCCGGGCGAGAGATCAGCGCTTGAGGAGTTGCGTGAGAGAGCGATAGCGGAACTGCTGGATCAACACCGCGGCGACGATGATGCCGCCCTTCACCATGTTCTGAACCTCGGTGGAGAGGTTGTTGATCGCGAAAAGGTTGGTGATGGTGGAGAAGACAAGCACCCCGAAAAGGGCGCCGATGATGGTGCCGCGGCCGCCGCTGAGCAACGTGCCGCCGATGATCGCCGCGGCGATCGCGTCGAGTTCGTACAGGTTGGCCATGGCGGCCTGCGCGCTGGTCGCCTGCGAGGTCAGCATGATCGCGGCAATGCCGCAGCACAGGCCGGACAACGCGTAGAGCAGCACGGTGTGGCGCTTGACGTTGATGCCGGCCAGCCGGGCCGCCTCCGGGTTCCCGCCGACCGCGACCGTGCGCCGGCCGAACGTCGTGCGATTCAGCAGGACCCACCCGGCGGCGACGACAACGGCCAAGATCCAGACAAGCAGGGGTATGCCGAGGAGCTTGGTCGTCGCGATGCTGTTGATGGTGTCGTTAGCCGAGACCTGGGTCTGCTTCCCCGAGATCTGGGCCGCCAGGCCGCGCGCCGACACCAGCATGGCGAGCGTGGCGATGAACGGCACCAATCGGCCGTACGAGATGAGCACGCCGTTGACCAGCCCGACCGCGATGCCCACGACCAGGGCCGTGAAGATCATGCCGGTCGCGCCGTAGCTCTGCGTCGCCAGCGTCGTGCACCACACCCCGGCGAGCGCGATGATCGCGCCGACCGAGAGGTCGATGCCACCCCCGATGATCACGAAGGTCATGCCGACCGTGACCACGCCGATCGCCGAGGCCTGCTGGAGGATCGTCAGGAAATTGTTGCGCACCCAGGTCGGGTCGGAGTACAGGTCGGGCTTGGTGACGATCCCGATGATCACCAGGATGATCAGCACTCCGACCAGGCCCAGGTTGCGGATCGTGTTGTCGTCGAGCCTCTTGCGGGCCCGGTTTTCCCGTAGCTCCGGGGGAGCAGTCTCGGTGATCATGCAGGCTCTCCCTCCAAGAGCGACCCCGCCATGACGAGGTCGAGCACGGTGTCTTCTTCCAACTCCTCGGCCGGGGCCTCGTGGATGATGCGGCCTTCCCGCATCACCAGCACCCGGTCGGCGAGGCCCAGCACCTCGGGCACCTCGCTGGAGACCAGCAGCACGCCCACCCCGTCCGCGGCCAGCCCCCGGATCACCTGGTACAGCTCGGCGCGGGCGCCCACATCCACCCCCCGGGTCGGCTCGTCGAGCAGCAGCAGCCGGGTCTTGTCGAGCAGCCAGCGCCCGACCACGACCTTCTGCTGGTTGCCGCCCGACAGCGTGCGGGCCGGCCGGTCCACGTCGCGCGGGCGCAGCTCCAGCAGGTCGGCGGTCTTGAGGGCGGCGGCGCGCTCGTCGCGGACCGCGGTGAACCCGGCCCGCGCGAACCCGGAGAACGAGGAAAGCGTCATGTTCTTGTAGACCGGCTCGTCGAGCAGCAGCGCCTGGCTCTTGCGCTCCTCGGGGGCCATGCCGATGCCCTTGTGGACCGCCCGGCCCACGCTGGTGATGCGAGAGCCGTCCATGGTGATCGTGCCGGCGTCCGGCTTCCGTGCCCCGAAGATCGTTTCGAGCAGTTCGGAGCGGCCCGACCCGACCAGGCCGGCGATTCCCACGATCTCGCCGGGCGCGACCGTGAGGCTCGCGTCGACGAACTCGCCGTGCCTGGTGAGCCCTTCCACGGTGAGAAGGGGTGGCTTCTCCTGTCGTGGCGGTCTCGGGGGAAAGACGTACTCGATGCTTCGGCCGGTCATCTTCCCGACCAGCTCCCGCGTGGGGGTCGACTTCGCCGGCAGGTTGGATGCCGTCGTACGGCCGTCCTTCAGGACCGTCACCCGGTCGCCGATCTCACGGATCTCGGCCAGGCGGTGCGAGATGTAGATGACTGCGATCCCCTGCGCCGTCAGCTCCCGGATGATCCGGAACAGGTTCGCCACCTCGTCATGAGCAAGTACGGCGCTGGGCTCGTCCATGACGATCAGCTTGGCGTCGTGCGAGAGGGCACGGGCCATGCTGACGATCTGCTTGCCGGCCGCGGGCAGCTTGCGCACCAGCTGGCGCGGCGAGATCTCGGCATGCCCGAGACGAGCCAGGATCGCCCGCGTCTTGACCGCCGCGCCCCGGCGCCGGGTGAAACCGAACCGGGCCTCCTCGTGGCCGAGGAACGCGTTTTCCGCCACCGAGAGGTCGTCGACCAGGTCGAGCTCCTGGTAGATGGTGGCTATCCCGGCCCGCATCGCGGCCTGCGGCGTGGCCGGCGCGAACGGCTCACCGAGCCAGGTGATCTCGCCGCCGTCGGCGTGGTGCACGCCCGCCAGCACCTTGATCAGCGTGGACTTGCCGGCGCCGTTCTGCCCGAGCAGACAGTGCACCTCGCCGGCGCGCACCTCGAGCTGAACCCCGTCGAGTGCCCGCACACCGGGGAACGTCTTCACCACATCGGTGAGCTGCAGGACGACCCCGTTCGTGGCGCCGCCCTCCGGGAAGCTCAGGGCGCCGCCCTCCGGGGAGCCCATGGCGCCGCCCTCCGGGGAGCCCATCGCGCCGTCCTCCGGGGCGCTCATGACGCCTGCTCGAAGGCCATGTCGCTGGCGAGCACCGCGGCCCCGGTCACTCCGGCCCGCCCCTCCAGCTCGGAGAGCACCACCGGCAGGTTTCCGGTGGCGAGCGGCAGCGACCGCCGGTAGACCACGCTCCTGATCTCGGCTAGTAGCACATGCCCGAGCTGGGCCAACCCACCCCCGATCACGATCATCGACGGATTGGCGAACGAGACCAGCGTGGCCAGCACACCGCCGACCCGCCTGCCTCCCTCCCGGATAAGCCGGATGCAGGTGACGTCGCCCTCGGCGGCCCCGTCGGCGACATCTTTGGCGCTGAGCTCGCCGCGGTCGCTCGCCGCCAGCCGCTCGGCCAGCGCCGGGGAATCGCCCGCCCTCGCCGCCGCCAGCGCGTCACGGGCCAGCGCCGCGCCGCTGAACAGCGCTTCGAGGCAGCCGGTGTTGCCGCACGAGCAGACCGGCCCGTTGGCGTCGACCTGGATGTGCCCGATGTCGCCGGCGCACCCGTCCACCCCGCGATAGACCGTGCCGGCCAGGTGGATCCCGCAGCCGATCCCGGTTCCTATTTTCACGAAGAGGAAGTCGTCGACCGAATGCGCGACCCCGCCGTGGCGCTCGCCGATCGCCATGATGTTGACGTCGTTGTCGACCACGGCCGGGCAGCCATGCTCGCGGGCGAGCACCTCACGCACCGGATACCGATCCCAGCCCGGCATGATCGGCGGCGAGACCGGCACCCCGTCGCGGAAGCTGACCGGCCCCGGCACCCCGATGCCCACCCCGTCGAGCCGCTCGTAGGCGCCGTCGGTGCGCGCCTTGGCGAGCAGCTCGCTGACCCGCTGGAGGATCACCTTGGGCCCCGAGCGGATGTCGGCCGGCTCGCGATAGGCCGCCACCGGCTCGAGCCGCCCGTTGGTCACCTCGATGTCGATCGAGCTGGCCCCGAGGTCGACCGCCGCGAACCGCAACCGCGGATGAATCTCGACGAGCGTCGACCGCCGGCCACCCCGCGAGGCGGCCATTCCGGCCTCGGCGATGAGGCCCGCGGCAACGAGCCTTTCCACCTCGGCGAGCAAGCGGGGCCGGGTCAGCTCGAGCCTGTCCCCCAACTCGGCCCGGGACACCGGCCCCTCGTCCCGAAGCAGCCGCAGAACCCGCAAGTGCGGGGCGTCAGCAAGAAACACAGCCACCTCCGGGCGCGACACCTGCACGAACACCGCTTCGATCACGCGATGTTGTGCCCGTCACACTAGGCGTGTTCCGCCTCGACAGTCCAGACCTTCCAGAAGATCCGTTCCAACTTTTGTTTCGCCAGCCAAAAGTTGGCACGGCTCGCACCTTTTGATCTCTTTCAAAACCCCCTCCGGTACGCAGCCAAGCCCGCCCCCAACCACAATCGACCACCCCGTCCCACCCGCCCTACCCGCCTCGCCTCGCCTCGCCCCGCCCCGCCCCGCCTCGCCCCGCTTCGCCCCGCCCCGCCCGCCTCGCCCTGCCTCGCCCTGCCTCGCCCTGCCTCGCCCCGCCTCGCCCCGCCTCGCCCCGCCTCGCCCCGCCTCGCCCCGCCTCGCCCCGTCTCGCTACAACGCCGGCCCCCGCTCCAGCGCTCTTCCGCCCGCGATCTTGATAAGTCCCCGCACACAGCACACAGCGCACAGCAACCCAACACGATCCCCAAGGCGCAGCGCCACGCCGCACGAGCCACACCCGCCGCACCCGCGCACGCACCCACCCCCGGGCGGGCACAATCTTGAAGAATTCGCGCGCGCAGCGCACCGCAACTCATCACGACCGCGTCGCGCGTGCACGGCAGCGCAACAGCAACGATGAGTCAGCGCACCGCAACTCATCACGACCGCATGGCACGCGCACCGCAGCGGAACGGCGACGACGAGTTCGCGTGCACAGCGCGCTGCGCCTGATCAAGACCTCGGCAGCGGGTGACGAGCGCGATCAAGTCCCCGGCATCGGGTGACGCGATCAAGCCCGGCATCGGGTGACGCGATCAAGCCCGGCATCGGATGACGCGATCAAGCCCGGCATCGGGTGATGGGTGTGGCGCCGGCGGGCGCTGCGCGGCTGGGCCGGAAGTCCGCGAACGGCCTTGCGTTGCAGCGAGCCGGGCCGCCGCGGCGGGGGCGACCGCCGCTGCGGGTGGGGACGACTCTCGCCTCGTACCCGAAAAGGGGTTGATCCTGGGTTCGGATCGGCCCCCGGCGGGCAATGCGGTTACTGGTCGTATTCGCACGTGAGGGGAAGGGTGACGTGCGGATGGCCCTCACCGTTCTGTCCGGAGGATCGCGATGAAGCTTGGCCGCAGGACCGACGATGACCGCCCCGGTGACGCGCGCACTGCCGACGCGCCGGAATCCGAGGAAGCCGCCGAAGCCCGCGCCCGCGGCGCCGAGGATTTCGACGTCGCCGCGGCGACTACCACCAATGTGGGGAATGAGGGGAAAGTTCCGTCACCCCCCGGTGTGCCGCCGTCGGCGGGGCCCGACTCGCCGACGCAACTGCGGGGCAAGGGATGGCTTGCCGCGCTCAGGCGGACTTTTGCGCAGTTCTCGGACGACAACGTCTCGGACTGGGCGGCGGCGCTGACCTACTACGGCGTGCTGTCGATCTTTCCGGCGGCGCTGGTGCTCGTGTCGGTCCTCGGGCTGCTGAGCTCGAACGGCCGGGACACCGTGCAGGACACGGTCAACGAGCTGACCGGCAACGAGCAGATCCGCGATCTCGTGAACACCGTGCTCAAGCAGGTCAACGACTCGGGTGCGGCCAGCTTCACGGCGATCATCGGTCTTGTGCTGGCGTTCTGGTCGGCCTCGGGCTATGTCGCGGCGTTCATGCGGGCATCCAACGTGGTCTATGACGTTCCGGAGGGGCGGCCGATCTGGAAGACGCTGCCGATCCGGGTCGGGGTCACCGCGGTTGTCGGCGTCATGCTGATCGTGTCGGCGTTCATCGTGGTCTTCACCGGCGATCTCGCACGCGTGGTCGGCGAGAAGCTCGGCTTCGGCGGCGTGGCCGTCACGGTGTGGAACGTCGCGAAATGGCCGGTGCTGGTGGTGCTGGTCAGCTTGATGTTCGCGATCCTCTACTGGGCCTCGCCGAACGCCAAGACCGGCGGTTTCCGGTGGGTGAGCCCGGGTGGCATCTTCGCGGTCGTGCTGTGGCTGGCCGCGTCGGGCGCGTTCGCGATCTACCTGGCGAACTTCGCGAACTACTCGAAGACCTACGGCACGCTGGGCGGCGTCATCGCCTTCCTGGTGTGGCTGTGGATCACGAACATCGCCATCCTCATGGGCGCCGAGCTCGACGCGGAGCTGGAACGTGGGCGGGCGATAGCGGCCGGGCACGACCCGGGCGACGAGCCTTTCCTCGAGCTGCGCGACACCCGCAAGCTCAAGAAGCACGACACCTAGCGCGCTGCCGGTCATTTGCAGAGCATCTTGCTCATGCGGCGACCGGCCACGGTCAGGCCGACGGCGAGCATCGCCAGCAGGTAGACGACGTCGAGCAACTGCAGCGCGCCGACCGGGCCGAGGCTCAGCGCCCTGGTCAGGTCGACCGAGCGGTACAGCGGCGTCACCTCGATCAGCCAGCGGACGGGCGCGGGATAGGCCGTCGGCGGGACGAACGTGCCGGAGAACAGGAACAGGGCGAACTGGGCCGACGCGATCAGGTCGAAATCTTGCCAGCTTCGGATGATGGTCGAGGTGGCCATGCCCAGCGCGCCGAACGTGAAGCCGACCAGGATCGTCGCTGGGAGCATCGCGGCCGCGCGGGCCGCCGAGGTCAGGTCGAGGGCGACCATGATGACCAGGAACGCCGCCGAGTACAGCACGCCGCGCACCATCGCCCACGCCAGCTCGCCCAAGGCGATCTCGATCGGCCGGATCGGGGTCGCGAGCATGCCCTCGTAGAGGCGCATGAACTTCATCTTGCCGAAGAAATTGAACGTGGTCTCCGACAGCGCCCCGGTCATCGCCGCCGCCGCGAGCATGGCCGGCGCGACGAATTCCGCGTACCCCACCAGCCGGCCGTCGGGCAGCCGCAGGTCGCCGATCAGCCCGCCCACCCCGACACCGATCGAGAACAGGTAGAGCACCGGCTCGAGGAATCCGGAGAGCATCACCACCCAGTACATCGAGCGCAGGCAGCTGATGTTCCGCTCGGTCACCGACGCCGCACGCCGGCCCGTGCCCTCGAAGCTGATCAGGCGGGGCAGAACCAGGGTCACCATGTCAGACCACCAACCGACGACGGAACCGGGAATGGGCCAGCCACCAGCCCAGCGCGCACCAGGCAAGCAGGTAGAGCACGTGCCACAGGCCGAGCCACCCGGGCGCCAGCCCGAGCATCGCGTCGCGGCTCAGGTCGACGCCGTGCCACAGCGGCAGCGCCCACGCCACCCAGCGCAACAACAGCGGCAGCGACTCGATCGGGAAGAACACCCCGGAGAACAGCGACATCGGCAACACCGCGAACCGCAGCAGGATGGCCAGATAGCTGTCGCTGGTGACCCAGGAGCTGTAGGCGATCGTCGGCGCGGCCACCGCGAAGCCCACCATCAACGACACGACCAGCGTGAGCGGCGCCCACCACGAGTGCACCGCCCCGAACAGCACCGCCACGCCGAGGAAGGCCGTGGCGCTGAGCAGGATGCGGAACAGCATGAACGCAAGATGGCCGCCGAGGATGTCGGCCACCCGCAGCGGCGCCGCGGCCTGCGCGAAGTAGACCTTGAGCCACTCGAAGTAGCTCAGCACCGGCCAGGTCGCCTCCCCGATCGCGGCCTGCACCGCGGTCGACGCGATCAGCCCGGGCACGATCCAGTCCAGATAGGGCACTCCGTCGACGCCACCCGACACGTACGCCCCGACGCCCACCCCGAAGCCGAGCATCGTCAGCAACGGCATGACGAGTGTGGACAGTGCGCTCGATCGCCAAGTGCGCCGGTAGTTGACCAGGTGGTACTCCAGAACGTAAGCGCCGGGCGTCATCGCGTTGTCCCCAAGGTTGCGGCTGAGTTACCGTTAAGGTCGGACATCTTGGCGGCGAAACTTCCGAGTCGGCGGTTTGGGTGTCCGAACCCGAGAGGGTCATGTCGGCTCCCGCCCCGGAGCTCTTCCCGGGGCGGGAGTTCCACGTCTTGGGCCGGCTCAGCCATGTCAGTCCACCAGCGTCCGGCCGGTGAGGTGCAGGAACACGTCTTCCAGGCTGCTGCGGCGCACCAGCACGCTGGCCGGCATCAGCGACCGCCGCTGCACCTTGGCCGCGGCCTCGTCGCCGTCGCCGACGTAGAGCAGGATCCGGTCGGGCAGCACCTCGAGCCGCTCGCCGAGGCCCGCGAGCTTCTCCGCGTACGGCTGCTGGGACTCGGCCGCGAAACGCAACTCGACCACCTCGCGGGTCGAGTACTGCTCGATCAGGGCGCGCGGCGAGCCCTCGGCGACGATCCGGCCGCCGTCCATCACCACGAGCCGGTCGCACAGCTGCTCGGCCTCGTCCATGTAATGGGTGGTCAGCACCAGTGTCACGCCCTGCTGCTTGAGCCGGAACAACCGCTCCCACACCAGGTGCCGCGCCTGCGGGTCGAGGCCCGTGGTCGGCTCGTCGAGCAGCACCATCTCGGGCTCGTTCACCAGGGCGCGGGCGATCGTCAGCCGCCGTTTCATACCGCCGGACAACGGCTCGACCTTGCTGTCGGCACGCTCGCTGAGCTGCACGAAATCCAGCAGTTCCGCGGCGCGGCGCCGGGCGACCTTGCGCGGGATGCCGAAGAAGCGGGCATACGTCGTCAGATTCTCGCGGACGTTCAGCTCGATATCCAGATTGTCGAGCTGGGGGCACACGCCCAGCCGCGCCCGGATCCGCGGCCCGTCGCGCTGCGGATCGAGCCCGAGAATGCGCAGCACCCCGCCCGAGGGCGGCGACACACACCCGATCATGCGCATGGTCGAGCTCTTGCCGGCGCCGTTGGGCCCGAGGAACCCGAACGCCTCGCCCCGCCGCACATCGACGTCGATACCGTCGACGGCGGTGAAGTCGCCGAACCGCTTGACCAGGCCACGCGCGTGAATGAGGGAGTCGTTGTCCACGCCGACGACCCTAGGCCGCGGGTACGACAATAATGGCTCAGTCGCTCGGCGCGGTCGCCCCCTGCGCCGCCGACACCAGCTCGCCGGTCAGCTCGACCACCGCCGGCAGCTTCACCGGGGTTCCCGCGTCGTAGCGCACCGACCACGAAAGGCCGTTCTCGCCCGGCACCCGGCGGCCCACCACGCGCACCCCGCCGCTGTTCAGCGGATGATGCGACGTGTACGCCACCGACCGCGTCACCCGGGCACGTACCTGATCGGGCAGCTCACCAGGCTCCAGCAACAGGAAACCCACCGCCGGGCCGTCGATCAGCACGACGTACTCGTCGCGCTCCTCGGCCACCTCGGCCGGCGTGATCCGCAGCTCCCGCCCCGACCACGCCGCCTTGTGGATCTCGTGCCAGCCCAGCTTCTTACCGTCGGGCAGCCACAACCCGCGGTTCGTGGCAACGAGCGCCTGCGACTCACCAACCGGAGCCCACGCCAGCACCCGCTCCTCCGGGCCGAGCGCGGGCCGCAACGAAGCCGGCAGCTTCGGCCGCCGTCGTAACCAACTCACAATCCACCTGCCGCCTGATCGCGCAACGCGCGCGCCTGCTGTTCCAGCGAAAAGAGCTCCCCGGCCAACGCCAGGTACTCATCTTTGTGGGCCACCGGGTTGAGCCGCTGGACCTTCGACTTGAGATCACGAATCCGGGTGGTCACTGAGCCCGCCTGCAGCCGGGCCAGGGTGATCTGCACATACCGCGGGTCGACCGCGCCGTCCACGTGCAGCGGCTCCACCGCGAGCTCCGAGATCAGGCCCTTGCCGGCCAGATCGTCGCAGAAGTCGCGCACCTTCTCGATCCACACCACCCCGCCGGACGATGCCGACGACGCGCCCCCGGCCGAGAAGATCGCGGCGCGGATCGCCTGGTAGACGCCGTCGCCGTAGTCCTCGGGGCCGACCGTGTCGAACATCGGGCCGGCCAGCACCGGCTCCTGGAGGGCGAGCTTCAGCGACTCCCGCTCGACCAGGCGCTGCGGCGACTCGGCGGCTTTCGCGGCCGGGCGATCCTCAGCAACACCACCGCGCACGGCCGAGTTCACCGCCCGCTGCACCGGCTCGAGATCCATCCCCAGGTCGGCCGCCAGCTTCCGCGCGTACTCGGGGCGTTTCTCCCTGTCTTTGATCTTCGCAACCAGCGGGGCCGCCTTGCGCATCGCCTCGACGCGCCCCTCGACCGTGTCCAGATCGAAGCGCGAAATCGTGTGCCGCAACGCGAAGTCGACCAGCGGCTCCCGCCCGGCGATCATGTCGCGCACCGCGAGATCGCCCTTGGCCAGGCGCAGCTCGCACGGGTCCATGTTGTCCGGACTCACCGCGATGAACGTACGCCCGACGAACCGCTGATCTTCCTCGAACGCCCGCAGCGCCGCCTTCTGCCCGGCGGCGTCCCCGTCGAAGGTGTAGATGATCTCGCCGGTGAAGCTGTCGCTGTCCATCAGCAGCCGCCGCAGCACCCCGATGTGGTCGATGCCGAACGACGTGCCGCAGGTCGCCACCGCCGTCGGCTCGCCCGCCTCGTGACAGGCCATCACGTCGGTGTACCCCTCGACGATCACCGCCCGGCCACGCTTGGCGATCTCACGTTTGGCCTGGTCGATGCCGTAGAGCACATGCGACTTCTTGTAGAGCGGCGACTCGGGCGTGTTCAGGTATTTCGGGCCGTCATCGTCGTCGAACAGCTTGCGCGCCCCGAACCCGATGATGTCGCCGGACAGGTCCCTGATCGGCCACATCAGCCGCCGCCGGAACCGGTCGATCAGCGAACCCGACCGGGCCGGCTTGGTGAGACCCGCGGTGTTGAGCTCGTCGGCCGTGAAGCCCTTCTGCCGCAGGTGCTTGGCGAGCGCGTCCCACGAGTCGGGCGCGAACCCACACCCGTACCTCTCGGCGGCATCACGCCCGAACCCACGCTGCGCAAGAAACTCGCGCGCCTTGCGCGCCCCCGGCGTCGAAAGCTGGTCGCGATAGAACTCGAACGCCCCGACGTGCGCCGCGAGCAGCCGCTGCCGCTGTCCCGTCTGCGGCCGCGGCGCGCTGGGCGAGTTGTCGGTGTCGTACCGGAGCTGGATGCCGGAGCGCGAGGCCAGCCGCTCGACCGACTCGATGAACGAGAGATGCTCCGCGTCCATCAGGAACTTGATCGCGTCGCCGCCCTGGCCGCAACCGTGGCAGTTGCCGGTGAGGATGTTGTCCTCGAGCACGAAGGCGTGCGTGCCGTCAACGACGGGGCAGAAGACTTCTTCGACCTCGCCGTGGTCCTCGATCGCCTCGACCACCCAGCCGCGACGCTCGAACTTCTTGCGAGCCGAGATGAAGCGGGCGCGATGGGCCTCGATGAGGAAGAACTCGTCCGGAATGCCCTCACCCATGAGGGTGAGCCGGTACATCGGGCCGGTGTAGCCCTCGAAACCGGTGCGCACGTACTCGCGGATGCCGAAGGTGCCGACGCCAATGCGGGTGCAGAGATCGCGTACGTGTTCCAGGTGCTCACGCTTCGCCGAGTTGAGCGAGATGCAGCCGTCGGCGGCGACATCGCCGTCGGCCGCAAAGTAACCGGCTAGCCAGCCGTAGAGGTACGAAAGCGACTCGGTCAACGGCGGAACGTCCGTCTTGAAGTACGCCGGGAGATCGGTGACGACAATCTTGCCGTCCGAGACATACGTTTCGCTCAGTGGGAACCATTTCAGCAGTTCCCGGTCCTTGCCGCCGTACAAGAGCGCGATGCTGCCCCGATTGAGAAGCGTGCCGTCGCCGAAGACGATGCCCCGGGCAATTCCGAACGGTGACGGTGTCAGGGTGTGGCCGCCGTCGCGCCTGTTGAGGGCAAGCGGAAAGACGTGCGCCAGCCGATCGCCGGGCCGGAGCTGCTCAGTGGTCCGCTCCACCCGCTTCTCGACGCTGCCGCTACGGCGCCTGATGAACCATCGATGGTTCATCGTGGTGCGAATCGTCTTCTTCAAACCGTTGCGCGTCAGCTGGAGATGCACCACCGGCTGCTCGCCGAACGAGAGGAACGGCGCCTCCACGAACCGGCCATGGGTCGTGATGACGCGATGGCGCCCCCCGGCCAGCTCCCGGATCTCGCGAACGCCCTGATCGGTGATGACCCTCGTCTCGCCGGCCAGGCAGTAGTACACGTTCCGGGCCGGCGCCACCGTGAACGACGGGGTCTTCTCGTCGTGGAAGGGGCACAGCCCCTTCAGGTTGCCGCCGCCTGCCGGGCGGAGCGTCACCGACTCGCTGATGATGTCAGCGATCGACGTCCGGTCCCGGACCAGCGCGATGTCCTCGTCCTTGACCCTGCCCGCCACGGCATACATCCTGCCTCGCGCTATGCCCGCGCCGCCACCAGGGTCCCGTGCCATGCCACGGCGGCATGGTCGGTGAGCGACGCGACCTGGTCGACCACCACTCTGAGTGCCGCGGCGTCACTCTCGGCGGCCTCGAAGAGAGGCCCGAAGACCACGTCCAGACCCGATGGCGTACGCATCAGAGCGTCCACAAGCTCAACGAGGATCGTCCGCTGCTGCTCGTACCAGTCCTCCGCGGCCCGCGATCGCATCACGTAGCGCAACGCCATGCCCTTGAGCAGCGCGCACTGGTTACGCACGGTGCGCGGCACGATGAGGTCGGCGTCGTACCGCCGGACCGGATCGGTACCGTACCGGCTCTGGGTCGCGCCGACCGCGGAGGCGACGAAGCGGCCGGTGAGGACGCTGGTCATCCGTTTGAGGGTGACCTGGGCGCCGAAGGTGCCGTCGTAGTCGGCGACGGTGATCACGGCGGGGTCGGCCAGCAGCTGGTCGAGGGCGGCCGCGAGCGCGTCGGCCGGCTCGTCGGAGTAGGTGGCGGCGACGTCGGCGCAGAGCTCGGCGCGCTCGGTGGGGTCGGCGAGCAGGGGACGCAGCGAGAGGTAGCCGCCGTGCACGCCGTCCTCGACGTCGTGCACCGAGTAGGCGACGTCGTCGGCCCAGTCCATGACCTGGGCTTCGAGGCAGCGGCGCTCACCGAGCTCGGCGGCACGCATCCAGTCGAAGACGGGCCGGTCGTCGGGATAGACGCCGAACTTGCGGTAACCGGGCTTGCGCGGCCACGGGTATTTGCTGCACGCGTCGAGGGAGGCGCGGGTGAGGTTGAGGCCGGCGCCGGGGACCTTGGCCTCGAGCCGGGTGAGCACGCGCAGGGTCTGCGCGTTGCCCTCGAAGCCGCCGCACGCCTGGGCGGCCTGGTCGAGGGCGGCCTCGCCGTTGTGGCCGAAGGGCGGGTGGCCGAGGTCGTGGGCGAGCCCGGCGACGTCGACCACGTCGGGGTCGCAGCCGAGGCGGGCGCCCATCTCGCGGGAGATCTGGGCGACCTCGAGGGAATGCGTCAGACGCGTACGCAGGAAGTCGTCGGACCCGGCCGTGTGCACCTGGGTCTTGGATGCCAGCCGGCGGAAGCCGGCGGAGTGCAGCACCCGCGCCCGGTCTCGTTGGTAGGGGGTTCGTCCGTATCCGCTGTCCTTGGTCGGTTCAGGAACCCACCGCTGGGCGTCGACCGCCGTCATGATCTCAGCCTAGGCGGCCGTCCTGCTTGCCAACGCCTAAGCCGCTCGTCCTCCTTGCCGATCTAGTAGCCGTGGAGTCCGATTCGCCGTCACGCGGCATCACGATCGTCGCTCGCCTGTTGGTCATGATCACGGCTGGGCTGGTGTCGGTGGGCCTGGTCGTGGGTTTCGCGATCTACAGCTCGTCGGTGCAGGCGGATGCGAGCCGGGACATGGCCCGAGTCAGCGACGGCATGAGCAACCAGTGGAACGCGGACATGATGCACGACGCGCTGCGCGCGGATGTGATGTCGGCGATGTACGCGACCACGGACGCCCAGCGCGAGAAGTACGGCGTGGCGGAGGTCACCGATCACGCCGGGACGATCCTGGAGATGTACGACGCGGCGGCGGCCGAGGCGCCCGCGAGCCTCGAGGCGGAGTACTCGGCGGTGCGGCCGCGCCTGGTGGCGTACGCGGACGCGGCGAAGTCGCTGGTCACGACCGCTACCACCGATCATGGCAACGCGGAGTCCCAGCTCGGGGACTATCTGACGATCTACTCGGAGCTCGAGGAGAAGCTCGGCGCCCTGGACGACCACATGCTGGCGGCCGTGCAGGCCGCGAGCGAGCGGGGCGTCTCGTCGGCGCGGAAGAGCAACTGGATCATCGGGCTGGCCGGCCTGGCGGGCGCGTTGATCACGCTGCTGGCCGGGTTGCGGACGCTGCGGGCGATCCGTCGGCCGCTGCGCGAGATGCTGACGGGCCTGCGGGCGGCCGCCGACTGCGACTTGACCGTGCGGGTGCCGATGATCCGCCGCGACGAGCTGGGCGAGATGGCGCGGGCGCTGAACGGCGCGATGGATTCGCTGCGCGCGACGGTGGCGGCGACCGCGGCGAGCGTCGGCACGCTGTCGGCGGCGAGCGTCGACCTGCGCACGCTGGCCGGGGACCTGGATTCGTCGGCCGAGCAGACGTCGGTGCAGGCGCGCAGCGCGGATGCGTCGGCGCAGCAGGTGTCGTCGACGGTGATGGACATGATGAGCGCGACCGAGCAGATGGCGTCGTCTATCCGGGAGATCTCCCGGCAGACCGCGTCGGCGTCGGTCACCACCGGCGAGGCGAACCGGAACGCGGCGAGCACGGCCGGGGCGGTGGCGAAACTGAGCGAGGCGAGCCGGGAGGTCGGCGACATCGTGCAGCTGATCACCAATATCGCCGAGCAGACGAACCTGCTGGCGCTGAACGCGACGATCGAGGCGGCCCGCGCCGGGGAGCAGGGCAAGGGCTTCGCGGTGGTCGCGACCGAGGTGAAAGATCTGGCGCAGGAAACCGCACAGGCGACCGCGGACATCACCGCGAAGATCTCGGCGATCCAGGAGATGACGTCGGGGACGGCGGACGCGATCGCGGCGATCACCGCGGTGATCGAGCAGATCGACGACGGCCAGCGGATGATCGCGGCCGCGGTGGAGCAGCAGTCGTCGACCACCGACCTGATGTCGCGCAACGTGGGCGAGGTGTCCTCGGCCGCCGCGGAGATCAGTGGGACGGTCTCGAACATCACCCGATCGACGGAGGCGACGGCCGAGAGCGCGAACACGACGCGCGGCTCCGCCGAGCTGGTGAGCTCGGCGGCCGGCGAGATTCAGACGTTGATCAGCCGCTTCCGCTACTGACCCGTCGCGGTCTTCTTCGCCGCGAGCACGCAGAACTCGTTCCCCTCGGGGTCGGCGAGAACGACCCAGGGGACGTCGCCCTGACCGATGTCGGCGGGCCGGGCGCCCATGTCGACCAGCCGTTCCACCTCGGCCTCCTGATCTTCGGGGCGCAGGTCGATGTGCAGGCGGTTCTTCACCGTCTTGGGGTCGGGCGCCGCTCCGAACAGCAGGCCGGGCAGCTCGTCGGGGGATCGACGAATCTCCACCTCGTCCGGCGACTCGTGCACGATCACGTACCCGAGCGCCTCGGCCCACCATCGGCCCAGGCGGTGTGGATCGTCGGCGTCCACGACGACCTGTTCCCAGCTGATCGGCATATGGCCCCCTCCTTATCGAAAAGTGACGATCATGTTACGCGCCTCGGGCGGATGTCCCCCGCTCGATTCGGCGCACCGAGCGTGCGACGGCACGATTCGATGCCGATGAGGATGCGTGGTGTGGGGCAGATCTCGGCGAGCGCCGGAGCACCGGCGACCAGGACGCACAGCGGGTGCGACTTGCCGCCGCAGGGTCGCCGCAGGATGGCCCACGGTGACGGCGCGGCATCGGGGGCGCGCCGCGGAGGCAATACCACGCAAGGGGATATGGGTGCCCGGCGTCGATCACTGTCTGCAGGAGGCCATGGCGATACCCGGCGCGGTCGGCGCCAGCATCGTCGACTACACCACCGGCTTCCCGGTCGCCACGACGGGAGCCGCACCGAACTCCGACCACGAGGCCGCCGCGGCCGGCACGGCCGACGTGGTCCAGGCCGCGAACAGCCGCTCGCTGTTCGTCTCGGCCCTGCCGCACGACCTGCTCGAAGACCTGATCATCACGACCGCCGGGGGCTACCACCTGCTCCGCATCGTGCAGACCGACTTCGACAGCCGGCTGGTCCTCTACGTCTGGCTCGACCGGACGCAGGGAAACCTCGCGGTGGCCCGCCACCGCATGCAGAAGCTCGCCGCCGACCTGGTCTTTCACTAGGAGCCGCCTTGACCACCTCGAAGACCGCCGCGCCCGCGCGCCTGCTCTCGCAGGTAGCCGGCGAGCGGCAGACGGGCGTGCTGGTGGTCGCCGGCCACCCGGGCGGCGCGGTCTACGTCCTCGAGGGTCGCGTCATCTACGCCGAGTCGCCGGCCGCGCCCGGGGTGGGCGAGCTGCTCACCGCGTCGGGCCGGCTGGCCGGGCGCACCTGGCAGAACGCGCTCGACCAGGGCACCTCGACCGCCCAGGTGGGCCGGCTGCTCGTCGAGCACGGGCACCTCACCCAGGGCGAGTTGGAGCTGTGTGTGCTCGGCGCGACGTACGACGCCGCGTACTTCGCGCTGGCGCCCGCGAACGCGCCGGTCGAGTTCCTCGGCGGCGCCACCCACTGGCTGGGCCCGGTGGTGCACATCGACCCCGCCGCGGTCGCCCGGGAGGTACGCCGGCGTACCAAGCTGCTCGACGACATCTTCCCCGACCCGCGGGTGGACACCGCGATCGTCACGCCGGTCGCCCGGCCGCCGCGGGAACGGGTCACGCTGACCGCTCCGCAATGGGAGCTGCTGGTGCACGCCGACGGTCAGCGCACGCCGGCCGACCTGGCGCAGCTGCTGGGCCGGGCGGGCTACGCGACCATCCAGGAGCTGCGCCGGCTCGCGGCCCTGGGCCTGCTCGACCTGCCCGAGGTACGCCCGGCGGAGGCGCCCGAGTTCGTCCGGCTGCCCCGGGCCCGGGGCACGGCCGTGGACGTACGACGGCCGCAGATCCGCCCCCACGACTCGCCGACCGTGCCGGTGGTCAGCGGGGTGCGCCCGGCCGCCCCGGATCCCCCGCCGTCACCCCGTCCATCACCGCAGCCGTCGCCGGCTCTCATCGAGGAGACCAGCGCCAACGGGACGGTGTATCGCCCGCCCCGCCTGGCCCGCCGCAAACCCGGGGCGAAACTGCCGAAGGAGGTCGCCGGCGAGCAGCCTCCGGCCCCGCCCGGCACCGATGAAGTCCTGCTGAAACGCATCCGCACCGCATTGCGGGCCCTGCGGTGACGCGCGCGCCCCCGACCCTTCGACGAGCCTTTCGACGAGCCATCCGGGAAGCCTTCCGGGAAGCCTTCCGGGGAGAAAAGAGAGACCGAGGATGACGGTGGATCCGGCGGTGCTCCAGGAGCTCGACCGACTGCGCAGCCGGGTGCCGGAGCTGTCCGGCAGCGTGCTCGCCACCACCGACGGGCTGGTGGTCGCGCACGACGCGCACGGCATCGAACCGGACGGTCTCGCCGCGCTGGCCGCCGCGCACCTCGCGCTGGCCCGCCGGTTCGCCCACGCGGTGAACCACGGCGAGCTACGGGAGTCGGTGGTCGAATGCGACCGGGGCTACATCACCACGTACACCGCCGGCCCGAACGCCCTGCTCACTCTGGTCACGTCGGGCGACGCCAACCTCGCCATGGTGCATCTCGAGGCGCGCCGATGCGTACGCCGGCTCGTGCGGATCCTCGCGATCGAGGCGAAACAGAACCGCCCGGAGATACCCACGCAGGCCGGTCCGGCGGCGCCGCTCGCGCGGCGAACGCCGATGGCCACCCTGCCCAACAACGCCCGGCGCCGGCAGGCGACGGGTTGATCCCGCGGCATCCGCCGCATGCCCCAACCGGTACCGCCGTGTGGCGGACCGCCATCCCACCGCATACGGAGGACCCATCCATGACCGACATGGACACCGCACTCAAGGAAATCATGGAGATCGACGGCGCGATCGGCGTCGCCCTCGTGGACCACACGAGCGGCATGGCGCTGGGCACCGTCGGCGGCGGCAAGGAGCTCGACCTGACGGTCGCGGCGGCCGGCAACACCGACGTGGTCCGGGCGAAGCTGCGGGCGATGGAGATGCTGAACATCTCCGAGAAGATCGAGGACATCCTCATCACGCTCGACACCCAGTACCACATGATCCGCCCGCTGACGAGCCGCTCCGGCAAGGGCCTGTTCCTGTACCTGGCCCTGCGCCGCGACCGCGCCAACCTGGCCATGTCCCGGCACCAGCTCAGGCGCATCGAGAACGACCTCGACGTCTGACCTGGACGACGCCATGTCCCGCTCCCGGCGGGGAGGGCAAGCACGAAGACGCCCTCCCCGCCCTGGGCGGTCACCCATTGCGCCACGCGACGCGCCCTGCGGCGACGGCTGTTCGGCTGATCACAGCCACCCGAAGACCGCGAGACGGCGCCGGCCGGCGGCTGAGGGTCCGCCGGCCGGCGGCACGTCAGTAGGGCTGCGGATTGGCGGAACCGCTGCCGAAGGTCTGCAGCAGGATCTCTCGTTCGCCGGCGGTGAGGTTGGTGTGGATGAGCTTGCTGTGCTCGCCCATGCCGTGGAAGCGCTCGCCCAGCCGGTCCAGGTTGCCCTCGTCGGTGACCAGGAACAGCGCCGACGTGCCCTCGGTGATCTCGGTACGGATGGTCTCGAGCTGTTTCTTGTCGATGCCGGAGTCCTCGGTGGCCTTGCTGATCGCGCCGATCGCCGCGCCGACTGCACCGCCGATCACCGGGACCAGGAACAGCGTGCCGGCCAGCAGGCCCCACAGCGCTCCCCAGCCGGCGCCGCGCCACACGCCGTCGTGTCCGTGTTGTAGCTTCTCCGGCTGCTGCGCGCCGACCGGCCAGGTGACGACCGCGTGGTCGAGCACCTTCACCAGACCTTCGGCCTGGGCGTCCTTGAGCTGCTCGGAAGCGTGCTGCGCGCCGTCGGGACTGTCGAATTTCCACACCGTGAACGTCGTCATCTCGCGCTCCTGAAGGGGATAGCTCGTCAACGCTCATGGTCGGCCGAGACTGCCGTCGGCCCCTCATCCCCGGCGGGCGATTTCCAGGGTCGCGGTCAGCAGCAGCGGAATGGCGGCCAGCGCGAAGAGCAGCGTCAATGGCACGGGCAGGCCGAAACCGGTGTACAGCAGCACGGCGAACACCTCGGCGCCGAAGCCGCTCACCGACAGGACCGTGCTGCGCGCCGGCCCGGTGATCGCCTCCTGGAGGCGGGTCTCGGCGCGGACCATGGCGTACTGGAGCAGGCCGAACGCGGCGGCGATCGGGATCATGCCGGCCAGGTGCGGGATGAGGGCGCCGCCGGCGATCAGCGCCGCCGCGCCGGCGACGACCAGGGGCATCGGCGCGACGTCGCGTCCGGCCAGGGCGCTGCCGGCGGCCATGGCGAGTGCCACGAGGGCATAGACGACGGGTACGCCTACCGTCGGCGCGCCCATGTCGCGGGCGAGCAGCGGCAGATACTCGTCGAGGGCGGTGAACCCGGGCAGGAGCGCGGCGATCGTGACCGCCAGCAGCGTGGACCGGTCGCGTACGGCCTCGCGCAGCCCCGAGGTCAACAGCTCCCGGTAAGTGCCGGTGTTGTGGTCGTCGTCGTCAGCACCCGTACGACGAAAATCGGGAAGTCGAAGCGCGAGGAGACCACCCAGCGTGACCATCGCGATGCTGGCGATGCCCACGAGGCGGTAGCCGCCCGCGGAGAGCAACGGCGCGGCCAGCAGCGTCGCGGCCAGCGTGGCGAGGATGCCGATCGTGCCCGCGCGGCCCATGATCTTGGCGTAGTCGTCGCCGACCTGGTCGTAGACGAGCGCTTCCAGCGAGCCGGAGGACAGCGCGCCGCCCAGCCCCCACAGCACGAAGCCCAGCGCGAAGCCAGGGAATGCCGGCCAGATCAGCCAGAGCGCGAAACCGGCGGCGGTGAGCAGCTCACCGATCGCGTAGAGGCCGCGACGGGACCATGCGTCGGCCAGCGCGCCGGACGGCACCTCGAAGGCGAACGAGACCACCGACCAGATCGCGAACAGCATGGAGATCTGGCTGGTGGACAGGCCCGCCTCGGCGAAGAGCAGCGCGTAGACCGGGTAGAGCAGGACTCCGTCGGAGCAGGCTCGGACGGCGTAAAGGGTTCGGGTTCAGCGTCAGACCGGGTGCATGGGTCGATTCTCGCGCGCCGGTCAAGCCAGTTTGGCCTCGTCCGCCGCTGCGCGGCCGGACTCCCATCCCTCCAGGCTGTCGACGCGGCTTCCTCTCGCTCTGACCGTACGGGGGAAAGCACGCGTGACCGCCTCCCGTACCTGGAGGTCGCGCCCGCGCAGCACCGGGAGAAGATCGCTGTGCTGCTCGATCTCGTGCCGGGTGGCCCGCTCGAAGCGCTCGCCGATGCGGACCGCGTACGCGACGAGGAAGCTCCGCCGGAACGCCTTGATCCGCGTTTTGCCCTTGGCCGGCTCGTCGCGCGCCATGGCCCGGTTGGCCTGCACGAGCAGTGACGTGTAGAGCAGCTCGACCGCGTCGATGTCGGTGTCGAAGCCGAAGACGGTCGAGAACGCCAGCTCGGGTGACCACACGGTGTGACAGTGGTTGGCGCGCGCCACGGCGTCGAGCAGGCTGGCCTTCTCGCTCTCGTAGGGGTGATCGACTCCCAGGCGGCGGGCCAGCGGCGCCTCGCCGGGAGTGGCGCTGAGGACCTCTTCGATGCTGTGCCGGGCGATCAGCTCCTGGGCTTTGGCGGAGAACGCCTCGGCCTCGGCGGGGAAGTCGGTGGACTCGGCCTTGGCCAGGAGCGCTCGCACCCGCTCGAGCACCCGGTTCTCGGCGCCATGGAGACGTTTTTCCGGCATGTCGCCCGGGGCGGGGATCAGCTTCTCGATGGTGGGCAGCTTGCGGAGCTCGAGCAGGAGGCTGAGGCCGGCGTCGAGGGCCCTTACCCGGTCGGCTTTGTTTCTTCCGGCCGGCAGCTCCTCGGCTTGCGCCCGCCACCGAAGGTCAATGTCCGGAAATCTCGGGATATATGCCTTGGCGGCCTCGGCCATCAGCTGCGCCTGCACCGGATCGCCCAGCCGCGCCACCACCCGATGCAATTCGGCCGGCTGCCACCCGCCGCGAACCAGCCGATCGACCCCCTCGGCAACCGCGCTTCGCAGGGCCGCGTCGGTCTCCTGCGCCGGTGCCACCGTCAGCGCGTCCAGGCCGTCCTCGTAGCTGAGATTCCCGCGCAGCACATCCTGGATCGTCGTCATCCGCCCGACTCGTCGGTTTCGGCGCCGACCGGGACGGTGTCGTCGTCGCGGCTGTCGAGCCAGCCGTAGGGCAGCGAGACCTTGCCCGGCGCGTTCACCCGGCCGCGCGGCTGGCCCAGCGCCTCGACCGGGAACGGGATCGACGGGTCGAGCTTCTCGAGGAGATCGTCGAGCTCGGCCAGCGACGAGATCATGGCGAGGCTGCGGCGCAGGTCGCCGCCGACCGGGAAGCCCTTCAGATACCACGCCACATGCTTGCGGAAGTCGGCGCAGCCATGCCGCTCGTCGCCGAGCGCGTCGACCAGCAGCTCGGCGTGCCGGGACATGATCTTCGCCACCTCGCCGAGCGCCGGCAGCACCGGGCGGTAGCCGTCACCCTGGGTGAACGCGGCCTCCAGATCGGCGAACAGCCATGGGCGGCCCAGGCAGCCACGGCCCACGACGACGCCGTCGACGCCGGTCTGCTCGACCATGCGCAGGGCGTCCGAGCCCTCCCAGATGTCGCCGTTGCCGAGCACCGGCACGTCGAGGGCCTGCTTGAGGGTGGCGATCGCGTCCCAGTCGGCCTTGCCCGAGTAGCGCTGCTCGGCGGTGCGGGCGTGGAGCGCTACCGCGGCGACGCCCGCCTCCTGCGCGATCAGGCCGGCCTCGACGTACGTGAGATGGTCGTCGTCGATGCCCTTGCGCATCTTGATCGTCACCGGGATGCCGAACGGCTTCGCCGCGGCGACCGCCTGCGACACGATGCTGCCGAAGAGGCGCCGCCGCCACGGAAGGGCCGAGCCGCCGCCGCGGCGGGTGACCTTCGGGACCGGGCAGCCGAAGTTGAGGTCGATGTGATCGGCCAGGCCGTCCTCGCCGACCATCCGCACCGCGCGGGCCGTGACGTCGGGATCGACGCCGTAGAGCTGAAGGCTGCGGAAGTCTTCGTCGTCGGCGAAGGCGATCATCTTGAGCGTCTTGGGGATCCGCTCGACCAGCGCCCGCGTGGTGATCATCTCGCAGACGTAGACGCCGCCGCCCTGCTCCCGGCAGAGCCGCCGGAACGCCACGTTGGTGATGCCGGCCATCGGAGCCAGCACAACGGGCGGGTTGACGGAACGGTCGCCGAGCATGAGCGGTGCAGTCACGCCCTACAGCGTGACACGCCCAGCCCGGCGACCTCGAATCGCCCGCTCCGCTTAACGGCGTTCGTCGCGCGCGATCAGCATGCCGACTATCTGCCGCGTCTCACCACGCAGCTCACGCATCTCGCGCTTCAGCGCGGCGAGACTCTCAGTGTGCTGCAACTCCGAGATCGCGAGCGCCTCCAGAACGTGGTTCTGCGACGAGAGGGCGGAGGCCATCGAGCGCAGGTCGCGATCCTGGCCGGCATCGAAACCTGTTCTCTCTCCCATTCGCTCCTCCAGAGCGTTGAGGCGTTGTTCGAGTTGTTCAAGGGTGGGGGTCATCGACGTCTCCCGAACCGAGTAAGGGGATCGGCGGAGCCGTGGAGGCTCCGCCGCGTTTACATCCTAGCCTCATGACTACTAGTCGCACGACGGCCAAACTGCTGCGTTGCCCGCGTCGGTCTGGCAGAGTCAGCGGCGTGAGCGATGGTCATGGTCCGCGGCGGCTGGTGGTCGTGTTCGAGTCACCGGTGGCGGAGGCGATGCTGCGGCTCGCCGTCGAGGTCGGGTTCCAGTCGGTGCTGGTCGAGCCCGACGAGACGCGACTGCAGGGCACGCCGCGGCCGCACGGTGACCTCTTCGTGCACGACCTGAAAGCCGCACATCTCGACGACAGCACCGACGTCGTGCTGAGTGACCATCACCGGGCCGAGATCGGCGTGGTGCTCAAGGAGGCGCTCGCCGCCCAGACGCGGTGGATCGGCATCCTGGGCAAGCCGTCGATCGAGGGCCCGCACGTCCAGATGCTGCGCGACCTCGACGTCCCCGAGGATCAGATCGCGCGGGTGCACCGCCCGATCGGCCTCGACATCGGGTCGAAGACCCCGGCCGAGATCGCCATCGCGACCTTGGCCGGGCTCATCGCGGACCGAAATGATCGGCCCGGAGGTTTCTTCAGCAGCCCGGGAGCCGCTTGAGCAGGTAGTCCTCGACCTGGGCGAGGGCGACCCGCTCCTGCTTCATCGTGTCGCGGTCGCGGATCGTCACGGCGTCGTCGGTGAGCGTGTCGAAGTCGACCGTCACGCAGAACGGCGTGCCGATCTCGTCCTGGCGGCGGTACCGGCGGCCGATCGCCTGGGAGTCGTCGAACTCGACGATCCAGCGCTTGCGCAGCGTGTCGGCGAGGCCGCGGGCCTTCGGCGACAGCTCGGGGTTGCGCGACAGCGGCAGCACCGCGACCTTGATCGGCGCGAGCCGCGGGTCGAAGCGCATGACCGTGCGCTTGTCGACGCCGCCCTTGGTGTTGGGCGCCTCGTCCTCGTCGTACGCCTCGAGCAGGAAGGCCAGCACCGCGCGGGTGAGGCCGGCGGCCGGCTCGATCACGTACGGCACCCAGCGTTCCTGCTTCTCCTGGTCGAAGTAGGAGAGGTCGACCCCGGAGTGCTTGGAATGAGTGGACAGATCGAAGTCTGTCCGGTTGGCGATGCCCTCGAGCTCCGCAAACTCGGTGCCGCCGAACTGGAAGCGGTACTCGATGTCCACCGTGCGCTTCGAGTAGTGCGACAGCTTTTCGCGCGGGTGCTCGTAGAAGCGCAGGTTGGTCTCGGACAGGCCGAGATCGCGGTACCAGTTCCAGCGCTCCGAAAGCCAGTACTCGTGCCACTGCTCGTCCGACCCGGGCTCGACGAAGAACTCCATCTCCATCTGCTCGAACTCACGCGTACGGAAGATGAAGTTGCCCGGTGTGATCTCGTTGCGGAAGCTCTTGCCGACCTGGGCGATGCCGAACGGCGGCTTCTTGCGGGCCGCCGTGGCCACGTTGTTGTAGTTCACGAAGATGCCCTGCGCGGTCTCGGGGCGCAGGTAGTGCAGCCCCTCGGCGCTCTCGGTGGGGCCGAGGTAGGTCTTCATGAGCCCGTTGAACATCTTCGGCTCGGTGAAGGTGCCCTTGTTGCCGCAGTTCGGGCAGTTGATCTCCTGCAGGGAGGACGGGAGCGAGCCGTGCTTGGCCTCCCACGCCTCCTCGAGGTGGTCGGCCCGGAACCGCTTGTGGCAGGACTGGCACTCGGTCAGCGGGTCGACGAATGCGTCGAGGTGGCCGGACGCGGCCCACACGTCGCGAGCCAGGATGACGGCGGAGTCGAGGCCGACGATGTCGTCACGCTGCTGGACCATGGTGCGCCACCACTGGCGGCGGACATTCTCCTTCAGCTCCACGCCCAGCGGACCGTAGTCCCAGGCCGAGCGGGTTCCTCCGTAGATCTCGCTGGAGGGGAAGACGAAGCCCCGGCGCTTGGCCAGGGAGACGACGGCATCGATACGGTCGGCGGGCATGTTCCTCCTACGCCGGCTGGGTGTCGGCGGGGACAAATTGGTAGTTGATCCGGACGAACAGCGAGATTACTCCCCGATCTCGCACACCTCGAACGTGCCCGTCTTGCTATCGATCCCGAGATATGCCTCGAGCTGGGCATTGCTGCCGTCGTCATAGGTGGCGTCCACGGGGACGGCGCCGCTGAACGGATCAAGATCACCGATCGTGTACGACTCGATGACCGGCTCCGCGGCGACGCGGGCGCGGAACGCCGCGGGACTCTCATTTTCCTGCGCGTCGTCGCAGAGCAGGTTGTACGCCTGGTCGTATTTTCCGACGCGCACCGCATTCAGATACGAGCTGATGGCGACGTTGGCCTTCTCTTGATTCGACTTCTGGGAGGCCACGCCCACGCCGATCAGCGCGGCCGTGCCGAGGCCGCAGACGAGCAGCACGACGCCGACCGAGATGCCGATGGACCAGCCGATGCGCTTGCCCTTGCCCTCGACCGGCGGGGCCGGGAAGGGCGGGTAGACGCCGGGGCCCTGCGGTGGTGCGGGAACGTGAGGCGCCGTCGTCATACGGCCAGATTAGTCGTCAGCGCCACGGCTCGGCGGCCCGGTCGCTGGCGGTCACGACCACCTGGCCGCCGGGCTCGGCGCTGGCGAGGGTCTCGAAGGCGGAGGGCGTGTCGACCGACTCGGCGAGCAGCGGGGTCGCGTGCACCTTGACGTCGAAGTTGCCCAGGGCGCGCCGGTAGGCTCCCACCGACTCCCACTCGGTCACCAAGGTCCAGTGGGCGGGGTCGTCGAGGGCCCGGGTGAGCCGCCCGGAGAGGTATCCCGGGCGCTCGGCCAGCGCGGTGAGGGCGGCGTGCGCCCGGAGCACGAAGCCGTCCTGCGTGTCCGGCGCGACCACGAAACGGTTGAGCACGAGCATGCGACGAGCGTACGCAGCGCGAGGAGGCGACACGGTGGCACCGTCCGAGAACCTGCTGCGCCGGATGGCGCGGGTGAGCCCGACGACGGCGTTCATCGTGGCGCTGGTGCTGATGCTGGCCGGGTTGTTCCTGCCGGGAATCGTCGGCGCGGCGCTGCTGTTTCTCCTGGCCGCGGGGCTGGCCGGGCTGACCTTCACGACATGGCCGGTGCAGGCGCCGCCGACGCGCGTCCTGCGCGTGGTGATGCTCGTTCTTCTGCTGGCCGGCGTCGTGACGAAGGCCATGTGAACCGCGATCCATGCGCTTTTGACAATCATTATCATTGTCGGGGACAGTGGATGGTATGCCCCGTGCCCTGCTCGCCGTGCTCCTGACGCTCGCCGTCGCCGCCGGTTGCGCCGGGCGTGCCTCCGCGAACGGCTTCACCGGCGGGAAGCTCAACGTCGTCACGGCGTTCTACCCGTTGCAGTTCCTCAGCGAGCGAATCGGGGGCGACGCGGTGACCGTCACGAATCTCACCAAACCGGGTGCCGAGCCGCACGACGTCGAGCTCAACCCCCGCCAGGTCGCCCAGGTCGCCGACGCGGGCCTCGCGGTCTACCTCGAGGGTTTCCAGCCGGCCGTCGACGCCGCCGTCGCCCAGGAGGCCAAGGGCCGCTCGTTCGACGTGGCGAGCGTGGTTGATCTGGTCCCGTTCAAACCCGGCAGCGACGAGAGCGGCCTGGATCCGCACGTCTGGCTCGATCCGTTCCGATTCTCGACGATCGCCGGCAAGCTGGGCGACCGCCTGGCCGAGGCGGATCCCGCGCACGCCGCCGACTATCGCGCCCGGGCCGGTCAAGTTCAAGATCAACTTCAAGATCTCGATGACGCGTACGTCAAGAGCCTGGCCAGCTGTGCGCGACACGAGCTCGTCACCAGCCACGAAGCGTTCGGTTACCTGGCATCCCGGTACGGGCTCACCCAGATCGGCATCACCGGCATCTCCCCCGAGGCCGAGCCGTCCCCGCGCCGCCTCGCCGAGGTCGCGGCCGAGGCCCGGGCCACCGGCACCACCACGATCTTCTTCGAGACGCTGGTGAGCCCCAAGGTCGCCGAGACCATCGCGCGCGAGGTCGGCGCCAAGACCGCCGTGCTCGACCCGCTCGAGGGCCTGACCGACAGGAACGCCGACTACTTCACCGTCATGCGGGCCAACCTGGCCGCGCTCACCACGGCATTGGGGTGCACCTCATGAGCGTCGTCGACGTACGCCATCTCGCCGTCGGCTACGACGGCCGCGAGATCCTGCACGACGTCTCGCTGTCGGTGCGCGGCGGTGAGGTGGTGGCGATCCTCGGCGCCAACGGCTCCGGCAAGTCGACGCTGATCCGCACGATCCTCGGCCTGGTCCCGTCCGCGCGCGGCGAGATCGACCTGTTCGGCACCGCCCAGCGCAAGTTCCGCGACTGGGCCCGGGTCGGTTACGTGCCGCAGCGCCTCGGCGCCGGCTCCGGGGTCCCCGCCACCGTCGGCGAGATCGTCGCCTCCGGCCGGCTGGCCCGCCGCGGCATCTTCCGCCCGTCCGGCGCCGCCGACAAGAGGGCGGTCCGCGAGGCGCTGACCGCCGTCGGCCTGCTCGACCGCATCGGCGACCCGGTCGCCACCCTCTCCGGTGGCCAGCAGCAGCGCACGCTGATCGCCCGCGCCCTGGCCGGCCGGCCCGACCTGCTGGTGCTCGACGAGCCGACCGCGGGTGTCGACGCCGCCAGCCAGGAGGCGTTCGCCGCGGCGCTCGGCGAGTTCGCGGCCCGCGGCGGCACGATCCTGCTGGTCGCGCACGAGCTCGGCCCGCTGCGTCCGCTGATCGACCGGGCGATCGTCGTGCACGAGGGACAGATCGCGCACCAGGGCGTCCCGCCCGAGCCGGCCGGACACCACGCCGACCCCGACCACGACCACACGCACCCGCACGCCGCGCCGGAGAAGGCCAAGATCTGCGTGGCGCCGACGGACCGCATCACGGCGGGATAATGCCCGTCCGACCACCCCGCCGCCACCCTTGAAAGGACTGAAGTCATATCGACCTTTTCGTGTACGACTTCATGATCCGCGCCCTGATCGGCGCGCTGGTGATCGGCCTGGCCGCCCCCGCGCTCGGCATCTACCTGGTGCAGCGCCGGCTGTCGCTGATCGGCGACGGCATCGGCCACGTGGCGCTGACCGGCGTCGGCGTCGGCCTGCTGCTGCACCACTCCCCCGTGATCAGCGCGGTGATCGTCTCGGCGGCCGGCGCGGTCGGCATCGAGCTGATCCGCCAGCGCGGCCGCACCTCCGGCGACCTGGCGCTGGCGCTGCTGTTCTACGGCGGCATCGCGGGCGGCGTGGTGCTGGTCGGCCTCTCCGACGACAGCAGCAACGCCAACCTGATGCAGTACCTCTTCGGCTCGCTGATCACGACGTCGCCCGAGGACCTCGTGGTGATCACCGTGCTGGGCGCGGCCGTGCTGCTGGCGATGACCGTGTTCCGGCCGGCGCTGTTCGCGATCTCCAACGACGAGGAGTACGCGCGGGTCAGCGGCCTGCCGGTGCGCACCCTCAACCTGCTGATGGCGGTGACGACCGCGGTGACGGTGACGATCGCCATGCGTACGGTCGGATTGTTGCTCGTCTCCGCGCTGATGGTCGTCCCGGTCGCCGCCGCCCAGCAGGTCACCCGGGGTTTCCGCAGCACCATGGGCCTGGCCATGGTGATCGGCCTCGGCGCCGCCGCCGCGGGCGTGGCCGTCTCGGCCGAGATCGACACCGCCCCCGGCGCCACCACCGTGATCCTCGCGCTGGGCGTCTTCGTGGCGCTCTCGATCGGCGTGGGCGCCGTCCGTGCGGTCCGCCGGCGCGCCGCGCACCAGCCACGGGAGGTGGAGCCACCCGATGTCGTCCTGCAGAGTTGACCGGTGCCACGCGATAAATTGGCGGGGACGATGACGACGACCGGGTACGAGGCCTACGAGTCGGCCGGGGAGCTGCTTCGCGCTCTCTCCGCGCCGATCCGTGTCGCGATCGTCGCCGAGCTCGGCGTGGGAGAGCGCTGCGTGCACGAGCTCGTCGAGAAGCTGGGCGCGCCCCAGCCCCTCGTCTCCCAGCACCTTCGGGTGCTGCGGGGCGCCGGGGTGGTGCGGGGTGCGCGGCGCGGCCGCGAGATCGCATACTCCCTGGTGGACGATCATGTCGCGCACATCGTCGCCGACGCCGTCAGTCACGCGAGGGAGGTCAGACCGTGAACGCGGACACGAGCGCGCAGCGGAACACGAAACAGCGCAGCGCGGTCAGCGCGGCGCTGAACGACGCCGAGGGCTTCAACAGCGCCCAGGACCTGCACGCCAAGCTGCGCGAGCGGGGCGAGCGGGTCGGCCTGACCACGGTCTACCGCACGCTGCAGGGCCTCGCCGACGCCGGCGAGATCGACGTCATGCGCCCGCCCGGCGGCGAGCACCTCTACCGCCGGTGCAGCCAGGGCCATCACCACCACCTGGTGTGCCGGGCCTGCGGGCGGGCCGTCGAGGTGGAGGGCCCGGCCGTCGAGTCGTGGGCCGACCGGATCGCCTCGCAGAACGGTTTCGTCGACGTGTCGCACACCGTCGAGATCTTCGGCACCTGCCCGGAGTGCGCCGCCAAGCGCTGATCTTCTCCACATGGGACGCTTCTCCGCGTGAAGCTTTACGCCGAGCGGCTCCCCACCGCCATCCGCCAGCTGCTCACCGACATCGTCGTGGTGGTCTGGGTCTACCTGTGGATCAGGGCGGGCCTCTGGGTCAACGACATGGTCGAGAAACTCGCCGTCCCCGGCCAGAAGCTGCAGAGCGCCGGCGGCGGCATAGCCGACAACCTCGCCGACGCCGGCAGCAAGGTCAACCGGGTTCCGCTGGTCGGTGACCAGCTGGTCAAGCCGTTCAACGGTGCCGCCGACGCGGCGCGGTCCATCGCCGACGCCGGGCGGCAACAGCAGGAGATCGTCGATCAGATGGCGTGGGTCCTGGCGATCCTCGCGGTCTCCGTTCCGCTCGCGCTGGTGCTTTTCCTCTGGCTTCCGTTGCGGTTGCGGTGGATGCGCCGGGCCGGGGTGGCGTCTTCCGTACGCGCGGAGCCCGCCGGCCGCGATCTGCTGGCGTTACGCGCGCTCGCTTCGCAACCGCTCGACAAGTTGACGAAGCTGGGCCCGGACATCGCCCAGAGCTGGCGCAACGGCGACGCGGAGGCGGTGGATGCCCTCGCCGAGCTCGAGCTCAGGCGCCTGGGTCTGTCGGTGTCGGGTCGTCGCCGATGAGCTCCTCGTCCTCCTGCTCGGCGTCCTCGTCGATCCAGTTGTGCCGGTAGAGCGGGATGCCGGCCCAGAAGACGAGGAACCAGAGCGCGGCCATGATGCCGAGGACGATCGCGACCGGGCGGCTGAGCAGGTAGTCGACGATCAGGAAGATGCTGCTCACCATCGAGACCAGCAGGAACGCGAGGCCGCCGCTGACCATCCGGTGCGCGTAACGGACCAGTTCGGGCTTGCGCCCCTGGCGGAACAACGCGCGGTGGAAGGCCACCGGCGAGATGAGCATGGCGGCGGCCGCGGCCGCGGAGAGCAGCGCGACCACGTACACGTTGCGCTGGAACGGCGAGGCGTCCGGGAAGCCGGCGCTGAACGGCAGGGTGAGCAGGAACGCGAAGAGGATCTGCACGCCCGCCTGCGCGACCCGCAACTCCTGGAGCAGATCGCCGAAGTTCCGGTCCCATCGGTGCTTCTCGGTCTCGTTCCCGATCCGGCGCCGTTGCGTAGGCCTCATGCCGGCCTGATGCGGTCCAGCGCGACACCGGCCACCGACTCCGGCGCCTGCTCGGGCGCCCAGTGGCTCACCCCGCGCAGCACGACGAACTGGTAGTCGGCCTCCACCCAGTCGCGGGTGCGCAGGGCGGCGGTGCGCGCGACGACCCCGTCACGGTCGGGCCAGATGTACGTGGTCGGCACGGTGATCACCCGGACCGCGCCGAGGTCGCGCCCTTCGAGGCCGCGGTACCAGTTCAGGCCGCCGGTGAGCCGGGCCCGGTCGTCGCGCATGGCGTCCACGTACAGGGCGGCGCGGTCGCCGATCGGGCGCAGCATCGACTTGAGCGCGGTGGCGCCGCCGGCCATGAGGAAGCGCTCGGCCGCCCGCGAGCGGAACAGGGCGAAATACGCGAAGCGGGCGCGCTGGGTCGGGCGTACCCGCATCGCCAGCTGCAACGCCTTGGGGTGCGGCACCGAGATCGCGGTGAGCGAGCGCACCCGGCCGGGGTGCAGGGCGGCGAGCAGCCAGCCCACCTGCGCGCCCCAGTCGTGGCCGATCACGTGCGCCGACTCGATCCCGAGCGCGTCGAGCACGGCCACCGCGTCGGCGGCCGGCTCGGTGATCCGGTACGCCTTGACGTCGTCCGGGCGAGCCCCTGGCGAGTATCCGCGCTGGTCGAGGGCATATGTGCGGAGGCCCGCCGCGTGCAGCTTCGGGAGGATCAGGTCGAACTCGCGGTGATCCTGCGGGAACCCGTGCAGGAGCAGCACCGGCTCGCCGTCGGCCGGCCCGCCCTCGTACACGTCAAAGGTGAGCCCGCGCGCCTTGATCTCCATGTTGTTGATCACTCCCTCGCTGTCCACCCGCCAACATCGGTGTTAGCGTCATCGAAACACATGCAATGAAGATTGTTCGCGACGGCGGAGATCACGTGCGTCGCTCGCGCGATGCGCGGGTCAAGGTAGGTCGCGAACAACCTTCACCGACAGGGGAGCGCACAGCGCTGAGAGTGCGGGGTAATCCCGCAGACCCTCGTACCTGATCTGGGTAATGCCAGCGCAGGAAGCTCGGTCTTTCTCCAGCCGCGCCGCAGTGCAGCGGCGTGCGTCTCCTCCCGGTACCTACTGGGAGGCAAATCATGGCAACCACCAACTCCAACCGATGGCGCACGATCGACATCGTGATCGCCTCGATCGTCGCGGTCGCGTTCGGCGTCATCTTCTGGGCGTGGAACCTGCTCTGGAACGGGCCCGCCGACGCCATCCCGCTGCCCGGCCGGGCCGTGCTCTACGGTATGTGGCTGGTCCCGGCCGTGCTCGGCGCGCTGATCGTGCGCAAGCCCGGCGCCGCCTTCTACACCCTCACGCTCGCCTCGCTCGTCTCGGTGGCGATCGGCACGAGCTGGGGCTGGACCCTGGTCGTGCAGGGCCCACTCGAGGCGCTCGGCGCAGAGGTGATCTTCGCGGCGTTCGCGTACAAGGTCTACAACCTGCCGGTGGCGATGCTCGCCGGCGCCGGCGCCGGCATCGTGGCCTCGGTGTACGACGCGTTCGTCTGGTACCCGGGCTACTCCTGGGCCACGTTCCGCATCCCCTACATCCTGATCACCGCGGCGTCGTCGCTGGTGGTCGCCGGCATCGGCAGCCTGCTGCTGGTGCGGGCGCTGGCTCAGACGGGTGTGCTCGACCGCTTCCCGGCGGGCCGGTCGCGCGCGCTGGTGTGATCCTTGATTCCATGTGAATCATGAGTCGGGTCGAGCTACGCGGTTTCGGGTGGCGCCATGCCGGGCGCCGCGCCTGGGCGATCCGCGACGTCGACCTGACCATCGAGCACGGTGAGCGGGTGCTCCTGCTCGGTCCGTCCGGGGCCGGCAAGAGCACCCTGCTCGCGGCGCTGGCCGGGCTGCTCCCCGACGACTCGGGCGAGGCGGCCGGCAGCGTGCTGATCGACGGCGCCGACCCGCGCGAGGCCCGCGACCGGGTCGGCGTCGTCTTCCAGGACCCACAGACCCAGCTCGTGATGGCCCGCAGCGGCGACGACGTCGCGTTCGGCCTGGAGAACCGCGGGGTGCCACCGGCCGCGATCTGGCCGCGGGTCAGCGACGCGCTCGACCGCGTGGGTTTCCCGTACCCGATCACCCGCTCGACCGCGGCGCTCTCCGGCGGCGAGGCGCAGCGGCTCGCGCTGGCCGGCGTGCTCGCGCTGCGGCCCGGCCTGTTGCTGCTCGACGAGCCCACCGCCAACCTCGACCCGACCGGCGCCGCACTGGTGCGGGAGGGGATCGCCCGCTCGCGGGAGGGCGGCGACGCCACCACGCTGATCGTGGTCGAGCACCGGGTGGCCGAGGCGCTGCCGCTGGTCGACCGGGTGGTGGTGCTCGAGCCGGGCGGAGGGGTCCGGGCCGACGGCGCGGCCGAGGTGGTGTTCGCCGCGTACGGGGACCGGCTAGCCGCCGAGGGCGTGTGGGTGCCGGGCTTCGCCTTTCCGCCGCTGAAGTCGGGCACGCCGCCCGCCGAGGAGCTGATCCACGCCGAGAACGTCACGGTCGGGCGGCGGCTGCGCGTCCCGGTCTCGATGGGCGTAGGCGGCGGTGAAGTGCTGGCGGTGACCGGGCCGAACGGGGCCGGCAAGTCGACGCTCGCGCTGTTGCTGGGCGGGCTGCTCGCGCCGGCCGGTGGCACGGTGACGGCGTTCGGCGATCCGCGGCCGCCACACAAATGGAAGGCCGCGACGCTCACCCAGCGGATCGGCTCGGTGTTCCAGAACCCCGAGCATCAGTTCGTGACCGCGCGGGTCGCCGAGGAACTCGCGATCGGGCCGCGCCGGCTGGGACGAAGCGCCGCCGACATCGCGGCGACGGTGGACGAGCTGCTCGATCGGCTGCGGCTCACGAAGCTCGCGCAGGCCAACCCGTACACGCTCTCCGGTGGCGAGGCCCGGCGGCTGAGCGTCGCGACGGCCCTGGCCACGGCGCCGCGCCTGCTCGTGCTCGACGAGCCGACCTTCGGCCAGGACCGGCGGACCTGGATCGAGCTGGTCACGCTGCTGGCCACGCTCCGCGACGACGGGCACGCCGTGGTGGCGGTCACCCATGACGACGACTTCGTGCAGACGCTCGCCGACCGTACGCTGCCTCTGGGATCTTCGATGCACAACGACCCACTCCCCCGCCGGCGGCGGCAGTGACCTTTGCCCTGCAGCCGGTCGCCGACCCGGCCGCGCCCCTCGCGCGGCGCAACCCGGTCGCCAAGCTCGCCGCCGCCATGCTCTTCACGCTGCCGCTGATCGCCACGCTGGACCCGCTCACCCCGGCGCTGGCGCTGGTGATCGAGCTGACCCTGCTGCCGCTGTTCGGCCTGCGCTACGCGACGCTGGCCCGGCGCGCCTGGCCGCTGGTGGCGGCCGCGATCGGCGTGATGGTGACGATGGTGCTGTTCGCGGCCGACCGCGGTGGCGCCCTGCTGCTCGACCTCGGCCCGTTCGACATCACCACCGACGTGCTCGTCTCGGCGCTCGGGCTGGTGCTGCGGCTGTTCGCGATCGCGCTGCCCGGGGTGATCGTCTTCGCCACCACCGATCCGACCGACCTGGCCGACGCGCTCGTGCAGAACGCCAAGGCGCCGGCCCGGTTCGCCATCGGCGCGCTGGCCGCCTTCCGGCTGCTCCCGCTGCTCGGCGAGGAGTGGCAGATGCTGACGCTGGCCCGGCGGGCGCGTGGCGTGGAGACCGGGATCAGGGGCTTTCCCGCCACCGCGTTCGCCCTCCTGGTAGGAGCGCTGCGGCGGGGCGGCCGGCTGGCGGTGGCGATGGACGCACGCGGCTTCGACTCCTCGGTGGAGCGCACCTACGCACGGCGTCAGATCTTCACGGGCGCCGATGTGCTGCTGATGATCGGCGCGCTTACGCTGGCCGCCGTGGTGCTCGCCACCACCGTCCTGACCGGCCTGTTTCGACCGATCATCGGTTAAGTTCGCCGCGGCTTCACGAGATCGACAGCGCCCGTTGTTGTGCCGCCACGAGGGTTCGCGTCATGGGTCACGATCACGATCACGATCATTCTTCGGAAAGCGCCGGCGGCGGCGATCTCGCCCCGGCCCTCGACTTGAGCATCCCGGACAGCGAGCTCTCCCCGTCCGACGTCTCCCGCCGCGGTTTCCTGCGCGGCGCGGGCCTGCTCGGCGCGGGCGCGGCCGCCTCGGTGCTGGCCACTCCGGCCGCGGCCCAGGCGGGCCTGCCGCACGCCCACGGCCCGGCCGGCGGCGGCACCGACAAGGGCGGCTTCCGCTGGCTCGCCGGCGACCACCACATCCACACCCAGTACAGCTCGGACGCCCAGTACCGCGTGCTCGACCAGGCCAAGCACGGCCACGCGTTCGGCCTCGACTGGCTGGTCATCACCGACCACGGCAGCAACGCGCACGCCAAGATCGGTGTGGAGAAGGTCAACCCGGACATCGTCAAGACCCGGTCAGAAATCCCCGACCTGCTGACCTTCCAGGGTCTGGAGTGGAACATCCCGGCCGCCGAGCACGCCACCGTGTTCGTCGCGCCGAGCAGGCACGAGGTCGAGGTGCTCAAGCAGTTCGAGCAGACCTACGACGGCTCGCAGCTACCGGCCACCAACACCGACGCGCAGAACGAGGCCGCCGCGGTCGCCGGCATCAAGTTCCTCGCCTCGCAGGTCAAGGCCCGCAAGGTGGACGGCGCGCTGTTCTTCGCCAACCACCCCGCCCGCCGCGGCATCGACTCGCCGCACGAGATCCGCAACTGGCGCGACGCCGACCCGACCGTCGCCGTCGGCTTCGAGGGCGCGCCCGGCCACCAGGCGGCCGGCATCCCGGCCCCGGCCGGCGCCGGCAGCGCCCGCGGCTTCTACAACAACAACCCGTCCGCCGCGTCCTACGCCGGCTACCCGCTGGAGAGCTACCGCACCTGGGGTGGCTTCGACTGGATGACCGCCACCGTCGGCGGCCTCTGGGACAGCCTGCTCGCCGAGGGCAAGGCCTGGTGGATCACGGTCAACTCCGACTCGCACGTGGTCTACCTGGACCAATCGGATCGCGGGCCGGGCAGCGACTTCGAGGCCAACGGCAAGTACAACGACCCGGTCTACAGCGGCAGGACGCTGACCACGGCCGGCGACTTCTGGCCGGGCTTCTACGGCCGCACCAACGTCGGCGCGTCGTCGTTCTCGTACAAGGCGGTCATGGACGGCCTGCGCGCCGGCCGCGTCTGGGTGGACCATGGCCGGCTGATCAAAGGGCTGGACGCTCGTGTCCGAGTCGGCGGCGACCGTCGCTGGGACGCGGGCACCCCGCTCGGCGGTGTCGTGCACGTGCGGCGTGGCACCTCGACCGAGCTGACCCTCGACATCGACCTTCAGGACGTGCCGAACTGGGCCCAGTTCGTGCCGGTGCTCAAGCGGGTCGACGTGATCGTCGGCACCGTGACCGGGCCGGTCGCCGACAAGGACACGTACACCGCCCCGAACACCAAGGTGGTCAAGTCGTTCGAGGTGTCGGCGGGGGCGAAGCGGGTCTCGGTGACCTACGACCTGGGCCGCCTCGACAAGCCGTTCTATGTGCGGGTTCGCGGCACCGACGGCAACCGCACCCAGCCCGGCCTCATGGGTCCGGGGGTCGACCCGTACGGTCCGAAGCTCGACGTGATCGGCGACGCCGACCCGTGGGGCGACCTGTGGTTCTACACCAACCCGATCTGGGTCCTGCCCAAGTGACGCTGTATCGCTCGGTGTCGGCCGGCTCTTCCGCTTCCGCTTCCTCTTCCGCTTCGGCTTCGGCTTCGGCTTCGGCTTCGGCTTCGGCTTCGGCTTCGGCGGAGGGGCCGGCCCGCACCATCGGGGTGAGTCTCGGGCACGGGGAGCTGTCCGTGGCCGATCATTGGATCCGGTCGCTGTCGCCGGCGCCGTTGCTGGCCTGCACGCACCTGGTGCAGGAGCCGTTCCGGCACGTCGCGATCAGTTTGACCGGCCCCTCCGATGGGACATTTCAGACATCGGCCGAGCTTCGGCCGGCCGCCGCCGCGGCTTTGACCGGAAAATTCGGGCGGGCGGTGATATTTCCGGGCGTCGACCAGCTCGTCGGCACCCTGACCGTCGGGGAGATCCTGTCGCTCAGCGCCATCGACAAGGTCGAGGTGCTCGGCTCGGGCGCGGCCGACGAGTCGCAGCGGCTCGACACGTGCGACTTCGTCCGCCCGCAGTTCCGCTTCGGCGAGCTCGTGCTGACCACCACGCCGGCAGCCGGCGGCCTGCTGGTGCCGTTCGAAACGCGGTATCCCACGCCCTGCTGCGCAGACCACTGATTCCGAATTTCAACGCCGCTACGCGAGACCGCGCTGCAGGGCGGCGCGCCGGCGAACGTCCCGCCGGCGCCGTTGCCGAGCGGCTGCCCGAGATCGATTTCCCTCGTGAGGGCGGCGCGGGGTGACGCCGCCCTGATCACACGCTGGGCAACGCGATCGATTGCACCCGACCGAGGATTCTCAGTCGATAGACCCGGAGTCCGCCAGCCAGCACACCGGCTGACCGGTGACCTCCGCGACGCAGTCGAAGTCTCTGTCGTAGTGGAGCAGCGTGAGGCGATGCTCCTCGGCCGTTGCGGCCACGAGTAGATCGACCGCACCGGCCGACTGGTGCATGCCTCGGACGGCGAGGCCTCTCTCAACGTCCTTTGCCCGGGTGGCAATCCGATCCGGCATGACGACCCACCGATATGTCTCGTCCATGGCGAGCTCGAGTGATTGCCAATGCGCCAACGAGGTGGCCCCATGAAGCACCTCGAGCTCTGTGATGGGGCAAATGGCAAGCAGCCCCGCATCAAGCGGTTCAAGCCATTTCGCGCGCAGAGTGGGGTCTCGAGACAGCCGAACGATCGCGCTGGTGTCGACGAGGTAGCCCGAGCGGCTCATCGGCGGTAGTTCCGCTTGTCGAGCAGGTAATCCAACTCCCCGGCCTCCGCCATCTCGGCGAGCCGGGCGAAGCCTTCCCGACGACGGTTCCGCGCCGCCGCGTCACGCAGAGCGGCATTGATGGTGTCCTCGTCCGTGGCCGTGCCATACAGCTTGGCCGCGCCCGCCAGGGCCTCGCGGTCCAGGTTGATGAGTTCTTTTGCCATCAGCGCCTCCGCGAGTTCGGCGGATGGTGCAAGTGTAGGTGAGGATGTCATGAGACTAGGCCAGTCACGTGACATTCGCGAGCGCAACGCAGGAGAAAACCAAAACCTGAGGTGGTGATCCGAACCCGATTCGGCCGCGCACGAAGGGGCAACGCCTGCGAAAATTCGGCCTCGCCGCGCGAGAAAGCGCGATCCCACCGCCACGACCTCGCTCGGCGCACCAACGTCGCCACCGTCGCCCGGTAGGCGTGAGAGCGCTCTCTCGTCCCGGCAACGGCTGGGACACGGGGATCTTCGGAGGGTTGCCTATCACCCCGGCCGGGCTGGGACGATGGGACTCATGTTGGTTGCTTTCTCAGTGACGCCGCTCGGTGCGGGTGAATCGGTGGGTGACCTCGTCGCCGAGGCGGTGCGGGTCGTGCGGGCCTCCGGTCTGCCCAACCAGACCGACGCCATGTTCACCACGATCGAGGGTGAGTGGGACGAATGCTTCGCCGTCGTCAAGCAGGCCGTGGAGGCGGTCGCCAAGGGGGCCCCGCGAGTCAGCCTGTCGCTCAAGGCCGATGTGCGGCCGGGAGTCAGCGACGCGCTGCACGCCAAGGTCGAGCACATCGAGCGGGCCCTGCAAGAGTGAGACGCCTGGTCATGTGGGACGTCGACTACACCCTGCTGCGCGGCGGCGGGGTGGCGGGGCGTGCCTGGAAGCTGGCGTTCACCGAGATCACGGGGCTCGAGTGGCGGGCCACGCCGGTCTTCGGCGGGCGGACGGACATGGACATCTGCATCGAGGTGTTCGCCGCGCACGGGGTGACCGACTGCACGCCGGAGCGCTTCTTCGTCCGGTACGTCGACCACGTGATCAAAACCCAGCACGAGTTCGGCGAGCAGGGCGCGCTGATGCCGGGCGTACGGGCCGTGCTGGACCGCCTCGGCGACGACCCCGGCGTGGTGCAGACGCTGGTGACCGGCAACATCCCCGAGGTCGCGCGGGCCAAGGTGGCCGCCTTCGACCTCACCGACGCCTTCGACGCCGAGGTCGGCGGTTACGGCACCGACGACAGCGTGCGGGCCACGCTGGTCAGGCGCAGCCTGGAGCGGGCCGAGGCGAAGTACGGCGAGCGCTTCGCCCCGGTCGTGGTCGGCGACACGGTGCACGATGTGGTGGCCGCGCTGGCCAACGGCGCCCTCGCCGTGGGCGTCGCGACCGGGTCGACCAAGATGGCCGACCTTGTCCTCGCGGGCGCCCACGCCGTGCTCCCGGATCTCTCCGACGTGGACGCCACCGTACGGATCCTGACCACCTAGGAGGACGGCCGGGGGCCGCTCAGGAGGACGGCCGGGGGCCGCTCAGGAGGACGGCCGGAGGCCGCTCAGGAGGACGACTTGGGCGGCGCAACGGGATTGGGCACGGCGCCGCCGAAGCGACGGTCGCGGCCGGCGTAGAGCTCGCACGCGTACCACAGGTGGCGGCGGTCGAAGTCGGGCCAGAGCGTGTCGAGGAAGACCAGCTCGGCGTACGCCGACTGCCAGAGCAGGAAGTTCGACGTGCGCTGCTCCCCCGACGGGCGCAGGAAGAGATCAACCTCGGGCACCTCGGGGTGGTAGAGGTAGCGGGCGATCGTCTTCTCGTTGACACGATCCGCCTTGAGCTTGCCGGCCGCCACGTCCTGAGCTATTCGGTGGGTCGCGTCGGCGATCTCGGCCTGGCCGCCGTAGTTCACGCAGAACTGCAGCGTGAGCGTGCTGTTGTTCTTGGACATCTCCTCGGCCGTCTGGAGTTCCTGGATCACGCTCTTCCACAGCCGGCCCGCGCGGCCCGACCACACCACCCGCACGCCGAGGTCGACCAACTGGTCGCGGCGGCGCCGGATCACGTCGCGGTTGAAGCCCATGAGGAAGCGCACCTCGTCGGGCGAGCGCTTCCAGTTCTCCGTCGAGAAGGCATAGGCCGACAGGTACGGGATGCCGAGCTCGATCGCGCCCTCGATGGTGTCGAAGAGCGAGTGTTCCCCCTGCTCGTGGCCCTTGGTGCGGGACAGCCCCCGCTCCTTGGCCCAGCGCCCGTTGCCGTCCATCACGATCGCGACGTGTTGCGGCAGCGCGGCCTTGGGTAGTTCCGGTGGGCGCGCGCCGGAGAGGTGCGGTGTGGGCGGACGCGGCATCAGGAAGTCTCCCGTCGATCGACCAGTGGCAGCGAGCGCAACGCCCGCTCCATGTGCCATTGCAGGTGGGCGGCGACCAGACCGCTGCACTCGCGCCGCACCGGCGGCTCGGACGCGTCGGCGACCAGCCAGTCGCCGTCGGTGAGCGCGCTCATCAGCATGAGCGTGGCGGGCGCCGGGTGGGCGGCGCCGGGCGGCCGGCAGTCGGGGCAGACCGCGCCGCCGGCCGGCACCGAGAAGGCGGCATGCCGGCCGGAGGTGCCGCAGACCGCGCACTCGGCGATCGCGGGCGCCCAGCCGGCCGAGGCCATGGAGCGCAGCAGGTAAGCGTCGAGCACGAGGCCGCCGGCGTGTTCGCCGGCGGCAAGCGCCTTGAGCGCGCCCAGGGTGAGCTGGAACAGCCGCAGCGACGGCTCGCGCTCGACCGGGGTGAGCCGCTCGGCGGTCTCGGCGATCGCGCTGGCCGCCGTGTAGCGCGGGTAGTCGGCGAGGAAGTGCTTGCCGTAGAGCGCGACGGCCTCGACCTGACTGACCGAGTGCAGCGAGCTGCCGACGCCCTCGGGCGAGCCGGCGAGCTGGATGTCGACGTGGCCGAACGGCTCGAGCCGGGCGCCGAAGCGGGACATGGTGCGCCGCACGCCGCGGGCGACCGCGCGCAACCGGCCGTGGCGGCGGGTCAGCAGCGTGATGATCCGGTCGCTCTCGCCGAGCTTCTGCACGCGCAGAACCACCGCGTCATCGCGGTAGAGCTGCCGGCGATAGCCGGATCCGGTGGGCACGGAAGCCATTCTGCCTCGCGGGTACGACAAACCCTGATGCGGTCTCAGGGTCATCTCGGGGGTGGCTCAGTGGGAGGACCGATGGTGCGCGCCCGAGGCCCCCGAATAGCGTCAAGCCATGACCACGACCCTGATCCGGCGCGCCGCAGTCCTCGCCATCATCGCCGCGTCGACGACCGCCCTGACCGGCTGCGCCGGGGTCATCGGGGCCAAGATGACCTACGACGACACCGTCAAGAACAAGATCACCGACATCGTGCTGACCGGCGGCGCCGGCGATGTGGTGGTCACCACCACCGCCGCGGCCGACCAGACCACGATCCACCGGGTGATCCGCCGCTCCACCAACCCGGGCGAGTCCTACAAGATCGACGGCACGACCCTGACCATCGACACCTCCTGCGGGGTGAACTGCTCGGTCTCGTACGAGATCAACACCGCCCCCGGCGTCAAGGTGCGCGGCAAGGAGCGGGCCGGCGACATCCGCCTCGAAGGGGTGGCCGACACCGACCTCGAGGTCACCTCGGGCGACCTCACGGTGAGCGACGCGACCGGCCCGGTGCAGATCAGGGCGACCTCGGGCGACATCAGGGTGCTCAACGCCAAGGGCTCGGTGAAGGTGAAGTCGACCTCCGGCGACATCGAGGCGCTCGACGCGGGCGGCCCGGTCGACATCAACGTCACCTCCGGCGACGTCCACGTGTCGCTCACCGCGCCCAACTCGGTGACCGCCCACTCGACCAGCGGCGACATGTCGATCACCGTGCCGGCCGCCGGCAAGTACAAGCTCGTCACCGGCTCCGGCTCGGGTGACGTGAACACCGACGGGTTGACCAGCGACGCCACGTCCAAGAATGTGATCGACGTGCGCGTCGCCAGCGGCGACGTCACCGTAGCCTCTCTTCCGTGAGCTTCTACCAGTCGCTGGGTGACGACCGCTACGCACCGACCGAGTCGACCGAGAGCCCCTGGGACAGCGCCATGCAGCACGGCGGCCCGCCCGCCGCTCTGCTCGGCCACGTCCTGCGCCTCGACGGGCTGAGACTGGCCCGCATCTCGGTCGACTTCCTCGGGCCGATACCGCGCCGTGAGTTCCGGGTGGAGGTGTCGCCGCTCAAGCCCGGCCGGCTGACCGCGCTCAACGAGGCCCGCATGGTGATCGACGGCCGGGTGGCGGTGACCGCACGGGCGTGGCACATCGCGCCCGGGCCGCAGCCGCCGGCGCTCACCGAGCCGGTGGCGCCGGTGCCGCTGCCCGAGCAGGAGAACCGCTTCGGCGACGACTTCGGCGCGAACTGGGGCTACGGCCGCGCGATCGAGTGGCGGTGCACCGTGGGCAGCCTGAACAGCCTGGGCGAGACCCATGTGTGGACCAGGGCTCGGATGCCGCTGATCGACGGCGTCGAGCTCACCGGGCAGGACCGCGCGCTGATCGTGGCCGACTCGGCGAACGGTCTCTCGGCCGAGCTGCCGGTCGACAAGTGGCTGTCGATCCCGCCGACGATGACGACCACGCTGCTGCGCGAGCCGGTGGGCGAGTGGGTGCACATGGCCTGCCGCACGGCCCTCTCCGACGACGGCCTCGGCCTGGCCGAAGCCGTCATGTCCGATAATTTCGGAAAAGTCGGCCAGGTCGCCCAACCGCTGCTGGTACGCGCCCGCTAGGACACCTGTTTGGGTGGGGGTCTGGTTTTGAGCGGGCTGCCGTGGCCCTGGGGCGGTGTGCGATCTGTTGCGGTGAAGCGTCGGCTGGGCGGGGGCGCGCCATGGCTCGGGGTCGTGGGTGGTCACGGTGGTTGCCGGCTTCGAGCTCGGCTCGCCCCGGCTGCCGCCCCGCGGGTGGAAATCTTGATAAGTGGCGGCAGCCGCGAACGGGAACTCATCAGGGCTGGCCGCCCTCGATCAGCATTCGGTCGATAAGCGGATATTCCCGACGCTTCCACGGGGTTCTTCCACATGCTGGCCATCCGCCGGGTACGACTGACTGTGAGGATGGTCGCTAGCCCGGCAACGAATCGGACGCCGGCCGAAGCTGCGGCATGGCCGGCGCCGGCGACACCGGTATCCGCCGCGCCGCCACCCCCGGCACCAGCGTCGGCCGACGCCCGGCCGCCACGTCCTCGATCCACCCCACCGCCAGCACGATCACCGACAACAACGCCGCCACCACCGCGAGCCGCCAGCTGATCCCCACCCAGCCGAAGATCGGCAACCCCGCCCACTCCGCGAACCGCGCCACCGCCACGATCAGCGGCACGTGCCACAGATAGATCGTCAGCGCCCGGGAGTTCAGCACCGTCAGCACCCTCCGCGGCCGCACCATCGGCGAAATGCCCAGCGCCACCAGGATGAACGCCGCCGACCAGAGCGCGTTGCCCAGCGGGATGTCGTTGAGATCAAGCCCGCGCGGACCCGGGTGGGTCAGCGCCCAGGCCGCGCCGGCCACCGCCAGCGCCCCCGCGAGCCACCACCGCCGCCGGTCAAGCCGCAGCATCCCGTCATGGTGCGCGAACCCCAGCAGCCAAGCCCCGCCGTACAACGCCAGGTCCCGCAGCACCGGCGGCGGCGTGATCCCGGCAAAGGTGATCACCGCCAGCGCGACGTACGGGACCAGCACCGAGACGAGCGGCGCACGCCGGAAGAGCGGCAACACCAGCGGCGACAACAGCACGAGCCACAGGAAATCTCGCAAGTACCACATGGCCGCGAGACCCTCGAGCCAGAACCCCGTAGCCGGCGGATCCTCCAGCGGGAACGCCCACAACAGCACCTGCCAGTCCCACGCCAGCCCGACCGCGAGCATCGAGGGCACCGCCACCGCCACCAGCACCCACAGCGACGGCAGCAGCCGGTGCAGTCGTTTCTCCACCGCCCACGGCCCGTACCGGTCGAGCGAGGCCGCCATCAACGACCCGGCCAGGGCGAACATCACCGACATGGCCGGGAACACGATGGTCAGCGCGGCCCAGCCGCTGGAGTGGTAGACCACCACACGAACGGTCGCGACGGCGCGTAGCAGGTCGAGGTACTGGTTACGCGTACGCATAGGCCCTATGGCTTACCCACGATCCGGCCAAGGTCGCAAACCAGCGTGAATTATCCCATATTACGTAAAACTAGAAACCCAGCTTGCGCAATTGACGGGGATCACGCTGCCACTCCTTGGCTACGCGCACGTGAAGATCGAGATAAACCTTGCCGCCGATAAGCTGCTCGATCTCTTGCCGGGCCCGGCTGCCGACCTCCTTGAGCCGCACACCCTTCGACCCGATCACAATCGACTTCTGGCTGTCCCGCTCCACATAGAGATCCGCATAGATCTTGGTGAGCGCGCCCTCGACCATCATCTCCTCGACCAGCACCGCGATCGAATGCGGCAGTTCGTCGCGCACGCCCTCGAGCGCGGCCTCTCGGATCAGCTCGGCGATCAGCACCTGCTCCGGCTCGTCGGTCAGCACATCGTCCGGGTACAGCTGCGGCGACTCCGGCAAATACTTGATCATCACGTCGACCAGCTGCCGCACCTGATGCCCCGAAACCGCGCTCACCGGCACAATCTCGGCGAAGTCGTACAGCTTGCTGACCGCCAGCAGATGCTCGGCCAGCTTCTGCGGGCCCACCAGGTCGACTTTGGTCACCACCGCGAGCACGGTTGCCTTGAGCTCAGCCATCTCGGCCGAGATGAACCGGTCGCCGCGCCCCACCGGCTCGTCCGCCGGGAAGCAGATGCCGATCACGTCGACCTCGCTCCACACCTCGCGCACGAGATCGTTGAGCCGCTCCCCCAGCAGCGTCCGCGGCCGGTGCAGCCCCGGCGTGTCCACGAGCACGAGCTGCGCGTTCTCCCGATGCAGAATTCCCCGGATCACATGCCGCGTGGTCTGCGGTTTGCTCGAGGTAATGGCGATCTTCTGCCCGATGATCGCATTGGTCAGCGTGCTCTTGCCCGCATTCGGCCGCCCGACAAAACACGCGAACCCGGCGCGGTACGTCTCATCTTTCGCGTCGCTACGCGCCGCCTCCGCATGCCGGTGAATCTTTTGCGGTCTTTCTGGTCGATGGTCGCCCTGAGCGACGTCTTTTTCCGTACGGGCCAGCGCCGTCGCGCCGGAATCGGGTCGTCCCCGGCCCTGTGCCGATCCGGGCCGCCCCCGAGGCTTCCCGCCACCAGCCTTCTGATCATCGGTCCGGCCGCGGCCCGCGGACGGCGTGCGCGAACTGCCGTCAGCGCCCGGCCCACGGCGCGCCGTGCCGCCGGACCCGCCCCGCGCTTCGGCCCCGGGCTCGGCCCGGCGAGCCGCCCGCCGCTCCTGCCGCCGCAGCTCGTTGCGCTCCCCCGGAGTGAGCCGGCGCCCGCCCTCAGACCGGCCCTGCCCTTCGGACCGGCCCTGCCCCTCAGACCGGCCCTGCCCCTCAGACCGGCCCTGCCCCTCAGACCGGCCCTGCCCCTCAGACCGGCCCTGCCCCTGAGGACGGCCCTGCCCCTGAGGACGGCCCTCGTCCGACGGCCGGCTCTTGCGGTCGGGCTCGGTCATGCCGTGACCGAGCCGAGCAGCGAGCCATCCGGCGCCGCCACGTGAATAGGCGCGTCGTTCGAGAGGTCGCGCACCGCGGCGTGCCCCGCTCCGTCGAGCTCCGACGCCTCGGTGACCACCGCCGCCGCCTCCAGCCGTACGGCTCCCGAAGCCGCCGCCGACGCCACCGCCAGCTGCAACGCGGTCACCACCAGGCTCGGCAGCACGACCGTGGCCGCCGCATAGGTGCGACCGTCCTGGTCGCGTACGGCTGCGCCCTCGACCGCGCCCACCCGCGCGCGTGCGCTTCGCGCCAGGATGACCAGCTTGTTGTCCTCGGCGCTCAGCGCCGTCCCATCGGTCGCCGGCACGGCGGCGCCGGCAAAGGTCTGGTCAGGCATCCGCAGTCTGTCTTTCCTCGGTCTCGGTTTCGGTGTCGGGCTCGGCCGGCTTCTCGGGCGGCGCGACCCGGCGCACCAGCACCGAGTCGATCCGGTTGCGCCGCCCGGTCGTGCCCTCGGCGACCAGGTGCAGACCACCCACATCGACCTTCGCGCCCGGAATGGGCACCCGGCCCAACGTCTGTGCCAGCAACCCGCCCACGGTCTCGACCTCGTCGGCGGGCAGCTCGACCCCGAACAGCTCGCCCAGGTCCTCGATCGGCAGCCGGGCGGTCACCCGCACCGCGCCGTCCTCGAGATGCTCGACCGGCGGCCGCTCGACGTCGTACTCGTCGGTGATCTCCCCGACGATCTCCTCGAGGATGTCCTCGATCGTGACCAGCCCCGCCGTCCCGCCGTACTCGTCCACCACGATCACCAGGTGGGTGCGGGCGGCCTGCATCTCGGAGAGCAGGTCGTCGACCGGCTTCGACTCGGGCACGAACGTCGCCGTCCGCATCAACTCGGCCACCGCCTGCGCGGTCGCGGCCGGGTCGCCGGACTGGGTGCTGCGGATCACGTCCTTGAGGTAGAGCACGCCCAGCACGTCGTCGACGCTCTCGCCGATCACCGGGATCCGCGAGAAACCGGAGCGCAGGAAGAGGTAGAGCGCCTGCTGGAGGCTCTTGGACTCTTCTATCCACACCATTTCGGTGCGCGGCACCATCACCTCGCGGGCGATCGTGTCGCCCAGCGCGAACACCGAGTGGATCATGTCGCGCTCGCCGTGCTCGACGACGCCGCGCTGCTCGGCCAGGTCGACCAGCTCGCGCAGCTCGACCTGGCTGCCGAACGGACCCTCCGGGAAGCCCTTGCCCGGCGTCACCGCGTTACCGATCAGGATCAGCAGCGAGGCGAGCGGGTTGAGCACCTTGCCCAGCCAGCGGACCAGCGGCGCGGCGGCCCGGCCCACGGCGTACGCGTGCTGCCGCCCGATCGTGCGCGGCGCGACGCCGACCACCACGAAGCTGACCACCGTCATCACGCCGGCCGTGACCAACGCGGCCTGCCAGCCGATCCCCCAGCTGTCGACGGCGACGAGCGCGACCATCGTGGTCGCGGTGAGCTCGCACAGCAGCCGCAGCAGGAGCAGCAGGTTGAGGTGGCGCACCACGTCCTTGGCGACGGCGGCCAGCGCGGCCGCGCCCCGCTGGCCCTCCCGGGCCATCTCGGTGGCGCGGGCCGTCGAGACCGTGCCCAGCGCCGCGTCCGCCATCGAGGCCAGTCCGGCCAGGAAGACCAGGATCACCGCGAAGGTGATCAGCTGTACGTCCGGCAGGCCCGCCGAGGCCTGGCCTGCCGCGAGTAGATGTGCGGGCTCCACGGGATCAGCCGGCCTGCCGTCCGGCCCGCCACCCCTGCAGGAGGCGGTTTTGCAGCGAGAACATCTCGCGCTCCTCCTCCGGCTCGGCGTGGTCGTAGCCGAGCAGGTGCAGCGCGCCGTGCACGGTGAGCAGGTGCAGCTCGTCGGCGGCGGAGTGCCCGGCCGCGGCGGCCTGCTTGCCGGCCACCTCGGGCGCGAGCACGATGTCGCCGAGCAGCGCCGGTTCCCCGCTTCCGGCCTCGCCGGGACCGTGGTCGACGCTGCCCTCGTCCATCGGGAACGCGAGCACGTCGGTGGGGCCGTCGCCGCCCATCCAGCGGTGGTTCAGCTCCGCCATGTATTCGATGTCGACGAGCAGGATCGACAGCTCGGCGAGCGGGTTGACCCCCATCTCGTCGAGCGCGTACCGGGCCACCGCGAGGATCTCATCGGTGTCGACCTCGGCTCCCGACTCGTTGGCGATCTCGATGGACATTGAGGGTTATACCCCTTGAGCTCAGCGTCGACGCCCGGAACGGCCACCGGAGGCGGCACGCCCGGGAACGGCGCGGACGGATTGGGCGGCGTGCTGCTCCTGCTCGGCGTCGAACCTCGCGTACGCGTCGACGATCTCGGCCACCAGCCGGTGCCGGACCACGTCGGCGCTGGACAGCTCGGAGAAGTGCACATCGTCGACATTCTGCAGGATCTCGCGCACGAGCTTCAGTCCGCTGGTGGTGCCCCCCGGCAGATCCACCTGCGTGACGTCGCCGGTGACCACGATCTTCGAGCCGAAGCCCAGTCGGGTCAGGAACATCTTCATCTGCTCGGGCGTCGTGTTCTGCGCCTCGTCCAGGATGATGAATGCGTCGTTGAGACTACGGCCACGCATGTACGCCAGCGGCGCGACCTCGATCGTGCCCGCGGCCATCAGGCGCGGGATCGACTCGGGGTCGAGCATGTCGTGCAGCGCATCGTAGAGCGGGCGCAGGTACGGGTCGATCTTCTCGGTGAGCGTGCCGGGCAGGAAGCCCAGCCGCTCGCCGGCCTCGACCGCCGGGCGGGTCAGGATGATGCGGCTGACCTGCTTGGCGGTCAGCGCCTGCACGGCCTTGGCCATGGCGAGGTACGTCTTGCCGGTACCGGCCGGGCCGATGCCGAAGACGATGGTGTTCTCGTCGATGGCGTCGACGTAGTGCTTCTGGCCGAGTGTCTTGGGGCGGATGGTGCGCCCGCGCCGGGAGAGGATGTTGAGCGTCAGCACCTCGGCCGGGCGCTCGGACGTGTTCTCCTCGAGCATGTTCGCGGTGCGGCGCACCGAGTCGACCGTCAGCGTCTCGCCCTTCTCGATGAGCTCGATGAGCTCGGAGAACAGGCGCTCGGCGGTGGCGTTCTCGGCGGGGTCGCCGGTGATGGTGATCTCGTTGCCGCGGACGTGAACGTCGCTGGCGAGCGTTCGCTCGATGAGCCGCAGGATTTCGTCCTTGGCACCCAGCAGGTTGACCATGATCTTCGGATCGGAAACCGAGATCTTGGTCTGTACCCGCGCCGCGCCGCTGGATCCCGCGCTGGAAGGGTTCGGCGTACCGGTCATAGGGCGGCCCTGGGGCCTCCGCCACCTGCTTTCATGCTCTGCGCCGCTGACACGTCGGCGCGGTTCTCAACGATTTGCCTGGGTTTTCCGCCGCGGGTTGACGCAGCACGATCGTGCCATCGTATCCGCTGGGCACGGTTGACGCCGATGCCATTATCGCCCGCTCATTCGCCGGAACCGTCCCAGGCCGCGCCGCCGTCGAAGGCCTCCTGCGCCCGCGTGAACCGGTACGTCGCCCAGTGCATCAGCACGACGGCCCCGCTGGCGTCGCGGGTCAGCCGTAGCTGTTCGCCCGCTTCCCGCCCCGAGACCGTGCGCAGCACGTCGGGCCGCTCCGGCAGCGGCCGGAAGACCGACGGCGGCAGGTCGGCCGGCGCGCCCGCGACCCGGGCCTGGAGCGTCCCGTCGTGCCACGAGAAGACGAACTGTGCCCCCTCGCTCCACCAGACGCCGAGCGCCGAGCGGATCTCGCGGGGCGCGGGCGGCGCCGGCGCCCACGGCTTGATGTCGGCCGGGTCGAGCTCGACGGCCATCCGCAGCAGGTCGTGCACGAGATCGTTGATCTGGTCGGCGGTACCCGAGGAGCCGAGCACGGCGCAGCCGAGCGCGTCGGGGGTGCCCTCGCCGCCGCGCCGGCCGTGGACGCCGGCGAGGAAGCCCGGCATGGCGCCGTTGTGGCCGACGTCGACCGTGCGGCGGCCCTGCGGGTGCAGCATCAGGCCGAGGCCGAAGCCGGAGACCCACATCTCCTCGTCGCGGGTGGTGTGCGGCCAGCGCATCTCCTCGACGGTGCCGGCGGCCAGCACCTTCCCGGCCGGGTCGGTCAGCTCGGGCGACACGAGGAACGCGGCCCAGGCCGCCATGTCGCCGGCGGTGCTCCAGAGCTGGGCGGCCGGTCCGGCGCCGCCGAGATCGAGGTCGGGCTCGGGGCGGGCGGCGTCGGAATACTCGTCGACGAGGTAGCCGACCGCCGCCTGCGGCGGGGTGCCGGTCGTGGTGGCGGTCAGGCCGAGCGGCTCGAGGATCCGGTCGGTGACCAGGCTCTCCCAGGTGGTGCCGTGCAGCCGGGCGACGAGCTGGCCCAGCACCCCGAAGGCGAGGTTGGAGTAGTGGAACCGGCGGGCGTTGGGCAGCACCCGCTCGGCCCGGTCGAGCTCGGCGAGCAGGCGCTCGGCGTCCGGCGAGACCAGGGTGTCCCAGACGTCGCCGTGCGGCTCGCGCTGGAAGCCGGACGTGTGCGAGAGCAGCCGCCGGATGGTGGCGTCGTCGTGGGCGGGCAGGTCGAGGTACGCCGAGAGGGGCCGGTCGAGGTCGAGCAGCCCTTCGTCGCGGGCCTGCATGACCAGCACCGCGGTGAAGGTCTTGGTGACCGAGCCGATCCGGAAGCGGGTGTCGGGGCCGAGCGGGTGGGCCGGGTTGCCGGAGTCGCCGACCGTGAACACCCAGGGCTCGCGGTCGGCTCGTAGCAGGGCGACCGAGAGCGCCGGGACGCGGCCGTCGGCCTGCGCCTTGCGGGCGGCCCGCTCGTAGCGGTCGAGGGCGCTCATCGGATGGCCAGCATGGGGCCGAGCGGCTCGCCGCCGAGCACATGCGCGTGCACGTGGAACACTTCCTGCCCGCCGTACGCGCCGGTGTTGAACATCAACCGGAAGCCGTCGGTGAGCAAGCCCTCGGCCTCGGCGACCGCGGCGGCCGCGGCGAGAAGGTCGGCGGAGCCGGCCGGATCGTTCTGCGCGAGCGCGACCACGTCGGGGTGATGGTCCTTGGGGATCACCAGGACGTGCACGGCGGCCTTGGGGTCGATGTCCCGGAACGCGAGGGTCGTCGCGGTCTCGTGCACGACGGTGGCCGGGATCTCACCCGCGACGATGCGGCAGAACAGGCAGTTGTTGTCCACCTCAAGGATCTTAGGGTGGGTCCCATGGTCGAAATCGAGCACGTCCTCAAGCAGTTGGACCTCGAGGACAAGGTGTCGCTGTTGGCCGGGCAGGACTTCTGGTCGCTGCCCGCGATCGAAAGGGTGGGGCTGCGCTCGCTGGTGATGTCGGACGGGCCGATCGGGGTTCGCGGCACGGGGTGGGCGCCGGACGATCCGTCGATCGCGCTGCCCAGCCCGACCGCGCTGGCCGCGGCCTGGGACCCGGAGCTGGCCGAGACGGCGGGCCGGCTGCTGGGGCAGGAGTCGCGGCGCAAAGGCGTGCACGTGCTGCTGGGCCCGACGGTGAACCTTCAGCGCACCCCGCTCGGCGGCCGCCACTTCGAGTGCTACTCCGAGGATCCGCTGCTCAGCGGCGAGATCGCGGTGGGCTTCGTCCGCGGCGTGCAGGCGCACGGCGTCGGCACCACGACGAAGCACCTGGTCGGCAACGACTTCGAGACGGACCGGATGGAGGTGGACGTCCGGATCGACGAGCGGACGCTGCGCGAGATCTACCTGGCGCCGTTCGAGCGGGTCGTCGAGGCCGGCGGCTGGGGCGTGATGAGCGCGTACAACGGGGTGAACGGCTCGCCGATGGCCTCGAACGGGCGACTTCAGGACGAGATCCTGAAGGGCGAGTGGGGCTTCGACGGTGTCGTCGTCTCCGACTGGCGGGCCGCCCGGTCGACGGTAGGCGCGGCGCTGGGTGGGCTCGACATCGCGATGCCGCAGCTGGAGAACCCCTGGGGCGCGGCGCTGGTATCGGCGGTCAGGTCCGGCGAGGTCCCGGAAGAGGTGATCGACGACAAGGTACGGCGGGTGCTGCGGCTCGCCCGGCGAGTCGGCGCCTTCGGCGACTTGCCGGAAATTCCGGACACGCTGGACGGGGACCGCGTGGCGCACGAGGTGGCGACTCGTTCGTTCGTGCTGGCCCGCAACGAGAACTACACGCTCCCGCTGGAGGCGGCCGGACTGACCCGTGTCGCGGTGATCGGCGCGCTGGCCATGGATGCCCGGGTGCTCGGCGGCGGCAGCGCCCAGGTCTCCCCGCCGCACGCCATCTCTCCCCTCGAGGGCCTGGCCCGCGCGCTGTCCGGGGTGGACGTCGAGTACGCGATCGGCGCCGACCCCCGCCCGTTCCTGCCGGCCCTGCACAGCCCGACCCGGGTGATCATCGACGACCACACGTTCACCGTGGACCCCGCGGCCGTGCGCTGGATCGGCTCGCTCCCCGGCGGCCTGGACAAGGACGAGGTCGAGGGTCTGCGCCTGGTCACCACGTACACCCCCGACGAGGGCGGCGAGCACACCTTCGCCGTCTCCGGCTTCGGCACGTTCAAGCTCTCGATCAACGGCGAGATCCGGTACGAGGGCACGCTGCATCCCGCCGGCACCGGCCGCGCCGACCTGCTGCTCTCCCCACGCGAGCAGCGCGTTTGCGTCGAGCTGACGGCGGGGGAGCCGGTCGAGATCATCCTCGAGCAGACGATCGCCCGCGGCGCCGCCCACTCGGTGGCGACCACCCTCGGCCACCGCCCGCCGGCCCCCGACGAGGACGGCATGATCGAGGAGGCGGCAGCCCTGGCCCGCGAGTCCGATGTGGCCGTCGTCGTCGTCGGCACCACCGAGCAGGTCGAGTCCGAGGGCTTCGACCGCACGTCGCTGGCACTGCCCGGCCGCCAGGACGAGCTCGTCTCGCGGGTGGCCGCGGCCAACCCCCGCACGATCGTCGTGGTGAACGCCGGCTCCCCCGTCCTGATGCCGTGGTCCTCTTCGGTCGCCGCGGTCCTGCTGACCTGGTTCCCCGGCCAGGAGGGCGGCGCCGCCCTGGCCGATGTCCTGCTGGGCGTGACCGAGCCCGGCGGCCGCCTGCCCACCACATGGCCGCGCGCCGAGGCCGACTGCCCCGTCTTCGAGATCAAGCCGAAGGACGGCGTGGTCGCGTACGACGAGGGCGTCTTCGTCGGCTATCGAGGCTGGCTGCGCTCCGGAAAGACCCCGCTCTACGCCTTCGGGCACGGCCTCGGCTACACGAGCTGGCACTACGAGGAGATGGCGGTCAACGCGACCGAGGCGGTGGTCACCCTGACGAACACGGGCGCGCGCTCCGGCCGCGAGATCGTGCAGGTGTACGTGTCGGCTCTTGACGACCCGTCGCGGCCGGTACGCTGGCTGGCCGGCTTCGCCAACGTCGAGGCCCACCCCGGGGAGACGGTGACGGTCCGGATCTCGCTGCCTCCGCGCACGTTCCAGGTCTGGAACGAAGGCTGGCAAACCATCCCCGGCGCGTACACAGTGGCCGCCGCCCACGCCCTCGACGACCTCCGCCTGGAGGCCACCTTGACGATCTCGTGACTCGCCGTGGGCAGATGCAGGAGTCAACTCCGATACAAGGGGTCACCCCTGCATCTGTCCGCGAATCCCGGCCTCAGAACTCTTCGCCGACAATGCCCTTCTTGAGCGCTTCCCACTCGGCCTTGGTAAGCCTGATCATGGATTCCGGCCGAGCCGAGTTCCGCAGAAGGATCACGTCCCCATCAATCATGATCTCAGCGCAGGCTGTGTCACTGCAGAAGCTGCTTCGCCGCCAACTCGTAGCTTCGTTCATGTGGACCTCCCATGCCAAACCACAGGCTACCCCGAAAAGCGTCCCTGAACGAAGATTAAGGCAGCACGGGTGCGCGACGGACATCGTCCGCCGCGCACCCGTGCGTCTATCAAAAGGGACGGAACTCGTCCTTTTCGACGCCGCGCACAAATTCCACCCATTCAGTCCGCGTGAAGCGGAGCTCCGCCAGGTTCGGGTTTTTCCCGTCCCGCAGCGCGACCACGTCACCGTCAAAAGCTACTTCCACACATGCGTTGTCCGAACAGAAACTGCTCTTGCGCCACATCATCGTGTTGCGAGGCACCATTTCTTCCGCCTTTTTCTTCGGTAAACTGCCCAGGAATGGCAGCACATCAATCCGGGCTCTCGCGATCGATGCGCGCCCGGAGCGAGGCGGCTTCGGCACTGATGGCACGGATGGTCTTCTCGTCATTCAACGACTGAAGCCAGAAAAACTCGAACATCTCCCGGTGAACCGCGATTTCCCGACGGTCATGACTGATGAAATCCGCAGCGAACGACTCTCGGTACAACACGGCATCGTCCTCGTCCTCGGCAAGGTCGAGTACGGTGAATTGACCTACCGTGCCCAGCATCGCGCCCTTGTTCAGCGGCACGATGCGCACGTGGATGCCGGGGCGCCCGGCCAGCTCCGCCAGAAACTCGAGCTGTTGCGCCATCACCTCGAGGCCGCCGACCTCCCGCTTGAGCACCGACTCGTCGAGAATGAGGTAATACTGAGGGCTGTCCGGCGACTCGAGGAGCCGCTCACGCCGTTGCATACGGACGTCGAAGCGCACACGTCGCTGTTCTTCGGTAAGGCTCTTGTTGAACCAGCCGAGCAGCAACCGCGCGTACGCGGGGATCTGAAACGGACCGGGCACGACCACGGACTGATAAGAACGGATGGCCACCGCCTCGGCCTCGAACTGCAGAAGCTGCATCGTCCCGGGCGTGAGATGCTCACGAAACTCCGGCGTGGCCCACCACCGCTGACGGCGAGAGATCCGCGCCTCCTCCAGGAGTTGCTCGACCTCCTCGTCGTCGGTGATGCCATAGAGGTTGAGCAGCGCGCGGAGGTCCGTACCCGAGATGGCATTGTCGCCGGACTCGATGCGCTGAACCTTGGAGAGCGACCACCCCACGCTGGCCGCCACCGCGCCCTGGCTCAACCCTTTGGCATCGCGGGCACGGCGCAGGGCAAGACGCACCCGTCGCCGCGCGACGGCTGGGGACTCGCCCTGGCCGGCCAAAGTAAGATCCAATCCATTACGGATGGTAAGCCTGCTGTGCCTCAGATAGCGTTGTCGCAGATACGCGAGACTACCGGCAGAGCAGGCCTACCGCCCTGGAATCGCCGCATGAGACTCAACTGTGACCTTCGTCTTCGAGACGGTCGAGGACCCGGCGAAGGGCCCGGCAGGCCGCGTCGAACTCGCGGTCCGGCCGCTCGAAGACCATTACCGCTCGGGCGCGGTGGCTCGCCCACAGTTGGGACGACGCGCGCCGGCGCGCGTCGCGACAATCTGCCGCGTACCACACGCAGGCCGCCACGAGCAGGAGCACTGCCGCCGGGAGCACCCAACCTCCCACCGGCCACGCCACGAACACGAGCACCAGCGCAGGCGCGCCCAAACCCCAGCTCCGCCGGTCGGCCGGCGGTTCGTGACGAACCTGGCCGAAGTCGCGGAGGTCCGCGACGACCCAGACCTGCCAGCCGTACGGGACTCGTACTCTGATCAGTTTCTCGGTGATGACCAGATCCGCTGATCTGAAGTAGACAGTCAACTCGTTCACCTCCCCCCGGGTGGGTCTTGCACCAACCCGGATGGAGGGGAAAGATGGCATTTGACACGGCACTCCCTTCCCCTCTCCGGGGGTCGGAGGCCTGAAGCGGCGCTCAGGTAGGACTGGGCGCCACTTCCTTTTGTCCAGACCCGCATGGCGACTATCTGCGGTCAGTATGCGGCTAAACGGACGCACAAGCTAGACCGCAATCTGCGGTACCGCAGATAGGAACCGGGGCACAAAGGACATATCGCTTGGCAATGGATGCCAACTTTTGTACCCGCGGGGTGACAGATGGTCAGGTGAACAGCCGTCAGGTACGGGATTGCCACGCTTTCCACAGTTCGGCATACCGGCCACCGGCCGCGACCAGCTCCTCGTGGGTGCCTTCCTCGAGCACAGCGCCGTGCTCGAGGACCACGATGCGGTCGGCCGAGGCCGCCTGCGTGAGGCGGTGAGCGACCAGCAGGGTCGTGCGGCCCCGGGTCGCGGCCAGCGCCGACTCTTCCAGGGCCCGGGCCCCGGCGCTGCCGGCCTCGGCCGTGGCCTCGTCGAGAATCGCGACGGCCGGGTCGAGCAGGACCAGCCGGGCCAGCGCCAACTGCTGCCCCTGAGCCGCCGTCAGCGGGTGACCGCCCTCGCCGACCAGCGTGTGCAAGCCGTCGGGGAGGGCCGCCGCCCAGTCGAGGGCGCCGACCGTGTCCAGGGCCTCGCGCACCTCGTCGAGCGAGGCCGAGGGACGCGCCAGCCGCACATCCTCGACCAAGGGGCCGGCGAACACGTGGGTCTCCTGACTGATCACCGCGATCACCCCCGGAGCGAGCTCGTCCACCGGCACGCCGCCCGCCGACGCCGTACCGCATTGGGGCCGCAAGATGCCCGCCGCGATCGATGCCACGGTGGTTTTCCCGGCGCCGGTGGAACCGACCAGCGCGACCCGTTCGCCCGGAGCGACCCGCAGGTTGATGTCGCGCAGCACCGGCACCCGCGGGTCGTACGCGAAGCACACGTGATCGAGCGCCAGGTCCGCCTTGTCCAGTCGCACGTCGCCCGCGGGCGAGACCGGCAGCGTCCCCACGCCGACGAGCCGGGCCAGGCCCGCGCCGGCCTCCTGGATCTCGTCGAAGGTGAACAGGATCATCCCGAGCGGGTTGAAGAGGCGGTGGAACAGCACGGCCGTGGCCGCGGTCTCGCCGACCGTCACCCAGCCGGACCGGACGAACCAGAAGCCCGCCACCAGGATCGTCGCGAGGCCCATCAGCTCGGCCCGGTTGATCCGCCCCACGAAGCGGGTGAACAGCGTGAAGACCCCGATCGACAGGTCACGGGCGTAGGCCGAGGCGGCGTCGATGCCGGTGAGATGGCGCTCCTCGAGGCGGTACGCGTGCACCGTTCGTACCCCTTGAAGGCTTTCCATCAGCATCTGCGACCGCTCGCCGATCGCGATCCGCTCCCGGGCGTAGACCGGGGCCGATCGTGGCAGGTACCAGCGCAGCGCCGCGAGATAGAGGGGCAAGGCGGCGAGGCCGGCCAGGCCGAGCCGCCAGTCCAGGCCGAACATGGCGGTGACGCTGAGCGCGGCGAGCAGGATCGCCGAGATGACGGTCGGCAGCACCTCGGCGGCGGCCGTGCCGATCGCGGCGACGTCGGCGCCGACCCGGGAGAGCAGGTCGCCGCGGCCGGCCCGGTCGAGGACCGTGGCGGGCAGGCGCAGCGCGATGCCGACGGTCTCCTCGCGCAGGGCGGCGAGCATCCGCTCGCCGAGGCGGCTGACCAGGGCGGTGGTCACGCCGGAGGCTACGCCTCCGATGAGGGCGGCCACGATGACGACGGCGGCGATGGGGAGCAGCGAGGAGGGTGCGGCGCCTTCGCGTACGAGATCGACGAGCCGGCCCAGCGCGGTGACCGGAACCACCGACGCGGTTGCGGCGATCAGCCCGGCCAGCAGGGTGATCGCGAGCTCGAGCCGGCGGGAGCGCAACTGGGCGAGCAGCCATCCGCCGGTCTGCCGCGCGGTGGCGACCGGGAGCGTGGCGCTCATCGCAGCACCGCTGCCCGGTAGGCGGGGTCGGCGGCGGCGAGTGAGGCGTGCGTGCCGGTGGCGACGATCTCGCCGTGGCGCAGCACCACGACCCGGTCGGTGACGGCGAGCAGCGCCGGGCTGGTGGTGACGATCAGGGTGCCGAGCGTGGAGCCGGGGCGGTGCCGCAGGTCGCGGATGCCGCGGGCGATCGCGTGCTCGGTGACCGCGTCGACGGCCGTGGTCGGGTCGTGCAGCACGAGCAGACGGGGCCCGGCGAGCAGCGCCCGGGCCAGCGCGAGGCGTTGCCGCTGGCCGCCGGAGAGGGCGGAGCCGCGTTCGGCGATGGCGTGGTCGAGGCCGTCGGGGTGGGCTTCGACAACGTCGTCGGCGGCCGAGGCGCTGAGCACGCCGCCCAGATCGGACGACATTTCGGAGAGGACGATGTTCTCGCGAATCGTGCCGGAGAAGAGCTCGGGATGATGCGGCGCCACCAGCACGTCGGACGAACCGTCGTCGTAGAGCCGCAGGAACGCGGCGGCGTCGGTCTCGACCACCACGCCGAGGCATTCCCCGTCCGTGGGCAGGACGGGCGGATCCGGCGAGATATCCGGGTCCGATGAGGCGGCCAGCACGTCCGCGATCCGATCGGCGGAAGCCCGCGCGGTCGCGATCCACGAAGGCGCGGCCGACAACGTGCCGAACGGCTCCCCCAGGAACGCCGCCAGCCCGATCACCGTGACCAGCTCGCCGGCGCTGATCCGCCCGGTCAGCGCGAACCACCCGGCCAGGATCGCGATCCCGCAGGCCAGCAGCGTGCTCACGGTGGTCGACGCGGCCTGGAACCCGCCCTGGGTGCGGGCGGCGAGCAGCGTCGCGCGCAACGATTCCCGGCTCACCGAGCGGTACCGGGCGTCGGCCGCCTCCTGCGCGCCGATCCCGCGCAGCGGCCGCAGCCCGGTGACCAGGTCGGTGGCGACCGACGAGGCCCGCCCGGCGACCTCCTGCCGGTCGGCGACCCGCCGGGTGATCAGGGGCGCGGCCCGCTGGAGCGCGATCAGCACGACCGGCGTGCCGACCAGCACGACCAGCCCGAGCCGTACCGAGATCATGCAGAGCCCGACCGCGCTGACCGCCGTCGCCACCAGCGCCCCGATGATCCGGGGCACGTAGTCGAGCAGGTAGGACGCGTGGTCGGCGTCGGTGGTCGAGATGGTCAGCACGTCGCCGGTGCGCACGTCGGCGCCCGGGGTGAGCACCTTGGCCGCGACCTCGAGGCGCAGCGCGTGAGACTCGTCGGCGAGCGCCCGCATGAGCTGCCGTGCCCCGTTGCGGTACGCCGTGGTGAGCAGCAGGAACAGCAGGCCGAGCAGCCCGACCCAGCTCGCCAGCCGCAGCAGCGAGCCGGTCGCCACGGCCTGGTCGACGGTCTCGCCGATGATGATCGGCACGGTCGCCTCGCAGGCCTGGTGCAGGGCGATCAGGGCGCAGCCGGCCAGCAGCCGCCATCGATTGCGGGTCACTGCCCGCCAGAGCACGTTCACCGCTGGTGCCGGGGCAGCACGAACGCGCGGCGGCCGAAGTCGAGAGTCATTGGATACCGACCTTGGCGCGGCGAACCTGCCAGATCAAGAGCGGAGCGCCCATGGACGCGGCGGCGGGCGGCGCGCGCCCGGTGGTCACGGGGCGCGTCAGAACCATGACGGAAGGCTAGCCCAACCGGCCGGCCAAACCATGATCCACATGTGGCATAACTCTCTGTAATGTCGGCCGCTTTGACGGAGCGTAGTTTTTGGCTATAGTAGGATGAGTCCGATTCACCCCTTATGCCAGGCAGGAAGACATCACATGTCGCTCGCTCCCATCACGATGAGTAACGCTCCCGCTGACTACCGTGACCTTGCGCCGATGATTCACCGGCAGCGACTGGTGGTGGAGGGTTACCCGACGTTCGTGATCACCGACGAGCACATCAAGGACTATCTGTCCAAGCTCTCCGTGGTGACCGACATGATCACGCTGATCGAGCCGGTAACGCACTGCAGCGACCTGTACGGGTGGGCCGGCTGGATCCACTGGGAGACCTCGGGCGCGCACTTCTACTCATGGGAGCGCCCGATCTCGTTCTTCAGCGTCGACATCTACACCTGCAAGGAGTTCGACCCGGCCAAGGTCGTCGAGTTCACCGAGCAGTACTTCCGGACCACCGAGATCGTCGCGAAGGGATTCTGATGCCGTACGACCTCGACGAGCCCACGGTCCGCAAGACCGTCGCTGCTGCCTTCGCCTCCCACGCCGACCGCACCGGCCGCTTCCTGGCCCTGGCCGTCGCGTCCTCGTCCCCGCTCGCCGACGTCGCCCGTACGGTCGAGCGGCAGGTCTTCGAGGAGTCGTTCGGCAACGACGCCGCCACGATGGCCGGCGAGTACCGCCGCTACGAGCACGACAGCCTCTTCTTCCTGGTGCTCGACCGCAGGACCGGCCTGCCCGCCGGCGCCGCCCGGGTCATCGACGGCGGCGGCAAGACCCTCGACGACGCGCCCGGCCGCATCGACGCCGACCTGTCGACGATCGTGAGCCTGCACGGCCTGCACAACGGCCGCATCTGGGACTTCGCCACGCTCGCCGTGCTGCCCGCCTACCGTGGCGGCCGGTCGGGGCTGGCCGTCAGCTCCCTGCTGTACCGCACCTTCCTCAACGCGGGACGGCTGGCCGGCGTACGCCATCTGGTCGCCCTGCTGGACCAGCGCGCCCACCGCAACCTGAAACTCCTCGGTGTGGAATTCGTGCCGATGGCCGGTTCGGAGCCGTTCGAATACCTCGGCTCACCCGCGACCGAGGCGCTCTACGTGCCGTTCCCCGAGCTGATCCCCTCGATCGCCCGGCAGGCCGGCCGGCTGCGCAGCCTCGGCGAGCCGTTCCGCGGCACCATCCGGGCGCGGGGGCTGCGTCGGCTGATCGTCCGCCGGGTCGCCGCCCGCATCGCCCGCCAGGTGTCCTCGGGCGACGGCCTCGACGAGCGCATCGTGCTGCCGGGCCTCGACCGCCGCCATCTGGTGCGCCAGCTCTAGACCATCTGGGGTCGTGGTCGTCGGCCGCCGTCTGTGGACGGCGGCCGGAATTTGTCGTACCCAGCTGTTCTACTCGGCCCACCCAGAGGTGCGGGGCGGGGGAGGTCCGTGGGCCGCCGGGTGATCCAAAATCTTGTGGTGATCAGTGGCTGGGCGGGGGGCCGCGCCATGGCCGGGGGTCGTGGGTGGGTGCGGTTGGGCGCGGCCCGTCGCGCTGAGGCCCCGACGACAGCAACCACCGATGACCGCGACGGGCCGCACTCACGGTGAACACGCACGACCCCCGGGCCATGGCGCGCCGTAGCCCAGCCGACACCTCACCGCAACTGGCCGCACACCACCTCCGGGGCCACGGCAGCCAGCACGCTCAAACCAGACCCCCACCCAGACAGGTCTCTAGAAGCTCACCAACGCCCCAGGCGGGCGGAAAGCACCGCGAGCGCGGCGACGCCCGCCGTCGACGTACGCAAGACCTCGCTGCCCAATCGCACCGCGACCGCCCCCGCGGCTTCGAAAGAAGCCCGCTCGGCATCGTCGATGCCGCCCTCGGGCCCGATCACCAGCACGATCTCCCCGCTCGCCGGCAGGTCGGCCGCGGCCAGCCGCAGGGTCGCCTCCTCGTGCAGCACGAACGCCGCCGCCGCGCCCGCGAGCCGGGCCGCGATCTGCCTGGTCGAGCAGTCCGGCTCGCCGCCGACCGCCGGCAGCCAGGCGCGCCGGGCCTGCTTGGCCGCCTCGCGCGCGGTGGCCGCCCACTTCTCGCGCGACTTGGCGCCACGGTCGCCCCGCCACTGCGCCACCGACCGCGACGCGGCCCACGGCAGGATCTCGTCGACCCCGATCTCGGTCATCGCCTGCACCGCGAGCTCGCCCCGGTCGCCCTTGGCGATCCCCTGCGCTACCACCAGGCGCGGGTCGGCGGCTTTCTGAACGGAACGCGCCACGACGCGCACCTCGACGGCGCCCTTGCCGACCGCGGTGACCTCGGCGGTCGCATTGCCGCCGCGCCCGTCGGCGAGAATCAGCGTCTCGCCCGCGCGCAGCCGCTGCACGGTCGCGGCGTGGTGGCCCTCGGGCCCGGTCAGCGTGTAGGACGGGCCGGCGGGCAGGTCGTCGACCAGGAACAGGGGCGCGGACACCGGAGAATTATGCGCCGCGCGCGTCGGCCAGCACCGTCACCACCGCCAGCAGCGCGGTCAGCAGCGCCGCGAGCGCCGCGAGCCGCAGCCGGGAACGGCTCGGCCAGCCGAGCATCACCCGCGGCCCGGCCTGCTGGAGCACCACCGCGCTGAGCTCGGCGCCCACGTCGCCGGCCGCGAGCCGGTCGGCCGGGTCGGGGCGCAGCAGCCCCTCGAGCACCGGGAAGAGCGGCCCGGCCAGCCGCGACGGGTCGGGCGGCTCCTCGGCGATGGCCAGCAGCGTGGCGTCGAGCGTCGCGCGGGCGTACGGCGGACGGCCCTCGACCGCGTGGTAGAGCGTGGCGCCCAGCGACCAGAGGTCCGACTCGGGCAGCGCGAGGCCGTCCATCCGCTCGGGGGCGAGGTACTTCGGCGAGCCGAGGACGATGCCTGCGGCGGCGAGCGCGCGCAGCCCGTCGTCGGTGACCGCCGGGCCGAAGTCGGTGAGCACCACCCGGCCGTCGTGGGCGATCAGCACGTTGCTCGGCTTCACGTCGAGGTGCAGCAGGCCGGCCCGGCGCACGGCGAGCAGCGCGTCGAGCACGGCGAGGCCGATGCCGGCGACCCGCGCGGGCGGCAGCGGGCCGGACTCGTCGATGATCTGCTGGAGGGAGCGGGACGGCACGTACTCCATGACGATCCAGGGCGCGTCGGCATCGGGAAGCACGTCGTAGGTGCGCACCACGTTCGGGTGACCGATCGACGAGAGGGCGCGGGCCTCGCGGACCGTCCAGTCGAGGAACAGGTCGCGCTCGTCGGGGGCGAGGCCGTCGGGCAACGCCGTCTTCTTGATGGCGACCTGCCGCCGGCAGGCCTCGTCGTGGGCCAGCCACACCCGGCCCAGACCCCCGGCGCCAAGAGGCTGGACAAGCCGGTAACGCCCGGCCACGATGGCGCCTGTCCTCACCGGCGGACCATTGCCGTAAGCGTCACTCTGTGAACTCAATCCGGAAGATCAGTACGGACAAACCGAACCGTACATCACCCACCCGATACCGGCTCGAAGCTGCGCACGACTTGATCGAAAATGCTGACGTCGTTCGGCCACGCGTCGGCGCTCGTGCGCATGTCGAGCACGAACATGCGCTTGCCGGAGTCGTCGGGGACCGCCCATTGCAGGGCGCGCACCGGCCCGGCCGTGGGGGCCAGGTAGCTGAACTCCCACACCACCGCGCCGGGCGAGCCGGGCGGCTGCTCTATCCGGATCCGGCGGTAGCCGGGCAGCCTGGTCTTGCTCTCGGCGCCGGTGAGCGCGGCGACCATGTTCCCCGGCGCCGGCTCGACGCGGATCTCTACCTGGGGCCACCCGTCGCGGGCGCCGCGGGCGCGGACACCACCACCGGGCAGGGCGGCCGCCCCCGTCCAGGCCTTCGGCAGGGCCACGCGGAACAAGGGAGATTCGAGGTACCAGGCGAAGCCGTCGGGCGCCACCCCCAGCGTCGCGATGCTCTGCCCCACGGGCGAGGTCCGGGCCGCGGGCTCGTCGTCCCGCCCGGCCATGACGAACACGGCGACGAACGCGATCAGCACCGCGATCGCGGCGACGACCGCGGCGAGGCGGCGGCGGGGCGAGGCCGGCGATGGTGGCGGCGAGGCCGGCGATGGTGGCGGCGAGGCCGGCGATGGTGGCGGCGAGGCCAGCGCCGGGCGGCCGATCGGCTGCCGCACCACATCACGCAGCAGTTCCTCCACCTCGGGCGGGGCGAGCCGGGCGGCGGGGTCGTGGCGGAGCAGGCCCCCGATCACCGGGGCGAGCGGGCCGGCCCGCTCGGGCGGCTCGGGCGGGCCCTCGGTGATCGCGAGCAGCGTCTCGGCCGTGGTCTCCCGCGCGTACGGCGGCCGGCCCTCGACCGCGTGGTACAGCGTCGCGCCCAGCGACCACAGGTCGGACTCGGGCAGCGCGACCCCGTCGTACAGCCGCTCGGGGGCCAGGTATTTGGGCGAGCCCAGGACGATGCCGGCGCCGGCCAGCGCGCGGACACCCTCGGAGGTGACCGCCGGGCCGAAGTCGGTGAGCACCACCCGGCCGTCGTGCGAGATCAGCACGTTGCTCGGTTTGACATCGAGGTGCAGCAGGCCGGCCCGGCGCACGGCGAGCAGCGCCTCGAGCACGGCCAGGCCGATCCCAGCCACCCGGGCCGGCGGCAGCGGGCCGGACTCGTCGATCACCGTCTGCAGCGACCGGGACGGCACGTATTCCATGACGATCCAGGGGACGTCGTCGCCGGGCACGACGTCGAGCGTGCGCACCACGTTGGGATGCCCGACGAGGGCGAACGCGCGCGCCTCGCGGACCGTCCACACCCGGAAGAGGTCCTGCTCGTCGGGGGTGAGCCCGGCCGGGATCTCGCATCTTTTGACGGCCACCGGATCATCGCGGTCGAACTCGTCGCGGGCGAGCCACACCCCACCCATGCCCCCGGCGGCGAGCGGCTCCACGAGCCGATAGCGCCCGGCAACGAGCTGCCCGATCGTCGTCACCATGCCGTCTTCACCATGCCGGCGTCACCATCCAGGCCACCTCGAAGATCAACAGGCGTTGATGAGCCAACCCGACCGTACTGCATGGACGCACGGTGTGGGGGCCGTCGCTCTGCGGGCTCGACCGGGTTGTGGGGCGGGCGTATGGTCGGCAACGATTTCCTCCGAGGCGAAGCTGGGCGATGAGGCACATGCCGATACCTGGACACGGCCGGATCTGGCGGGCGCTCCCTGTTCTCTGCGCCGGCCTGCTCTTTCTCCTGCCCGGCGCCGCCCCGCCGGCCGCGCCCGCACACCACGAGGCGGCGCCCTCGCGCTACGAGGCGGCGCCCTCGGCGCCCGACCTCGCCATCCAGTTCGAGGCGCTGCTCGGCCAGCACTCGGTGCTCGCGGCCGACCTGATGCGCAGCCGGATCCGCGGCGACGACGACTTCGTGCAGTCCGCCAACGCGGCGCTGGGCAAGAACACCACGGCCATGACCACGCTGATCGGGCAGATGTTCGGCAAGGCCACGGCCGACAAGTTCAGTCCGATGTGGTCGGAACACATCGTGGAGCTCTTCGCGTACGCCGGCGCGCTCGCGGCCCACGACGACGACGCGCTCGACGACGCGCGCAAGGAGCTTGTCGAGTACGAGCAGGAGCTCGGCGACTTCTTCGCCGACGCGTCGCGTGGCAGGCTTCCGCGGTCGGCGGCCCGGGCGGCGGTCGTGCAGCATGTCGGACATCTGACAGAGCAGGCCGACGCGTACGCGGCCAAGGACTACACCACGGCCGACGCGCTCTACCGCATGGGCTATCAGCACACGTACGACCTCGGGCTGACCCTCGCGAACGCGCTGCTGCCCGCGGGCGACGCCACCACGCTGAAGCAGCCACTGTGGCGGTTGCGCTCCCAGCTCGGCAAGCTGCTGGCCGAGCACGCCGCGCTGGTGGAAGACCTGACCCGGGCCGCCGTGACCCGCTCCCCCGACTTCGCCGCCTCCGGCCAGATGATCAACGGGAACACCCGCGACCTCGGCGCCGCCATGGACACCCTGTTCGGGTCGTCGGCGGCCCGGCAGTTCCAGGCGCTGTGGGGCGACCACGTCGAGCAACTGGTGGCGTACGCGACCGCGACCGCCGGGCAGGACCAGGCCAAGCAGGCGCAGGCGAAGACCGGGCTGGCCGGCATCGAGAACCGGATGGCCACGTTCCTCGACGGGGCGACCGGCAAGCGGATCGGTACCGACAAGCTCAAGGCCGCGCTGCAGGAGCACGACCTGATGCTGCTCAAGCACGCCGACGCGTACGCGGCCAAGGACTACGCCACGGCGCACGACGTCGCCTACGACACGTACCAGGAGATGTTCGAGCTGGCGCGCACGATGGCCGACGCGTTCGGGGCGACGGTGGCGGCACGGCTGCCCAAGGGCGGCGCGCAGACCGGGTACGGCGGCATGGCCGTGGTCGTGGAAAAGCGCTGATGCCGTCGTACGCCCGCATCCCGGCCCTCGCCGCGCTGGTGCTGTTACTCCTCGCGGTGCTGGCGGGCGGGCCGCCGGCCCCTGTCTCCGCGCCCGCCGCGGCAGCCGCCCCGGCTTCCGCACCGCAGGAACAACAGGAGACGTTCCGTTCAACACGCACCTACGACACGGTCGCCGAGCCGGTGCGGCTGCGCATCCCCGCGCTCGGGGTGGACAGCAAGGTCCAGCGCCTCGGCCTCCAGCGGGACGGATCGATCGCGGTTCCCGCCCGCGTGGACGTGGCCGGCTGGTACGAGCACGGTCCCCGCCCCGGCCAGGCCGGCCCCGCGGTGATCCTGGGCCACGTCGACTCGCACAACGGCCCCGGCATCTTCATCGACCTCTACCGCACGAAGCCCGGCACGACCGTCCAGGTCGACCGCGCCGACGGCAGCGTGGCGACCTTCAGGATCACCAGGATCGCCCGCGTCCCCAAGGTCCAGTTCCCCACCGACCTGGTGTACGCGCCCACCCTCGACCCCACCCTCCGGCTCGTCACCTGCGGCGGCAGTTTCGACCGGGCTCGCGGAAGCTATCGGGACAATGTCATCGCGTTCGCCGAGCCGGCGTGAGGCGGGCCGTCTCTGGGCGGCCCTCGCAGCGATGGTCGCGGCGCCTCTGCTCGCCGCGCCTCTGCTCGCCACGCCGGCGGCCGCCGCCCCCTCGCCCGCGACCGCCCCGCTGCCCGTGACCGGCGTGCTCAGCGGCGGCGGCGAGACCGCCCTGGTCGTCGACCTCGGCGCCAGCAACGGCAAGGGAAAGCGCACCGTCCAGGTCACGCTGGACGGCCACGACCAGCACGCCGACCTGGTGCCGGTGATGTCCGACGGCCTCGCCGTCACGATCGTGGTCGACGCCTCGACCGCCGGCGCCGCCACGCTCCCGGCCTGGCTGAGCGCCGCCGCACGGTTCATCCTCGAGGCGCCCGGCAGCACACAGGCCGTCGTCATCCCCGACCGGCGCCCGGCCACCCCGATCACCGGCCAACTGCGCGGAGCGTCCCCGGTGGTCGGCGCGCTCACCAGCATGCGCGCCGCCGGCGAGCGGGACACCGAGGCCGTGCTGGCGCTGGCCCGCGGCCAGTTCCCGCGGGTCGAGACCGGCCGCCGGGTGGTGGTGATGTACACGTCGGCCGCCGATGCCGGCGGCCCGCGGGCGGCCGATCTCGCTCAGGACTTCCGGGCGGCGGGCACGATCCTCGTGGTGGTCGGCACGGCCGCGGCGAGCGAGTTCTGGTCGGCGGCCGCGGCGGCGACCGGCGGCTTCTTCGCCCCGGCCGGCGAGCCGGTCGTGGTGCCGGCCCTCGACCAGGTCGAGTCCACGCTGCGCGACCGCTATCTGGTGTGCTTCGCGACGCCGCCCTCGCTGCCCGCCCGGGTGGCCGTGCGGATCGGCACCGGCGACCTGACGCTGACCGGGCAGGCCGTCATCCCCGCGCCGGGGCGGCCGGACCGGGGATCGCCGGTCACGCCGACGATCCTCGGGACGATGCTGGTCGCCGCCGGGCTGGCCACCGTGGTGGCGATCATCGTGCTGCTGATCGCCCGCGCCCGGCGGCCTCGGCCGGAAGCCGGGCCGCCCGGGCTGACGAGCGTGTTCGTCGGGCGCGCCGGGGTGCCCCAGACCGCCCGCGGGCGTGCCGCCGTTCCTCGCGAGCACGGCACGCCCTGGTCCTAGAACTTGTCAGGAATCGGCTTCGAGGTGCTTGCGGGACTGCTCACGTACCCGGCTGAGCGCCGAGTCCCACTCGTCGGGAGCGGCGTCGGCGTTGCGCCGGCCGGTGAACCAGTCGGAATGAGAGATCACGGCCCAGGCGAGCGCCGCCAGCGCGACCAGCGACAGAATCACCTGAAGGCCCTGCACGATGTCCTCGGCCCAGGAGTACCAACCGGGGTAGAGCAGCGCGCGCACCGCCACCCCCTGGTCGCCGATCGCCGAGCCGTTCAGGTCGGCGAAGTAGTTCGCCAGCGTGCGCGTCTCGGTCGAGTCGATGCCCACCCCGAAGAGCCCGAAGAGCACGGCCGCCACGCCCATGACCAGCGCGGTGGTGCGCGCCCAGGCGCTCCCGCGCAGCAGCCAGATCCCCAGACTCGAGTACGCGAGGCAGACCGCCCCGAGGACAACGAGCTGGATCGCGCCGCCCCGCCCGCGCAGCAGCTCGGGCGGCTCGATCCCATAGTCGGCTTGAATCTTGTCGAGCAGGGCGACCAGCGCGTGCGCGTCGGTGGTGCCCCTCCACTGCAGCTCCATAAGACCGTCGAGCAGAAGCAGCAGACCGACCGGCGCGAGCGCCATGGTCAGTTTCGCTGCCAGCCGCACGAGGCGTGGTGCGTCGGTCCCCGTCATGCCGCGCATGCTAGTTCAGTGCGCGGTCTGGCTTCATCCCCAATTCTGCGGAGCCTGCTGCCGGGTCGTGACGTTGAGGCGGTTGAAGAAGTTGGTCGTCGCGATCCACAGCACGATGGCGCCCAGCTGACGGTCGTCGAAATGCTTCGCGGCCTCGTCCCAGATGGCGTCGGGCACGGCGTCGGGCTGATCGGCGAGCCGGGTGGCGTACTCCGAAAGAGCGAGCGCCGCACGCTCGGCGTCGGTGAAGTACGGGGTCTCCCGCCACACCGGCACGGCGAACAGCCGGTCGTCGGACTCCCCGCCCTTGCGCATGTTGCGTGCCCCCGAGTCGACGCACGGGCCGCACCCGTTGATCTGGCTGCCCCGCAGGTGCACCAGCTCCAGCACGGCCGAGTCGACGCCGGCCGAGTGCGCGGACTTGTAGAGCAGGTTGACGGCCTTGGTCAGGTCCGGCATCAGGTCCGCGGAGAATTCGAGCCGAGCGGTCATGATGTTCTCTCCCTTGATTCGCCGGCGCCGTCACATCGGCGCCGTTTGGTTCGTCGGTGGGTTGACGAACCACGAACGGGGAATGTGACCGATGTGGTGTAAGCCACAAAGGGGGCGAAAAGATGGATGACGTGACGCTGGCCGAGCAGTTCGAGGCGAACCGGCCGCGGTTGCGCGCGGTGGCGCTGCGCATGCTGGGCGCCACCGGCGAGGCCGACGACGCGGTGCAGGAGGCCTGGCTGCGGCTCAGCCGCGCCGGCGGCGACGTCGACAACCTCTCGGCCTGGCTCACCACGGTGGTCGGGCGGGTCTGCCTCGACATGCTGCGGCAACGCACGGCCCGCCGGGAAGACGAGTACGCGTCGGAGGATCAGCCAGCCTCCGAGCCCGACCCCGAGCAGGAAGCCCTGCTGGCCGACTCGGTGGGCCTCGCGCTGCTGGTCGTCCTCGAGACGCTTGCGCCGGCCGAGCGGCTCGCCTTCGTGCTGCACGACCTGTTCGCCGTCTCGTTCGACGAGATCGCGCCGATCGTCGGCCGCTCGCCGGACGCGACCCGCCAACTGGCCAGCCGCGCCCGCCGGCGAGTGCGCGCCAACCCGGCCGCCGACTCCCCCGCCGACCCGGCGATCGTCGACGCCTTCCTCACCGCGGCCCGGGGCGGCGAGCTGGGCACATTGATCACCTTGCTCGACCCGGACGTCGAGGTGCGGCTGAACGGCGCCATCCAGCACCGCGGCGCGGAGGTGGTGGCGGGCTTCTTCTCCGGCAGCGCCCAGGCCGCCCGGACCGCGCTCATCGACGGCGCGGCCGGCTTCGTGGTGGTCGTCGGCGGCGAGACCCGGTTCGCCGTGCGCGCCACCATCGAGGGTGGCCGGATCAAGGCGCTGGAGGCGACCAGCGACCCGGCCGAGATCGCCGCCCTCGCCGTGGAAGAGCTATAGCACCAGGACGATTCGCCCCTCGGTGTCGCCGTCGGCCTGGCGGACCCAGGCCGAGGCGACATCGCCGAACGGCACGATCTCGTGCGACACCGTGAGCCGTCCGTCGGCCGCCAGCGAGGCCACCTCGGCGAGCGACTCGGCCCGCTGCGCCACCGAGAGCGCGTTGTTGGTGTAGCCCAGCACCCGCAGCGAGCCGCTGCGCAGCGACGCCGAGTCGATCGGCGCGGTCGCCGCCGCCGAGCTGCCGAGGTTGACCAGCCGGCCGCCCGGGCGCAGCACGCGCAGCGCAGCCGCGGCCGGCACCCCGAAGACCGGGTCGAGCACCAGATCGACCGGCCCGGACGCGTCGCGCAGCCGATCGGCGAGCGACATCGGGTCGTCGTCGGGGAGCAGCTGCACGCCCCCGTCGGCGCCGAGCCGCGCCGCCCGATCCAGCGCCTCGGGCGAGCGGGACACCGCGATCACCCGGCCGGCGCCGGAGAGCCGGGCCAGCTGGATCGCGGCCTGGCCGACCACGCCGCCGGCGCCGAGCACCACCACGGTCTCGCCCGGCGTGAGGCCGCCGGTGCGGGTCAGCGCCGAGTGTGCGGCGACCGCGGAGAGCCCGAGCGCCGCGATCAGCGGCAGCGGCACGCCGCGGGGTAGCGGCACCACGTCCACGTAGGGCACCGAGACGGCCGCGGCCATGCTGCCGTCACCCGGGCGCATCCCGGCCGAGGTCGCGAACCAGACCGGGGTGCCGTCGTCGCGGTAGCCGACCCCCTGCACCCCCGGCACGTACGGCGTGGCCGGCATCCCGAAGTAGCTGGTGCCGGAGGCGCAGATCAGGTCGAGCGGGGTGATCGGCGCGGCCGCCACGGAGATCGGCACCTCGCCCACGCCGGGCACGGGCGACGGCCGCTTCTCCACCGCCGGCGGCCGGCCGCAGATCCGCAGGACGGCCGCCGGGATCATGTCGCGATGTCCGGGTACGGCAGCGAGAAGTGAGCCATCCGCGCGCCGAACGCCTTCTGGTATTCCAGGGGCTCGGTGTTGTCCCGCTCGAACATCGCGATGAACAGCGTCAGCGTCAGGAACGGATGCGCGCCCAGCTCGAACAGCTTGCAGTGGTCGTGCCCGATCAGCGCCTCGCGCTCCTCGCCGGTCAGGCGCTGCCAGGTGCTCGCCTCCGGGGTGGGGCAGTTGAGCAGGGCGTTCGAGAGAGAACCCTCCCACCAGGTGACGAGCTCGCGGGGATCGGCACGGTAGCGCTCGACGAGGGACGGATCGCGGTCCACCGTGTACAGGAACTTGTTCAGCAGGTACTTGCTCATGCCGGAACTCCGTTCGGGTACCAGGTGAAGTAAGCCTCCATCGTGTGGAACAGGTCAAGGTTGTCCACGTAGTCGGCCTTCGCGCCGGCCCCGGCCACGCCCATCATCAGCATGAAGTCCATGAAGCCGTGGGTGGCGTTGCCCGGCGAGTGCAGGCTCTCCAACGACACCTCGCGCAGGCAGTTGTCGAGGTCGCCGGTGGCGATCCACTCGACGGCCCGGCGGTCGAACTCCGGGTCGGGCCCGTGCGGACCGAACTGCCGCGGCCCGCCCAGTTCCAGCGACAGGTGCCCGGTGCCGATGACCGCCACCCGCAGGTGCGAGGGCCACTCCTCGACGATCTTCCGGATGGCCTCGCCCAGCGCGACGAACCGGGACGGCTGCGGCAGCGGCGGCGCGAAGATGTTCGTGTAGATCGGCACGATCGGCAGGTCGGCCTCGGGCCGCAGCGTGATGATCGGGCAGGTGACGCTGTGGTCGATCCGCAGCTCGTTGCTGAACGCCAGGTCGAAGCCCCGGTCGAGGCCGGAGCGCAGGATGTGCGCCGAGAGGTCTTCCTGGCCCTTGAGCAGCATCCTCGGCAGGCCGAACTCGCGCTCCTCGTTGTACCAGTTGGCGTCGTAGAACGGCGCCTTGCCGACCAGGAACTGCGGCATGTTGTCCAGCCAGAGCTGGTGGAAGTGGTCGGAGCCGACCATCACCAGCACGTCCGGGTTCGCCCTGGTCAGGGTCTCGCGGAACGCGGTGATCTTCCGGACCCACTCGTCCGCGAACGGCGGGCGGTCGTCGCCTGTGGACGTGCTGGCCCGGTAGTAGAACGGATGGTGCGTGGAGGCGATGACCGCGACGATGCTGGCCATAGTCAGTCCTCTCGGGGTTCGTAGACGGCGTTCCGGTCGACAGTGAGATAGATCTGGTTCGCGATCGGGCGGCGGCGCTCCTCGGCGAGCTGGCCGAGCAGCCCGGCCGCGCGGGCCAGCAGCGCGAAGCCGCGCAGCAGGTCGGTGGGCAGGCCCAGGTCGGCCAGCGCCGCGCCGCAGACACCGGCCCCGTTCAGGGGAAGCCGGCGCCCGAGCACCTCAGGATGCACCCGGCCGATCGCCTCGAACAGCCGCAGGTGCGGGCCGCGCAGCCCCTCTTCCTCGGCGATGGCGATCAGCACCGGCGTGCGCGGGTCCTGTTCCTTGTGCACCGGGTGGCCGAGCCCCGGGATGAACCGCTTCTCCGCGCGGGCCTTCTTCACGGCGTCCAGCGCGATCACGTCGTAGTCGCGCTCGGTGCCCGCGGCGACCAGGGTGTCGGCGAGGAACTTGCCGCAGTCCTCGGTCACGCCCAGGAAGCGGGAGCCGCCGCCGAGCAGACCGGCGGCGAGGGCGCCCTGCAGCGAGTCCGGCGCCGACAGGTACGTGAGGCGGGCCGCGATCGCCGTGGGCGTGAAGCCGTGATCGGCCAGCGCCACCAGCACCGCCTCGAACAGCCGCGTCTCGGCCGCGCTCGGCCGTCGCCCCGCGACCAGCCAGAACGCCAGCTCGCCGAAGCCCACCTTGCCCATCAGATCGGCCGCGAGGTCGTGCCCGAGGAGGTAGATCGTCTCAGGGGTGGACGTGCCCAGCCCGGTGGGAAAGCTCAGCTCGTCTGAAGCCATGCGCGGATCTCCTCGCCGTGTTCGTCGAGCCCGGGCGGCGGCAGCTCGTACCGCGCGGGCGTGTCGGAGAAGGTGATCGGATTGCGAACCCCCGGGACGCCGCCGGTCTCGATCACCGGGTTCAGGCCGAGCTCCGAAGCCAGCGCCACGCCGCCGTCGATCGTGTTGATCGGCGCGCACGGCACCCCGGCCGCGAGCAGATCGCGGAACCACTCGTCCTTGCTCCGCTTGCTCAGCCTTTCCACCAGGATCGGACGCAGTTCCTCCCGGTTGGCCGTACGGTCCTGATTGCGGGCGAAACGCGGATCGGACGGCAGGTCGGGCAGGTCGAGCACCTGGCACAGCTTGCGGAACTGCCCGTCGTTGCCGGCGATCACGATCAGCTCGCCGTCGGCGACCGGCAGCGGCTCGTACGGGAAGAGGCTGGGGTGCGCATTGCCCATCCGGAACGGGATCGTGCCGCCGGCCACGTAACCGCTGGAGTGGTTGACCAGGCCGGAGAGCGCCGACGAGAGCAGGTTGACCTCGACGTGCTGCCCGCGGCCGGTCGACGCGCGATGGTTGAGGGCGGCCAGGATGCCGATCGTGGCGTGCATGCCGGCCATCACGTCGAAGACCGAGATGCCGGCGCGGTAGGGCGGCCCGTCCGCGTCGCCCGTAAGACTCATGAGTCCGGAAATGGCCTGAACCATCAGGTCGTACCCCGGCATGTCGGCGCCCAGGCCCGACCCGAAGCCGCTGATGCTGGCATAAATGATCTTCGAATTATCGGCGGCGACGGACGCATAGTCGAGCCCGAATCTGGACAAACCCCCGGGTTTGAAGTTCTCGATCATGATGTCCGCCCGCCGGGCGAGCTCCCGCGCGGCGGCCTGGTCCGAGGGGTCCTTGAGATTCAGCGCGACCGACCGCTTGTTCCGGTTTATCCCCAGGTAGTACGTGGAGACACCGTCACGCACCGGCGGCATCCAGGTCCGGGTGTCGTCCCCGCCCGGCCCCTCCACCTTGATCACCTGCGCGCCGAGATCGGCCAGCAGCATCGTCGCGTACGGCCCGGCGAGGATGCGGGAGAAATCCGCCACCAGCAGACCGTGCAAGGGGCCCTGCGCCATCATCACCGCCCGTTCTGCGGACACTCGTCCGCTGAGTCAGCTTGCCGCCGCATCACCCCTCCTGTCAACGGCCGCTTAATGAAGTCGAAACAGACTATTGACCCCCGCACGTGACCGAGAGCACACTGTCGCCACTCGCCCTGCCCGCTCTGCGGACAGCGGTCCGGATGTCTCGAAAGGATGGGCGATGAGCGAAAGCGACCGGCCGGTGATCTTCAAAAACGGCCTGGTTCTCACCATGGACGACGCGCACACGGTGCTGAACGGCGATGTGCTGATCATTGACGGAAAGATTGCCGAGGTCGGGCCGGGACTGACCGCGCCCGAGGGCGCGATCGAGATCGATGCGACCGGCGGCGTGGTGATGCCCGGCATGGTCGACACCCACCGCCACATGTGGCAGACCGCCATGCGCGGCTACGGCGCCGACTGGACCCTCACCCAGTACTTCGTCTGGTACTACCTCGAGTCCGGCAAGCTGTTCCGCCCCGAGGACATCTACGCCGGCAACCTCCTCGGCGCCCTCGAGGCGATCGACTCGGGCGTCACCACCACCGTCGACTGGTCGCACGGCCTGCAGACCGCCGACCACGCGGACGCCGCCGTCGACGCGCTCGAGGCGGTGCCGGGCCGGTTCGTGCTCGCGTACGGCAACATCCAGCAGGGCCCGTGGGAGTGGTCGACCTCCGACGCCTTCCAGGACTTCTACCGGCGAAGGATCGACGGCGGGAAGCTGGCCGGCTTCCAGCTCGCCTTCGACATACCCGGCGACCCGGCGTTCCAAGAGAAGGCGGCCTTCGAGGTGGCCCGCGACCTGGGCGTCCCGGTGACCACGCACGCCGGCGTCTGGGGCGTCACCACCGACGACGGCCTCCGGCTCATGTACGAGAACGGCTTCATGACCCCCGGGAACGTGTACGTCCACGCGGCCTCGCTCAGCAGCGACTCGTACCACCGGATCGCCGCCACCGGCGGCTCGGTGTCGGTCTCCACCGAGAGCGAGCAGAGCGCCGGCCAGGGTTACCCGCCCACCTGGCAGCTGCGCAAGCACGACGTGCCGGTGTCGCTGTCGATGGACACCAGCGTGTGGTGGAGCGGCGACCTCTTCTCGGCGATGCGCACCACGCTCAGCGCCGACCGGGTCCGCGAGCACATGGAGGCGCACGGCAAGAAAGAGACCGTGACCCACCACCAGCTGCGCGCCGAGCAGGTCGTCGACTGGGGCACCCGCGGCGGCGCCAAGGCGCTCGGCATGGACTCCTCGATCGGCGCGCTCACCCCGGGCCGCCAGGGCGACGTCGTGCTGATCAAGAACGAGTCCTCGCCCGCGATGTTCCCCGTGCTCAACCCGTACGGCCATGTGGTCTTCCAGGCGCAGCGCGGCGACGTCGACACGGTCGTGGTCGGCGGCAAGGTGGTCAAGCGCGACGGCGAACTGGTCGACGCCGATCTCACCACGGCCCGCGCCAAGGTCAACGCAACCATCGACTACCTGCGCGAGACGATGGGCGAAGACGCCTGGAAGCGCGGCATGAACCCGGAGATTCCCGAGGCGAGGATCCTGCACAACCCCTATCAGTACACCAAGTAGGGTTCGGCAAATGACCGACAGCGGAAGGGGCACGGGACCGGACTTCATCGAGGCGCTCGCTCGCGGCCTCGACGTCCTGCGCTCCTTCCGCGCCGGCACGCCCGCCATGACGCTCAGCGAGATCGCCGGTCACACCGGCCTGGCCCGCCCCACCGTGCGACGCATCCTGATCACCCTGGAAGAGCTCGGCTACGTGCGCTCGGCCGACCGCGGCTACGCCCTGACCCCGCGGGTGCTCGACCTCGGTATGGCGTACGTCAATTCGCTGAGCATGTGGGAGGTCGCCCGCCCGCACATGGAGAAGCTGGTCTCCCAGACCAACGAGTCCACGTCGATGGCCCAGCTCGACGGCGGCGACATCGTCTATGTGGCGCGCGTGGCCGTACCCAAGATCGTCACCCTGGCCGTCACGATCGGCACACGCTTTCCCGCTCCCGCCACCTCGATGGGCAAAGTGCTGCTGGCGGCCCTGTCGCCGGCGACCCTGGCCGCCGTTCTCGCCGAGCCGTCCCGCTCCGGCATCAACGCCCGCTGGCAGCCGGCGCCCCCCGATCTCGAGGCCGCGCTGCGCGAGGTGCGGGCGAAGGGCTGGGCCCTGGCCGACCAGGACCTCGCCCCCGGCATCCGCTCGATAGCCACCGGCGTCCGCGACGGCGACGGCGCCGTGATCGCCGCGATCAACGTGACCGTCCACGCCGCCGAGACGTCGGTCGAGACCCTCCTCGAAGAGCACCTGCCCAAGCTCCTGCGCACCGCCGCCGACATCAGCCACGACTGGGCGCTGACCGCCTCGGTCCCCGCCACGAAGTCCTAGCGCGGCAGCCGTCGTCGGTCCGGCTCTCGACGTGCGGACCACGTGCACCCGTGCCAGGCTTGACCTTGTGAAGCAGGTGGACGACCTCTTCGACCCGCTGCCCGATCGCTGGGGCCTGCGCGGCGATCCGTGGGTGTGGCAGGCGATGCGCGACCACCTCACCGGCACGTACCTCCCACCGACCCTGGGCGAGTGCGAGGCGATGCTCTACGCCGCGTTCAACCGCATCGTCGGCGTCGACGTGGCCACCGAGATCGAGCCCATGGTCTTCCGCCAGGAGTTCGCCCACGGCGGCATGTCCTCCGGCCAGATCCATCTCGACACCTGGCGCGCCGAACTCCTCCCCCTACTCGTCGACCGAGCAAGAACCAAGATCTGAACCACTATTCGTACGCGTCGGGCAAGGCCCCCGCCGAGCAACGCGACCATCTGCCACGCAAGGCCCCAGCGCGACTTTCGCGCCAGGCGGATGCACGCGCTTCGTACCGTGGCGCCATGGATCCGGAACAGCTCCCCGACCTGTTCCTGAACGGCGCTAACTCTTCCGGCCCAGCAGCCGGAAGTCCCGGCGCCGCATCAGCCTGAGCACCAGCGCGGCCGGGTTCCCGAAGGCCCGCAACCCCACGTCGGGCGGGCACACCTCGATCCGGTCGATCTCGTACTCCCGGCCGCCCACCACCACCCGGCACCGCCCGGCCGCCTCCACGTTGCGATACCAGGAGACGTCCGGCCCGTAGGTCAGCTCCGCCACGAAGTCGTCGCCGAGCCGGGCCAGCAGCAACGGAGTCTCATACGCCCGGCCGGTCTTCCGGCCCACGTGCCGGACCAGCGCGAACGGCCCGCGCCCCGCCCGGGCGAGCCGCACCGTCACGCGGTTGAGCGTGTTCTTGACCAGCCAGAGCCAGGCCCGGCGCACCCGGCTAACCGCGGAGCCCGGCACCCGGCGACTCGGCGGCCGGCTCGAGCCCGGCCCCATCGAAAGCCGCCGTGCACGACGACTCCGCCGCCCGCTCGGGCCCAGCCCTGCCGAGAGCCGCCTGCTCGCGCTCGGCTCGGTCGATTGCCGCGGTGCACGCTGTCTCGACCGCCCGGCCGAGGAGCGCCTGGTCGAGGGCCGCGGCGCCGGGCCCGGCACTGTCCTGGGCCGCCTCGACGATCGCCTGGTCGAGGGCCACGGCGAGCTCGGGGGAGGTCGCGCCGATGACCTGGCGGCAGATCTGCCGCAACTGCGCGACCTGGTCGGGCGTGATGGCATCGAAGACCAGCCGCCGGGCCTCGCGGACGTGACCGGGGGCGGCGGCCTCCAGCGCGGCCACCCCCTTCTCGGTGATCATCGCCTCGGTGCAGCGGATCTCCGAGTTCTGCACCTCGCGCCGCACCCAGCCCTGCTTCTCGAGGCGGGTGACCGCGTGCGACAGGCGGGACGCCGAGCCGCCGGCGTACAGGGCGAGCGTGTTCATCCGCACGGCCCGGCCGGGCGGCCGGGAGAGCGCGGACAGGATCGAGTACTCGAAGAAGTTCAGGCCCGAATCCCGCTTGAGCTGGATGTCGATGGCGGTCGGCAGGCTCATCAGCAGGGAGATCAGAGTCATCCAGGCGCCGCGCTCGTCGTCGGCAAGCCAGGGGACGTCGTCGTCCTGCGGCGGCGTCGTGGTGTTTGTCACCACTGAAGGGTACCCGTCTTGAACATTCAATACTTGCCGTGGCAAGCTTCATCTCGAGCGGTGTTGAATATTCAACACCACCGTTGAGGGAGTGTTTAGCCGTGACCGTTCTTCGCATCGACGCCAGCATTCAGGGACCGCGGTCGGCCAGCAGCGAGCTCGCCGACCTGGCCGAGGCCGAGTGGCTGTCCGTCCGGCCGGAGACCACGTTCGTGCGCCGCCACCTGGGCGCCGACCCGCTGCCCGCGGACGCCTGGGCGACCGCGATCCACTCCCAGTTCGTTCCCGAGGAGCAGCACACCCAGGAGCAGCGCGACGCGCGGGCGCTGGCCGCGAGCCTGGCGAGCGAGCTGCAGGAGGCCGACGCGGTGATTCTGGCGCTGCCGCTCTACAACTACGGCGTCTCGCAGCACGTCAAGACCTGGATCGACCTGACCATCGCGGGCTCGGTGCCCGGCACTGCGCTGCTGGAGGGCAAGACCGCCCTGGTGCTGACCACCCGCGGCGGCGGCTACGGCCCCGGCACCCCGCGCGAGGGCTGGGACCACAACACGGCCTACCTGCGCCGCATCGTCGCCGACGTGTGGGGCGCCGACCTCACGCTGATCGAGCGCGAGCTCACCCTGGCCGGCGTCAACCCGGCCATGGACGCTTTCATCGAGGCCGCCGAGCTCCTGAAGAAGGCCGCCCACGAGGCCGCCACCAACGCCGGCCGATCCCTCGCCACGCGCTAGCACAGACGCCGTCCACGCCGGGCCGGGATGAACAGCGGCGTCGCGTGGGCGCACACAGCAGAAGGGCCGGCGAAAGCCGGCCCTTCTTTCGTTCCTGCCCGGCAGCTCAGCCCGGCGCGGGCGGCACAGGCGCGACCAACGACGGCGATCGCCCTGCGCACCGGGGACTCGTCCCGGCCCGTATCAAATAATGATCTTGACCTTGATCTTTGAAACGCGCGGGCCGATGAAACTAGTGGCCGTTGAAGGCGTCGCGCATGCGGCTGAAGAAGCCGCCCTGCTTGCTCAGCTCGGCGACGTCCTCGCCGCGGGTCTTGGCGAACTCGCGGAGCATGCGCTCCTGCTCGGCGGTGAGCTTGGTGGGCGTCTTGACGTCGAGGTGGACGAAAAGGTCGCCACGGCCCTGGCCGCGCAAGTGGGGCACGCCCTTGCCGCGGATGCGCAGCGTCGAAGCCGGCTGGGTGCCCGACTTGACCTCGATGGCCTCTTCGGAATCCAGCGTCTTGATGGTCAGGCGGGTGCCGAGCGCGGCCGCGGTCATCGGGAGGGTGACGCGGCAGTGCAGGTCGTCGCCCTTGCGTGAGTAGACGTCGTGCGGGCGCTCGTGGATCTCGACATACAGGTCGCCGGCGGTGCCGCCGCCGGGGCCTACCTCGCCCTGCTGGGCCAGGCGGATGCGCATGCCGTCTTCGACGCCGGCCGGAATCTTCACGGTCAGCGAGCGGCGGGTGCGGACGCGGCCGTCGCCGGCGCACGTCGGGCACGGGTGCGGGATGACCGTGCCGTGGCCCTGGCAGGTGGAGCAGGGGCGGGACGAGACGACCTGGCCCAGGAACGTGCGCTGCACGCTCTGCACCTCGCCGCGGCCGCCGCAGGTCTCGCAGGTGGCCAGGTGGGTGCCGGGTGCGGTGCCGGCGCCGGAGCACTGGGTGCACAGGACCGCGGTGTCGACCGTGATCGGGGCCTCGACGCCGAACGCCGTCTCGACCAGGTCGAGCTCGAGGCGCAGGATCGCGTCGGCGCCCGGGCGGGTACGCGGGCGCGGGCCACGGGTGCCGCCGCCGGCCGCCGTGCCGAAGAACGCGTCCATGATGTCCTGGAAGCCGACGAACGGGCCGCCGGGACCGCCCGGACCGCCGGGGCCCATGCCGCCGCCGGGAGCCAGCGGGTCGCCACCGAGGTCGACGATCTGCCGCTTCTGGTCGTCGGACAGGACCTCGTACGCCGCGTTGATGTCCTTGAACTTCTCGGCGGCCTCGGGGTCGGGGTTGACGTCGGGGTGGTACTGCCGAGCCAGCTTCCGGTAGGCGCGCTTGATCTCGTCGTCGGTGGCCTCCCGGCTCACGCCGAGAATGCCGTAGTAATCCTTGGCCACGGGGTTTGGGGTCCTCATTGTCAGCGCGAATCCGTCAGTTCTGGGCCAGCAGGTCGCCCACGTAGCGTGCCACCGCACGCACCGTGGCGATGGTGCCGGGGTAGTCCATCCGGGTGGGTCCGAGCACACCGAGCCCACCCACGATAGTCGCCCCCGGGCCGTAGCCCGTGCTGACCACCGAGGTCGACCGGAGGTTGTCTATCTCGTTCTCGTCGCCGATGCGCACCCGGGTCTTGCTGGGCTCCAGGTCGCCGATGAGCTTGAGCAGGATGACCTCCTCCTCGAGGGCCTCGAGCACGGGACGAAGCGTGCCCTGGAAGTCCAGCACACCTCCCCGCGTCAAGTTCGCCGTTCCGGCGAGCGCAAGACGCTCCTCGCTGCGCTCCACCAGCGTCTCGAGCAGGACGCTGGCCAGGCAGGCCATCGTGTTGCGGTGGCCGGGGGCGCAGTCGTCGACCAGGCCCTGCACCAGCGGCGGGGTGTCGGCCATGCGCTGACCTGCGAGCTTTTCGTTGACCTTGCGGCGCAGATCGGTCACGTCGTCGGACGCGACCGGGCCCGGCAGCTCGACCAGGCGCTGCTCGACGCGGCCGGTATCGGTGATCATCACGAGCATCACGCGGGTCGTGGAGATCGGGACGAGTTCCAGATGGCGCACGGCCGAGCGGGCCAGCGACGGGTACTGCACCACCGCGACCTGGCGGGTGAGCTGGGCGAGGAGGCGCACTGTGCGATGCACCACGTCGTCGAGGTCGACCGCGCCGATCAGGAAACGCTCGATCGCGCGGCGCTCGGCCGGGCTCAGCGCCTTGACCTTGGAGAGGCGATCGACGAACAGGCGGTAGCCCGCGTCGGTGGGGACGCGCCCGGCGCTCGTGTGCGGCTGGCGGATGTAGCCCTCTTCTTCCAGCACGGCCATGTCGTTGCGCACCGTAGCCGGGGAGACGCCCAGCTGGTGCCGCTCGACCAGAGCCTTGCTGCCGACCGGCTCCTGCGTCTCGACGTAGTCCTCGACGATCGCCCGCAGCACCTCGAGCTTGCGGTCATCCAGACTCATGACCCCTCCCTCGCGGACGCTGGCGAAGCTTGGCACTCCCGGTGACAGAGTGCCAGTCTACGTCGCCGTGACCGGTGGCGCGATGATCGAGTGGACTGTCTATTCATCGACTCGTACCGCATGTCGCTCTCGACCGTATTGAGCTGCGGTCCTACGGTGTCAGCCATGACTGAACCACCTCGCCCGCCCGGTGAAGGTAATCCGTATGCGGCTAACGATCCGACGTCGGGTTCGACACCGCCGCCTTCTTCCCCGCCTCCACCGCCGCCCGGAGGCTACGCGCCTCCGCCCTCCGGTGGCTACGGCCCGCCCTCGGGTGGGTACAACCAGCCGCCCGGCGGCTACCCGCCCCCTGGCGGCTACAACCCGCCCTCGCAGCAGTACGGCTACGGTCCGCAACCCGGCGGCAGCACGGACGACCGCACCTGGATTTTGGTCGCCCACTTCGGCGGCGCGGCCGGCGCCTTCCTCAGCGGGAGCGTGGCGGGCTGGATCGCGCCGCTCGTCGCCCTGCTCGCCCGGGGCAACCAGTCGCCCCACGTGCGGGCCGAGGCGGTCAAGGCGCTGAACTTCCAGATCCTGTGGTCGATCGTCGGCTTCATCGGATACGCCACCTGGTGCATCGGCATCGGCTTCCTGATCACGGCCGCCGCCTGGCTCATCAGCATCATCTTCGGTGTCATCGCCGGCGTGAAGGCCAGCAACAACGAGCCGTACAACTACCCCATGTCGGTAAAAATCATCAAGTAGTGGTGTCGCGCCGGGTCGGGGGCCCGGCGTCACACGACGTCACGAATCACCGCATCCGCCAGCAGGCGGCCCTTCAAATTCAAAATCAACTGCCCTTTCGCGTACGCCTCCGGCACGAGCAGACCGTCCTCGAGCGCCTGCTCGGCCCCGCGTTCGTCGAGCCCGTCCAGCGGGATGCCGTCGCTGAGGCGCACCCGCAGCATGATGTCCTCGACGCGGCGGTCCTCCTCGGCGAGGACCTCGCGGGCATGGCCGGGCGAGACGCCGTCGGCGAGCCTTTTCGCGTACGTGGTGGGGTGCTTGACGTTCCACCAGCGCACGCCGCCGACGTGGCTGTGCGCGCCCGGGCCCAGGCCCCACCAGTCGGCGCCGGTCCAGTAGAGCAGATTGTGCCGGCAGCGGGAATCTTCGCTCGTCGCCCAGTTGGAGACCTCGTACCAGCTGAAGCCCGCGTCGGTCAGGGCCCGCTCGGCGGCCAGATAGCGGTCGGCCGCGACGTCGTCCGACGGGTAGGGCAGCTCGCCGCGACGCATCCGCGCGGCCATCCGGGTGCCGTCCTCGACGATCAGGGCGTACGCGCTGACGTGGTCGGCGCCGGCCTCGACGACCGCCTGGAGGGAAGCGGCGAAGTCGTCCGGGGTCTCGCCCGGGGTGCCGTAGATCAGGTCGAGGTTGACGTGGTCGAAGCCGGCCTTCCTCGCCTCCTGGGCCGCCCGGGGCGCCCGGCCGGCGGTGTGCCGGCGGTCGAGGATCTTGAGCACGTGCGGGCTGGCGGACTGCATGCCCAGGCTGATCCGCGTGAAGCCATTGGCTCGCAGCCGGCGCAGGTATTCGGGAGTTACCGACTCGGGGTTCGCCTCGGTGGTGACCTCCGCGTCGCCGGTCAGGCCCCAGGCCTTGTCGATGCCCTCGAGGATGCGGCCCAGATCGTCGGCACTGAGCAGGGTCGGGGTGCCCCCACCCACGAACACCGTGTCCACTCTTTCTGGATTTATCGTGTTTTTTGCCAGCTGGAGCTCTTGCAGGACCGTGTCGGCGTAGCCCTCCCGGCTCGTGCCGCCGCCCAGCTCGCTCGCCGTGTAGGTGTTGAAGTCGCAGTAGCCGCAGCGGCTCGCGCAGAACGGCACATGAACGTATACGGCAAATCCGTTTTTTCCGGCGCTCGCCGCCGCGTCGGGCGGGAGGGACCCGTCGGTGGGAACGGGTTCGCCATCGGGAAGTGCGCCGGCCATCCGTCAAGTGTGCACGGGTTAGGGTTCCGGCCATGGATCTGGTCCGCACCGCCACCGACGCCGGGGTGACCACCGTGACCCTGGACAGCCCCGCCAACCGGAACGCCCTGTCCACGCCACTGATGAGCCAGCTGCTCGACGCGCTCTCGGCGGCGCTGACCGATCCGGCGGTCCGCGCGGTGACGCTCTCCCACACCGGGCCGGTCTTCTGCTCCGGCGCCGACCTCAAGGAGACCGCCGCGGCCCGCGCGTCCGGCCGCGTCCCGGCCGAGCTGCTCGCCGACGTGCTGGCCGCGCTCTGGGAGTTCCCGAAGCCGGTGGTCTGCCGGGTGGCCGGTCCGGCCCGGGCGGGCGGCCTGGGGCTGATCGCCGCGGCCGACATCGCGGTCTGCGTGCGGGAGGCGACGTTCGCGTTCACCGAGGTGCGGCTGGGCGTCATCCCCGCGGTGATCAGCGCCACGGTCCTCCCGCGGCTCAGCCCGCGGGCGGCGACCGAGCTCTATCTGACCGGTGAGGTCTTCGACGGGGTGCGGGCGGCCGAGGTCGGGCTCGTCACCAAGGCGGTCTCGGCCGAGGCCCTGGACGCCACGGTGGCGGCCTACTGCGACGCCCTGGTGCAGGGCGGGCCACTGGCCCTGGCGGGCGCGAAGCAGTTGCTCCGGCGGGCCCCGGCGGCCTCGATCCGGGCCGAGCTGGCCGAGCTGTCGGAACGCTCGGCCGCCTACTTCCGCTCGGCCGAGGGCACCGAGGGTGTCAACGCCTTCCGCGAGAAGCGCCCGCCCTCGTGGGTGCCGGCGCAGTGACGGTCCCCTGATGCGATCGTTGTTTACGCTTGTTGCCTGATGCACGGGGAGCCGTCGAGGAGGTGTGGGTGCGCAGGACGCCGATCGTGGTGCTGGCGTTGCTCGCTGTTGTCGGCACCCTGGGCGTAGTGGTCGTGATGCGCGGCATGTCCGGCGACATCAAGCTGCCGAAGATCATCGGGCCCGAGTGCACCGTCAAGGCCGACGGCGAGGTCACCCTCGACTCCGTGCAGATGGCCAACGCCGCGACGATCAGCGCGGTGGGCATCCGCCGCGGCATGCCCGAGCGCGCCGTCGTGATCGCGCTGGCCACCGCGCTGCAGGAGTCCAAGCTGGAGAACCTGGAGACCGGCGACCGCGACTCGGTGGGTCTCTTCCAGCAGCGGCCCAGCCAGGGGTGGGGCACGCCCGAGAAGATCCAGGATCCGCGGTACGCGGCCGACAAGTTCTACACCGCGCTCAAGAAGGTCAAGGGCTGGGAGAAGATGCGGGTCACCGACGCGGCGCAGCGCGTGCAGCGGTCGGCCTACCCGAACGCCTACGCGAAATGGGCTGACGAGTCGGCGGTGCTGGCCCGCGCGCTGACCGGTCGCGCCACCGGCGCGGTCGCCTGCACCGTCACGGGATCGCCCGTCCTGCGGGGAGCGGCCGCGGCGGCGGCGCTGATGAACGGGCTCAAGCTCGACTGGGGCAAGGGCCTGGCGAAGACGCCCGCGGCGGCCCAGGCGGCGGGACTGACGGTCGCGGTCTCCGACGCGAGCACCGGTTGGCGGTACGCGCACTGGCTCGTCTCGCATGCGTCGGCCACCGGACTCGAACGGGTACGTTTCGCCGATCTCGAATGGCATGCGCCGGACGGCAAGTGGCAGCCTGTAACCGCGGACGCCGGTGTGGACGAGCGTCAGGTCATCGCCCAAGTCTTCAGCTGACGTCGCGAAAGTCTCTCGGCATGCCCCGGGCGCGCTCCCATGGACGGTTGCGCTCCGTGATGTCCATCGATTCACAGGACAAATAGCGCAGCGTATACCCGCGCATGGACAGACAGCTACAGCCCTGGTACTAAGTAGAACGTGTCGAGGGCGATCGAGTGGATCCTGTTGGGTTCGGCGAGCTGTCTGGCCATCATCGCCGGCGTCCGCTGGCACCGTCCTAGCCGCGTCGGCCCCTGGCTGCTGCTGGCCGGCTCGGTCGCCGCCATCGCGGTGGGTGACGTCTTCTACGCGGCCGGGGCGATGCCCGCCGCCGAGGCCTGCTACCTGTCGATGTTCGTGCTGGTCGCGGCCGCGCTGGTCCAGTTCACCCGGGGCGGCTCGCTGCTGGTCGAACGAGCGCGCCTGATCGATCTGCTCGCGTGCGCCTGCTCGGCGCTGCTGGTCGTGTGGGTCTTCATGATCGGCGACAACGTCCTGACCGGGAAGATCTCAGCGGCCGACGTGATCGGCGACCTCCTGCTGATCGCGGTCACCGGCCGCCTCGTGCTGGCCGCGGGGCACAACAGGGCGGCGACGCTTCTGCTGGCCGGCTCGGTCGGCATGCTGGCCAGCGACATCGTCTACCCCGTGGCGCCCGGGCTGGTCACCGAGGCCGGCTACATCGTCCTCTATGTCACGTGGGGGCTGGCCGCCCTGCATCCGTCGATGACCAGGCTGACCCGGCCGATGCCGCCGCGCGCGACCCCGTGGCGCGGCCACTGGGCGGCGCTGCTGGGCGCGGCCGTCGCGACGCCGCCGGCGGTGCTGCTCGTCGAGGCGCTCCACGGCGAGATCCACGACGGTGTGGTGATCGCCGTGGCCGGTGGGCTCACGCTGCTGCTGACCATCACCAGGCTCGCCGATTCGATCTCGCAGAACAGCCAGGCGGCGGCCCGCGAGCGTGCGCTGCGGACGGCGTCGGGCGCGCTCGTCGCGGCCGCCGACCCACCCGCGGTCGAGGCGGCGGTGCACGCGGCCGTCGGGCAGCTGATGCCGGCGTCGTCGCTGCGCTCTCTCGTCTTCGCGATCGACGACCAGGCGGTGCCGGCCGCGCCTTCCGGGCCCAGCCCGCGCAGCTGGTGGGCCGACGAGTCGACGCTGGTCTGCCCCCTGCGGCTGGAGCCGCTGGCAGTGGCGCGGCCCAGCGGGGGCGCGCTGATCGTCGAGGCCCAGCGCGAGGTGCTGGCGGTGACGCGGGACGCCCTCGAGGTGCTGGCCGGGCAGGCCGCGCTGGCGCTCGACCGCATCTCGCTGGTCGAGGCGGTGGGCCGGCGCGACAGCGACCAGTACCTGCGCACGGTCATCGGCAACACGGCCGAGCTGATGCTGGTGATCGACGACGACCAGCGCATCCGCTACGCGAGCCCGGCCGTCCACGACCTGCTCGGGGACGAGCCCTTCACGCCGCTCTCCACGCTGACCGACCTCGTGCACCCCGACGATCGCGGCGAGGTGCGGCGGGCGTTCCAGTCCAACGGGGACGGCATGCTGTTCTGCTCCCTGCGCCGCGCCGACGAGTCGCAGATCCTGATCGAGGCGACCTATCGCGACCTGCGGGAAGATCGGCTGGTCCGGGGGTACGTGGTGACGATGCGCAACGTCACCGCCGCGCACGACCCGGGCGAGCGGCAGCCGCACCGCGACCACGTCGACGAGCTGCCGGCGTGGGTGAACCGGCGGAGCGCACAGCACAAGTTCCGCTACTGACCGCCTTGGCCGGCACGCGTAAGCGCCGGACCTGAACCAGGTCCGGCGCTTGTCGCAGTTCCGTTATCGGGTGAGGCGACGGCGGCTGCCGACGCCCGCCACCAGGGCCACGCCGATCGCGGCGAGGACGACCTGGAACAGGAACTCGATCCAGTCGAAGCCGTTGGTCTCCGCCACGCCGAAGGCACGGGCGATGACCGTACCCAGCAGCGCCGCGACGATACCGACCACCATGGTCAACCAGATCGGGATGTTCTGCTTGCCCGGTACGACCAAGCGACCCAGCGCGCCGATCACGAGACCGACGATGAGCGCGGTGATGATGCCGGTGACAGTCATGAGGTTCCTCCTCGGGGGTGGAGCATCCGTTGCGTCCGTCGAGCCCCAGAGTTCCCGAGTCCTTCAGAAACCAAACCGACGTTACTTCTTGCTTGCTCCCTTGGTGTCCGGAGAGTCGGATGTCGACAATGCGGCGATGAAGGCCTCCTGCGGCACCTCCACGCGCCCGACCATCTTCATCCGCTTCTTGCCCTCTTTCTGCTTCTCGAGCAGCTTCCGCTTCCGGGTGATGTCACCGCCGTAACACTTGGCGAGGACGTCCTTGCGGATCGCGCGGATCGTCTCCCGCGCGATGATCCGGCTGCCGATGGCAGCCTGGATCGGCACCTCGAACTGCTGCCGCGGAATCAGTTTCTGCAGCTTGGCGGCGATGTTCACGCCATACGCGTACGCCTTGTCCTTGTGCACGATCGCGCTGAAGGCGTCGACCGGCTCCCCGTGCAGCAGGATGTCCACCTTGACCAGGTCGGCGACCTGGTCACCGGACGGCTCGTAGTCGAGCGACGCGTACCCCTTGGTCTTCGATTTCAACTGGTCGAAGAAGTCGTAGATGATCTCGGCGAGGGGCAGCGTGTAGCGCAGCTCAACCCGCTCGCTGGAGAGGTATTCCATGCCGAGCAGGCTGCCGCGGCGGCTCTGGCAGAGCTCCATGACCGCGCCGACGTAGTCGTTGGGCACCAGCACGGTGGCCCGCACGACCGGTTCGTGGATCTCCGCGACCTTGCCGGTGGGGAACTCGCTCGGGTTGGTGACGACGTACTCCTGCGCGTCCTCGGTGTAGACGTTGTAGACCACGTTCGGCGCCGTGGAGATCAGGTCGAGGTTGAACTCGCGCTCGAGCCGCTCGCCGATGATCTCGAGGTGGAGCAGGCCGAGGAAGCCGCAGCGGAAGCCGAAGCCGAGCGCCAGGGACGTCTCGGGCTCGTAGACCAGCGCGGCGTCGTTGAGCTTGAGCTTGTCGAGGGCGTCGCGCAGGGCCGGGTAGTCGGAGCCGTCGATCGGGTAGAGGCCCGAGTAGACCATCGGCTTCGGGTCCTTGTAGCCGCCGAGGGCCTCCTTGGCGGGCCGGTTGTTGCCGGTGACGGTGTCGCCGACCCGGGACTGGCGCACGTCCTTCACGCCGGTGATCAGGTAGCCGACCTCGCCGACGCCGAGCGCGCCCGCCTTCTCCATCTCGGGCGAGACGACGCCGATCTCGAGCAGCTCGTGCACCGCGCCCGTGGACATCATCTTGATCCGGTCGCGCGCCTCGATGCGCCCGTCAATCACCCGGACGTACGTGATGACTCCGCGGTAGACGTCGTACACCGAGTCGAAAATCATCGCCCGAGCCGGAGCGGTGGCATCCCCGACCGGCGGCGTGAACTGCCGCACGATCTCGTCGAGCAGGTGGCCGACGCCGACGCCGGTCTTGCCCGAGACCCGCAGCACCTCGGACGGGTCGACACCGATCAGCTTGGCCAGTTCCTCGCCGTACTTCTCGGGCTGCGCCGCCGGCAGGTCGATCTTGTTGAGCACCGGGATGATGTGGAGGTCGTTCTCCATCGCGAGGTACAAGTTCGCGAGGGTCTGCGCCTCGATCCCCTGCGCGGCGTCGACCAGCAGGACCGCGCCCTCACAGGCCGCGAGGCTGCGGGAGACCTCGTAGGTGAAGTCGACGTGCCCCGGGGTGTCGATCATGTTGAGCACCGCGGTGTCGCCCTGGCGGTCGCCCTCGCGCACCACCCACGGCATGCGCACGGCCTGCGACTTGATCGTGATGCCGCGTTCCCGCTCGATGTCCATGCGATCGAGGTACTGCGCCCGCATCTGCCGCGGGTCGACCACCCCGGTGATCTGCAGCATCCGGTCGGCCAGCGTCGACTTGCCGTGGTCGATGTGCGCGATGATGCAGAAGTTGCGGATGCGACTCGGGTCGGTAGCCCCGATCACATTCACACCAGGGTCGAGCGGTCCAGGCACGATCGTCCGTTCTTCTCAAGCTTGGAGTGGCGCCGCCTTCAGGCCGGCGCCGGGCGCCGACACAGGGGTCGGCGTGTTCTATCGTCCCACGCCCGCGGCGAAGCCCCGATCACACCCGTTCAAGCGGCGCATGCGGCAGCGGCGGCAACTCGGCGATGATCGCGTCTCCGGGCCGGATCGGCCCACCACGCAGCACCACCGCCATGACGCCGGCCTTGTAGACGACGTCGCCACCGTCGCCCCGCCCGATCACTTCTTTGAGCAGCCCCTGCCGGAACACGTTGATCTGCGCACAAGGGTTACGCAGCCCCGCCAGCACCACGGCCGCCCGAGGATCGTCACCCCGATCCCGCGCCGCGGCCGCCGCGACAGCCACCGCCGAAGCCGCGGTAGCCCGATCGAGCTCCGCCGCGGCCGCCACCTCCAGCACCGCCTTGAGCGCCTCGGCCGCGGACGGCCCTTCCCGCCCCACCGCTCCCGCCTCAGACGGCCTGTCCCGCCCCGCTAGCCCCGTCGCAGCGACCTCTGGCGCCTCCCGGGCGTCCGTGCCCGCCCTCGCAGCGTCCGTGCCCGCCGCCACCGCAACGCCGCCCGTGCCCGCCGTCGCGGCAGCGGGCGGGCCGAAGCGGAGGATCGTGCCCACCGGCAGCGCGAGCAGGTCGACGCCGGTGGTGGTCACGTTCTCGCCGAGGTTGCCCGCCGCGACCGCGAACCCCTTGGCGCCCACCTCGGCGAACAGCTCGTGCTGAATCAGGTGCACCTGCCGGAAGTTCGGCTGCGTCGGATCGTTCCGCACCCGCCCCCGATGCTTGACGTGCACGCCGGCATGCACGTCACCCTTCACCCCGACCCCGGCGATCAGAACGATCTCGTCCCGAACCGGCTTCGTGAACGCATAGGTGTCGTTACAACTGACCGCCGCGATAGTTCCCTGTTCAGCCTCCATGGCCCGAGTGTCCGGCAGCAGCCCTCAAACACTCGACCGGTTTCCCGCACGTTGGTCCCCACCCGCCGGTCCCGCCGCGTCTCCCAGCGCGAGCTGCCGCAGCCCGCTCAGCCACCACCGCTTGCCGGTGAATCCCGCCACCACCGCGCCGGCGGCGAAGAGGCCGAGCCCGCCCACCCCCAGCGCCAGCCACAGGCTGTCGAAGCCGAGCAGGTAGGTGACCAGCGGAAACAGCGCGCGTCTCCCACCCGCCGGCACCGCCGGCCGGGCACCGCCCACTCGGGAACCGCTGCCGCGTCTCCCGCCGCCCAGGCACCGCCGCGTCTCCCGCCACCCAGGCACCGCCGGGTCTCCCGCCGGCCGGTCTCCGAAGCGGGCTCGCCCGGATCGCGTCAGTCCGGCGGCTCGAGGAACAGCGCGGACAAGCGCGGCAGCCTCTTCTGCATCTCCTCCTCGTTGTCGAAATCCCACAGCTCGGCCGATTCGGGCCGGGTCACCGGACTCTCCCCCGCCGGCAACTCGGAACCGGTGGCATGCCGATACGCCTCGGCCGCGATCGACAACACCTCTTCCGCCTCGAAGACCGCGCCGGATTCCGACGCCGCGCGCACGGCCGGCACGTCGGCCAGCGAATCGGGTGACTGCACCGACCGCGCCACCGCCTCGCGGCCGTGCGCGATCAGCCAGCCCCGGAAGTTGTCGAAGCCCTCGTCGGAACACCCGCCGTTGATCAGGTAGGCCGCCGCCCACAGGTCTTGCGTGCCGGAGGCGACCATGACCTTGTCGAAGTGGCGGGCCCAGGCGACGATCTCATCCGGGTCGCGGGTGGCCAGATCGGCGGCGGCGCGCTTGGCCACCTCGCCGGGGGAGGCGGGCCGATCGGCGGTCGCGCGGCCGATGACCGCCCAGAAGTCGTCGGTTCTCATGGCCAGGATCCTGCCAGCCGGGTACGACAAAAATCGGGACGGCAGGATGGTCGGGTGCGGCCGATTTCACTTCCCGACGTCGCGTACGGCGCTACCGCCGTACGCCCTCTCTGGTCTGACCTGCCGGAAACCCTGCGGCAAGCCATTTCGGCGCGGCTCGGCGCGTCGATCGCCTCGGCGCAGAGCGCCGGCGGCGGCTTCACCCGCGCTTTCGCCGCGATTCTCACGACATCGGCGGGTCTGAGCGTCTTTGTCAAGGCCGCGCCATTGAAGGATCCGACTTCCCAGTGGTACGCCCGGGAGGGGGCACTCACGTCGGCGTTGCCGGAGGCCGTCTCCGCCGCCCGGCCGCTCTGGACGATGGTGGATTCCGGATATTTCGCCCTATGCCTGGAAGCGATCGACGGGCATGTCCCGTCACTGCCGTGGTCACCGGTCGAGCTGGAATCCGCGCTGTCCGCCTGGTCGGCCGCCGCCGAGGCGCTGCGCGAGCCAACGCCGGAACTGCTGGCGGTCGGTGTGCCCGCGCTGCCGGACATCCTGCGCGGCGAGATGTCCTGGTGGTCCGAGATCGAGAGCGGTCGCGAGCCGATGCCGCGAACCGCCCGCAGCACCATCGCGCCGACCCGGGTCCGCGAGCTCGCCGCGTTGGAACGTGGCCTTCCGGCGCTGGCCGCCGGCGCCGCGATGATGCACGGTGATCTGCGGATCGACAACGTCCTGATCGACCGCGGCGGCCAGGCCTGGCTGTGCGACTGGACCTGGCCGTGCCTCGGCGCGCCCTGGTTCGACACCGTGACGCTGCTGGTCAGCGCCTTCGCCAGCGGCCTGGACACGGACGCCCTCCTCAGCCCCTGGGACGCGCCGGACGAGGGCGTGGACGGGGCGCTGGCGGCGCTCGCGGGCTATTGGCTGATCCGCGCGGACGGCACCCCGAGCAGCGCGTCGCCGCACAGCCGGCAGCATCAGCGGTTCAGCGGAGAGCAGGCGTTGGCGTGGCTGGCGGAACGCCGCGGCTGGTAGTGAGGCGGCCGTTTTGGCGGGTCGTGGCGGTGCTGGTAGTCTGGTGCATCGCGTGTGGTGACGCGCCGCTGTTTGCTGCTCCGGCAGACAGTCGCTCCGGCGGCTGGCTGTTTCGGCGGACGACCGCGGTGGCCACCGCGCTTGAGACCAGTTTCCAAACCTAGTCAGGACAAGGCTGTCGCGTGGCGAACATCAAGTCCCAGATCAAGCGCAACCGGCAGAACGAGAAGGCCCGGCTGCGCAACAAGTCGGTCAAGTCGTCGCTGAAGACCGTGATTCGCAAGTTCAACGAGGCGAGCGAGGCGGGCAACACCGAGACGGCTACCACTCTGCTGCGTGACGCCTCGCGTCAGCTCGACAAGGCTGTCAGCAAGGGCGTCATCCACAAGAACCAGGCGGCCAACCGCAAGTCGGCCATCGCCAAGCGGGTCGCCTCGCTGTCTGCCTGATCCGTCAGGCTGGTCCCTCACCGGACCGCCGGCGCGGCAGCACGGAGGCCGCCGCGCCGTTGCTCGCTTCATGCGAGCCGGTCATCGACGACCACACCCGGGCATCGCCGGACCCTCACGGTCCGAGGGCGGTGCCCGCGTCGTTTCCGGCGCGCGGTCGCGGCCTCGCAATGACACCGGGCCTTGCCCGCAGCCTCGCGATGGCACGCCACCAACAGCCGCCTCTGCGAGCAGCCGCCTGCGAGACACGCCGCAAAGGATCTGCCCGTGGGCCTTCACCGCCGTGGCGCGAAACCCGCGATGCTCTGCCTCGCCGCACAACTATCCGGGCGCGGCAGCCTCAGCCAAGCGCCCGGGCAGCGCCGCTCACTCGTAACGGCGGCTGGCGGACTGCCGGACGCGCCATTGCTGCTCTTCGAACTGCTCTGCCCAGGGGCGCATGACCGGGGCGCCACGCTCGCGGTTGATGACGCCCGGCAGCCGGGTCGTCGCCTCCTCGGCGATGCGGACCGGCGGATGAGGCCCGCCCGCCGCAGCGGGGCGAAGCACCTCGGCCCGGGCCGCGGCCGGACCGGCCGGGACCGCCGGCTCGGTGAGCACGCCGGCGATGACGTCGTTGAGCTTGACCATCAGCGCGACCATGATCGGCAGCGCCAGCACCCCCCACCAGCTGACCAGCTCGGCCAGGGCGAGCAGGGCGCCCAGCGCGACGCTGCCCTCGAGGAAGACGAAGCACAGGAAGCCGCTCGGCGCGACGTGCCGCAACCGGAGCATGCGGGCGTACATCGGCGGGTGCGCCTCGGTACGCCCGGTCATCGGGCCCCGCCCCCGCGACGTGCCGCGGCGACGGCGAAAACGGCCTGCTCGAGCGCATAGCCCCGATCTTCGGCGCCGCCCTTGACGGCGGCGTTGCAGTCGGCGGCGGCGCGCATCGCGTCGACCAGGCCCTCGGGGGTCCAGCCGCGGCTGCGCTCCTGGGCACGCTGGATCTTCCAGGCGGGCATGCCGAGGCTGCTGGCCATTTGGTAGGGGTTTCCGCGCCCCGCTGCCGCGACCTTGGCCACCGTGCGCACGCCGTCGGCGATCGCGTCGGCGATCGGCACCGGATCGACGCCGACGTGCAGCGCCCAGCGCAGCGCCTCGAGCGCGCCCGGCACGTCGCCGACCATCGCCGCGTCGGCCACCGTGAAGCCGCTCACTTCGGCGCGGCCCTTGTAGTAACGCGCCACCACCGCTTCGGTGATCTTGCCGTCGGTGTCGGCGAGCAGCTGCGAGCAGGCCGCCGCGATCTCGCGCAGATCGTTGCCGACGGACGCGAGCAGCGCCGACGCGGCCGCCTCGTCGCAGCGGCCGCCGTTGCGGCGGAACTCGTCGCGGACGAACGCGATGCGCTCGCGGTCGCCCTTGAGCTTGGCCGCGGGCACCACGGTGGCGCCGGCCGAGCGCAGACCGTCGGCGAACGCCTTGCCCTTGGCCGCGCCAAGGTGCGCGACGATCAGCGTCACCTCGGGGTCGGGACTCTTCGCATACGCCAGCAGGGCGGCGATCAGGTCTTTGCGCGCGTCTTGCCCAGCGCGGATCACCAGCACCCGGCGCCCGCCGAACAGCGAGGGGCTCAGCATCTCGGCGACCTCGCCGGCGTTGATCGCACCGCCCTCGTATTCCCGGACGTCGGCCCCGGGATCGTCGGCGCGCGCCGCATCGACCGCGGCCGTGATCGCGCGCGCGGCGAGCAACTCCTCGTCGCCGAGAACGAGCAACAGCTGGTCGGGGGGCGCGGTGTTCACGCCCAACATCGTCGCACGGGGGTCTGACGTTTCCGCGAGCCTCACTCCTACGCGCAGAACGCCGATCACCGAATGCGAAAGCCGACATATTGGCGACCTACTATGCGCCGACACCCGTAAAGTCGCTCGATCAGGCTGGATGTCTGCGTGGTCACGCTCGATCGACGCAATCATCATCGACCCGCACCAATGCCAACCAAACGGCCTAACCCGGGCGTGTCGGCGCCCGCCCCCAGAGGCGCCACGCTCACTCCGGCGGGGATCCACGAGCCACCACGGCAAGTCCACGGCCGGTGGCGACCGCGGCCAGATCCCCCGACTGATCGGTACGCAGCACCCGCGCTCCCCCACGGGCCAGCCGGGCGAGCACCGACGCGTTCGGATGCCCGTAGTCGTTGTCCTTCCCCACCGACACGAGCGCCACGGCCGGATCGATCGCGTCGAGAAACGGGGGCGATTGGTAGCCGGACCCGTGGTGGGCGACCTTCAGAACATCCGCCCGCAGCGCCGGAGCGCCCAGATGCCGCAGCAGCTCGTCCTGCTCCTCGGTCTCCGCGTCCCCGGGCAGCAGCACAGTCTCGCCGTGCATCTCGGCCCGCAGCACCAGCGAGTTGTTGTTCGGATCCGAGTTGGTGCCGTGCAGCGGCTCGTACGGCCCGATCACGGTCAGCCGCAGCCTGCCCACCGTGTACGCCCACCCCGGCCCCACCGCGTGGAGCGGAAGCCGACCGGCGGCGGCCGCGACGGAGGCCCGTCCGGCGGGCGGGTCGGGCCACTCCGGGCCGACGACGGCCAGAACCTCCCGCCCCCGGAACACTCCAGCGACCCCGCCGATGTGGTCGACGTGGAAATGGCTGACCACGAAGAGCACGACCTGCCGGACCCCGAGCCGACGCAGGCAGTGGTCGACCGGTTCGGGCTTCGGCCCAGCATCGATCACGACCGCGCGAGCCGGGCCGGCCGGCAGGACGACCGCGTCACCCTGGCCGACCGCGCAGGCCACCATCACCCAGTTCGCCGGCGGCCAGCCGGAGGCGAGCAGCCGCACCGGCAGCGCACCCAGCATCCCGGCCAGCGCGGCGACCAGGACGAGGCGTCGCACCAGCGCCCGGCGGGCCGCGATCAGCAGCGCAATCGTGATCGCGGCGAGCAGGAGGGCTCCGCACACTCCACCCGGCCAAGGCAGGGCGCCGGCGGGCACCCGGGCGCCATACCTCGCCACCAGCACGAGCCACTTCGCCGGCCAGTGGCCCAGCCACGCCGCGAACTCGGCACCGGCCGGCCACACCGGCGACAGCACGGCCGAGGCGATCCCGAGCAGGGTGGCGGGGGCGATCGCCGGCACGACAACGAGGTTCGCCGGGATCGCGACGAGGCTCACGGCGCCGGAGAGCCCGGCGACGACCGGGCCGCAGGCCACCTGGGCGGCCGCGGGGACGGCCAGCGCCTCGGCGGCGCCCGGCGGCCATCCTTTCCTCCGCAGCGCGTCCCGCCACGGCGGCGCCAGGAGGAGAAGGCCCGAGGTGGCCAGCACCGAAAGCGCGAAGCCCGGGTCGGCCGCCAGCTCCGGGTCGTACAGGATGAGGACCGCAACCGCCGCGGCCAGCGCGGGCAACGCCGCCCGCGGCCGGCCGGAAGCCAGGCCGATCAGCCCGATCCCGCCCATCGCCGCCGCCCGCACCACGCTCGGCGACGGCCGGGCCAAGATCACGAAACCGACCAGGACGACGGCGCAGACCAGCGCCCGCGTCACCGGCCCGGCCCGGGTCCACCGCACGGCGAACAAAACGACGCCCAGCAAAATCGCCACGTTAGCGCCCGATACAGCCATCAAGTGTGTCATTCCGGTCGTCCGGAAGTCGTCGCTCAGCGCCGGGTCCAACCGGCTCGTGTCCCCCACGACCAGCCCCGGCAGCAAGCCACCCGCATCGTCGGGCAGCGGCTCGCACGCCCGCTGCAGGCCTGCCCGCAGCTGTCCCGCGGCCCGCTGAGCCCACGACGGGCGCCCGATCAGCTCGGGCGCCTCCTTCACCGAGACCACCGCGGCTCGCAGGTCGCCGCCGCGCGGTGGCAACAGCTTGCCGCGGGCGATCACGCGCTGCCCCGGCAGCACCACCCGCCAGCCGGGATCGCTGCCGAGCACCAGAGCCCGGGCCGACAGGGTCAGCGGCGGCGCGTCCTCGGCGGCGACCCTGCGCAGATCGACGGCAACCAGGTAGGTCGGGGGCAGGCCGGGCGATCCGCTCAAGGCACGTGGGTCGTCACGAACGACAGCCTCGACGCGTACGGGATCGCCGGCCCGCACCAGCGCGACCAGCGGCCCGGACTCGCGCGTCGTGACCCGCGCCCCGGTCATGCCGGCCCCGCACCCCGCGCCCAGCAGCGTCGCCACCGCTATCCAGCGGACTGCCGCGAGAGCCGGTCGCTTCGGAGGGAGCGCCATGGCGACGGCGGCGCCGGCCAGGGCCGCTGCGCTCAGCAGGAGGCCGGAGCGCGCCGAGAGGTACAGGGCCGGCAGCGACGACAGCCAGACCGCCACCGCGAACCCGGCGAGCCGCAGGTCCGGCACCGGGCCGTTCACACCGTCACCAGGTCTTTCAGCTGCTCGTAACGGGCGTCGCCGATGCCGTCGACCTTGCGCAGGTCGCCGACCGCCTTGAAGCCGCCCTGGGCGTCCCGGGCGTCGATGATCCGCTGCGCCAGGACGGGACCGACACCGGGCAGGGTGTCGAGGTCGGCGAGGGTCGCGGTGTTCAGATTGATCGGGCCGCCCGGCGCGGCGGCGCCGGTGGCCGCGGGACCGGGGCCGGTGGGCAGGGCCACGCCCGGCGGCGGGGTGACGCCGACCATGATGAGCTCGCCGTCGACGACCTTCCGCGCCAGGTTGAGCACCGCCACGTCGACGCCGGGCTCGGCGCCGCCGGCCGCGTTCAGCGCATCGGCCACGCGGGCGCCGGGCGGCAGGCGTACCAGGCCCGGCTTGCGGACCTTGCCGCCGACCGCGACCACGACCTCGGCGGTGGCCGAGCTCGCGCCACCCTGCCCCGACGGCTCGGTCACGGCACCGGTGACCTCGAAGGACGGCGGCGCGACTGGATCGACCCGCGGCCGGGATCGCCACGCCAGCAGGCCGGCGATCAGGACGACCACGGCGGCGACCGCGACGAGCGCCCGGACGCCGCGGCGGCCGGGATCGAACGCGCCCAGGCCGATGCGCCGGCCGTTCTCCGGTTGATCGCCGCCGAAGGCGCCGGCGCTGGTCAGCGTGGGCTCCGCCGGTTCGGGATAGGCGTCCGCCGGCTCCGGCCACGACGCCGACGGATCAGGCCTCGACGACGGTGGATCGGGCCAGGACGTCGACGGCGGATCGGGCCACGGCGCCGTGGCGTACGGATCCTCGGGCAATACCCAGGACGGCGGCGGCAGCGACTGGCCGGCGGGACGCACCGCCGGCGTCGGAGGAGGGCAGAACGGTTCGGGCTCGGGCATGGGATCTCCGGGAGGGGACGGAGGCGGATCGTCGTCGTGCTGCGAGGTCGCGTCTTCGGCCAGGGAGCCCGGCGGCGACGCCCACGCCGTTCCCGGCGGATAGCCGCCGGTCGGATCAGGCTCGGACGCCGGAGGCAGCACGGATTTGGCCGAAGGCGCGACGGCCGGCGCCGGTGGCTGCTCGGGCAGCGGATCCAGATCGACGTCGTCCGGCCAGGAGGTGACCACGTCCGTCCAGTCCAGCGGCTTCCCGACCTCCGCGAGATCGGAGAGCGCCGTCGTATAGCGGGACGTCGCCACCGGCCCGCCACGGAGGACACGGCGAGGGGCCGCGGTGGCGGCCTGGTCGCGTACGTCATGGGTCGTCGCGGCCAGGACCGACCGCAGCCTTGCCGCTACGACGTCGTCCTCACTCACGCCGGGCACGGTAGGGATTTCGGGCGATCTCTGCGCGCGGCCCTGTGGACAACCCCGCATTGTGGATAACTCACACGCGCCTCGATTTTGTGCTAAGGACTGGCGTGTGAAAACGGGGATTCCGGCGCCCGCCGTCGACGAGGCGATCAGTCGGCTACGCGCCGCAGGCTGCGTGTTCGCCGAGGACGAGGCGGCGGTGCTGGCCGATGCGGCGACTGACGAGGCCACCTTGATGGCGATGGTCGAGCGGCGCGCGCTGGGCGAGCCGCTCGAGCAGGTCGTCGGCTTCGCCGACTTCTGCGGGGTTCGGGTCCGGCTTCGTCCGGGCGTTTTCGTTCCACGCGTACGCAGTGAGCTCCTGGTCCGGATCGCCGCGGAGACCGCCGAGCGGGGCTCGGTCGTGGTCGATCTCTGTTGCGGGTCGGGCGCGCTGGGCCTGGCCGTGCGGGCCCGGCGACCGGGGATCGAGCTGCACGCGGCGGACGTGGATCCGGTCGCGGTCGCCTGCGCCCGGGACAATCTGGACGGCGACGTCCACCACGGTGATCTCTTCGACGCGCTGCCCGGCGACCTGCGCGGCCGGGTCGCGGTGCTGCTGGCCAACGTTCCCTATGTCGCGACGCGGCACATCCCGCTGCTGCCGGCCGAGGCTCGCGATCATGAGCCGCGCACCGCGCTGGACGGCGGCGCCGACGGACTCGACGTCTTCCGCGCCGTGGTCACGGCGACCGGCGATTGGCTCGCGCCCGGTGGCATCGTGCTCTCGGAGATCACCGAGGCGCAGGCTCCGGCGGCTGTCGAGGTGGTGCGAGCCGCCGGGCTCGAGGCTGACCTGCTCTTCGACGACGATCTCGAGGCGCGGGTCATCCGCGGGCGGAAAAGTGTCGGTGCCGTGCGCTAAGGTCGGCGGCCTCAAGGGAGATGAGGCGTCGGGTGGGCCTGCTGGAGAGGATTGCCCGGGCGCGGCTAGGCGGGCAGGTCATCCGCCGGCTGCGCCGAGCGGGGTTCACCGACGCACGGTACGACGCACGCGGTTTCCGGGTCCGCTTCACCGCGGACGGCGACGAGACGCCGACGATCCTGGAGCTGGCCCCGCTGCTGGCGGCACGGGGCAGGCGACGGAGAGGCCAGGTGGATCGGTTCGTCGCCGGCCTGGTGACGACGCCCCGGCTGCCGCTGGGCTGGACGGAGGCTCGACCGCTGCTGCGCCCGGTGCTGCGCGGTGGCACGCCGGGATCCCCGCTGAGGCGGCGGGTCCTTCCGTTCCTGTTCGAGTACGTGGTGGTCGATCAACCGGACACCATGACCTACGTCGGGCCGGATCAACCGGCCGGTTGGGGGGTGAGCGCGGAGGAGGTCTTCGCGGCGGCCCGGACGAACCTGTCCGCGGCGGTGCTGCTCGGCGTCGCGGGCGAGCCGGTCGTGGTCCGGTTCGTGGATGACGGGGACGCTTACTGGACGTCGCACCTGCTGCTGGAACACTGGCTCGAGCAGCTGAAGGGGCAGGTCGGCGGTGTGCCGGTGGCGTTCGCGCCGGAGCGCGGCACGCTCCTGGTCACGGCGGACGGGAGCGAGCACCTGCGCGGGCTGTTCGCCCAGGCGGAGGAGATCTATGCGGCCTCGGCACGGCCGATAAGCCCCATGGCGTACGGGTACGACGAGCACGGCTGCACGGTGCCCTACAACGCGCCGGCCGGTCATCCTCTGCACCAGGAAGTGCGGCGGGCAGAGCGGGTGCTCGCGGTCCACGAGTACACGCGCCAGGCCGCCAAGCCTGGCGATCCGCCGCCCGGTGACGCGGCTGACGGAGTCGCCCGGCTCACGTCGCCGCGGGCCCGGCGCCGGCCGGGCCCACGACCGCGGACCGACGCCGGCGCGCGCCCGGCCGCGCCGATGGCCGGGCTGCGACTCGTGGGCTCGGACGAGCATGGCTGGCGCACCCGCGCGCTCTGGGAGCACGACGAGGCAACGCTGCTCCCCGCGGCCGACGAGGTGCAGGTCGGCGACCAGGTGCGGGCCTGGCACGAGGTGCTCCCGCACCTGAGGCCGGCCGCCGGCTACGAGCCGGCCCGCTGGTCCGCCGACGGCTGGCCGGCCAACCACCCGGCCACCGCGCAGCCGGGTTGACGGCGAGGCGCGAACGGCACGGCGGGCGCAGGCAGCGCAAGCGGCACGCGCAGGCGGCGCACGCGGCACAGCGGGCGGGCGCGGCAGGCGCGGCAGGCGGACGCAGCGGCGGGCGCGGGAGGCGCGGCGGGCGGGCGCGGGAGGCGCGGCGGGCGGGCGCGGGAGGCGCGGCGGGCGGGCGCGGGAGGCGCGGCGGGCGGGCGCGGGAGGCGCGGCGGGCGGGCG
>NZ_JBITDW010000016.1:145106-187639 GCF_044454685.1 Actinoplanes sp. NPDC051513
CGCGGGAGGCGTTGGTGACTCAGGGGCGACGGTGGACGACCACGCCGGCCAGGCCGGGGCCCACGTGGGCGGCCACGACCGCGCCTATCTCCGTGATGTAGCAGTCCCGCAGGCGGTCGGAGAGGCGCAACGAGACGGCATCGGCCAGAGCGGCCGCTCGCTCGGGCGCCTCCAAGTGGTGGACGGCGATGTCCACCTCGCCGTCGCCGGAGGCCTCGACCGCCAGGTCGACCAGCTTGGCCAATGCCCGGCCCGCGGTGCGGACCTTGTCGCGGACCACGATCGCGCCGTCCGCCACGTGGAGGATGGGCTTCACCGCGAGAGCCGTCCCCAGCAGGGCCGAGGCGGCGCCGATGCGGCCTCCGCGACGCAGGAACTCCAGGGTGTCCACGTAGAAGAGGGTGCTCACGCGCGAAGCATGGTCGGCCGCCTCCGCGCGTACGGAATCAAGGTCTTTGCCGTCGGCTGCCGCCGCCGCAGCGGCCAGCGCGGCGAAACCCAGGCCCATCCCGGTGGTCTTGCTGTCGACCACCTGGACGCGCTCGCCCACCTCGGTGGCGGCCAGGCACGCGGCCTCGTAGGTCCCGGAGAGCTTGGCCGACAGGTGCACCGACACGATGCCGTCGGCGCCGGCCTTCAAGAGCCGGCGATAGGCGTCGGCGAACTGGGACGGTGCGGGACGGGAAGTGCTGACGGCCCAACGGCGGGCGCTCAGCGCGCGGGCCACCTCGGCGGGCTGGACCTGCAAGCCCTCCAGGCCCTCGGCGCCGTTGATCACTACCGTGAGGGGGACGACGGTCAGGTCATACGAGCCGCTCAACTCGGCGGGCAGGTACGCGGTGGAGTCGGTGACGACCGCGACGGGCATGCGAGGCACGTTAACCGATCCGCGCCCGCACGGACGCATAGGAGCCGAACGAAACGATCAGGCGGGGCGGATCGCGGAGACGACGAAGGGGATGCCCTGCTGGCAGGTGGACATCATCTTGGGCTCGGAACGGCCGGTCACCGTCACCTTCTTGCCGACGGTCGCCTCGGCGCGCAGCGACGCGTAGTCGAAGAACAGCAGGTGGGACCCGGCGCTGTCCTTGATCAGGCGGCAGTTGGGCTCGACCCCGGCCTCGACCGTACCGGTGATCGTCTCGGCGTCGCTCGCGGTCGGGTTGTTCCCGCTGGGCTCGGTGGACGGCGAAAGCGGCGCGGAGGGCGAGGGGGAGGCCGAGGGCGAAGGGGATGCCGAGGGGGAGGCCGATGGCGTTGGGGAAGCCGAGGCGGAAGGCGCTGCCGACGGCTCCGGTCCGCCATTGGCACAACCGGCCAGGCAGAGCACGAGCGTCACCAGAACAGCGGCACGACGGGTCAGCATGATGGTTGGACGCTACCGGATCACCGCGAGTTCCTCAGACCGGAGGAGGAACCGGGCGGTCGGTGAACGGCCCCACGTTGTACGCCGCGACCTGCCACCCTCTTTCCCGGTCGTGGGTGAGCTCGACCCAATGGCAGTTCTGCAATGCCCGCAGCGTGCGTAGCTGCTCGAGCGGCCACCCGAGCAGATGCCCGATGCCTTGCCGGGCCGCCGCGCCGTGGGTGGCCACCACGACCGTGCCGCCGGGTGGCGACAGCTCGGCCGCCGCGCGGAGCGCCTCGGAGACGCGTTTGCCCAGGTCGGCCAGGGTCTCAACCTCGCCGCCGACCTCGTGGCCGTGCTTCCACCGGTCGTACTCGTCGCGGTGTAGCCCGGCCACCTCGGTCATCGTGAGGCCCTGCCAGTTGCCGAAGTACCGCTCCCGCAGGCGCTTGTCGTAGTTGATCGACAGGCCGGTCAGGGCGGCCAGCGCGGCCGCGGTGTCGGCGGCCCGGTGCAGGTCGCTGGAGACGATCGCGGCGGGCCGCATCTTGACCAGCAGCTCGGCGGCGTCGACGGCCTGCTGCCGGCCGACCGCGTTCAGCGGCACGTCGGTCTGGCCCTGGACGCGATGACTCGCATTCCAGTCGGTGTTGCCGTGCCGCCAGACGATCAGCCGGCTCACGCGGCCGGCGCCCACGAAATCACGATGCTTCAGCGTCGGCCAGGTCGCGGTCGACGAACGGGATCGTCGGGCAGTCCTTCCACAGCTTGTCGAGGGCGTAGAACTCGCGCTCCTCGGCGTGCTGGACGTGCACGACGATGTCGACGTAATCGAGAAGCACCCACCGGCCCTGACGCTCGCCCTCGCGGCGCACGGGTTTCGCCTTTTCCGGAAGGTTGACCAGGGCTTCCTCGATAGCGTCGACGATCGCGACGACCTGCCGCTCGTTGGACGCGGAGGCGATCACGAAGGCGTCGGTGATGTAGAGCTGCTCAGCGACGTCGATGACGACAATGTCCTGCGCCTTCTTGTCGGCGGCGGCCTGCGCGGCCGTCATCGCGAGTTCAAGCGCGCGCTCAGTGACGGGCAAGAGCGTCCCTTCGTTCGGTGTCCTGGAGATACAAGCGTCTCACACCCGTGTGACATTTCCCGACCCCCGATAGAGGCCGCGCTTGTTGATGTACTGCACAACACCGTCGGGGACCAGGTACCAGACCGGCTCGCCGCCGGCCACCCGCGCCCGGCAGGCCGATGAGGAGATCGCCATGGCGGGAACCTCGACGAGGGTGACCGAGTCGTCGGGAAGGTGGTCGTCGGAGAGCTCGAAGCCGGGCCGGGTGACGCCCACGAAGTGCGCCATGGTCAGCATCTCGAGCGCGTCCTTCCAGCTCAGGATGCGAGCGAGCGCGTCGGCCCCGGTGATGAAGTACAGCTGGGCGTCGCCACCGAAGATCGCCCGCATGTCACGCAGGGTGTCGACGGTGTAGGTGGGGCCGTCGCGGTCGATGTCGGCGCGGCTGACGTGGAAACGCGGGTTCGAGGCCGTCGCGATGACGGTCATGAGGTAGCGGTCCTCGGCCGGGGAGACCTTGCCCTTCTCGTACGGCTGACCGGTGGGCACGAAGACGACCTCGTCCAGGTCGAAACGGGCCTGCACCTCGCTGGCGGCCACCAGGTGCCCGTGGTGGATCGGGTCGAAGGTCCCACCCATGATCCCGATCCGGCGCATCAGAAAAATATAGGCGCTTTTCCGATCAAGGGTGGAGATCAATCGTCGAGGCGGCCGCGCACGGCGGCGAGCAGGTCATCGGCCGTGAACGGCTTCTCCAGCAGCGCCACCCCGGGGTCGAGCGTGCCCTGCGAGTGCAGGACCGGCTGGGCGTATCCGGACATGTAGAGCACCCGGGTCGCGGGGCGCACCCCGGTCAGCCGCTCGGCCAGCTCCTTGCCGAGCATCCCGGGCATCACCACGTCGCTCAGCAGCAGGTCGATCGGGCCGTCGTGCCCGGCCGCGATGTCCAGCGCCGCCGGTCCGCACGGGGCGCAGAGCACTCGGTAGCCGGCGCCCGAGAGGATCCGCCCGGCCACGTCCCGCAGCGCCTCCTCGTCCTCGACGACAAGCAGCGTCTCCCCTCGCCCGCGAGCGGGCGATCTATCAGAAACTGGGGATAAATCGGATTTGTCCGATGGGGTGGCGGCGGGCAGCAGCACCGTAGCGGTCGTCCCGAGCCCCACCGACGAGGCCAGACTGACCTCCCCGCCGGCCTGAGTGACGATCCCGTACACGGTGGCAAGCCCGAGCCCGCTACCCTCCCCGCTACCTTTTGTCGTGAAAAATGGTTCGAAGGCTCGTTCCATCACGTCGGCGGACATTCCCTGCCCCGAGTCGCTGACCCGGAGCCGCACCTGATCCCCGTGCCGCGACGTATCGATCACCAGATCGCCGCCGCCGGGCATGGCATCGCGGGCATTGACCGCCAGACACACCAAGAGCTGCTCGATCTGCCCCGGATCGCACACCACGGCCGGCGAGCCGGGCGCGGCCCGCACCAGCAGACTGATGTGCTCGCCCAGCGACCGCCGCAGCAACTCCTCCACCGACGAGATCACCGCGTTGAGGTCCAGCACCTGCGGCCGCACCACTTCCCGCCGCGCGAACGCCAGCAGCTGATGGGTCAGGTCGGTTCCCCGGTCCCCCGCCCGCACCACCTGCCGGGCATCCGCCGCGATCGCCTTCAGATCGGGCGCGGGAGATTCCGCCTCTTCGATGACGAAGTTCGCATAATTCACGATCACGCCGAGCATGTTGTTGAAGTCGTGCGCGATCCCTCCCGCGAGCTGCCCCAGGCTCTCCAGCCGCTGACTCCGATGCACATGCGCCTCGGCCCGCAGCCGCGCCTTCTCCTGCTCGGCCCGCGCTCGCTCGCTCAGATCCCGGATCACGCAGACGGCGAGACGACCCTGTGGCGTGTCCACGATCGCGACCGACGACTCGACCGGTATCTCGTCGCCGTCCCGCCGCCGGATCGTCGTGGTCACCGCGCCGATCGGCCCGGGCCGTCCCTCGTCCAGCCGGCGCCGACGGGACTCCGGCATCATCCGGGCGTCGTCGGTGATCAGGGACTCGATGCGGGTGCCGAGCAGCTCGTCACGGCGCCGGCCGTACAGCTCCTCGGCCCGGTCGTTGACCAGCACGATCCGGCCGTCGCTCGCCATGACCAGGATCGCGTCGGGGGCGGCCTGCAGCAGACCGCCGGCGAGCTCCTCCGACCACTCCACGCGCACCCCCAAGGCCCTGTTTCGTAACCCGGCCAAGTGCGAGGCGAGGTCCAGGGGTCGGCTGGCGTCGCCCTGCGGGCGCCGTCAGGCGGCGCCTGGGCCACGCCGCAGCCCTGGTCGGGTTACGAAACAGGGCCTACGGGCGAGGGTAGCTGCTAGGAGCGTTTAGCAAAGTTGGGTTCGCAAAGGTCAGAAGCGCGCGGCGAGCGCCTTCCGCATGTCGTCGTCCGTGTCCTGCACGACGCGCCGCAGGATCGGATCGAGATCTTCGCGGGCCAACAGCTCAGCGGCGAGCCGCCGGGTCTCCGGGTCGACGACCACATCCGGGTACGCGAGCCCGACCGTCCGCTCCGCGCTCATCCCGCTCCGGACCCGCATCATCGACGGCATGTCGGCGAAATACCGCGCCACGTACGGGGTGAGCCGGCCAAGCTGTTCCGGCTGCCAGAACCCGGAGGCGGTCATCTCGACGAGCCGGTTGGAGAGCGAGACGTCCTCGACGATCGCCGCCCAGGCCGCGGCCTTCGCGTCGGCGTCGGGCACCGCGGCCCGGCACCGCGCGGCCCACTGCTCGCCGGTGGCGCTGCGGTCCCGCTCGAACTCGGCATCGATCTCGGCCCGGCCGGCCGCCCCGAGCACGACCAGGCGGTAGAGGATCAGCCACCGCAGGTCGGCGTCGATCGGCAGCCCCTCCGGCACGCCGGTCCCGGCCAGCCAGTCCTGCAGCCGGCCCGTCTCGACCGTGGCCCCGATCAGCCCGCGGGCCGCCGCGAGCTGCCGGGACCCACCCGGCTCCGAGACGGCGAGCAGCCGATCGGCGGCCTGCGCGACCAGTTCGAGCGCCGCGGGCCGGGTCTCGGGAGTGGAGTAGCGGTCGACCAGGCTGCGGGTGGCCCGCAGCACGTCCTCGACGATCACGACCTCGGTCTCGACCGGCAGCGCCGCCAGCACGAGGGTGACCAGCTCGGCGACCGGCTGCTCGCCGTCCACCACGGCGTCGAGGGTCGAGGCCCAGAGCACGGCCCGGGCCAGCGAGTCCCCGATCAGCGGCAGCATGCTGGGCACGGCCGCGGTCGACGCGTCATCGAGCCGGATCTTGGCGTACGTCAGATCGCCGTCGTTGAGCAGCACCAAGCCCGACTTATCGGAAAAGTCGGGTACTTCGGTGTGGCCGGACGCGGCAACCTCGACCGAGACCAGCGATCCCCGAACCACGGTCCCATCGGCAGCCCGGTCGTAGAGCCCGATCCCGAGCCGGTGAGGACGCAGCGTCGGGTAGTCCGCGGGAGCGGTCTGGAGCACCGCCATCGATCCGTTGGAATCCCGAGTCGTACGCAAGGTATTGACCTGCGCCCGCCGCAGCCATACCTCGGCCCACGCCGACAGATCCCGCCCGCTGGCCGCGGCCAGCGCCGCCAGCAGGTCCGCGAGCGTCGCGTTCCCGTACGCGTGCGCCGCGAAATGCGCGTTGAGCCCGGTCAGGAAGGCTTCGTCGCCCACCCACGCCACGAGCTGCTTGAGGGTCGCGGCTCCCTTCGCGTACGAGATGCCGTCGAAGTTGAGCAGCGCCTCGTCGGTGTTCGTGACCGACTCGGGCGCGACCGGATGCGTCGAAGGATGCTGGTCGGCCCGCAGGCCCCAGGCCTTCCGCTGCATGGCGAAGGTCGTCCACGTCCCCTTGAACCGGGTCGCCTCGGCGGTGACACGCGTGCCCAGGTACTCGGCGAACGACTCGTTCAGCCACAGGTCGTCCCACCAGGCCATGGTCACCAGGTCGCCGAACCACATGTGCGCCATCTCGTGCGCGATGACGTTGGCCCGCGCCTCGCGCTGGCTCTCGGTGACCGCCGAACGATAGATCATCTCGTCGCGGAAGACCACGAGGCCCGGGTACTCCATGGCGCCGAAGTTGAACTCGGGCGCGAATGCCTGCTGGTAGTGCCCGAAGGGGAACCGGATGTCGAACATCTCGTGGTATCGGTCGAGGCACTGCTTGGTGACCGTGAACAGCTCCTCGGCCTGCGCGTCGAGGTGCTCGGCGAGCGCCGCCCGCACGTAGAGCGCCAGCGGAATGCCGTCGTGCGAGTCGGTCACCGCATGAAAGGGCCCGGCGAACAGCGTGGCCAGATAGGTGGAAATCGGCTTGGTGGGGGCAAATTCCCACACACCGCCCTGCGATGACAAGGGCAAGCCGTTGGCCGCGACCTTCCAGGAAGGCGGCGCGGTCACCGACACCTTGAAGACCGCCTTGAGATCCGGCTGGTCGAACGCCGGCAGCACGCGCCCCGCGTTGTTGATGAACAGGTGCTGGTAGAGGTAGACGTTCCCGTCGGCCGGGTCGACGTACTTGTGCAGACCCTCACCGGTGTTCGAGTACCGCATGGTGGCGGTCACCGCGAGCTCGTTCTCGGCGGCAAGGCCGTCCAGCAAAAGCCGTCCGGAAGAAACCGCCGACGATGGCACGGAAACGCCGTTCAGCATGATCGACGAAACTGAGACCGGCTCGAACTCCAGAAACGTCGCCGCACCCGGCGTGGCGGAGAAGCGCGCCACCGTACGCGATCCGAAGGTGTCCCCGTCGGCGGTGAGGTCGAGGTGGATCTCGTACTCGTGGACGTCGACGACGGCGGCGCGGGTAGCGGCCTCGGCACGGGTGAGCGGCATGACGACCATCATGCCTGTCCGGCCGAGACGGCACACCGTCGCCTCGCGGTAGGATGTGCGACGTGCGCGCGCTGAACCTGTGCTGGTGGCTGCCCTGACGGGCGGCTACCCACACGCGCATGACCTCATCCGCGGCCGCCCCTTCCGGGCGGCCGTTTTCGCATGTGAAGGCCGGTTCGGGCGGGGCTGCCACCCGCACCGGAAGGAACCGGCCATGAAACGACTCACCGGCTTTCAGCCCACCGGCGACCTGCACCTCGGCAACCTGCTGGGCGCCATGGGGCCCCTCGTGCAAGATCAACAAAACCGGGACTCGATCGCCATGATCGCCGATCTGCACGCGATGACCATGGAGCACGATCCGCAGGTCCTCCGCCGGAAAATCCTCGAGGTCGCCACGCTGCTGCTGGCCGCCGGCGTCGACCCGAAGCGCACCGCCCTGATCGCCCACTCCCAGGTCCCCGAGCACACCGAGCTGCACTACCTGCTGGAATGCGTCTGTCACTTCGGCGAGGCGGCTCGCATGATCCAATTCAAGGAGAAGTCGGCGGCGGGGGGCGCGGTGCGACTCAGCCTGCTCAGCTATCCCGTGCTCATGGCGGCCGACATCCTGGTGCACGACGTCCATGAGGTGCCGGTGGGCGACGATCAGAACCAGCATCTCGAGCTCGCCCGAACGCTCGCGACCAGGTTCAACTCGCGCTACGGCGAGACCTTCGTGGTGCCCGAGGGCGTCCGGCCCGAGTCGGCCGCGCGGATCATGGATCTGGCCGACCCGACCGCCAAGATGAGCAAGAGCGCGCGCTCGTCGGCCGGCCGGATCGGGCTGCTCGACCCGCCCGAGGTGATCCGCCGGACGATCTCGCGGGCGGTCACCGACACCGTGGGCATAGTGCAGCACGATCCGCAGAACCAGCCCGGCGTCACCAACCTGCTGGTGATCCTGGCCGAGTGCACGGGCGAGGCGCCGGGCGCGTACACGTCCTACGGCGCCCTCAAGCGCGACGTCACCGATGCGGTGGACGCGCTGCTCGCACCCATTCGCAAGCGTTACGCGGAGCTGGCCGACGACCCCGGCCACGTACGCCAGGTCTTGGCGGAGGGCAACACCTTGGTGCGTCCTGCGGCGCTTGCCACCGTACGCCGTACGCGCGCGGCCCTCGGGCTCAACCTTTAGTCCGGCTAAGGGCGGTGGACCAACGCCACCAGCCGCTTCTCGAAGCACACCGAGAACGGGTTGCCCACATAGGGGCCGTACGCGGGGATCTGGCGGTACCCCGCGGATTGGTAGAGCGCGATCGCCGCGGGCAGGTAGTCGCCGGTCTCGAGCCGGATGACGGGCCGGCCCGCGGCGAGCGCCTCCTCCTCGATCGCGACGATCATCTGGCGGGCGATGCCGCGGCCCCGGAACGCGGGGCGCACGTACATCCGCTTGAGCTCGACGACCCGGTCGTCGACCGCCTGCCAGGCCGCGCAGGCCACCGCGCGGTGCTCGACGACCGCCACCAGATACGCAGCGTCATCGTACGGAACGAACACCGCGGTGTTCATCCCCTTGTCGATCTCCCGTATCTCACGCAGCTGAGCCGTGACCAGGGCGGCAAGTTCCGGGTCCAGGGCGGGGCGGGATTCGATCAGCACGAAGGTGACTCTAAGCGAAGTCCCTTTCCGGATGGTTGCGCAAAGCTGGACTACGCCCTATTCGCCGGTGTCGTCCTCATCGTCCTCGTCGGTAACCAGCACCGGCCGATTGGCGTTGGCGACGGTCGTGACCGTGCCGTCCGCGGCCATGTGCAGCAGCTCGTCGTCGCCGCGGACCCGGCGGGCCTTGCGGGCCGCGAGGCGCTGCGCCGCGGTCAGCCGGTTGCTGTCGTCCTCGAGACGGGCGTCGGTGCCGCGCGGGCCGGCCACGAACTCGCCGCCGTTGGGCTGCCAGTCGAACTCGCGGTCGGCGATCCGCACCGGGTCGCCCGCCTGCGCGCCCCTCTTGCCCAGCTCGGCCTCGACGCCCAGCCGCTCGAGCCGGTCGGCGAGGTAACCGATCGCCTCGTCGTTGTCGAAGTTCGTCTGCCGGATCCAGCGCTCGACCTTGGCGCCGCGCACCACGTAGACGCCGTCCTCGTCCTGCTCGACCGTGAAGCCGCTCTCGTCGACCGCGCGGGGACGCACCACGACCCGGGTCGGCTCGGCGGGCGGGTGGGCGAGACGGTGCTCGGTGACGGTGGCGGCCAGCGCGAACACCAGGTCCTTGAGGCCTTCGCGGGTCACGGCGCTGACCTCGAAGACGCGGTAACCACGCGCCCCGAGGTCGGGGCGGACCATCTCGGCGAGGTCGCGGCCGTCCGGAATGTCGATCTTGTTGAGCACCACGAGCCGGGGCCGGTCCTCGAGACCGCCGTACGCGGCCAGCTCGGCCTCGATCGCGTCGAGGTCGGCCAGGGGATCGCGGTCGATCTCGGGCGCCGCCGCGTCGAGCACGTGCACCAGGACCGAGGTGCGCTCGATGTGCCGCAGGAACTGCATGCCCAGGCCCTTGCCGGTGGCCGCGCCCGGGATCAGGCCGGGCACGTCGGCCACGGTGAACGTCTGGTCGCCGGCCTGCACCACGCCGAGGTTGGGCACGAGCGTGGTGAACGGGTAATCGGCGATCTTGGGCTTGGCCGCGGACATCACCGAGATCAGCGACGATTTGCCGGCCGAGGGAAAGCCGACCAGGCCCACGTCGGCGACGCTCTTGAGCTCGAGCACCACGTCGAGCCGGTCGCCAGGCTCGCCCAGCTCGGCGAAGCCGGGGACCTTGCGCCGGGTGTTGGCCAGCGAGGCGTTGCCCCGGCCGCCACGGCCGCCACGCGCCACCTCGAACGTGGTGCCCTCGCCGATGAGGTCGGCAAGCACCTCGCCGTCGGCGGTCTGCACGACCGTGCCGTCCGGCACCTGGACCACGAGGTCCTTGCCGTTGGCGCCGTCGCGGTTCGCGCCCGCGCCGCCACCGCCGTTGGGGGCCTTGATGTGCGGGTGGAAATGGAAGTCGAGCAGCGTGTGCTGCTGCGGGTCGACGACCAGCGTGACGCTGCCGCCGTGCCCGCCGTTGCCGCCGTCGGGGCCGCCGAGCGGCTTGAACTTCTCCCGGCGCACCGAGACGCAGCCGTGCCCGCCGTCACCCGCCTGCAGGTGCAGCACGACCCGATCGACGAACGTGGTCACTGCTCAACTCTCCTCAACAAAACAGCGGGCCAAGAACCCCGGAGGGTCCTGGCCCGCTGTTGACAGAACCAGCTGAAAATCCGAACTTACTCCGAGACCGGAACGATGCTCACGGTCTTGCGACCGCGGATCGTGCCGAACAGCACGTTGCCCGTGGCCAATGCGAACAGCGTGTCATCGCCACCACGGCCGACCAGCTCGCCCGGGTGGAACTTCGTGCCACGCTGACGGATCAGGATCTCGCCGGCGTTGACCAGCTGGCCGCCGAACCGCTTGACGCCGAGCCGCTGCGCGGAGGAGTCGCGGCCGTTGCGCGAGCTGGAAGCACCCTTTTTGTGAGCCATGAGTGATCCGCCCCTTACTTCCCGCTCGTGATGCCGGTCACCTTGACGCGGGTCAGCGGCTGACGGTGCCCCTGGCGCTTGTGGTAGCCGGTCTTGTTCTTGAACTTGTGGATCCGGATCTTCGGACCCTTGGTGTGCTCGGCGATCTCGCCGGACACCGTAACGTTGGCAAGCTTGGCCGCGTCGGTCACCAGGTTGTCACCGTCGACGAGGAGGACAGCGGCGAGCGTGAGCGCATCGCCGGGCACGCCCGCGAGCTTCTCGACCTCGATCACGTCGCCCTCGGCAACCTTGTACTGCTTGCCGCCGGTCTTGACGATCGCGTACATCGGACGCGGACTCCCTGAGACTTACGCAGCGATAACCGCTGCTTGGCGGATGGTGCTGGCCCGGACGCAAATGAGAACGCCCCGGGGCACGACGCATGGAAAAGCGCCGTCGGCAAGCGTACTTCATTCGACGCGCCGATCCCAAACCGGGGTTCACCCCCGGCCGCACGCCTTGTCCAGGGTAGCCGTGAGCGCCGACATCTTCTCAGCGTTGATCTTCGTGACGTCGCCCTTGAACGCGTTGACCTGCTTGCTCATCTGGGTCAGGGCCGACTTGAGCGCCTCGTCGTCGGCGAGCTTGGCCATCCCCGCGAGCGCGGACGAGAAGCTCGACACGTCCCGGTCGATCTTCTGCTGGGCCTGTGCCTTCGCCGCCGCGCCCTGGCTCGCGGCGTCGATCTGCATCTGGAGGTCGGCGATGAAGGTCTGGCCGAAGCCGGTGCTGGTGCGCTCGGCCTGCTCGCAGATGGCCTTGGTGTTGCCGGACAGCGCCTTGTCGGCCGAGGCCGCCACGGAAGGGTCGACCGGCGCGGGGTCGACCGGCGCGGGCGCCACGGCGGAGCCTCCGGCGTTCGGGGTCTGGCCGGCGGTGGGTGTCGCGCCGCCGCCGGAGCAGCCGGCGGCCAGCAACGGAAGAAGTAGGAGTGGCGCGAAGCGTCGCACGGGGATGTCTCCTCGGGGGAAGGATCAATCCCCGGAGGGTAGCGGACGTCGACGGCGGTGAGCGGCTTGGCAGTTAAGTTTCTTTACCAAACCGCTCCCGCGTCTGCCCTTACGGGCGCGTCCGTCGCCTGGTTCCCCCGCGCCGCGAGCGCCGGCGGCCCGCGCCCGCGCCCACCGGCTCGTCGTCATCCTCGTCGTCGTCCTCGTCGGCCGCGTCCGGGTCGTCCGCGCCGGTCAACCGCAACGGCTCGGCCGGTTCCGCCGCCTCGACCGGCTCGGCCGACGGCATCTCGTAACGGGACAGGTCGTAGCCGCTGATGTCGTAGTCGTCCTGCGGGTCGTCGGAGGTGAGCGCCGGCACGGCCCGTGACACGATCCCCGATCCGTGCGCCTGAGCCGGTGGCAGGTCCGCGGCGATCGCCATCGGGTCCTCCCGCTCGGCCGGCTCTTCGGACGGCGCGGCAGCCACGGACGCTTCCGGGGCCGGCGCGGCCTCGGCCGCGCCGCGGCGCCGGCGCGAGCGCGACGACGTGGCGGCCGGCTGCTGCTGGGCCGGCGCCTGCTCGGTACGGGTGGCCGCCGCGACCGCCTTCACCTGGTTGCCGGCGCCGCCATTGGTCCGCTTCTCCGGCACCGGCTCGGTGTGAATCAGCACGCCTCGGCCCTTGCAGTGGTCACAGGTCTCGCTGAAGGCCTCGAGCAGGCCCGCCCCGATCCGCTTGCGGGTCATCTGCACCAGGCCGAGCGAGGTGATCTCGGTGACCTGGTGCTTGGTGCGGTCCCGGCCCAGGCACTCGGTGAGCCGCCGCAGCACCAGCTCGCGGTTGCTCTCGAGCACCATGTCGATGAAGTCGATGACCACGATGCCGCCGAGGTCGCGCAGCCGCAGCTGGCGCACGATCTCCTCGGCCGCCTCGAGGTTGTTGCGGGTGACCGTCTCCTCGAGGTTGCCGCCCGCGCCGGTGTACTTACCGGTGTTCACGTCGACGACCGTCATCGCCTCGGTGCGGTCGATCACCAGGTGCCCGCCCGAGGGCAGGAACACCTTGCGGTCGAGGCCCTTGAGGATCTGCTCGTCGATCCGCTTGTCGGCGAAGAGGTCCCCGACGCCGGTGTACCGGTGCAGGCGCTCGACCAGGTCGGGCGACACCGAGTTGAGGTAGTTCTCGACCTCGGCGTACGCCTGGTCGCCCTGCACCACCAGCTCGCGGAAGTCCTCGTTGAAGAGGTCCCGGACCACCCGGATGACCAGGTCGGGCTCCTCGGAGAGCGCGGCCGGCGCGTGCCCCTCGGCCGCCCGGCGCTGGATCTCCTCCCACTGCGCCTGCAGCCGCTTGACGTCGCGGGCCAGCTCGTCCTCGCTCGCGCCCTCGGCCGCGGTCCGCACGATCACCCCGGCGCCGTCCGGCACCAGCTTCTTCAGGACGTCACGCAGGCGCTTGCGCTCGGTGTCGGGCAGCTTGCGGCTGATCCCGGACGCGTTGCCGTTGGGCACGTAGACCAGGTGCCGGCCGGAAAGCGCGATGTGGCTGGAGAGCCGGGCGCCCTTGTGCCCGATCGGGTCCTTGGTGACCTGCACGAGCACCGAGTCGCCGGACTTGAGCGCCTGCTCGATCGAGCGGGCGCGACCCTCCAGGCCGGTGGCGTCCCAGTTGACCTCGCCGGCGTAGAGCACGGCGTTGCGGCCCCGGCCGACGTCGACGAACGCCGCCTCCATGCTCGGCAGCACGTTCTGCACCTTGCCGAGGTAGACGTTGCCGACCATGGTGCCGGAGGTCGCCCGGGCCACGTAGTGCTCGACCAGGATGCCGTCCTCGAGCACGGCGATCTGGGTGCGGTCGGACTTCTGCCGGACGACCATGACCCGGTCGACCGCCTCGCGGCGGGCCAGGAACTCGGACTCGCTGAGGATCGGCGGGCGGGTACGGCGCTGCTCGCGGCCGTCCCGGCGGCGCTGGCGCTTGGCCTCGAGCCGGGTCGAGCCGGAGACGCCCTGCACCTCGTCGGTGCGGCGCGGCTCGCGCACCCGCACGACGGTGTGCACGCCGTCCTCGATGCCGCCGGTCTCGGTGTCCCCACCCGAGCCCTTACGGCGACGACGACGCCGGCGGCGGGTCACACCGTCGCCCTCGTCGGACTCCTCGTCGCTCTCGTCGGACTCATCCTCGACGGAGGCCTCGGCGCCCTCCTCGGCCTCGGCGGCCTCGTCGTCCTCGGCCGGGCCCTTGCCCCGCCCGCGGCCACGACGGCCACGACGGCGGCGGCGGCGACCCGCGGCGAACTCGTCGTCGGTCTCGTCCTCGAGGCCTTCCTCGACGTCGTCGGCCGACTCGTCCACCTCGTCGACGGGCTCGGCGGCCTCCTCGGCGGCCTCGGCCGCGGCGGCGACCAGGGGCTCGGCCGGCTCCTCAGCGGCGCCACGACGGCGACGCCGGCTGCGGCGGGAGCCTTCGGCCGGGACCTCGGCCGGGACCTCGGCGACGGCGGCCTCGATCTCGGGGACCTGGGCCTCGGCGGCGACCGGCGCGGCAGCCGTGCCGCGACGTGAGCGCCGGCTGACCGGCGCGGCCTCGGCCTCGTTGGCCTCCGGCGGCATGAAGAGCACGGCGGGGGGCAGCGCGGCGCGGCGGGCACGACGCCCGGCGGGCTTCTCCTCCTCGATGAAGTCGTCGTCCAGCGGAAGGACGCCGACGATCGGGGCGGACCCAGCCGCCACAGCCGGCGCCTCCACGACCGGCTCGTCCTCGGCCGGGGCCTCGACGACCGGCTCCTCGCCGGTGATCAGCGGCTCGACCGGAACGACCGGCTCGGGATCGGGCGCGACCGCCGCGGGCACGGCCTTCTTCCGCCGGGCGCGGGTCGCCTTGACCGGCGGCGCGGTCTCGGCCGGCTCCCCGGAAGCGGCCGTCGCGGCGGCCCCTTCCGCGGCAGCCGGAGCAGTAGCGGACGACTCGCCCGCGGCAGCCGAAGCAGCAGCAGCCGGGGCGGTCGCCTTGCGGCGGCTGCGGGTGGCCTTCACGGGCTTCGCCGGCGGCTCGGCCTCGGTGGCCGCCGCCTCTATGGTCGCCCCCGGCTCGACGGATCCCATCGACGCCGGCCCCGCCTCGGCCGGACCGGCCTCGGTGGGCGCAGCCTCGGCGGCGGGCGCCGTGGCCTTGCGGCGTGTGGTCCTCGCGCGACGCGGAGGGGTGGCAGTGGTGCTATCGGCGGTTTCGGCGGGTGGCATAGCCACCTCGCTCGTCTCACCGCCCGGTAGCTCGTTTTCGAGCATGGGCGCTCTCCAGTTTCTGGCAGTCCCGGGCGCGTTTGAGCGCTGCCACGCAGGGCTGCCGCAAGTGTTTCGGTCCCGGCCGGGTTAGCGGACGGGCGGCCGAAGTCTGCCGTTCGGGCGCAGGCCGGTTCAGCTAGCGCCCTCCGATAGCCGCATTCTCGCGATCCGCGTCCAACGGATCGACGATCTCCCCCTGCGCGGTGAGCGTGCCCTGGGCCAGCCGGGTCACCCGCGAGGGCACCGGCGGCTCCAGGCCAGCCACGACACGCAGGCCGGAAAGGACGTCATCGGGTCGCACGGCGGGCGTTACCTGTCGTACGACAAGGTCGATTATCGCACACGGTGCTGCGAACTCCCCGGAAGGTACGTCGGACTGCTCGGTCACAGCGAAGTGGGTCACCGCGACCCGGGCGTCGAACGTGCGGCGGCCCTGCTTGGTCATGCGCTCGACCGGCACCTCGTCGGCGTCGAGGAAGGCCTTGATCGCCGCGGCCGCCACCGCCGGGTCGACCTCGGGCAGCTCGATCCGCCACCGCGAGGCGTCGATCCGGTCGGCCAGGCTGCCCTCGCCGGCCACCACAGCCTCGAGAATGTCCAGGCCAGGCGACAGAGCGGCGTCGAGGGCCAGCCGCAACTGCCCCGGGTCGATCTCGGCCTGCAGACCGATCTCGAGGTATTCCGCCTCGCTCCCGACACCGGTGGGCGCCGCGCTCGCGTACGAAATCTTGGGGTGTGGGGTGAAGCCCTGAGAGAAGGCGATCGGCGCCCCGGCCCGCCGCAACGCCCGTTCGAAGGCGCGCGCGAAGTCGCGGTGTGACGTAAAACGCAGTGGGCCGCGTTTCGCATACCGGATCCGGATCCGCTGGACGACCGGGGCCTGGCCGCCCACCGGCTGATTCTTGGGGGGAATGTCCTACTCCTAAACCGGGACCCGCAGGTTGTTCACCGGGGTCAGAGGAAGCAGCTTCTTACCGGTCGGGCCGATCTGGATCTCGGTGTCCATCGAGGGGCACACGCCGCAGTCGAAGCACGGGGTCCAGCGGCAGTCGTCCTGCTCGTACTCGCTGAGCGAGTCCTGCCAGTCCTGCCAGAGCCAGTCCTTGTCGAGGCCCGAGTCGAGGTGGTCCCAGGGGAGCACCTCGGACTGCTCGCGCTCGCGGGTCGTGAACCAGTCGAGGTCCACCCCGAAGCCCGGCAGCACCTCGGCGGCCGACTCGATCCAGCGGGCGTACGAGAAATGCTCGCTCCAGCCGTCGAAACGTCCGCCTTTTTCCCAGACGCGCCGGATCACTGCCCCGACGCGGCGATCGCCCCGGGAAAGCAGGCCCTCGATCAGCGACGGCTCGCCGTCGTGGTAGCGGTACCCGATCGCGCGGCCCAGCGACCGATCGCTGTTGATCACGTCTTTGAGCATCTTGAGGCGGCCGTCGATCACCTCGGGCCGTTCCATCGGCGCCCATTGGAACGGGGTGTGCGGCTTGGGCACGAACCCGCCGATCGACACCGTGCAGCGGATGTCCTTGGTGCCGGTGGCGGCGCGACCGGCCTTGATCACCTCGTGGGCCATGCGGCCGATCTGGGCGACGTCGTCGTCGGTCTCGGTGGGCAGGCCGCACATGAAGTACAGCTTCACCTGCCGCCAGCCGTTGCTGTAGGCAGTGACGACCGTCCGGATCAGGTCTTCCTCGGTCACCATCTTGTTGATGACCTTGCGGATGCGCTCGGAGCCGCCCTCGGGGGCGAAGGTCAGGCCGGTGCGGCGCCCGTTGCGGGACAGCTCCTGCGCGAGGTCGATGTTGAACGCGTCGACCCGGGTCGACGGCAGCGACAACGAGACGTTGGTGCCCTCGTACTGCTCGGCGAGGCCGGAGCACATGTCGCCGATCTCGGAGTGGTCGGCGGACGAGAGCGAGAGCAGGCCGACCTCGGAGAAGCCGGAGAACTCGAGGCCCTCCTTCACCATCTGCCCCACCGTGGTGATCGACCGCTCGCGTACGGGGCGGGTGATCATGCCGGCCTGGCAGAACCGGCAGCCGCGCGTGCAGCCCCGGAAGATCTCGACGGCGTACCGCTCATGGACGGTCTCGGCCAGCGGGACCAGGGGCTTCTTCGGGTACGGCCAGGCGTCGAGATCCATCGTCGTGCGCTTCGCGACCCGGAACGGAACGTCCGGGCGGTTCGGCACGACCCGCTGGATGCGGCCGTCGGGCAGGTAGTCGACGTCGTAGAAGCGCGGCACGTAGATGCTCTCGGTACGGGCCAGGCGCAGCAGCAACTCGTCGCGCCCGCCGGGCCGGCCCTCCGCCTTCCACTCGCGGATGATGCCGCTGATCTCGAGGACCGCCTCTTCCCCGTCGCCGAGCACTGCGGCGTCGAGGAAGTCGGCGATCGGCTCGGGGTTGAAGCTCGCGTGGCCGCCGGCCAGCACGATCGGGTCGTCGTCGGTGCGGTCGGCGCTGTTGATCGGGATGCCGGCCAGGTCGAGCGCGGTGAACATGTTGGTGTACCCGAGCTCGGTCGCGAACGACAGGCCGAGCACGTCGAAGTCGCGGACCGGGCGGTGCGCGTCGACGGTGAACTGCGGGACGCCGCGCTCGCGCATCAGCGCCTCGAGGTCGGGCCAGACCGCGTACGTGCGCTCGGCCAGGATGTCGTCCTGCTCGTTGAGCACCTCGTACAGGATCTGGACGCCCTGGTTGGGCAGGCCCACCTCGTACGCGTCGGGGTACATCAGGGCCCACCGAACATTGGCGGCGTCCCAGTCCTTGACGACGGCGCCGAGCTCGCCACCCACGTACTGGATCGGCTTGCTGACCAGGGGCAGCAACTGCTCGAGCTGCGGGAAGACGGAACGTGCGCTCATGGGACTTCAGCGTACGCGGGCTAACCGCCCAACTCCGCTGCGGCCCTGTCCAGATCTGTTGCCAGAATGTCGTCGCGGAACGCGCACAGCTGGAGGGTCGTCCGGGCCGGGCCGCGCTCGCCGACCACCAGCCGGGTCCGCTTGCCGGCCGCGAAGAGATCGCCGACGAGCGCGTCGAGCAGCCGCACCCCGGCGCTGTCCAGGAAAGAGACGGTGGTCAGGTCGATGAGCACCGTGCCCGACTCGCGGATCCGGGACACGATCGCCTTGCCGATGTCACCGGCGTTCGCCATGTCGATCTCGCCGCTGAGGTGGACGAGCTCGGCGTTGCCGATCTTGGAGAACCGGACCCATTGATCGGTCACTCCGCCTCCCTGGCCCGGCGCATGGTCACGGTCGTGCCATCGGTGCGGTCGAAGAGCACCTGGTCCATCGACTCGCGGATCAGCTGGAGGCCGCGCCCGCGGGCCACGTCGGTGACCGCGCCCCGCCACGTGCCGCGGTCGGTGACCTTGACCTCGACCGCGTCCTCGGTCACCGTGGCCACCACGTCGATCGTGCCGAACGGGTCGTCGCGGTACCCGTGCTCGATCGAGTTGGCCACCGCCTCCGAGCAGGCCAGCAGCACCGCGTCCCGGGTCTCCGGCTCGACGTCGTGCGAGACCAGCCAGGCGCGCAGGTCGGCACGCAGCAGCGCGATCTGCATGCGGTCGGCGCCGATCGACCGCTCGATCCTCTCCTCGGTGCCCAGCGTCAGGCAGAGCAGGCAGACGTCGTCGGCGTGGTCGCGGCCGACCAGGGTGTCGGCCAGCGCGGAGCTCAGGCCCTGCAGCGGCGCGTCCCGGCGGCGGGCGAACTCGCGGGCCAGCACCTCGAAGCCCTTGTCGATCGGCCGGGTACGCCGCTCGATCAGCCCGTCGGTGTAGAGCAGGAGGCGGCTGCCGGCCGCCAGCGTGCGCGAGTGCTCGGTGCGGCGCCGGTCGCCGGCCCGGGAACCCAGCGCGGCCGAACGCGCATCCAGGAGAAACTCCGGCGAGCCGACCGGCTCCTGCAGCAGCGGCGGCAGGTGGCCGGCGCACGCGTACGTGAGCTCGCCCGTCACCAGGTCGACCTCCGCGTACGCCACCGTGGCCATCCGGGCCGACTCGACCCGGTCGACGAACCGGTCGAGCCCCTCCAGCAGCCGGGCCGGGCCGACCCCGTCGCCGGCGAGCGCCCGGATCGCGCTGCGCAGCTGGCCCATCGTGGTGGCCGCGTCGATTCCCCGCCCGACCACGTCGCCGACCGCCATGGCCAGCTTGTCCTTGGTGATCAGGAACGCGTCGAACCAGTCGCCGCCGACCTCGAGATCCTGCGCGGCCGCGTGGTAGTAGGTCTCCACCGCGAACCGGGCGTCGCCGCCGGGCAGGTTGCCGGCGAGCAGGCTGCGCTGGAGCGTCCGGGCGATCTGCCTTTCCTGCTCGTAGAGCCGCGCGTTCTCGAGGGCGAGCCCGGCCCGGTCGGCGAGCTCGGTGAGGAACGCCCGCTCGCCCTCGCCGCCGCGGCGGTCGAGCACCATCTGCAGCGACAGCGTGCCGAGCACCCGGCCGCGCGCGGTCAACGGCAGCACCACGCAGCCGGCTGCCGCCTCCTGGTCCGGGAAGATCGGCTCGCTCGATGCGGTCACCCGGGCGATCGCGTGGGCCAGCCAGTCGGCGCCGGGGGCCGCGCCGCCCGCTTCCTCCAGCACGCCGGTCGGGCCGACCGAGAGCCGCACCGAGGCCCAGTCGGCGATCTCGGGCACCATCCGATCGACGAGGCGACGGGCCCGGGGCAGCAGGCGGTGCACTTCATCGAGCGAGCGGGTCGTCTCGGACAGGAACGTGGTCCGTTCCTCGCGACGACGCAGGTCGTCGTAGAGGCGGGCGCGGTCGAGGGCCTGGCCGGCGTGCTGGCCGAGCAGCCGCACGACGCGCAGCTCGTGGTCGGTGAGCCGGTGCTCGCCGGTGAAGCTGAACGCGAGCACGCCGAGCGTCTCGGCGCCTGGCTGGTCGTCGGCCGGCCCGGTGGTGAGCGGCAGGAGAACCACCGTGTTGCGCCCGGAACGACGCATGTTGTCGACCAGGTCGGGAAAGTGCTCCTTGGCCTCGGTGAGCGAGCCGACGACGTGCAGGTCGCCGCGCTCGGCCACGCGCGCCACCGCCCGCGGTGAGGAGCGCGGCATGTCGTCCCAGTTGCCGGTGGTCGGGTCGGTCGAGGCCACCGCGACGATCGTGTCGCGTTCCGCGTCGACCAGGTAGATGCTGCTGCTCGCGGCGCCGAAGGCCGGCTCGGGCGCGCGGACCACGGCCTCGGCGACCTCGGCCTCGGTGGGCGCCGCGGCCAGGTCGGCGACGACCCGCTGGAGCACCTGGATACGGCGCTCGGAGTCTTCGGCGCGCTTGCGGGCGAACAGCAGCTCCTTCTCGTAGCCGCGTCGCTCGGTGGCATCGAAGACCGTGGTGCGGATCGCCCGTGGCTCTCGTTCCGGGCCGCGGGCCAGCAGCGAGTTGACCAGGGTGGGCAGCGTCCGGCCGTCCGCGCACACCACGTCGAAGGCGAGCTCGTGCACCTCGTCCTGCATGCGTAGCAGCGGAGCGTAGTGGGTCTCGTGGTAGATCTGCCCGCCGGAGCTGAGCAGGTCCCGGAAGCGGCGATGACCGACCAGGTCACCGCGCTTGTATCCGGTCCAGGACAGGAAGGTCTGGTTGACCTTCACGATGGTCCCGTCCGGAAGCGTCGTCAGATACCCGCACGGCGCGTGCTCGTACAGGTCGTCCGGGTCTTCATCCCACGGCAGCCGTAACTCCTGCGTCACGTCCGGCCCACCAGAGTCACTCACGATCCGCTCTACAGCCAAGCCTTCATCGCGTCGACGGTCTCCTCCGGCGCACTGAGGTTGGGGCAGTGCCCGGTCGCATTCATATATACCAACGTGCTGCCCGCGGTGTGCTTATGAACGTAGTCCCCCACGACCCTCGGCGCGATCACATCGTCGGAGCATTGCATGATCAACGACGGTGTACGCAGTTTGAGCAGGTCGTCGCGGTTGTCGGAGAAGAACGTGACACGCGCGAACTTCTTGGCGATCTCGGGGTCGGTACGGCAGAAGCTGTTGGTCAGCTCTTCGCCGAGCTCGGGCCGGTCGGGATTGCCCATGATGACCGGGGCCATCTGGCTGGACCAGCCCAGATAGTTGCTGTCCAGGGAGTCGAGCAGGGACTCGATGTCCTCGCGCCCGAAACCGCCGACGTAGTTGTCGGCCGGCTCGTCGATGTAGCGCGGGGAGGGGCCGACCAGGACCAGCTTGGCGAAGCGCTCGGGCTCCTTGACCGCGGCGAGCACGCCCATCATCGCGCTGACCGAGTGGCCGACGAAGACCACGTCCCGCAGATCGTTCTCGTGCAGGATCTCGAGGATGTCGTCGGCGTAACCGTCGAGAGTGGAGTAGCGGGCGTCTTCGTACGCGGACAAGTCGGACTTGCCGTTGCCGACGTGGTCGAACAGAACGAGCCGATACGTGTCCGCGAAAGCGGGAGCGACCAGGCGCCACATGTTCTGGTCACAGCCGTACCCATGAGCGAACATCATCGGCTGGCCGAGATCGTTCCCGGTCAACGTGACGGCGTTTCTCTGTGTCGTTCTCATGTCTCGGTAACCATACGGCTCCGATCCGTTCGGCACACCGCCCACTCTGTCCGTCATTCGGGTCCGGAGTCCGGTCCGCGTGGTTCGGCGGGTTGGCACACCCGCTCTAGCCTCGGGGAAGACGCCGGTTCCCGGTAGCGAAGGAGATCGACGGATGACCGACCAGCAGCCGGGCGAGGTCGACCCGGCAGCCGAGCGTGATCCGGCCCGCGTCGAGGGCGGCGGCGAGCAGTCGACGGTGGGCGCGCCGGCGCGCTGGAGCGGATCGGCTGCCGTGCCGCCGCCGGCGCCGAAGAAGTCCTGGTGGCCGCGGCGGCAGCAGGAGCCGGAGGACGAGCGCACCGGGATCCCGGCGGTCGATCCGTGGGCCGGCCAGGACACCCCGATCGACCCGATCCCGATCGCGCTGGACCCCACCGCGGTCGAGCCGCCGCTGCCGCCCACCCGCGTCGAGCCGCCGGCCTCACCGGCAAGAGCCCCACAACCAGCGCCGGCCAATGGGGCGAAGCCGGCGAACGCCGGCCCGCCGCCGCAGAGCCCGCAACCGCCGCCGCAGGCCCCGCAACCGCCGCCGCCGGCGACGCAAGCCCCGCAACCGGCGCCGCGACAGCCCGTGCCGCTGCCGACCGCCCCGCCGAAGCTCTCCCGCCGCGAGCGCAGGCAACGCGAGCGAGCAGCCAGGATGCGCCCGCCCGTCAACCGCCTCCCGGTGCAGACCCGCCCGCCGTCGCCGCCCGCGCCACCCCCGTGGGCCACCCCGCGACAGCCGCAGCGCCCGCTACCGCCCCCGCGCCGCAAGCGCCGCCGCGGCCGCCTGTTCCTCTTCGCCCTGCTGGGCGTCCTCTGCTGCTGCGGCCTGCCGTTCGCGTACTTCCAGTTCCCCGCGGCCCGCCAGTACCCGGTGACGGCCGATCTTCCGGCCGACTTCTCCGACCTGAGCCTGCGCGACGACAGCGCCAGCAAGCGGGCCGCCGACCGCCTCGCCGCGCAGCTCGACGCGGCGGACGCCCAGGACGGCCGGCCGTTCGCCGGCGTCTACGGCGACAGCCGCGGCAAGCGGGTCACCGTGTTCGGCGTGACCGGCTGGCGATTCACCCCGAAGAGTGATGTCCGGGCGCAACTGGACCGCCTCGCCGACGACTTCGGCCTCTCGAACGTCCAGTCGTTCAGCCTCGGCGAGAGCGGCGCCCACGAGAGCTGCGGCGTCGGCCGCGCGGACGGCAACGCGGTGGTGGTGTGCGCCTGGGCCGACCACGGCAGCATGGCCACGGTTCTGCTGACCCGCCGCTCGATCGCCGACAGCGCCGACCTCGTCGGCCGGCTGCGCTCGGCGGTGCTGACCCCGGGCTAAGCAGGACAGGCCCTACTAGGACTCGGCCTTCTTGGCGGGGGCGTACCGCGGCACGTACTCCTGCCCGGTCAGCTTCTGGATCTCACCCATGACCTCGTCGGTGAGCGCTCGCAACGACGTACGGTCGTTGGCCCGCCCCTCGACCGAGATCGGCTTGCCGAACCTGACCGTGATCTTGCCGCGGAACGGCATCGGGTACGGCTGGCCGATCGGCTGCACCTTCTCGGTGCCCAGCATGCCAACCGGAATGATCGGCACACCCGCTCCGACCGCGAGCCGGGCCACGCCCGTACGCCCTCGATAGAGACGCCCGTCGGGCGAGCGCGTGCCCTCGGGGTACACCACCACCATGTCGCCGGCCTTGAGCACCGGGATCGCGCCGTCGAACGCGGCCAGGGCATCGCGCCCGCCGGCCCGTTGAACCCGGATGGCCCCGAGTCCGTTGAGCAGATTGCGGGTGAACCAGCCGCTGAGCCCGGTGCCGTCGAAGTAGTCGGACTTCGCCCAGAAGGCGAGGTGCCGCGGGACGACGGCGCCGATGAAGAGCTCGTCGGCGACCGAGAGGTGGTTGCCCGCGAAGATCGCGCCGCCGGTCTTGGGCACGTGCTCGAGGCCCTCGACGTGCGGCCGCCAGCCGAGCATCAGCAAGTTGCCGACGGTGAGTTTGCCGATCGAATAGAGCAGCGGCAACGCAGGTTCCTCCGGGGACGGTGTCGCGCAAAAAGTGGGGAGCAGGCTGAGGTTATCGGACCTGGACCCGGAAGTCCCCGTCGAGCTTGCGACGCTGCCCGGACATTCACCGCACAGGCGGCAAATATCCGGGCCGGGTTTACTGATTCACAGATTGGCGCGACCTACCGTCACCGTGATCTCCTCGCCGTCGCCCACTTCACCGGCGAAACCGGCCTCCCCGGCCGGCGCGAAACCGACCGAGGTCGCCAGCGTCTCGCCGGCCACGAAGTCCCGGTGCGCGACCACCGCGAGCTGCACCGCCTCGGTGGCCGAGACGGTCAGCGCGATCCGATCCGAGACGTCCAGGCCGGCGTCGCGGCGGGCCTGCTGGACCACCCGGATCACGTCGCGGGCCAGGCCCTCGGCGAGCAGCACCGGCGTGACCACGGTGTCGAGCACGACGACCCCGGCCCCGCCGGGCAGCGCCGCCGAGTTCGCCACGTCGCTGGCGACCAGCTTCAGCTCGTACTCGCCCTCCTGCAGGGTGACCCCGGCGGCCACCGGCGCGCCGTCGACGAGCTGCCACTCGCCCTTCTTGACCGCCTGGATGACCTGCTGCACCTGCTTGCCGACGCGGGGGCCGAGCGCCCGCGGCACGACGGTGAGCACCTGCTCGCAGTACGCGGCCACGTCGTCGGTGAACACCACGTCCTTGACGTTGACCTCGTCGGACAGCAGGTCGCCGAAGCTCGCCAGCGCGGTCGCGTCGGCGGTCGCCACGGTGAGCCGGGCCAGCGGCAGCCGGACCCGCAGCGCGCGGGCCTTGCGCAGCGAGAGCGCGGCCGAGGCCACGTCGCGGATCGCGTCCATCGAGGCGACCAGCTCGTGATCGGCCGGGAATTCGGCCGCGGACGGCCAGTCGGTGAGGTGCACCGACCGCTCGCCGGTCAGGCCACGCCAGATCTCCTCGACGGTCAGCGGCGCGAGCGGCGCAACAACCCGGCAGACCGTCTCGAGCACGGTGGCCAGGGTGTCGAACGCGTCGTGGTCGCCGGCCCAGAAGCGGTCCCGCGACCTTCTCACGTACCAGTTGGTCAGCGCGTCCAAGTACGACCGCACCGACGCGGCCGCGCCCGAGATGTCGTACTCGTCCATCTGGCGCTGCACGTCGGTGACCAGCTCGCCAGTCTTGGCGAGGATGTACCGATCAAGGAGATGCGAGGAATTAGCCTGAAAGGAAGCAGAATAGCCAGATGCATTTGCATAAAGGCTGAAGAAGTACCAGACGTTCCAGAGCGGAAGCAGCACCTGCCGTACGGAATCCCGGATCGCCACCTCGGTGACCGGCATGTCCCCGCCCCGCAGGACCGGCGACGACATCAGCATCCAGCGCATCGCGTCGGAGCCGTACGTGTCGAAGACCCGGTACACGTCCGGATAATTCCGCAAGGACTTCGACATCTTCCGGCCGTCCTCGCCCAGCAGGATGCCGTGGCTGAGGCAGTTGCGGAACGCCGGCCGGTCGAACAGCGCCGTGGCCAGCACGTGCATGGTGTAGAACCAGCCCCGCGTCTGCCCGATGTACTCGACGATGAAATCGCCCGGGTAGTGGTGCTCGAACCACTCCTTGTTCTCGAACGGGTAGTGCACCTGCGCGAACGGCATCGACCCCGACTCGAACCAGCAGTCGAGCACCTCCGGCACCCGGCGCATGGTCGACTGCCCGGTCGGGTCGTCCGGGTTGGGCCGGGTCAGCTCGTCGACGTAGGGCCGGTGCAGGTCGGTCACGGTTACGCCGAAGTCGCGCGACAGCTCCTCGAGCGACCCGTAGACGTCCACCCGCGGATAGTTCGGGTCGTCCGACTTCCAGACCGGGATCGGCGAGCCCCAGAACCGGTTCCGCGAGATCGACCAGTCCCGCGCGTTGGCCAGCCACTTGCCGAACGAGCCGTCCTTGATGTGCGCCGGCGTCCAGGTGATCTCCTGGTTGAGCTCGACCATCCGGTCGCGGAAGCTGGTCACGGCCACGAACCAGGACGACACCGCCTTGTAGACCAGCGGGGTGTCGCAGCGCCAGCAGTGCGGGTACGAGTGCGTGTAGCCCTCGTGCCGCAGCACCGCGCCCTTCTCCTTCAACGCGGCGATGACCGGCTTGTTGGCGTCGAAGACCTGCACGCCCTGCCACGGCGGGACGATCGAGGTGAACCGGGTGTGGTCGTCCACGGTCACGATCGTCGGGATGCCGGCCGCGTTGCAGACGTTCTGGTCGTCCTCGCCGAACGCCGGCGCCTGGTGCACCACGCCGGTGCCCTCCTCGTCGCTGACGTAGTCGGCCGCCAGGACCTGGAAGGCATTCGGCCCGGCCTGCTCGACGAGGAAGTCGAACAGTGGCGTGTACTTCCGCCCGGCCAGGTCACGGCCCAGCACCGAGCCGACCTTTGCAAAACCTTCAAGCTCTTTCGCGTACGCGGTGACGCGCGCATCGCCGATGATCAGCTTCTCGCCGTCCGCGTTCTGCAGGACCGCGTACTCGATCTCGGGGCCGACCGCGAGCGCCAGGTTCGACGGCAATGTCCACGGCGTGGTCGTCCACACCGCGACCTTCTCGCCGGTCTCCAGCTGGAACGTCACGGTCAGCGCCGGGTCGGTCCGGTCCCGGTACACGTCGTCCATCCGCGTCTCGGTGTTGGACAGCGGCGTCTCGCAGCGGAAGCAGTAGGCGAGAACCCGGAAGCCCTCGTACACCAGGCCCTTGTCGAAAAGGGTCTTGAACGCCCACATGACCGACTCCATGTAGCTGGGGTCGAGGGTCTTGTAGTCGTTACCGAAGTCGACCCAGCGGGCCTGCCGGGTGACGTACCGCTCCCAGTCCTTGGTGTAAGCGAGCACCGACGCGCGGCAGGCTTCGTTGAACTTGTCGATGCCCAGCTCGACGATCTGCGCCTTCGTGGTGATGCCGAGCTGCTTCTCGGCCTCCACCTCGGCCGGCAGCCCGTGGGTGTCCCAGCCGAAGCGCCGCTCGACGTGCTTGCCGCGCATCGCCTGGTACCGCGGCACCAGGTCTTTCACGTACCCCGTGAAGAGGTGCCCGTAGTGCGGCAGCCCGTTGGCGAACGGAGGGCCGTCGTAGAAGACGTACTCGTTGGTGCCGTTCTCCCCCGCCGGCCGCTGGTCGACAGACGCCTCGAACGTCTTGTCGGCCGTCCAGTGCTCGAGCACGGCCCGCTCCACGGCGGGCAGATCCGGGCTGGCCGGCACACCAGTGGCATCGGTGTGCTTGGGATAAGCCATCGATGGTCCCCTCAAACAGTTCACGTCTCGTGGACTGCGAGGACGAGCGTGTTCCGCCCGCGGTACCACCTCGCTTGGCAGGTCTGACCCTGCCCGCTCATTCGCCGGCTGACGCGCGTGCCGATCCGCCCGGTTCTACTGGGACCTCGTCGAGGCCCGTTCTTCCGGAGGCTCCCCGGTGATGGCCGGTTCAAACGCCTGCGCTCTGCCAACGATACCGGCCGCCTCCGGATTCCCTCATCCGCATTCCCCGTCAGCGCGGTGCCGTCAGCGGATGGCCCGCCACTGGGTGATCGCGATGTTGTGATCGTCCGGGTCGCGGAACGTGGCCGACCACAGCTCCAGCCGATCCCCCCGGTTCACCGGCTGAGGCGGATGCACGAACGGCACACCCTTCTCCACGAGCTCGGCGTACACGGCCTCGACGTCACCGACCTCGAGGTTCAGGAAGATCAGCCGCCCGGCCTCGGCCGACAGCCCCGACACGGTCCGCAGCACCAGCCGGGTGTCCCCCGAGGCGAGAACCGCGCTCCCGTCCCCACTGTCGATCTCGTAGAACCCGAGCGTGTCGCGGTAGAACGCCACGGACCGCGCCAGATCGGTGACCAGCACCGTGATCCCGACGCCGTAGATCGCCGCCGCCGGCCCCGGCCGCGCGCTCGGATAGGCCGTGATCAGGTCGTCCGCGTGCTCGTCGGCCTCGACCGTGACGGGCGGCGGCGTAGCCCAGGGGTTCTCGTCGGCCTTGTCCGTCCCGCCGGCTTCGTGTTCGGCCTTGTCGGGATGCCCGAACTTCTTGACCGCCGCGACCGCGGCAGCGGCCATGGCTCCCGCGGCGGCCGCGGCCCCGGCGATGACCCCGGCCGAGCCGTGCTTGTCTTCTTCCGCCGCCTCGGGAACAGCCCCGTCTTCTTCCGGAGCGCCGGGAACCGCCCCAGCACCAGCCTCCGCACCGTACGCGGCACCCGCCTCCGCGTCGTGCGCGGCGTTCGACACGAACTTCGTGGCGCGCCGCCCCTCGGCCGCCGGCTCCTCCTCGACGGGCGGCGCGATCAGCCCCTCCGCCATCGCCTCTCGAGCCTCCGGGGAGGCCGTCTCCGGCGCCGGATCGGGATCACCATCGAGCGGCAGATCGATGTCGTCATGCGCCGCGGGCTCGGGCGCGGTGGGCCGTGGCGTGGACGGCTCGGGCGCCGTAGGACGCGGCGCGACCGGCTCCGGCGCGGTCGGGAAGCTCGACACCGGCGATGGCGCGGCCGCAGCCGCGGCCATCGTGGGCTCCGGCCGCCGATACGGCTCGCCCCGAGCGGGCTCGCCCACAGCGGGCTCGCCGTCTGAAGGCTCGCCTCCGACGAACTCACCCGCAGCGGATTCGCTGCCTGAAGGCTCGCCTCCGACGAACTCGCTTCGCCCAGGCTCGTCCAGCGGCACGTCCACCGGCATCGCGTCATCCTGCGGCGTGCGCGGAGGCGGTGGCGCCTCCGTCACCGGGTCATCCTGCGGCGCGCGGGAAGTCGGCGCCTCAGTCACCACGTCATCCTGCGGCGCGCGCGGAGGTGGCGGCGCCTCCGCCATCGGCTCGGCGGTGGCCGTGGCGGTGCCACCGCCACGTGGCCGCGGGCTGGGCCGCCTGCCCTCCGGGCGTCCAGCGGCAGCTCCCGCGGCAGCTCCGGCCGCGGCGGCCCGTCGAGGCAGCGGCTGCGGCACCTCTTCATGATCGACAAGCTCGCCCTCGACCACCGGCCCCGCGGGCGTGTCCCGCACGACCACGGTCTCCGCGCCCGGCGGTGGGGGCGGCTCGTCCCACTGGCTGTCCCGGGTCGTCCACGGCGGCGGGTCCACGTCGCCCAGCAGGTCGTCGTCGAGGTCGTCGACGACCTCGTCGGGCAGCTCCCCGTAGTCGGGCATCTGCGGGGGCGGCGGGTCGGCGCCCTCGTCGCGGGGCGACGCGTCGTCCCAGTTGATCCGCACCCGGCGCATGTCGTCCACGTCCACCGTGATCGGCAGCGTGTCCCCGATCATCGGCCACTTCACGACCGGCACCCGCGGCTCGCGGATGGTCACCTCGGAGGTCGGCAGGCCCGGCGCCACCACCACCGCCTGGATCTCGGCCCGCCCGTAGACGGCCGACGACGTCGGCGGCGGCGAGATCGCCTTGACCTCGGCGGAGCCGGAGACCCAGGCCCGGGCCCCGCGCCGCACCACATTGACCATGCCCAGGGCTATCGACAGCACCAGCACGGCCAGGCCGAAGAGGACCACCCCCCAGCTGGACATGCCGAGCCCCAACGCCACCACGAAGACGGCGATCGTGCCCATGACGGCCGCCACCAGCTTGCGCGCCGGTGCGATCGGACGGCCGGTCTGGTTTGCCAATGTGGACCTCCCGCTCTTTCACGTCAGGTTATTGCCCGGCGCGGTCCGAGCGGAAGTGCGGTAGTCCCGGCGTTGCCGCTCACCGGAAACTCGGTACCGATAGGCTGAATCCCGCGTGTCCGCCACCGGCATCGTTCTGAAGGAGTTCGTTCGTGACCAGCCCCGTCGAGCGTTCGCTCGTCCTCGTCAAGCCCGATGCGGTCCGCCGCGGCCTGCTGGGCGAGATCCTCGCCCGCTTCGAGCGTAAGGGCCTGGTCATCGAGGCGCTGGAGTTGCGCACGATGGATGCGACCCTGGCCGACCAGCACTACGCCGACCACGTCGAGAAGCCGTTCTACCCGCCGCTGAAGCAGTTCATGACCAGCGGCCCGCTGGCCGCCATGGTCCTGGCCGGCGACAACGTCATCGAGGTCGTCCGCACCATGATCGGCGCGACCGACGGCCGCAAGGCAGCCGCCGGCACCATCCGGGGCGACTACTCCCTGTCGAACCGGGAGAACCTGGTCCACGCCTCCGACTCCGCCGAGAGCGCGGCCCGCGAGCTGGCTCTCTGGTTCCCCAAGCTCTAGCTGAATGCACGACGACATCCCGCTCACCGTCGGACGGGCGACCCGCGTCCTCAACGAGCGCATCCGGCCCGCCATCTACACCGACAGCGTGCCGTTCGAGGTGGCGTTCCATGAGCTGGCCGGCGAGCCCATCCCGCCCGCCGACGCCCTGAAACGAGACTACGAGCCGTATGCGGTAGGCACCCCCTGGGGACCGGCCTGGAACACCACCTGGTTCCGGCTGCGCGGCCGGGTCCCGCAGGAGTGGCGCGGCCGCCGCGTCGAGGCCGTGGTCGACCTCGGCTTCGACGTCAACATGCCGGGCTTCCAGTGCGAGGCGCTGGTCTACCGCCCCGACGGCACTCCGGTGAAGTCGATCAACCCGCGCAACCAGTGGATCCCGGTGGACGACGAGACGGTCGAGCTCTATCTGGAGGCCGCCGCCAACCCGGTGCTGCTCGCCTACCACCCGTTCCAGCCGACCCATGAGGGCGACGTCCGCACCTCGTCCAAGAACCCGCTCTACACGACCCGGCGGATGGACCTCGCCCTGTTCGACGAGCAGGCCTACGAGTTGATGCTCGACATCGACGTGCTGCTGGAACTCCAGGCCGTCCTGCCCGCCACGGCCCCACGCCGGATGCGGATCCTGCAGGCCCTCGACGACGCCCTCGACGCGCTCGACCTGCAGGACATCGCCGGCACCGCGGCCGACGCCCGCACCCGGTTGACCGACGTGCTTGCCGCGAAGGCCGAGCACAGCGCTCACCACGTCTCGGCGATCGGTCACGCCCACATCGATTCGGCCTGGCTCTGGCCCGTACGCGAAACCATCCGCAAGGTCGCTCGCACGGCGACCAATATGACCGAGCTGATGCAGCTCGACCCCGATTTCATGTACGGCATGTCCAGCGCGCAGCAGTACGCCTGGCTCAAGCAACACCGCCCTGAGGTCTGGGAGCAGGTCGTCGAGGCGGTGCGCGACGGTCGGTTCATCCCGCTGGGCGGCATGTGGGTGGAGAGCGACACCGTCATGCCCACCGGCGAGGCGCTGGTCCGCCAGTTCACGTACGGCCAGCGGTTCTTCCGCGAGGAGTTCGGCGTCGAGAGCCAGGGCGTGTGGCTGCCGGACAGCTTCGGCTACTCCCCCGCGCTGCCGCAGCTGATTCGCCGGGCCGGATTCCGGTGGTTCTTCACCCAGAAAATTTCGTGGAACCAGGTCAACAAGTTTCCGCACCATTCCTTCCTCTGGGAGGGCATCGACGGCTCCCGGGTCTTCACCCACTTCCCGCCGATGGACACCTACAACTCGCAGCTCTCCGGGGCCGAGCTGGCCAAGGCCACGTCGCAGTTCCGGGAGAGCCGGGTCGCGTCGGGCTCACTCGCGCCGGTGGGCTGGGGCGACGGCGGAGGCGGCACCACCCGCGAGATGACCGGCCGCGCGGCCCGGCTGCGCGACCTCGAAGGCAGCGCGACGGTTCGCTGGGAGCACCCGAACGACTTCTTCGACCGGGCCCGCGCCGAGCTGCCGCACCCGCCGGTCTGGGTCGGCGAGCTCTACCTCGAACTGCACCGGGCCACGCTGACCAGCCAGCACCGCACCAAGCAGGGCAACCGGCGCAGCGAGCACCTGCTGATCGAGGCCGAGTTGTGGGCCGCGACCGCCGCGATCCGGGCCGGCCACGCGTACCCGTACGAGAAGATCGACGAACTGTGGCGCGAGGTGCTGCTGCACCAGTTCCACGACATCCTGCCGGGCACGTCGATCGCCTGGGTGCATCGCGAGGCCGTGGCGACGTACGCGAAAATCCGCGAAGCGGCCGAGAAACTCATCGCCGAAGCGCAACGCGCGCTGATCGGCGAGGGCGACCGCGAGATCGCGCTGAACCCGGCGCCGTTCGCGCGCGACGGCATCGCGGGGCTGTCCGCAGGCTTTCCGCAGAAGCCCCGAAAGCTCCAAAAGCAAAAGGGCAACGTGCTCTCGAACGACATCGTCGAAGTGACCGTTTCGGACGAGGGCCTGATCACGAGCGCGGTCGACCTCGCGACCGGGCGCGACGCCATCGCCGCCGGTCAGGAGGGAAATCTGCTGCAGCTGCACCAGGACTTCCCGAACGCCTGGGACGCCTGGGATGTCGACCGCTATTACCGCAACCGGGTGACCGATCTGCGCGATGTCGAGAAAATGGAGTTCACCGAGGATGCGAAGGGCGCGCACGTGACGATCGTGCGGGCATTCTCGAAGTCGCGGGTCACGCAGACGCTCACCCTCGAACCGGGCAGCCGGGTCTTGAGAATCGATCAGGAGACCGACTGGAACGAGACCGAGAAATTCCTGAAGGTCAAATTCCCGTTCGACGTACGAGCGGAGCACGTCGCCGCCGAAACCCAGTTCGGCTACCAGAAGCGCGTCACGCACACCAACACCAGCTGGGAAGCGGCCAAGTTCGAGGCATCCATGCACCGGTTCGTGCTCGTCGAGGAGCCCGGCTTCGGCGCGGCGCTGGTCACCGACTCGACGTACGGCTACGACCTGACCCGCGACTCGGTGGACGGGGAGATCACCACGACGGTCCGGCTTTCGCTGCTGCGGGCGCCGCGCTTCCCCGACCCCGACACCGACCAGGGCCGCCAGACCTGCTCCTACGGCCTGGTCATCGGCGCCGGCGTCGCGGAGGCCACCGCGGAGGGCATCGCGATGAACCTGCCGCTTCGCCAGGTCACCGGCGATCACGGCTTCGACCCGCTGGTGTCGGTGGAGGGCGAGGGCATCCTCATCTCCGCGGTGAAGCTGGCCGATGACCGCAGCGGCGACCTGATCGTCCGCGTCTACGAGTCGCTGGGCCGGCGGGCCGCGGGGACCCTGCGCGCCAACTTCGCCGCGGGCCGAGCCCAGACGACATCCCTGCTCGAACGGCCGGAGGGCCCGGCCGACCTGACGCTTCATCTGACTCCCTTCGAGGTGCGCACCATCCGGCTAGAGCATGTCGAGACTGGCCGTCCGGCGTGACTCGGTCTCGAACACCTTGAGCAGCACCGCCGCCAGCACGGCATAGCCGAGACCGACCAGCGCCTCCCGGCCCAGCGAGGGCGCGGCCGCCGCCAGGCCGCGCCCCGCCGCCAGTTGCCGGGCCGCCTCCGCGGCGTGCGTGATGGGCAGGAACTGCCCGACCGTCACCATCCAGTCCGGCAGCGATTCGCGTGGCACGTTCACCCCGGTCAGCAGGAGCAGCAGCGCCACCGAGACGTTCGAGATCACCCACACGTCGCGGAAACGCAGACCCAGCGCGCCCAGCGTGAGCCCGAAGAACGCGCACGCCAGCGAGCCGGCCGCCATCGCCAGCAGCAGCCCCGGCAGGGCCGGGACCGGCACCCGCAGGCCGAGCAGCCCCGCGCTCACACCCAGCGTGACCACCGCGATGAGCAGCCCGTTCCCCGCGTACGGCAGCGCCCGTCCGAGGAACACGACGGTGCGGCTCCGCGGCGAGAGCAGCACGTGCCCGAGCGTCCCGTACCGGCGCTCGTTGCCGACCGCGAGCGTTCCGCCGAAGACGCAGGCGATCGAGGCGGTCAGCACCGCGTTGCCGACGATGTAGAACCGGTCGTCGGCCACCTGCAACTGCCGGCCCAGGTACGCGAAGAACAGCAGCTGGAACAGCGGGCCGACCAGCAGGGTGCCCACGAAGATCGCGGGCCGGGTCCAGTTGAAGAGGGCGCGGTACGCGATCACGCCGCCCACGATCACCAATCGGAGGGTCTTCAGTCCGGTCAAGGGTGGCGGCGGGGTGGTTGGACTGGGCGTCATGCCAGCGCCAAGGTTGCGGCCGCGCGAGCGCGGCGTTCGACGTACGTGAGCGAGATCGAGCCGAAGGCGAGGCAGACCAGGCTGATCCCCAGGCAGACGGCGACGGACGGCCAGACCGGACCGCCGGTTGTCGCCTCGCGCAACGCGCGGGCGCCCCAGGTGGTGGGAAGCACCGCCGCGATCGGCCCGGTCCAGGCCGGCAGCACGGTGATCGGCACGAGCATGCCGCTGACCAGCCAGATCGGGTACTCGAGGGTGTTGGTCAGCGCGTTCGCGTTGCGCATCAGCACGAACGTGGAGGCGAGCAGCAGGCCGAACATGCCGAGCGCGACGATGCAGACCACCGCGGCCACCACGAACGCGAACGGATGCGCGAAGGCGAGCCGGATGCCGTACAGGACGCGACCCCACGCCAGCGTCGCGAGCAACGCGTAGGTGCCGGTCAGCCCGGTCGCGATGGTGATCGGCAGGATCACCAGCACGGGACGCCGCGGCGCCAGCATGATCATTTCTAGCGTGCCCTGCCAGCGCTGGTTCTGGATCGCGCCGCCCGAGCCGAACAGCACCGACGACCAGACGCCCATCAGCCCGGCCCCGACCGCCGCCTCGAGCAGCCGGTGCGGCTCCTGGCCGGCGCGGAACAGATACACCGCCAGCGTCGCCTGCACGATCGGCACGACCAGGGCGATCGTCACCTCGAACGGCGAGCGGCTCATCTGCTTGACGTGGGCGAGCGTGCCCAGCGCCAGCATGCGCACGATTCTCATGCGGCATCAGGTCTCATGCGGCGCTCACGATCGCCACGTACGCGTCCTCGAGGGTCGGCTCGCGGCTGTTGACCCGCCCGAGCCGGATGCCGGCGAGCTCGCGCAGGACATCGCCCTGCACATCGACGTGCGCGTCGGACTGCACGGTGAGCAGCTGCAGCGCACCGCGTTCCTCGATCGCGGTCTCCCGCACGCCCGGCAGCCCGCGCAGCGCCACGACCGCCGCGTCCGGCACGCCGTACGCCTCGACCTCGACCACCCGCCGGCCGTCGGCCCGGCGCCGCAGCTCGGCCGGGGTGCCCAGCGCCTGGATCTCGCCGTCGGCGATCACCGCGATCCGGTCGCAGAGCTCGTCGGCCTCGGCCATGTAGTGCGTGGTCAGCAGCACGGTCGTGCCGGCCGCGGCCAGGCCGGCGACGGTGCGCCGCAGCTCGCGCGCCGCCACCGGGTCGACCCCGATCGACGGCTCGTCGAGAAACAGAACCTCCGGCGAGTGCAGCAGACCGCGGGCGATGTGCAGCCGCTGGCGCATGCCGCGCGAGTACCCCTCGACCCGTTCCCGCTCCCGTCCGGCCAGCCCGACCAGCTCCAGCAGCTCGGCGATCCGGATCTTCTGCTCGCGCGGCGCCACCCCGTACAGCTCGGCGAAGTACCGCAGGTTGTCCAGCGCGGAGAGCCGATCGTAGAGCCCCCGGTCGCCGCCGAACACGTAGCCGATCCGGCGGCGTACCTCCCGGGTCTGCTTGACCACGTCGTGACCGCACACCCGCGCCGAGCCCGCGGTCGGCAGCAGCAGGGTGTTCAGCATCTTGATCGTGGTCGTCTTGCCGGCGCCGTTCGGCCCGAGCAGCCCGAACAGCTCCCCGCGCCCCACCGTGAAGGACACGCCGAGCACCGCGTCGACCTCGGTCCGTCTCGGCCGCAGCCACCCGGTGCGCCCCCGATACGTCCGGCGCAATTCGTCCGCCTCGATGGCGTACTCGCTTCCCATGCCGGGAACGCTAGGGCGCGGCCGAACTTCAGGAAACGAATTCGGTCGCGGCCGAATCGTCGCCGAGCAGCGTGACCAGCGCTGTCCCGGCCGGTTCCAGCCCGTAGAGCACCCGGCGCCCGGCCCGCCGCCGGTGCACGACCCCGGCCGCTTGAAGGCCGGTCAGGTGCTCGGAGACCGTGCTCGGCGCCAGCCCCAGCGTCGCCGCCAGCCCGGTCGTGGTCGCCGGCGTTTTCAAGGCCCGCAGCACCGAGGCCCGCCCCCGACCGACCAGGATCGAAAGTCGATCATCGGAGGAAGCCGGTGGCGCCGAAGCCAGCAGCGCCGACCCGCGCGCCTGATAGGTCACCATCACGATGTCCGGGTGGTCGCTCGAGCACATCAGCGCCCCGCGCGAGAAGATCAGCGGCACCAGCAGCAGCCGCTGGTTCACCGCCTCGAACGACTGCTCCAGCGGCTTGACCAGCGTGAGCACTGGCCTTTCCCACCTGATCCGCTCGTGCAATTGAGACAGCAATGCGTCCGGCCCGTCGGCCGCCAGCGCCCGCGCCCTCAGCAGCACCTCCTCATCGAGCGCCGCCCGCATCGCCGGCCAATGCGGCGCGATCGCCGCCTCCCAGTAGGCCTCGATCCCGTCCGCGAGCCGGGCCAAGACCTCCGCCCGACTTTTCAGGAAATACCGGAAATTACCCGACGGGTACCGGGGCAGCTGCTGTTCGACAACGCGAGCTGGCGTCTCCCTCAGCTGATCGAGCTGCTCCGCGAGGGTCGGCGTCGACGTCAGCGGGATCGGGCACAGAAAATCGGGCGACCGCGACGGCAACTCGAGGTAGAGGCGCACGGGCTCGGTCTCCGGTACGGTCCGCAGGATCTCCCGGGCCCGCTGCGCCCACTCGCCATACGGCCAGGGCGCGCCGTCGGGGTTGCGCTGCAGCAGGTAGAGGCTGCACACCGCCTCGGCCAGCGGACTGATCGCGATCCGCGTACGGGCCAGTGTCGGTTCATCGATCTCGATCCGGATCACGCCTTGAAGTTTAGGGAGCGGCCACCCCGGGGTCACATCCGATCGATAGGCATCAGGACATGACCTCGATCTCGCGACGCGGCCTTCTCAAGGCGGGAGCGCTCGGCATCGCCGGAAGCGCCCTGTTCGACGCGCACTCCGGCGACCTCACGGTCTACCTGCGCGATCGCGGCGGCGTCTCACTCTGGTCGACGCGTCTCAAGGCCCATTGAAACCACTATTTGGTACGGGTCGGCACGAGCCCCCGCGGCGCACGGCGACGTCCGTCGTGGCCGGGGTCCCGTGCCGCCCGTTCCGGGCTGGGCTGCCTGGCTGGTCTTCCGCACCGTGCCGGCTACGCCCGGGCCGGCCTCGCCCGGCCATCAGGTGGCGTTTCAGCCGAGAATCGTCTTGCGGACATAGGCGGCATAGGCCCACGCCCCCGCGAAGATGATGCCCAGCACGGCCAGCGACCAATGCAGCAGTCCGCACGCGATCAGCACCGCCTGGAGAACGGCGCCGGCCACCCACGCCCACGGACGGCTCATCACGCCGGCCAGCAGGATCGCCACCACCGCGAGCCCGATGACCGCGGCCACGCCCCACCCGCTGAGGTCGCCGCCCAGGATCCGGATCGGCTGAATCGCCAACAGCAGGACGACGGCCTCGAGGATCAGCGTCCCGGCGCCCAGGCCGCGCACCGCGGCCTGCGGATTACGCAACCCGGAACGCCGCGTCGCGCCTTCGCCCTCGGCCGGTGTCACGCCCTCGCCCGGTTCGCCGCCGGTCATCGCTTCCGCCGGTGTCACGCGTTCGCCGGGCTCGCCGCCGGTCATCGCTTCAGCAGTTTCCGGGCGTCCGCGACCGTGACGACCGAGCCGGTGATCAGCACCGCGACACCGCTCAGCTCGCCCGACGAATCCTCCTCGGCGAGCACCACGGCCTCCTCGATCGCGTCCGGCATGGTCTCGGCCACCGTCACCCGGTCTTCGCCGAAGATGTCGGTGGCCAGCTGGGCCAGCTCGTTCAGCGGCATCGACCGCGGCGAGCTGTTCTGCGTGACCACGATCCGCGCGGCCACCGGCTCGAGCAGGTCGAGCAGGCCGGACACGTCCTTGTCGCCGAGCACCGCCACCACCGCGACCAGGTGCCGGAAGTGGAACTCCTCCTCCACCGCACTCACCGCGGCGGCCATGCCGTGCGGGTTGTGCGCGCCGTCGAGCAGGATCGTCGGCGCGCTGCGCACCCGCTCGAGCCGGCCCGGCGAGTCGACCCGGGCGAATCCCTCGCGCACCAGCTCGAGCTCGAGCTGCTTGTCCTTGCCGGCACCGAGGAACGCCTCGACCGCGGCCAGCGCGACCGCCGCGTTCTGCGCCTGGTGCGCCCCGAAGAGCGGCAGGAAGATCTCGTCGTAGATGCCGCCGAGCCCCTGCAGCGTGAGCTGTTGCCCGCCGACGGCCTGGATGCGCTCGACGACGCCGAACTCGCTGCCCTCGCGCGCGACGGTCGCCCCCATCTCGGCGGAGCGCTCGAGGATCGGCCGCATGGCCTCCTCGGTCTGCAGCGCCGAGATCACCGTGGCGCCCTTGTGGATGATGCCGGCCTTGGCCCAGGCGATGTCCTCGATGGTGTCGCCGAGCCACTCGGTGTGGTCAAGCCCGATCGGGGTCATCACCGCGACCCCGGCCTCGATCACATTGGTCGCGTCGTCCTCGCCGCCGAGGCCCACCTCGACCACCGCGATGTCGACCGGGGCGTCCGCGAAGGCCGAGTACGCCATCGCGGTGGTCATGTCGAAGTAGGTGAGCGGCTCGCTGTTGCGCGCGTCGATCAGCGCGGCGAGCGGCGCGACCTCGTTGTACGTGTCGACCAGCCGCTCCTCGGAGATCGGCTCGCCGTCGAGGCTGATCCGCTCTTGGACCGTCTCGAGGTGCGGGCTTGTATACCGGCCCGTGTGCAGGCCATGCGCCCGCAGCAGCGCGTCGATCATCCGGGCCGTGCTGGTCTTGCCGTTGGTTCCGGTCAGGTGGATGGCCGGGTATGCCCGCTGCGGGCTGCCCAGCACGTCCATCAGGTCTTTGATCTTGCGGAGGTCGAAGACCATGCGGGTGAAGCCGCGCTGCTCCAGCGCGGCCACCACCTCGTCGTACTCGCTCATCCTGATTTCCTTAGTCACACTGTCGGCAACGCCGCGAGCGCCGCCGCAATTCGCGTGAGATCGGCCTCGGCCGCGATCAGGCGGTCTTTGATCTTCGCCACGACCTGCTCGGGCGCCTTGCTCAGGAACGCCTCGTTGTCGAGCTTGGCGCGGGCCTGGGCCGTCTCCTTCTCGGCGGCGGCGCGGTCCTTCTCGAGGCGGGCCCGCTCGGCCGCGACGTCGATCGTGCCGCGGGTGTCGAGGTCGACCGTGATCCCGCCGGTGACCGCGAGGGTCGCCGTGGCGGTGAAGCCGGCGGCCGGCTTGTCGAGCCGGGCCAGCGAGCGGATCAGCGTCTCGTGCGTGTCGATGCCGACGTTGCCGAGGCCGGTGAGCGCCGCGGTGACCCGCTGGGTGGGCTTGAGGCCCTGGTCGGAACGGAACCGGCGAACCTCGGTCACGACCTTCTGCAGCGCGGCGAGCTCGTCCTCGGCGGCGTCGTCGATCAGCTCCTTGTCGGCCGTCGGCCAGGCCGCCTTTGTCACCGTCTCGCCGCCGGTCAGGGCGATCCACAACTCTTCGGTGACGAACGGGATGACCGGGTGCAGCAGGCGCAGCAACTGCTCGAGGACGTGCCCCAGCACCCGCCGCGCCTTCGCGGCCTCGGCGTCGTCGCCCGCCAGCACCGGCTTGCTGAGCTCGAGGTACCAGTCGCAGACGTCGTCCCAGGCGAAGTGGTAGAGCGTGTCGCAGACCTTCGCGTACTCGTACGTCGCGAACTGCTCGTCCACCTCGGCGATCACATGCTGCAGCCGGGAGAGGATCCACTTGTCGATCGCGGAGAGCTCGTCGGTCGCCGGCAGCGGGCCGTCGATCGTCGCGCCGTTCATCAGCGCGAAGCGGGTCGCGTTCCAGAGCTTGTTGCAGAAGTTGCGCGAGCCCTGGCACCACTCCTCGCTGATCGGCACGTCGGAGCCGGGGTTGGCGCCGCGGGCCAGCGTGAAGCGGGTGGCGTCGGCGCCGTATCGGTCGATCCAGTCGAGCGGGTCGACCACGTTGCCGAACGACTTCGACATCTTCTTGCCGTGCCCGTCGCGGACCATGCCGTGCAGGTTGACCACGTCGAACGGCTGGACGTCATCCATCGCGTACAGCCCGAACATCATCATCCGGGCGACCCAGAAGAACAGGATGTCGTAGCCGGTGACCAGCACGCTGGTCGGGTAGAACGTCGCAAGCTCGGCGGTCTGCTCGGGCCACCCCATCGTCGAGAAAGGCCAAAGAGCAGAGGAGAACCAGGTGTCGAGTACGTCTTCGTCCTGCTTCCACCCGTCACCCGTGGGCGGTTGCTCGTCGGGGCCGACGCAGACGACCTCGCCGTCCGGCCCGTACCAGACCGGGATGCGGTGTCCCCACCACAGCTGACGCGAGATGCACCAGTCGTGCATGTTGTCGACCCAGGCGAAGTACCGCTTGGCGAGCTCGGCCGGCTCGATCGTGACCCGGCCGTCGCGCACCGCGTCACCGGCCGCCTTGGCCAGCGGCCCGGTGTTGACGAACCACTGGAGCGACAGCCGCGGCTCGACGGTCGTCTTGCAGCGCGAGCAGTGACCCACCGAGTGCAGGTAGGGCCGCTTCTCGGCGACTATGCGGCCCTGCTCGCGCAGCGCGTCGACGATGGCGGGGCGAGCCTCGTACCGATCGAGGCCCTCGAACGGCCCCGGGACGGTGATGACCGCGCGCTCGTCCATGATGGTCAGGCTCGGCAGACTTTGCCGCTGGCCGATCTCGAAGTCGTTGGGGTCGTGGGCCGGGGTCACCTTGACCGCGCCGGTGCCGAACGACGGGTCGACGTGCTCGTCGGCCACGATCGGGATGCGCCGCCCGGTGAGCGGCAGCTCCACCTCGGTGCCGACCATGTGCTTGTAGCGCTCGTCGTCGGGGTGAACGGCCACGGCGGTGTCGCCCAGCATCGTCTCGGCCCGGGTGGTCGCGACCACGATGGAGTTGTCGCCGTCGCCGTACCGGATCGAGACGAGCTCGCCCTCGTCGTCGGTGTGCTCGACCTCGATGTCGCTGAGCGCGGTGAGGCAGCGCGGGCACCAGTTGATGATCCGGTTGGCGCGGTAGATCAGCTTGTCGTCGTAGAGCCGCTTGAAGATGGTCTGCACGGCCCGCGACAGGCCCTCGTCCATCGTGAACCGCTCGCGGCTCCAGTCGACGGAGTCGCCGAGCCGGCGCATCTGCCCGAGGATCGCGCCGCCGGACTGCGCCTTCCACTCCCAGACCTTCTCGACGAACTTCTCGCGGCCCAGGTCGTGCCGGGACAGCCGCTGCGAGGCGAGCTGCCGCTCCACCACGTTCTGCGTGGCGATGCCGGCGTGGTCCATGCCCGGCAGCCACAGCACCTCGTAGCCCTGCATCCGCTTGAGGCGGGAAAGGGTGTCCTGAATCGTGTGGTCGAGCGCATGCCCCACATGCAGCGAGCCCGTCACGTTGGGCGGCGGAATCACGATCGAGAACGCCGGCTTGTCACTGGCCGGGTCGGCCGTGAAGTAGCCCGCGGATACCCACGTCTCGTACCGCCGCTGCTCTACCTCGCCCGGCTGGTACTGGGCGGAGAGGCCACCGGTGGGCCGGCTGTCGGGGGTGCGTGCTTGGGTCGTCTCGGTCACCCGACAAGTCTACGGAGCCGCGCCCGGAACCCCGAATTCGCACCTCCTCCTGTGGATAACCGTGAGGGTTGTTCGGCGCGGTGGAGACCACGCCGCCCAACCTGCGGCAAGGTGCAGCTCAAGGTAGGCCCCGGACAACCCTCAGTTGCTAGGCTCGCGCAATGTCCGACGCCCCGCCCGACGACTCCCCCATTGAAATCGGCGCCATCGAGCTGACCCGCGATCAGCCGGCGGAGGAGCGCGAGAAGCAGCCGGAGGGCGGCCGGCGCTCCCGTGTCCGCCTGTTGCTGCTGACCGCGCTCCTGGTCGTCGCCCTGGCGGGCGCCGGCGTCCTGGCTTACACGGGCTGGCAGATAGTCACCCAGAAGGACGCCACCCTGACCGCACCCACCCAGGTAGGCACCCTGACCCTGGACACCTCGGAAGAGGCCAGGTCCACCGCCGACTACCTGCAAACCGCGGTAGCCGCCGAGATCGACCTCGACAAGACCATCGGCGCCGTCTACAAAGACAGCCCCGGCACCGGCAAAGATGTCCTCCTCTTCGGCGGCACCACCCTTTTCTGGACCCCGGAAAACGACCTGGACACCGCCTTCACCCTCATCTCCGACAACGAGGGCGACGTAACCAACCTCCACGACGTAGACCCCGGCGCCCTGGGCGGCACCATGAAATGCGGCACCACCAAGTCAGACGCCGGCGACCTCACAGTCTGCGGCTGGTCCGACCACGGCTCCTTAGCCCTGGCCATGTTCAACAACCGCCCCGAAACCGAAGCGGCCCCCCTACTACGCCAAATCCGAGAAGCAACCGAATCCCGCTGAACCCCAAACAGCCGAAGCCCGAAGCCGCAGCCGCCAGCACTTGGTTTTCGGCTACCAGGAGACCCGTAGGACGCCGCCGGACTCCCCCCAACATGGTCAAAGCCCGCCCCGGCGGAGACCCGTAGGACGCCGCCGGACTCCCCCAACATGGTCAAAGCCCGCCCCGGCACAAGCCGGCGGCGGGCTTAGTCGTCCAGTTCCCGCGGGATTGATGATCGCCTTGCAAGGTTGTGGGCGGGGGATGGCCCACGGAGGGACCAAGCCTGACCGCCCGGAGTGGGCCATCCCCCGCCCACAACCGTCCCACCGCAAGAAAGCCCCGAAAATGCACGAAAGCCCGCCCCATTCGGGGCGGGCTTTCGTTAAGTTGAGTCCGGCGGCGTCCTACTCTCCCACACCCTCCCGAGTGCAGTACCATCGGCGCTGGAGGGCTTAGCTTCCGGGTTCGGAATGAGACCGGG
>NZ_JBITDW010000017.1:0-185845 GCF_044454685.1 Actinoplanes sp. NPDC051513
GACCGTCATCCTGGTCGTATCGGCGCTGGCCGTCACCTCGATCGTGTGGGGCACCGAGTGGCCGCACCGCAACGTGATCCGGTTTGTCGCGTGGGTCGCGGTGGCCATCTGCGGGTGGTGGCGCGTGGTGATCCTGTACCGCGTCCAGCACCGTAAGGATCAAGCCGGAGGTTAGGAAGAGAGCTGCACCTTCCCGGCCGGGTTGAACTCCTGCCAGGCCTCGTGGCCGCCGCGCCGGGCGATCCAGCGCTCGACCGCATGGCAGGCGGCTCGCTCGTCGCCGGCGATCCAGGACCCGTTCTCACCCCGACCGGCCCAGGGCTCCCGCGAGTTCGCCATCAACCAGGCCTGGTGTGTTGCGGCCGCGATCGCCGCGGACCTGATCGCGTGGCTGCAAATCCACGCCCTACACGGGGACCTCGCCACAACTGAGCCGAAACGACTGCGCTACCGCCTGCTGCACACCGCCGCGCGCCTGGTCCGCGGGCAGCGGGTGATCGGCGAGGGCGAGCAGCGGGCGATCGCAGCGTGACCGAACCTTCCGGCGCCCTGATCCGCGTCCACAGCAGCCGGATCCACGCTGACAGCAACTCGACCGGCTCGCGTGAGGTGACGGTGTCAGCGGTGCCGGCCGAGTCCGGGTAGTCCGCCGCGGCGGCCACTTATGGTGTCGGTCGGGTCGCCGGGCCTGCGCGGGTCCGCCACGGGCCGGGCCCGGCGCTGATCGGCGGTGATTCGCGCCCACCACCTTCCCAGACGCGGCATGATGCCGGCGTTCTTCAACATCGCCATTCCGGCCATGGCGGCAGCGACACCGGCCCCGATCATCGCCACACCGAACAGCTCGGCGGCGCCTAGCATCCACGGGATCGCGAACAGGGCGAGCGCGACGCCGGCACCAATCATTGCCGCACCGAACAGTGCAACCCTGCCCTGCAGCCACGCCAGCCCGAGCACGGCGACGGCGACACCGAGCCCGGCTATCGGTGCACTGAACAGCACGTCTCCCAGCCGCACCCCGAGCAAGGCGACGGCGACACCGAGCCCGACGGTCGCCACGCCGAACAGCATGGCTCCGCCTTGTGGCTCCGGAGGCCCGAGTCCGGCGAGCGCGACACCAAGCCCGACGGCCGTCGCCCCGATCATTGTGGGCTCCATTCCCGCCAGGTTCGCGAGCCCGAGAGTGGCGAGCAGGGCAGTAGTCCAGGCGAACAACACGCCGATCGGCACCGCCCCATTCCTCAGCCAGACCACCCCGAGTACCGCGGTGCCGACACCTAACCCGACAGCCGTCCCGGCGTACACCGCCGTCCCGACGTCCCCGGCCGGCAGCCATGCCCCCGCGAGCCCAGCGAGCGTGCCACCAAACCCGACGGCCGCGGCACCGCCGAGCAGGGTGGCGGCAGTGTGCAGGGTGGTGGCGAGCAGCACGGTGACGGCCAGCAGCGCGGCAGCGGCCAGGGTGAGCCCGAGCGACCAGGCCCAGGAGAAGACCGAGGCGGCCAACAGGATGCAGGCCGCGGAAAGCATCCACAGCAGGATGCTGGCGGCGCGCTGCAACTTCGAGCCGGGAAAGCGGCGCAGCCAGTCGGCGACGGTGAACACCGCGCCGATGCCGGTCACCGTGGCCAAGGCTCGCAGGCCGTGGTCGTCGCTGAGCAGGTTGACGACGATGCCCACGCTCATCGTGCCGAGGACGAAGCCGGCGATCGTGCCGCGCCAGCCCAGCCGTTCCTTCCGCTGGGCGCCCGGAGCCGGGTCGTCGATGGCGTTCATCGTCCGAGCATGACCTCCGCCGGCGAGCCGGGGAAGCCGACGGGCGTGCCTCCATGAGACCCCGTGTCCAGGCCGCTCCGGCCGGGCAGGTGGCGGCGCTACGCCGCCCGCCTGTGCGCGCGGCCTGAGTCGGCCGTCACGGGCGGGCTCTGCCGGGCGGTGGCCTCGGGCTCGAACCCGCGTGACGCGAGTTCGTACATCGCCGCCAGCCAGCGCATCGCAATCGCCGATGTGTGGATCAGCATGCCGGAGACGATGCCGCCGATCGCGGCGAAGATCGCGCTGCCGGGCGCCTCGTTCACTCCGAGCATCCAGGCGGCGAGCAGGCCGGCCAGGATGGTGATGACAGCGATGGCGTCGTAGAAGGCGCCCGCCTTTCGCGGGTTTTCCGCGCCGTCCAGACGCTCGGTGCGGGGTTTGATGAGCGGCATCTCGCCGAGGCTAGGCCCGAAGGGTTGCAGCGCGACCGGTTCCGGCGGATTTCACCGCCGGCCGCGGTTGAACTACACGTCTGTTCTTTTGGCCAGGATCTTGTCGCTGGCCTGCCCGGATGCCGCCGTTGACCATGTCTGGGACGTCGGGGACCGCGGTGGCCACGTGTCGGCGCCGCCGCCGCGATGGCCGGGCGTGTCCGATATGTCATGGCCGCCAAGCTGGTCAACGGACTGGTCGAGGCCGCCGACGACAAACAACTGACCAAGACCATCGCCCGCTACGGACGCGTCGATCTTCTCTGTATTGGCCTATGCCGAGACCGGAACTATGCCGATGGTTTCCTTGAGGTGGTTGGCCCGATGGCGGTTTGAGGCTCAGTCCTCGGCATAGTCCGGTGTCATGTCGTACTCGTCGACGTCCAAGGCCGCTCCGGTGGCCTGGAGAAAGTCGAGGACGTCGCGGTCGAGATGCCAGCCGAGTGGGTTCGGGCCTTTAGCGGCGGGGTCGCTGCGATCGTGTTGCTGGGCATCCTGGTTGTTGAAGTAGCGCACGACTTCGAGGACGGCGCCATATCCTTCGCCGTCGGTGTTCAAGCGGCTGGCCAGGGCGGCGATCGCCGTGGTGTGCGGCGCGAGTCGTTGCATGATGCGGGCGATCTGCTCGTCAACGCGTAGCCTCGGTTCCCGGCAGACGATCTTCCAGCAGTGAGAGACCGGGATGGCCTTGGGCTCGGTGCGGCGGCTGCCGCGGACGGTGGTCTCGTCGGGTTCGAGGCCCAGGACAGCCGCCATCTCTGTCGCCGGGGTGCTGCGACTGAATAGCGCGAAGTAGGCGTACTGGTTGACGTGCACCGGTGAAGGATAGGAGCCGTCCTGGTCCGCGGGTGCGCATTATTTGTGGCCCGGGCCTCGGAGTCTGTGGTCGCGGTTATAGGCCGTCGAGAAATGCGAGGGTCTTGTCCGTGGGACGGTAACGGCCGGGCCGCGCGGTCAGGGGCGTGGTCAAAGCCAGGGCTCGTTCTTTGGTGGTCATGTCGGCGTGGACGTAGGCGTCGGTGGAGCGGACGCTGGCGTGGCCGAGCCAGAGCGCGATGACGGTGGTGTCGACGCCCGCCTGCAGCAGCGACATCGCGCAGCTGTGCCGCAAGACGTGCGGATGGACGTCCTTGTCGCGCAGTGACGGGCAGCATTCCGTGGCGGTCTTGGTGTGGGTGTTCAGGCGTTGCGCGACGGCGTCGCGGCTGAGGCGTCGCCCGGTGCGGGTGGGAAACAGCGGGTCGGCGGGGCGTCCGGCGCGTTCGGTCATCCAGGACTGCAACAGGGCTTGGACCGGGCGGCCGAGCGGGACGATGCGCTGTTTGCGGCCTTTGCCTTCGCAGCGGACGGCGGCGCCGGCGCCCAGGCTGATGTCGGCGCAGTTGAGGCTGGTGAGTTCGGAGACGCGCAGCCCGGTTTGGATGGCCAAGGCCATCATCGCCTTGTCCCGCCGGCCCTCCCAGCGGTTCGGGTCCGGCGCCGCGAGCAGGGCGTCGACCTCGGCCTCGGTCAGGAACGTGATGATCCGTTTGTCGAACCGCTTGGGCGGGATGTCCAGGACACGCTGGATGAGCAGGGCGTGCTCGGGGTGTTGCAGGGCGGCGTAGGAGAACAGCGACCGGATCGCGGTCAGGCGGACGTTGCGGGTTCTGGTGCTGTTGCCGCGCTCGTCCTCCAGGTGGTTCAGGAACGCGGACACGGTGCCCGCGTCCAGGTCGGTCCAGTCCAGATCGGCGGGAGCGATGTGGGTGCGCTGCTGGACGAAGACGAGCAGCAGCCGCAGCGCGTCGCGGTAGGCGGCAATCGTGCGCGGGCTGGCCTGACGCTGCCGGGCCAGCCGGTCGGTGAAGAACGCTTGCAGCGTGGCCGCGATCAAAGTCATGACCGCGCCGCCTTCCCGATGCCTTCCCGGCGGGCCGCCGCCAGCGCGAGCAGTTCGGGCGCCGCGGACAAATACAAGTAGGTGTGTGCCGGTTCGCGGTGGCCCAGATAAGTCGACAGCGACGGGATCTTGGCCTGGACGTTGTCCCCGGTGCGATACCAGTGCAGCAGAGTCCGGACAGCGAAGGTGTGTCTCAGGTCGTGCAGCCGTGGCGGATGGGGTGCGTCAGCGCCGATGCCGGCAGCGGTCACCAGCTGCCGGAACGTCGACCTGACAACGGCGTAGATCAGCCGCCGACGCGTGCGGGAGATGAAGAACGCGGGATCCTTGGGCCGTGGTGTCGTCCCACGGCGCAGAATGTCGTACTCGCGTAGCGCCCGGATGACGCTGTCGTGCAGCGGGACCAGCCGGGACTTGTCGAACTTGGATTCGCGGATCAGCAAAACGCCTTGCGCCCAGTCGATGTCGGCGCCGTCCAGGCTGATCGCCTCGCCGATGCGCAGGCCGGAGGCGGCCAGCAGCCCGAGCAGGGTGCGGTAGGTCGCGGCCCGCAACGGTGGCTCGATCGCCTCGGCTGCCGCGATCAGCGCGGTGATCTCAGTGTCGGAGTAGAGGAACGGCGGGCGCCAGCGCCGCCGGTAGGGCATCAGTCCCAGCGGTGGGATCTCGGTATCCGGGTCGATGCCGCTCAGATAGCGGGCGAAGCCGCGGACCGCGGTGACCCGGCGCGGGCTGACGGTCGTGACCACCTCGTCCTCACGGAATCGGACCCAGGCCAGCAGGGCCTGGATCGTCACCGTGGACTGGCCGCGGCCGTCCATGAACGCGACGAAGTCGGGAAGCAGCCAGGCCGCCTCCGCCATCTGGTGCCCCAGGGAACGGCGAAGTCGCAGATAGTCCTCAAGGTGCTCGCGCAGCCCGTTCATGCCGCCGCTCCGGGCCAGGGCTGGGCGACCTGCCGCAGCGCGGCGAGGTCGACCTTCGCATAGAGCGCGGTGGTGGCCAGGTCCTGGTGCCGCAGCACCTGACCGATCGCGGTCAGCCCGGCGCCGTGACGCAGCATCTGCTCAGCCAGGGCATGCCGCAGCCGATGCGGTCCCACGCGGGCCAGCCCGGCTCGAAGGCAGGCCCGCTTGACGACGTCGCTGACCAGGTCTGCTCGGATCGGTGCGCGGGGAGCTCGACAGGTCAGGAACAGGTGACGGTCATCGAGCCGGGGCCGGGCGCCGGACAGGTAGGCGACGATGGCCTCACCGACCTCGACCGGCAGCGGGAGCCGGTCCTCGCGCCGGCCCTTGCTCCGGACGGCGATCTCACCACCGCGCCAGTCGATATCGTCGAGCAACAGCCGGGCCACCTCGATCGACCGCAGTCCCAGCCGTGCGACCAGCATCAGGATCGCGTAGTCGCGTACCTCGACCGCGCTGTCGTGTGGGCACCGATCCAGCAGTAGTTGAACGTCGCTCGCCGGCATCATCGGCGGCAGCGAGGCCAGGCGCCAGCCGCCGACCGGTGGCACTGCCGCCCCCAGCATCCTCGCGGTGACACCACTCAGGTGAAGGAACCGCATCAGGGAGCGAAGCTCGGCCACCCGGCCCTTCGCCGAGCCCGACGAAACACGCCCGCACTCGCCCAGCAGAAACGCGTTCAGCTCCGCCCCGGTCAACCGTTGCGGCGCGAACTGACCGCCGGTCATCGCGTACTCGTTCAGGAACCGGCGGGCCGTGTTCTCGTAACGCAGCATTGTGGGCGGCGAAAGGCCACGCTCTTGGAGCATCCAGCGGCGATACCGGCCTAACAAGGCATCCAGCGGCGTCGCCGCGACCTGCGCTGCCTCGGGGGCCACACCCGCCTCGCGCAGTAACGTCAACAGCGGTAACCAGCCCCGGGCTCCGGCCAGCCGTTGACGACCGGATCGTCGCTGGGCCGCCAGGAACGCTGTCAGCCGGTCCTCGCATAGATCGGCGACCTCGAGTTCCTCCCGGCGTAGCCACTGCCCCACCAGGCCGAGGTCCTTGAGCATGTTCCTGACCGTCGACGGCGTATAGCCGAGCTGCGCCAGCCATTCCCGATAACCCTCGACCTGCCCGGCCAGAGCGCCGGCCTTTCGACGGGGAGTCCCCATCATCATCACCCCTCTCGCGGGGAGCGCGTGCTCCCCTCCGATCAGGGCTGTGCCCGTTCATGGAACTATGCCGATACCATCACACCGTCTTTCACCCGATCGGGGCAGCCGGCTCGGCATAGTTCGGGTCTCGGCATAGGTCGATCACGAGCAGGCGGGGCCCGGCGAAGAACGGAGTAGAAGTTGCCGCGGAACGGCACCAGTCCCTGCGCGGTCACCGTGTGCGTTGCCTGCAGCTCGGCCGGGATCGGTGCTGGCGGGCAGGGACGCAGCGGTTCAGCGTCGGCGAGCTCCGCGACGGTGGTGCGTTGCCCGTCACGCATGCGCCGACGTTGATCCAGTCGGACGCAAAGCGCATCGAGGCCGGCCTGAGCGGCCTCGATCGTGGTGTCGTCGGGCAGGGTGCGCCACCAACGTTGCGCGGCGGCGTGGTTCGCTTTCTCCACCACGCCCTTGCGGTTGCCGCGCCGGGGCGGGCAGATGTCCACGCCGACCGCGTAATACTTCGCGACGCCGGCGAACGAGGCGGTCAACCGGCCCGAGGCCGGGAAACAGACGGTCGCCATCCGGTCGAAGCGCCACCGCCGGGTCAGGCCGCCCAACCTGCGGGTGACCGCATCGAGTGCCTCGATCAGGTGCGGCTGGTCCTCCGTCGGCGCCAGCACGCCGCGCCAGCGGCTGGAGTGCGCCAACGCGCCGACCAGCAGGTGAGCATGCTTGCCGACGCCCCATGCCGATGGCGGGTCGGGCAGCTCGACCCAGTCGAACTGGGTCTCCTCGCCGGCGGGATGGGTGATGATCGCGGCGTCGCGTCCGCGAGTGACCTGACACGGCTCGCAGTGCGGGCGCAGACCGTGCTTACGGATCGCCGCCGTCAGGCTCGGATACGAGCCGGTGAAGCCGAGCTGCTGCAACTCGTCGAACAACGTCGACGCCCACAGATGTGGGTCGTCGGCCAGCCGGAGCCGGCAGTAGCCCAGGAACGGGTCGATGACGTCCGGAGCCGTACGCACCCGGACACCCGGAGTGCGTCGCCCGGACAGGTACGCCCGCACGGTCTTGCGATCGACGCCCAGATGCCGGGCAATCGCCGAGATCGTCCACCCCTGAGCACGCAACGCGTGCGCCTCCACATCGGCCTCCAAAGACAGCACCCGCGCCTCCAACCATCCACGGTGATCAACACGGGGATCGGACCAGAGAGCGGAGCAAACGGAGCGCCCAGGGTGGGGAACCTACGTCAGCACAACTGGGGAAATTCGATTAGCGCAGTCAACGGCGTGGTCGGGAGCACCCAGGGCGGAGAGGATTCCGCAGGCGTGCGCGGCACTGCCCAGATCGGCCGGGGCGCCGGTGTCGTCGGCACAGCCCTGACCGGCCCTGGCGTGCTGGGCCTCTCGGACCTGCGCGGCGTCTCCGGCGCGACGCCGGGCGGAATCGGCGTGTTCGGTTACTCGGGCCACTCGACCGGCGTCTACGGGCAATCCGACGGGCCGAACGATTTCAATACGGCCGGCGTGCGGGGCGTGTACGTCTACGGCAACGGCGTCATCGACAGCTCGGCCGAGGGCTGGGCCGGACTGTTCGTCGGCCCGGTCCTCGTCGACGGCGACCTTGTTGTCACCGGGTCGATCGGCACCGCGGCCGCGGGCCGCGTCGTACCGGTGGAGTTGATCGGTCGGGCCGATCTTGTCGACGGCCAGGCAATCGTCTCGTTGGAACCGGACGACGCGGCGCCGTTCGGCACGGACTATCACGTGTTCTTGAGGCCTGAAGCTGACTGCACCGGCTTGTACGTGAGTACTCGTGGCGAGGACGCTTTCGAGGTGCGCGAGTTGCGGCGTGGCCGTTCAAACGTGCCGTTCAGCTATCGGGTGGTAGCCCCGGGTGGCGACGGGTCTGCGCGGCGTGTCATACCACCGACCGCGCGGAATGTCGCCGCCGAGGCGCAGTCACCGGACCCGGCCGAGGGCGTAGGAGCCGCTCTAGCGGAACTGCTCAGGCAGCGCGGTGTGGGTCTGGGCTGAGCGACGTCGGCGAAGAACGGGTCGAAGCCGATGTGCAAGCAGATAGGGGCTTGGCCGTGGCAAATGCGCGGGCCCTTCCGCGCAAGACGACCGGTCTGCGCCGGCTCAGGTTGAACGTTCGGACGTGGCGGCTACGGCAACGTTAGGACGGCGCGGTCATCGCTCAGGTCGAGTTCAAGCTCCAGACCCGTGCTCAAGATGGCGTCGAGGTCGGCCTGATCTTGCGGCGCGACGGTCGCCACTTCGGCCTCGCCAGCGTAGATGCACTGCGGGGCGGGGACAGGTTCGCTCCGCTCCGGCTCCAGGCCTAGCGGGCGGCGCCCACCCGGCCGGGCAGGTCGAGACGAATCTGGCCGCTCTCGAGCAGTGCGTCGGCACCACAGTTCCGACGCGGGCTCCTAACAAATGTCGACGCGGATGAACGGAGACAGTTGGCGACCGCAGTGTCTTAACGCAGGTCCGGGTACCGCTGCCTACCTTGAGCTACTCCAGCGAACCTGGTCACATTGCCTGCTCGATGGCCTCATACGCGACTCCCCTCCTGACGATTGCCTGAGCACACGTTCGTACCGCTTGGAAGCAGGACACATGAAGGCACGTGAAGCGGCCCTAGCAGCAGCCATGATCTCGACTGGGCTCGCTGGTGCGGCGTGGCTTCCCGCATCGGCCGCTGCCGCGGTGCCGGCGGCCGCGAACGGCCAGGCCTGCACGGTCATCGGCACAAACGGCAACGATCGGCTTCGCGCGACCCACGCCCGCGAGGTGGTGTGCGGGCTTGGCGGCAATGACACGCTCATCGGCGGCTCAGGCAAGGACGTCCTCGATGGCGGACCCGGGACAGACACGGTCTCTGGCGGCCCAGGCACCGATATCCTGTACGGCGGATCAGGCAACGACAAACTTGCCGGCGGCGCCGGGAACGACGTCGTGGACGGCGGGGCAGGCAACGACCGGCTCGATGGCGGCGCCGGCAACGACACGCTCAAGGGCGGAGCGGGCAATGACAGCCTCAACGGCGGGCCCGGCAACGACCGGATCAATGGTGGCGCCGGCATCGATAAGGTCACGGGTGGCGGAGGCACGGACGTCTGCGACGCGAAGACCTGCCAGCCGGCGTCACCTGCGAAGCCCGCGCCGGCAGTGAAACCGACACCCACCATCACCGTCTCCCCGTCAGCACCGAGTTTGCACCCGACGGCCCCGCCCGCGCCGGGGACTCCGGCGGCTCCCACCATGCCGCAAATGCCTCCCACGCCAACACCACCTGCCACACCGACACCGCTGGAACCCACGTCGCCGATCGCAACTCCGGCGCCTGCACAACCATCGGCTCCCAGCGAAACGGTCCTCCCCAGCGTGCCGTCAGCCCCCTCGGCGCCGGTGCCTGACGACGCCTCTGTGCCGGCGACTGACGCTCCGACCCCCACACCGTCTGGCCCCACGGAGGCAACCCCTACTCCCTCGCCGTCAGCCAGCCCGTCGCCCTCGACGGACCAATGCTCGAATGGCGGAAGCGGCCCCTTGGCGGACTCGTCCACCGACAGCGCGGCGCCCTCCATCGACTTCACCAGCTTGGCCTGGTCCGGGTCATCGCTGATCGACAACAGCACCGACTCGGTCATCCGCGCCAGGGCACACGTCACCGACGACCGCAGCGGCCTGATGTACGTGATGATGAAACTGCGCAGCCCGGACCCGTCCGCGCCGCCGCTATCGGTCGGCTGGCACGCCGCGAACGCGATCACCGGATGCCTCGCCGACGGGATCTTCGAAATGCAGGCGACCGTGCCGGCACATTCGGCAGTCGGTGACTGGACGCTGCAAGAGGTGTACCTGCAAGATCGAACCTTCCGGTACACCCGCTACACCGTTGCCCCGGACGGCAGTTACACGACGATGGACACCGTCCGCGGCGCGACTACCGAGACCGGCGTGATCGCGCTGGAACCCCTCGTCGTCACCGGAGTCTCCGACAACGACGCCCCGGTCGTCGACGTCACCCGCGCTGCCTGGCTAACCGGCACGATGCTGGACAACACCGCTGATCAGCCGATCACGCTGCAACTTCCGGCAATCGACGACCTCGGCGGTGTCGCCAGCCTGAGCGTCACCCTGACGAACCAGGATCCGGACGACCCGTCCATCGTTCTGCAGGCCGTTCGCCCCGCCTCCGGGACAACAATCGACGGTATCTGGCAGGCGACCGCCGTCCTGCCGGCCTGTCTGCCTGCCGGCACATGGACGGTTGCCAGCATCGAAGCGACCGACCGGGTCGGCCACCACCGCACCCTGCTCCCCGGCGGCGGAACCTGGATTCCGGCACTGACTGTGACAGGCTCCTCGGACCAGCAGCCACCCTCCGTTGACATGACCTACGGCGAATACGTCGGTGACACCACGGCGGACAACAGCAGCAACCGGACGGTGCGGCTGCGGCTGCGCGCCTCCGACGACCTCAGCGGGGTGGCCAACGTATGGGCCGACTACCGCACCATCGGCGCGCAAAGCCGTCTCGACCCGCAGTCGCTGCCGGCTGCGGACGGCACGTGGGAATTGGTCGGGTCGCTGCCCAAGGGGACAACTCCGGGCACCTGGCGGGTGACCGGCATCTACGTCACAGACAAGATCGGCAGGCAGCGGGTGTACTACATCCAGGCCGATGGCAGCTACACCACGAATGACAGGAGCCTGTCCGGGTACTCCAACCTTCCGACGTTCACTCTTTCGGAAACGGCGAGCTGACCATGCCACCTGGACCCGCCCAGTAGCAGTCGCCGGCGGAGGCACGGCCGCCGGCGCCCAGCCTTGGACTTGGTGGTCGGCCGAACGCACACCCGAGACCGTACGGCGGGGGTCGGACAGTTTTATCACCCCTTCGCCAGTTGGAGTCCACATGGATTCGGTCGTGTTCCCCACACTGCCCACCCACCTGCTCAAGCCCTCGCTGGCCGGTGTGCTCGGCCTCGCCCTGACAGTGCTGCCGCTGCTGGTCGCGGTGCTGCATTGCCTCACTGCGCGGCGTTTAAGAAAGGCCTGGTTCTGGTCGTTCCTGCCGCCGTCGAGGCGTTCCTGGAGGCGTGGAATGGAAGTCCGGCCACGGCATCAGAGCCCCGACTCCGCGCCGACGGCGTGTCGCTCGCCCGCATGCCGATCCAGCATGCCCAGCACGCCCAGCACGCCCAGCACGCCCAGCACGCCCAGCACGCCCAGCACCGAAAGATGGCTCCGAGCTAGCGACATTGATCAAGGAGGAGCCTCGATCTGGCCGAAAGGCACCCCTCTCATCGGGGCAGACGACTGCGGCACCGCACGCTGGGATTCAGCCGCCCAGTCCGCGCAGCCAGCGCTCGGCCCGCGGCCGGCCCTGGCTCCACTCTTTGAGCCACTTATCGAGGTAAGGATTCTCGGTGGCCAGTGCCGCGTAGAGGTCGACGGCCAAGCGCTGAGCCAGCGGGGAAGCCAGCTCGCCGGTCACTTTGCGGCGACCGACGAGGCCAGGCCCGACCAGCCACACCGCCACGTAGGTCATGGCCGCGAAGCCAGCCGGCCAATTATGGTGTCGGCGGATCCCGCGCAGACCACCCCGGAGGGCCAGCTCGGCGATCCGCTCGGAGCCGCCCTCCAGCACTGGATTCATGGCGTGCACGATAGCCGCCACATCCGCTGGTGTATCGACCGTGGCGACCATGTCGTGCAAGGCGAAACTGCCGGCGAGTTCCCGATAGTCCCGGGGTACCTGGCTCACGCAACGAGCGACTTCCAGCGTGTGGGATGGCCAATTGACGACGACCCGACCGGTATTCAGCATGCGCAAGTACTCGTGCCAGTAACCATCTGCCGTTCCCAACTCGGCCCGGCAGACCTCGGCGAGCGAGCACCACTGCGCGCTCGGGTCGGCGAATTCATAAATCAGGCGGCGCCGGATGACCTCGTCACGCAACGACGACCAGCCGGCGGGGGCAGGCCGGCGCAGGCAGGGTGCGACGGCTGCAGCCACTCGCCAGGCGTGGCCGTCACCGAACTGAGACGCAAGCCGCGCTGCCAGATCGATCCACACCTCGGCCCGCGTGGCTTGAACCCAGACCGACAACAGCGCCAGTGCCTGTCCCTTCGGCAGCGAATCGAGCAACAGTTCCAAGCAGGATGTCGGTGCGGTGTCGCCTACCTCGCGCGCGAAGGCCGTTCTCCCGTGCACCGCTTGTGCTGCTTCCCCAGGGTCGACCTGCCCGGTCGTCAGGGCCTCCACCAGCAGGCGCGACCACAGGTTGGCTGCGATCGAACGGTTCCCGGCGAGCGTGAGCACGCTCGCCGCGCCGGCCCGCACGACGGCGTTTTCCAAAGTCTTCGATGCCTGAGTCGACGGATCGCGCCACACATCCGGGAGCACCTCGGCAGGCAAGCGCTCGATCCGAGAGCCATCCTCGAGTGCCAGCCGGACGAGTTCCTTAACCAGGGCTTTCGCACCTGGAGCAGACACGGCGCGGATCGTTTCGGCTGCCACGGCGAGCCCGTGCTTGGCCGTTGCAACGCGTGCGGTGAGCTCGCCAAGTGAACTCCAAGTTTCCGGCTCGAGGGAGCGCCCTACGATCCGCATTGCGGCAACGACCTCCACGTGGCCCGCGCCGAGTGCCCGGGCGACCACCGTGCGGACGCGCAGATCGTCCAGGAGGTCGGCTGCCGTGCCGGGGTGCTGCAGGCCGGGCAACACGTCGGCCACGGTCAGGACGGTTCCGGCCCGCACGACAAGGTAGCTTGAGCACACGCGGAGGAAGTCGCCAGTATGGCTAGCCGCCTGCCATGCGGCACTGACGTACGCGCGTGAACGACTCTCTTCCGCCATGGTCAGCCGCGCGACGTCGCGGTGCCCAGACAGTTCCGAGGCGCCGCCCAGCGCATCGATGGTAATCGCAAGCGGATCCGCCTCCGGCGGCTGGACCGCCGTCAGCCCGTAGAGGGATCGAGTTTCCGATGGCTCGTATGTCGACACACTGAGGTGGTCAAGGGCGCCGGGTAGCAACGCGGCAACCCGGCGCAGGGCTGCGCAGAAGACTGTTGAATCCATCGCCAGTTGCACCGGCCGCCCCTTGTGCGCCAGCACGGCGGTCAGTACCGCTTCCGCGGCATCGATCTGAGTGTTGGTCATCGCCTCGTGGCCGAAGTCATCGAGGGTCACGGTCGGCATCCATTCGTCGGCGTCAGGCGGCCGCGGCTCGCCGGACCACCAGGCCGCGGACCCGGCGGTGCCGAGCAGGTGCCCGGCCGGCAGCCTTTCGGGACGGTCGACGAGCACATGGGCGGCGAAGACTCCGGGTCGACCGAAGGCGTCGGTGCCGCAGTAGACGCGGCGGAACGCGAAGCGCATGCCGCGGATATCGCGCCAGCCGAACGAGACTGGTGCGGTCGCCGGATCTCGCCACAGGGGAGAATAGATGAACTCGGTGCACAGGCTCCGTGCCAGCTGGAAAGCCCGGGGAAGGTTGTGAAACAGGTGTTCGCTCGCGGCAACCACCTGCCACATGCCCCGGCCCTCAAGGCCGCGGTCGGCCCAGGTGAAGACGAGCTGCTCGGCCATGCCGGCACCTAGGCCAACGCGTTGGAGAGCCGCCACAACACGAGCGCCAGAGGATCGAGCACCCCGCGGGGAGTCGGCCTGATCGGGCCCTCGGTTGCCGGCCTGCCACCCAAGGCGGAGACGACATAGAAGCTTGCATTGCCGAAAGACTCAGCCACCCGAACCAGGCGATCTTGGCCCATCCTGATCAGCAATTCGTGCGTGGCGGCACTGCTCCGTTGCAGTTCGCACAGCCATTCCTCCTCAGTGCTCTGGCTATGTCGGGGCCGGAGACCGAGGAGTTGAGCATCCGGCGGCAGGAACGGCTCGAGCAGGTCAGCCTTGGAGACGACCACCGCGACGGGCACCGGTCGCCGCCCAGGCTCGAATTCGAGCTCGCGCAATGTCGCCGACAGCAAGTCCCGCTGATGGATCGTGCGGCCCTGGATGTGCTCGCCGTAATGGGCCCGAATCGGGTCGAACTCGAGCGGGTCGACGAGGAAGATCACAGCGGAGGATCGCCGGAGGAAATTCGCATCTTGAGCTCGTTTCGCGAAGTTCATCAGCGTCTCGCCAGCGATGTCGTGAGTCATCACCAGCATCGGCCGGCCGCCGTCGATGCGGGCGCGAAAATTCAGTGACTTCTGGTGAGCTGCGTCCCTCTGAGGAGTCGGAATGAGCAGCCGATTGTCGCGGTACACCTCGCTGTAGTAGTCGGTGTAGAACCTTTGGGCCGTCTCATCGTCCGGCTCGAATTCCAGGAAGCCCGCGACGTCAAGCCCTGAACCGTTCATGGCTTCGGTCAATGCTGTAGCCAGGTAGTACGTTTTGCCGGCGGCGTTCAGTCCGACCACGGACAGGATGTGCGCCTGCCGGTCGTCAAGATCCGGCGGGAGTTCCTGGTTGCAATCCCCGACGGAGCAGGCGCGCCGCGCCATATGCCGGGCAGGGAAATCGGTAAGCGCCTTGAGGGCTGTTCCTGGTCGTTTGCGGAAGGTAGCGAGCTGAACCACTGTCCTCGCCGGGCAGGCCCGGGCGGCTTCGGCGGCTTCCACGACCAGAGCGGAGCCGCCTTCGATCCGTCCCGCGACGCCTGCCCAGGCACCGGTGCTCGGTGCGCCCCGAGATCCCCGGTCGGCCCGCCGAGGGGGTCGACGTCTGAGAGGCTCGGTACGTCCGACAGGCCCGCAAGCCGGGCCCCCGTCTCAGCGCCTCGGTGCGCGATCTGGGCGGGCGGTGAAACCAGACCGGTACCGAGCGGAAACGCGTTTTTTGGGTAAATCGAACAGTGGTTCAAGACGATCGTGCGTCCACAGTACGGGCACACGCGTCGTACCAAACTTCCCATTTCCCTCGGCTCCTGCCTTGATCAAGGTGCGCGCCGTCACTGCGACTCGGAGAACGGATCCCGGCGCTGCCGAATGGGCGGAGCGCCAGTCGGGGACGCATGCGAGGCAACGGCAGCCGATGTCTGCCGGCCGCCGCCTCCCAGGAGCACGCGGATCTGGGTTCTGCGGTTGCCGCCACGCTTCAGGTCGGGGTCGAACGTGAAGATGATGGTGAGGATGACCCCGACCACGAACGAGACGTTCGGCAGAGCCGCCGCGCCGAGAATGACGCCCTTCGTCTGCGTGGCCTGTGCGTAGATGGCGACGAACGCCGTCGAGGCCAGCATGCCGATGAAGCCGAGCATTCGGGCACCGATCCGGGTGCTCCGCCGGTAGGTCCGCACCAGGAACCAGCCCAGGCCGATGCCGCCGATCGCCGGGACGGCCGACGCGGCGAACGCTGCGGCGGCGCTGGGGCCTGCCCCGTTAACCATCGAGTTCACGATGAAGGCCGCGTAACTCACGCCGAACACCTGCGCACCGACGGCGACAAGCGCCCCAACGGCAAGGCCAGCGATGCGCAGCACTCGCTCACGCCGATCGGGGTCGGCGATGGCATCCGCAACGATCGCGACGATGAAGGAGCCCATTGACCCGATCAGAAGGACGTGCAGGATGATGTTGGAAATGAGGGTAGTCATCTCGGTCCCTTTCTCATGCAACGTCGTTCACCACGCGCAGACGAATCAGACGGACCGAGCGGCTCCGCACCCGGCGATGCATAGTGCGGTGGCAGGCGCGGTTCTGACAATCCGCCGTTGCGCGTTCGGAAGATCTCAGCGCACGATTCACCCGGACGAGTTAAACCGTTTGTAGTGAACGGAAGGAGCTCGCTGAAGGTCGCGGGATCCTGGCCCGGGACAGAAACTGCCCATGCCACCGCAGCGGGCGGAAGCCGAAGGCGATGCGCACCGCTCCCCAGCCAGTCCGGATTGTCGGCGGTCTTGTGAATAGTTGATGACGCACCACCCATCGCTCGAGGTGTCTGGTCTTGCCGAGCGTAGGAACCACCCGGTGATGGCATGCACGGCCGAACGGTCGTTGACCGAGGCCGACCGGCCGTGGCGGCGCGCCGAGCAGATGGGACGGTCAGCCTGGCCGGCGCTTGAAGTCCGCCATGGAAGCCGTCGTGTTCCGCGCCCGCTCACGTATGTGAATGCGCTGGTGCGCGGTCGGCCCGCTGCGTCTAAACGGCCACGTCTACTGCCGATCGCCGCTTCGTTGATACGGTCGAGCTGGTAGGCGTTCCGCCAGGGCCCGATCCTGCTGCTGCTTGCCGCGATCAAGACCTATGTGGAGTCGTGGATCGGGCAAGGTCGAATCGGGTGAGGCCTTCGACTTCCTGCGCACCGCCTACACGGTGCTCATCAACTTCGGGGTCGCCGTCACGTTCTACTTCGGCATCCTGCGAGGCACCGACATCCAGCAGGCGTCGATCCGGGCCGGCGTCAAGCCGAAGACCATCGACGGCCAGACCGTCGGCTAGCAGGCTGCATTTGCCCATCAAGAAGGCTGGCCTGCGAAACGCGTCCGATGACCGGCGAAACGGCCCTGGCCATCAAGGAAACCGGCCGCGTGCCGAAGACTTGAGCGAAAGACTTCAGCACGACACAGCGCCGCGATCTCCCTGGCTTCGGCCTCGGAGGTCGCGGCGCTTTCGCAGTTTGCCGAGCAGCCCTACCTTGACGCCATGGATCAGGCCGACAAGGACAAGCTCGAGAAGGAGCTTGCCGACGTTGAAAACGAACTGTGGACCGCCGCCGACATGCACTCGACGTGGACGGCCAACGTCGGACCGGTACGGGTCACCCGAGTTCTGACGTCGATGAGCTGGTTCCGCATGATCCTCACGGTCAGCGGTGCGGCGTTTCTCGCCGGCATCCCCCTCACGTTGGTCGACAAGACGCAAGAGCTCGGCGTGGCCCTGGTAGTCGGAGCGATCTTCGCCGGGGTGTCGTTCCTGAGTCAGGTTTGGACCGTGCAGACGCAAAGGGAAGAGGCCAACTACGACAAGCTGTTCGGCGATGAGGACCGCCAGAAGATCCGCCGACTTCTCGATGCGCGAAAGCGCCTACGCAAGGAGCTCGGCCGCGACGACTGATCTACTCCCAGCCCGCCTGCCGGAACAGGTCGGTCAGCTTGTCCCGGAACGCGATCGCGTCCTCCGGCGACAACTGCACCGTCACGGACGCCATGTGGGCGACCCCGATGCCCAACCATTCCGGGCCGCCGTCCGCCTGCGTGAACCATGCGAATGCTTCCCCGTGCCCGCGATAGCGGGCCGCGGCCCGACCCTCACCTCGTTGGAGCGGTGCAGTCGGGGGAACTGCTCGTGGTCGCCGCGTCGGCACCAGTCGGGCTCGTTGCGGGGCCGGGTCACTTGAAGCCCTTGGAAGTATCGGAGAGCTTCAATAGGGTCACGCTATGCCGTTCTCCAAAGGTGACCTCATCGTCTTGACCCGGGTCGTCGAGGGCCAGCCCATCGGCGCGCCGGGACGTGTCATCCGCGTCAACGTTCCCTGGGGCGGGCTCTCTGCGGCCAAATATACCGTGTTGCTCGACAACGGCGTCGCCATCGAAGGACTCAAAGAGGACGACCTGTTCCTCGACGAAGAAAACGGCGACGACGACGACTGACGGTCTCGCGGTTGCATTGCCAGTCATCGCCCCCGCCACCTTCGCCGCGCGATCCGGAACCGTCTGCTCGACCGCTTGTCGAGTGCGGGGAAGCCAAGCCAACCCCACACGGTCAGTGAGTAGCAGCCGACCAATGCCTGCCACCAGGCGCCGCCGTGCAGCAGCCCGGTCCGGGCCAAGACGACCAGACTGGCGATCCACAGGACCAGGCCGACAATGGCGAGCGCGAGGAGATTCTTCTGCCACGGACGCCATCGACGGCGCGCCGCGGAGCGGGCCCGTGACGTTGGCGCGGGCGACACGACTGCAACGCGGTCAGCGGGATGCTCCCAACGGGGCGTGTCGGCTTTCGTCGCGTCCCTGGCCCGGCGCTGCCGGATCGCGGCCGGCGGCGGGATCCGGTGCGGGTTGCCCCGGTTCCACTCCACGTTGTAGAGCGGCAGCTCCGTCTCGATTGCGAACCGTTCCGCCTCGAGGACCGCACCCTTGCCGGCGAACACCCGGTCGTCGATCTCCCAGCCGATGATGGTGTCCGCCCACGGCTGGTCCAGCAGATGCTCGAGGAGCCGGGTCATGGGTTGCCGGACCGTCTCCCCCACATAGCCGAGCACCCGCTCGCCGGACTCCGGATGCCGCACCCAGAACCGGTACAGGCGGCAGTCCCGCACATCCGCGTGGGGCGGCAGCGTCGCGGTCACGACTGGACCATCCGCAGTCGATCGGTCACGATGGGCGCATGAAGGTCACGCTCTTCGACGTCGACCAGCCCGACCGGGCCGTCGACGGCAAGTACGTCATCGACACCAGCCTCGGCGCCCCGGCCGTCGGCGACGAACTGTGCCTGCGGGAACGCGACTACAACACCGACCGGTTCTACGTCGCGGGGATCGTCCGGCGCCGCCGCTGGCTGTACAGCGACAACAAACCCGAGCTCCCCGAGCTGCACCTGTGGATCCAGCAGCAGAAGCGCTGACGTCACGCCGGCACCTCGATCGGAAGCTGGCCCTGCCGCGGAACGCCCGGCACCTCGAACACGCCGTTCTCGACCCGCCGTAGCTCGCCCGCGGCGACCAGGTCGGACAGTTTCGCCGTCACCGTCGTCTCCGCGACCTGACCGGCGACCCGGGCCACCACGGCCCGCTTCTCCACCCGCCCCGTCTCGGCAGCCAACTCGCGGCACGCGGCCAGCACCTTGCCCCGCGCATTGTCCGGCCGGCCCGCCGGTGCAGACCCGGACGTCGGCGGGCCGTTCGGATCCCAGTCCGCGGCAGCCTGCTCGATCAGCCCGGCCGCCCGGCCACCCGGCAGCAGATCCTCGGTGCGGCGGCCCTGCGACAGCAGCTTCCTCGCCCGTTCCCTCCGATCCCCCCACAACACACCCGACTCCAGCTGCGCTTCCGGGCTGAACCGGCCCGGGCAGACGGATGGGTCGCCGTCCGGGTCGACGAGCCACGGCTCCAGTTTCTCGCCGGTGAAGTCGGCCCGCCCGTACACGTCGCGGCCGTTCATGCCCTGCACGAACATCAGCCCGGCGGTGGTTTCCCCCGCCGCGCACGTGTTCTTGCCCCACGCCAGCGGTAGCAACGTCGGATCGACCGGCACGTCTCCGTCGACCGCGGATCGGCCGGCCACATCCGTCATCGCCCGGAAGATCAGCGTTTGGCCGGCCTTCAACTGCTCCTTGATGTAGGTGGAGCCGCCCAGGTTGTAGGCGGCCGGGATCTGCGTGATCAGCCGCATCTTGATGCCGCACTTGCGGCCCTGCCCGACCAGCTTCTCCACCAGGGCGAGAATGTCCGGGTCCTCGATGTACGACTGGACCTCGTCCAAGGTGACCACCAGCAGCGGCATCGCCGTGGTCGCGAACCAGGTTTTGATGTTGTTGTGGGACAGTTCGTCGTTGCGGCGGTACATCTCCTTCACCGCCGCCAGCAACATCAGCTTGATCTCGGTCAGGTCCCGGGCGAACCAGTCAACCTGGTCCTTCAACGCCCCGTACGACTGGCCGCCCTGCGGGTCACCCACCCAGTCCAGGACCAGGCCGTTCGAGTGCAGCGAGGCGAGCAGCAGCTGCGCGACCAGCTCGCTCTTCCCGGACCCGGTGCACCCTGAGATCAGGTCGTGGGCGGCGCCGGTCTTCGTCCACCACTGGTAGATGATCGGCTGCCCGTCGTCGAACCGGCCGATCACCGACGTGCCACGCTTCCAGTCGGACGCGGCCGGGCCGACCCACATGCGGGTTTCGGCGAGCACATTGTCCGGTTGCACCCGCACCCAGCCGATCGACAGATCCGACTCGTCGGCGGAGAAACTCACATCCGCGTAGGTGCATTTGTAGGCGGCGGCGATCCGGCCCAGCAGCGCCGGCCGCGGCTCCCGCATGTTGATGGTGCCTTCGACCTTCGCCACGACCTTCGCCGACCAGTTCGGCAACTGGCTGCGATCGGTGGCGGCGACCTCGCAGGCCGGTAGCCGCTGGAAGTCGACGAGTTCGGTCCCGGCGAGCGGCCCACCGGCGCAGCCGATGATGGACGCCCAGGTGGTGAGAGCGCGCAGCCGGACCGGATCCGGGGCCTGCACCGGTGCGGCGCCGGCCACGGCGGCGGGGGTGTGCACGGTGACCTGCCCGCGGGCCCGGCGCTGCTCGGCGTTCTGCCACCACAGCCGCGACGCGAACGCCCAGCGCAGCATGCCCGCCCCGGCGATCAGCACCCCCGGCAGGTGGGTGATGTCGGTGCCGGCGAGGGCGGCCAGCCACAGCCCGGTCTCCCCCGCGTACCAGGCGTACCGGCGGGCCTCGCCCTTCAACGCGAGGACCCGGCGGCCGATCTTCTGGCCCTTCTCGATCCGGCCCCGCTTCACCGCCCGGGCCGTCAGCGTCCGCTTCGCGATCACGTACGTTCCCGCGGCCAACACCGGCGTCGCACCGGCCGTCTCCAACGCGCCGACACCACCGAGATGCGCGGCCACATCGAACACGCCGGCGGCGGCCGGGGCCAGCCACGGGGCGGCGGACCGGCCGTGCATTCGCAACGCATCCCGGATCGTCTGCTCGAGCGCGGACGGCCCGGACCGCTGCGGCTCCAGTTCCTTGCCGTGCCGCGGGCAGAACAGCCGGTCGGCGTCCGGCAGCAGCCACTCCTTCGTCCCGCAGCGTTCCTTCCCGCCGCCGTTGAGATTCCGGAACTGCGGGCACTGGTGCAGCAGGTGCGGGGTGCGGCGCTCGTTCTCGTCGACCGGAACCGGTGTGGGCGAGCGCTGCGGGATGCCCTTGTCGTCGAGGTAGACCTTCGCCATCTTCGCCGCCCCGGTAGGCGGTTTGCTGATGGTGGGCGGCGCCGGCTGGCGCGGGGCAGTCGTCGGCGCTGCCATCGTTCACATCCCTTCGTGGTGTCGTACCTGGGTCAGCTGTTGCGCTTGTCGAACTCGCGTCGGGTGGCCTGCAGCAGCGGGCCGACCTCGGCCGCGCAGGAACTCGCGGCGCGTTCCGCGGCCGCGGCGGCCTCGGCGGCCTGCGCCATCCGGGTCACCACCGCGGACGCGCCCGCGAACTGGACAATGCTCAGGGTCTGCTCGCCGAGGGAGTTGATGCGGCCGCGGGCGCTGCGGATCGCGGCAAGGTAGGCGGCGGTCGCGGCTTCGAGCTGGCGGCGGATCGCTTCGGCTTCCTGCGCGCCGGAGATGACACCGGTGACGGCGATACCTCGGGTGGTGACGGCCTGGGTCATGGCGGGGTTCCTTTCGGTCGGGGCGGCCGGCAGGGCCATGCCGGCGCCGGCTGGGGTGTGCGTGTCTGCGGCCGGCGCGCCGACAGTTGCGGACACTTTCACCGGCTGCGCTGGGGTGTCGGGGCGTTGGCGTTGTTCGGCGGCGCAGTGCGGGCATCGGGTGGGGTCTTGACTGCAGTTGCCGAACAGTTCGTGTTTGAGGGCTTCGGCCTCGGCCGGCCCGATGGCGATGGGCGGTAGGTCGCTGATGGGGTCCTCCTTGGGCGGGCCGGACGGGGCGGGGTCGCCGAGCGTCGACGGGACCTGCACCGGATCGCTGGCGGCCGGGTCCGGGTGCGGGTTCCCGGGCCCGTCGCCGTGCGGTGGCCGGTCGGGGCCGGCGTCGTCGGTGTCCGGCCAGGTGGATCCGGCGGGGTCCGGCGGGTCCGGCGGACTGCCGTCTGCGGCTGTGCCGCCGGGGTTGCGGTGGCGCCATTTCGCGGCCTGCCCGTCGACCATCTCGTCCAGCCGCCGGCCGACCTTCTCGCCCAGCCGGGTCCACCAACCGCGCCCGTCCGTGACGGCCGCCGCCTCGGTCCGGGCCCGGCATTTCTGCCGGTCCTCGTCCAGGTCGAGCCAGAAGTCCCGCCACGCGTTGCCCCAGTACTGACGAAACGCGCCTCCCGTGGCCGGGTCGATACCGGCGTCGACGAGCCGGTCACGGCGGGCTTTGGCGGCCGGGGATTCCTCGCCCTGTTGGGCGTACCGCCACTCCTGGGCGGCTTCCCCGGCAAGCTGCGGGATGTGCTTCACCACCCAGTAGGCGAGCACGCAGCAGACGAGGAACTCCACGGTCTACTTGCCCATCTGCGACAGCTGGTTGGTGACCTCCCGGCCACCGTCCTGGATCTGCTGCCCAGCCTGGTCGATGTTCGCGGCGCCCATGACGATCGCGAAGCCGAGCGCGAACGCTGCCCAGAAGGCGGGCTTGTCGGGTTTCTTGTCGATGAACCAGTCCACGGCGATGATGCATGCGCAGACGATCAGCCCGGCAACGCCGAGCCCGCCGAGCCAGGCCGCGGACTGCATCCAGTCGCCGACGAACGTGGCGAGGAAAGCAAGTCCGGCGAGGAACGCCATCACCACGGCGACGTTCTTCGCGGACTTCTTCGACGACTTGTGGGTGCGGTGCGCGGCGAACAGCACCGCGGCCGCAATCAGCAGGAGCCCGAACCGGGCGCCGATACCGAACATGGTCAGTGGTTCCTTTCGTAGAGGTAGGCGCCGGTGAGGGCGGCGACGGTGAGGTAGAGGCCGTAGCGGCGGGTGGGCCGGGCCGCGCACCAGCGCAGCGGACCGGTGAGCAGTGGCGGGAAGACGATGGTGACGGCGGCGAACATGGCCAGCCGGTCGGTCCAGTTGGAGACCTGCCACAGGACGCGCAGGATCAGGTTGTCGGCGGGGATCCGCTTCCGGTCGACTTTGGACGCGTTCCACAGCTCGCGCAGGGTCATCGGTTCGGCGGTCAGCAGCCACCAGGAGGTGAACGCCTGCCGGACCCGATCACCCCGGTTGATCTCACTGTCCGTGACCGGTATCCTCGCGCGTGCGCGCGCCGACACCGCCGGGCTGTCGAGGATCCGGGACCTCCCCCGCTCATCTGATCTCACATCACGCTGCGTATCCGTCGTCTCGGTCGTCATCGTTGCGTTCCTCCTCCCGTAGTTCGTGGACTTTCACCAGCACCCAGTCGAGGGCGTCGTCGAGACGGCCGGCCCGCCACGCCTCGGAGATCAGCCACCCGCAGGCGGCCCACGCCTTCTGTTTCGGCGTGGCCGCCGCGGCGATCCGGGCTTCGTGCCACAGCCGCCGCCGCTCGGCCTTACGGCTGGCCCTTTTTGTGTTTTCCCAGGTCACTGGGCCTTCACGAACTTCTTCGGGTGCTTCTCGGTGAGCTCGTAGCCGCCGAGCACCCACGCGAACACCAGCGCCACCGCGATCGTGATCAGGGTGGCCGTGTACATGAGCTGCGGGTTCAGGGCGACGCTGACGATCGCGGACATGCCGGCGCCGAGGGCGGTGCCGCCGGCCCGGGCGACCCACGGCCGCCACGGATTCACGGCGACGAGGTAGACGGGCTCGCCGGCGCCGATCTCCCCGAGCACCGGGTGGGCGGCCTGACCTGCGACAACAGCCTCGCGGTCGCGCATCTCAGCCGCGATCACGTCGAGCATCTGGTGGATCTCCTGCTGCGACACGGCCGTGTGCATCTCGTCCACGACCAGCGCGAGCCGGCCGGACGGCTGAGCGGCGGTCATCGGACACCCACCAGGCCGCGGCGGGCAGCGTCCTGCCGACGCTCGAGTTCACTGCCGAGCTCGGATGCCCAGTCGGCGGCGTCGTCGCGGACCGCATGTAGCAGCATCCGCGCGGCGGAGTGCGGGTCACCGTCGGTCTGGGCGCTCGCGTTGAACGTCTTACCCGTGCCGTTCACGGTCACGGTGACGGACACCTCGATGGTGGCCGGCTTGGTCTCAAGGTCGGTCATGCGGAGTGCTCCTTGGCGTCGTCTTCGGAAGTGCTCCGGCCGGCTGCTCCGCCGCTCCGGGCATGGTGCTCACGGACCGCGTCGATGAGCTTCGGAATGCGCCCGAAACCCGCTCCGGTGAGCCGGTTGACTTCCCGGTTGCCCCACTCGTAGCCGGGCTCCGGATGGGTGCGGAGCATCAACTCGACGGCCTCGTCGTTACTGAGCCGCCGCTCCGCCCCACCGGACGCCGGTGCGGTGTTTCCGCTGGCCCGCGTGGGCGCTCCGCCCGGAGCAGGGGCCTGCTTCTCCCGGATCCGGGACACGTGGGCGGCGTGCTCCGCCTTGAGCCGCTCGATCTGCTCCGCCGCCTCGGAGCGGGCCTGCTCCGATTCGGCACGGAACTGCTCCACCGCGGCCGCGTACTCACGGCGGTGCGTCTCGGCGAGTTCGGCTAGCGCGAGCTCGGCGCGTTGGGTGGCGGAGCGCTCCGCAGCGAGGGTGGAGTGGTGCTCCGTGAGCGCCACACGGAGCGCGGCGACGTGCATCCACGGGGCGAGCCGCCACCACCAGGCGGTGGTGTCGATCTGCCCGGCGCGGTGCTCCGTCTTGCGCTGGCGGACGGTCTCGAGGTGCGTGACCGCGTTGCCGATGGTCGCCTTGAGGTCATCGCTCGGCGGGTAGTTGCGCCACGCCACCCACGCGCAGGCGGTGTTGGTGGGCCAGGTGATCCAGCGCAGGCCGAACTTCGGGTTCTTGCGCCGTACCTCGTTGTCGGCGCCGAGTTCGAACTGGCCCAGCAGCTCGTCGAAGATCAGCATGCCGAGCAGGGACAGGATCGCCAGGTATCCGGCGCCGAGTTTCGACCCGCCGACCTCGTGCAGGAAGTTGATGCCGGCGGACGCGCACATGGCGAGCCCGGCGATGCGGACGGCCCGGTCGGGGTTGAGGTTCTTCTTGACGGCGCGGAAGGCCAGCAGCGCGAAGCTGATGGCGACGCCGTCGAGGGTGAGCGGGACCAGGTACTCCCAGCCGCCGGTCCAGCGAAGGTCTTCCCGGCCGAACGCGACAAGGCCCCGACCGGAGCCGACGAGCACCGCAACCCAGAACAGGCTGGCGGGAACCATCGCAGCGATCAGGAGCCGCCGGTCGCGCTTGTCCTCGTCGGACAGCGGCTTGCCATGGCGGGCGCCGGCCCGGAACGCCTGGCTGCGCAGCCACGGGATGGTCAGGCAGGTGACGAGGGTGAGCGCGGCGAGGACACCGACCCAGGCGATCGGGGGAATGGTGTCGAACGAGCTGATGATCTGCGCCCATGCGTCATGGGTCCACGACGGACCGGACACGGCTGAGCCGCCGGGGTCGGGGAGATCGGGGAGGGCGTAGATCGTCGCGGACACGGCTGCAAGTAAACCACAACTTGTAACCACTTGCTAGTGACTTGTAGGTCAGGTGTTGTAACCTCAGCTCATGACGCATGCCATCCCAGATCCGGCCGCCCGAGAGGGGGTCGCCGAACTAGTCGACCGGTTGCGTGCCAACCGCCTGCCCCCGCCGGCGGAACGCCGGGCTATTCGAAAGCGCGCCGACGTGACCCTTGATGACGTGGCAAAGGCGCTCGGCGTGGAAAAGATGACCGTGAGTCGTTGGGAGCGCGGCGTGCGCCAGCCCTGGCCAAAGAACCGTGCAGCGTACATCTGCCTGCTCCAGGCACTCGCCAAACTTGATCACGACCTTGGGTGGCGGATCCGAGAGACAACAGCAGCTCACGCAGATCAAGAGACAGCGGAATGAACAACTTCGCCTCCGAATCCGCCAGTCGTCCCAAGCCAGGAACTCGAGCCACCGAGCTCGGTCGCGTTGAGGGCTGCCCTTCTGGCATGACGACCGTGCTGTACCGCCGATTTGATGGCGGCGAACGGCTTTTGTACATCGGCATCAGCGACTGGCTGTACGACCGGGCGGTGATGCACGGTGCAAAGTCGCTGTGGACCGAGTTCGCCGCAACCGGAACCAACACCTGGTATCCCTCGCGCGCCGAAGCAAAGCAGGCCGAAGAAGCGGCAATCCGCGAAGAACGGCCGCTGTTCAACCGCTACCACTCCGCCCTCGGCGCCAAGGAACGGCTGGTCGACTACCTCACCGCGTTGGGCCGCGCGGACCTACTGGAAGCGATCAGCAGTTGGAAGTGGAGCTATAGCGAAACGGGGCGGTGTCGCTCCGCTTCGATCGAAGCCCCGAGATGACGGCGGCCGCGGCGATGCCATGCCACGGCCGGTTCATCACGCCCACGTATGCAACTACGGAAACAGACCACTTGAAGGTAGGCCACAGCGTGGTGATTCCGGGACGTGTCGCGTGACACTTCCCCGCCAAGAAGCCCACGCCAAACCGCGTAACGCACCACCCGCCGCACCTGGCGATTCGGGTGTGCCAAACGCGGCGGCACTGTCGATCCACGAACAGACTGTTCTTGGCTGGCTCCTGAGTCCCGCCAACCACATTGACGCCGAAGCCCGCCTGGCCGATCTCGAGGTGCAGCACTTCTATTCGATCGCGCACCAGGAGATCTACGCGGCGATAAGCGTGCACATCGGCGTCCCGAACATCTCGACGCTTGTCGCTGTCGACCTGGCCACGGGAACCACGCATCGCGCCGTGCGCGCCCTGGCGGGCGGCGTCATCAGCTACCTGTCCGAGTGCAAGGAACACGCTGACCTCCTCGGACTCCCGGAGTGCGCGTACCACGTGGCAAGGTTCGGGAGGCGTACCGACGCCGGCGTCGACTCGAGATTCACGCCCGGGCCGGCAAGGCGCTCGAAGCGGACGATCTCGCCGCGTACGACGCTGCCCTGGGCGAGATGCAGTACCTGCTCACCGACCAGCCCCCGGCCGACTTCCAAGATCGAATCCCAGGTCGATTGGGACGACGCCTTCGCCCGTGACTTCACCCGGATGGACTGGCTGCCGGGCCGGTTCCTCGAGCGCGGCCAGCAGATCACGCTGGTCGGCGACGGCAAGGTCGGCAAGTCGCTGTTCGTTCTCGACTGGGTGTTCAAGGCGGTCACGGGCCGGCCGTTCATCGGCGACATCAGCCGCCGGCCGATCAAGGTGTCGTACTTCGACCGGGAGAACAGCCTCCGGGACGTGGTCACTCGCGCCCAGGCTTTCGGCGCCACCGCGGACGACTTTCGCGCCCTGTTGTCGTACCGGCAGTTCCCCCGCTTCTCCGGCACGCTCGACGAATCACAGCAGGCCTCTCGCGAGTTTCTCGCCGTCATCGACCAGGAGTCACCCGATGTCGTAGTGCTCGACACAGCGTCGCGGTTTATCGGCGGCAAGGAGAACGACTCCGACACGTGGCTGCAGCTCTACCAGCTGGTCCACGAGCCGTTGAAGGCGCGCGGTGTCGCGTGCGTACGGCTGGATCATTTCGGCAAGGACTCGGACAAGGGCTCACGTGGCTCGTCGGCGAAGACCCAGGACGTGGACCACGTGTGGGAGATGCGCCGGGTCGACGAGCGCAAGACGGTGGCGAACGGCGTTGAACGAATCGCGACGACGATCCGGCTGAGTCGGCCGTACACGCGCACTGGGCTGGGCGAGGACGAGTTCATGGTGGTGCGGCGCGGCGAGAAGCAAGTTGGCGGTCTTTGGCTTCCCGGGCGGACTAGCCACGAACTCGCCGAGCCCGGCGCCCTCGAGACCATCCGTGGCGAGGTGGACCGGGTCGTCGACGACCTGATTGGTGCGAGCGTCCCGGCCGGCTTGGGCCGGGACAAGTTGAAGAGCTGGATGGCGCTGAAGGGCCTGCCGACGTTCAACAACGCGTTGATGGCGGACGTGGTCCGAGAGTTGAAGGATCGCCAGTCATGAAGATCAAAACCTGTCCTGAAACCTGTCCCGCCAAGATCTGTCCCCAAGATTGTCCCGACCTGTCCCCGAATTTCAGAAAAGCGCAGGTCGGAGCTGTCCTGTGCCTGTCCCGGACCTGTCCCCGCCACCTGCAAATGGCACCTGTCCTCTCCCACTCTCTCTAGGGAGAGGACAGGGGACAGGTCCGGGACAGGTCGCCAAGCCCAAACATGTCGTACCCCCGTGCTACTTGAAACCAGAGGAGGAGACATGACCGACCAGCAGAACCCACCTCCGCACCTCGATGAGGACCTCAACCGGGCATCGATGGATCGCAATGACGAGTCCGTGATCCGACAGGGTCAGCCAGCCGACAGGGTTACCGTCAGTGCTGGTGAGGTTGACGCAGCGGAAGGGGTGATCATGCCAAGTCTCACTTTGACCCCAGGGCGGACTGCGCCGCCAACAGCGCCGACCTATCGTGCCCCGATGAGCACCGCGCCCTTCAACGTCACAACCGTCATCGCAGCCATAGATCACGACCGGCCGGGCTTGTCAGAAACCAAACGCAACCTGCTGCTGTTCTTCTGCCAGGGCCACGAGCTTGCCCACAGCAACGAGCCGCTGTTCAGCGAGACCATCTACGCCACCGACAACGGCGTCGACGTGAAAATCGACGAGTCCTCGGTTGGGAACATTCGCGACAACCGACTCTCCGTGGTCGGTTACGTGCTGTCCCGCTACGCCAACCTCTCCCCCGCCGACCTGCGCAGCCTTGTTCAGGCGTCCAAGCCGTGGCAGTTGGCCCGAGACGCGCCCGACAACCACATCGAATGGGACTGGTTGACGGACTGGTTTGACCGGCCTGATGAGACCGACGACCCGGACGACGAACGGCCCACGAAACGGATGGTCGAGGCGATGATCGCGAAGCGGAAGGCCGAAGGAACCTGGCCGCCGAGAGACACCTATGACAGTTGACGACCGACTGTGGAACCTCGACCGCTTCCCGCAGCGACTGGCCCTGTGGCGCGACCGGGAACAGCCGCCGGCCGAGGTCCTGGCAGTGGTTGAGGAATGGATCCCGACTCGAAGGTTCGATCCGCGACGCGGTGCCCAGCTCGAACGCGCCGAGGACGACTTCTGGTGGGCGCGGGTTCCCGGCTCACACTACGACGGGCAGATAGTGATCTGCTCGTACTGGATCGTCGCCGCCGACCGAGTTGTGCGATGCGACCTGTTCAGCACCTTGTCGTGGCCGGCCTGAGCACTGCCAGCGATCCGATTCCCCGGAAATGCACGACACGGTGTAGTGCATTTTCCAGGCCTGACGGTAGCCTCGAAGGTATGAGCAGGCGCCCGGAGGTTGAGCTGTCCGACGCAGCGGCACGCTACGTCGAGGAGCACCCTGCCGTGATCGAAGAGCTGGCTGCCGGCGGAACCAAGCCTGCGCTGTCGTCGGTTCAGAAGGCACGGCTTCGTGCCCGCCTCAACGAGACCCGCGAGTTCGCCGCCTCCGCCGAGGGCCAGGCGTCGGCCGCAGCGTTCCTGGCCCGGTACGCCGGCCGGTGATGGACCCGGGCGTCGTTCTCGACACCTCAGCGCTCGTCGAATACGCCCGCAACGATGTTCGCGCGCTGCCCATCGACGAACTGCTGCGGGAGCTGCGCGAAGACACCGGCGGCCCCGTGCACATCCCCTGGTATGCGCTGGAGGAGGCCCAGCAGGTTCTCGCCGATGACAGGGCGGCGCTAGCCCGGCTGGAATCGTTCGCCGGCGCGCACGGTGTGCGCCTCGCCGATGCCGACACCACCCGGGCCGTGGACCTGATCGTGGAAGAGGGCCGGGTGACGCCCGGCCTGGCGCACGCCATGCTGCTGTCGGTCACCGGCGGCCTGTCGCTGGCCACGTATGCGGCGCCGACACTCGAGCAGGCCGGCTTCAGCTTGGGGCGGGTACTGGACCTCGACGAGGTGTTCCGCGAGGAGTAGCTGGCCCCACGTCCAGCGAGGTCTGCTGTTCGTTCTGTCGTGTGTCGGCACCATACGTTCGGGTGGTCGCCACGAACCGGGGAAGCACCGCAGACTGGCGGGGTGACGTCTCCTCGCCGAGTTGTGAATGTCACTCGCGAAAAAACGCGGCGGTAACCGACAGAATAGGGCAAACCACCCACGTTCTGTGACCGAACCGTTACCATGAGGACAGGGAATGTCGGACCTGATCGCTAGGCTCACCCGCAAACGAGGCGCACCGAAGGCGAACCTGGGAGGTGTATCCGTGGCAACCGCACACGACGTAGCCGCATACATCCTGTCCCAACGCGGCCCGATGTCAGCGATGAAGCTGCAAAAGCTGCTCTACTACGCGCAGGCCTGGCATCTCGTCTGGGACGACCAGCCACTGTTCGGCGAACGCATCGAAGCCTGGGCGAACGGGCCCGTCGTCTACGAGGTGTACCAACTGCACCGCGGCCAGTTCACTGTCACCGACTGGCCGGCGGGTAGCCCAAGCAGGCTGACCACCTCGGAGCGTGAGTCCGTGGACGTGGTTCTTGGCACCTACGCCGACCTGAACGCGCGCAAGCTCAGCCACCTCACCCACGCCGAGCAGCCGTGGCAGGAAGCACGGCACGGCCTGCACCCCACCGACCGGTCCAGCGCGGAAATCACGCAAGCAGCCATGCAGGAGTACTACAGCTCGCTGGACTCCGCGCAGGAGGCCGTCCCGGTCGACGAACTCACCTGGGACGACTGGGGAACCACACCGGCCGCGACCGCCTGAACGGGACCCGGTCATGTCGCCGAAACGGGCGAAAACCGTTCCTCAGAAGCAACTCGTCTCTGGCGCCAAGGTCCCGAAGACGGATCAGCGGGCGGCGGGCGGCCCGGACGCGGGCGAGCACAAGGTGACCTTCTCGTTTCAGCACGCCGACCGCGGCCACCACGGCGCCTGGTCGTGGGTGAGCGGCGACGAGGCGCACGAGCTGCTCGAGTTCATGTGCAACATCGGTCGGTCGACGTGGACGGAAGTCAAAGCGCAGCTCGCAGGGTCGAAGGGCGGTGCCCACAAGAAACACCATTTCCAGGCGGTCAACACGCTTAACAAGGAGGCGCAGGACCGGATCGCGCAGCTGCGCCTCGACGAGGTCTTCGACGCGGATATCTTCCGATTCCGCATCGGCAACAAGAAACGGCTGTGGGGCTTCATCGCCGCCGGCGTCTTCTACGTGTTGTGGTGGGACGCCGACCATGGCGTCTATCCAGTCGAAAAGGACTGACTCGATCGGCGATGGCTGGCGCCGCAGGCCGGCTATCACTGCAGCCTGGTGCTGGACCTCGACGAGTTCTTCGTGCCGGGCTAGCGCCACGGACGCGATCTCGAAAGGTACTGGCCAGTTGTCACCCGATCGTGTTCTCACGCTGCGACGGTTTCGAAGCCCTATATGGGTGGACGTTCCGTCAACGCGGACGAGAGGACCCCCACGGTGACAACCCCTGACGTTTTACCGAGCACCGGACCACATAGACCTGACTCGCACCGGCGCCAGCACAGCACCACCCTCATCCTGCGGGAGCGCACTCGTGGTTAATCACGACACCGTGCGCGACGACAACTCTGATCCAGCCGATCAGGACCGGCCAACTGCGGCGGCGGCCGACCGTGACCGCCCTGCGGAGCAGCCAACTCCCCTGTCCTGGACCGATCCGGTTTCGGGCGTTGCCCGCACCGATTGGGAGCAGGAGTTCGTGGCGTTTTTCCGTACCTCTTACCGGACATTGCTGGTGCAGGCCCAGTACGCCGGCGCGGACCGCGAGGACGCCGATGAGGCGGTCGCCGCGACCATGCTCGACGTCTATAACAACTGGTCTAGGCTCGACAACCCGCTCGCCTGGGCCCGCCGGGCAGTGGTGCGGTTCTATTTGAAGTCGAAGGCGCGGAGCTTGGACCTGATCCGCGCCGAGCAGGTGCGCAGACGTGCGGGCACACCGCAGGCACGGCCGGATGCGAACCTAACCACCTGGGAGGAATGGCAGTGGATCAGACAGTTGCTGCTCGACCTGTTGACGCCCGGCCAGCAGAAGGTCATGGCGATGATTCTCGACGGCTACACACCCACGGAGATCGCCGACATGTTCGAGGTCCAGCCGACCGCGGTACGCCGGCAGCTGTCCTACGCGCGGGCCCGGCTCGTCGACGCGTGGCAGAACGACCTGAGAACCGAACCCGGCAACCGACCTGAGGCCCGACCATGACACGCGACGCCAGCATCGGTCACCACTACGACGACGACATGATTCCCGGCCTGTTCAGCGTCGAGCGAATCGAGGCTGAAGCCGCCGCGGTCACCGACGAGCACATCACAGCCCGTTTGCACGACGTGCTCGCTACTGCTTTCGGGGCGCGTCTGACCAAGCTTGAGCGGCTGCAGTCTCCGTACCCGTTTCCCGCCAGCCCGCCGCCCGATGTGGACGCCGCGGACGTGCAAGACCTCGCGGTGCAGCTACAGAATCTGAAGCGGCAACTGCACAGTGTGCGGCTGGCGGTCGGGGAAGCCGAAGCCCATCGTGATGCCGTGCTGCGCGCCTGCGCCGACGCGGAACGGCGGCTGACCAGCGCAGGTCGTCTCGCGGCGGCGCCGTCAGTCGGTGACGGCCCGCTGGGCCCGACGGTGCTCGACCTGAGTCAAGGGATCATCGACGAGGCGCGGGCCGAGGCGGACCGGATCGTGAACCGTGCCCGGGTGGAGGCGGCGGCGATCGTGTCGGTGGCACAGAACAAGGCAGCCAGCCTGGTGGGCGGGAAGCCGCCCGGACAGGCCGGCCCGGAGTAGTGCGGCCAGGCCGGGGTTGGTCGCGGCATACGGCCCGGCGGACCACCCCATGGAGCGTGGATGCGAACGGTCGATCAACTTCAGCCTGGGCGACGACCGTTCGGTGAACCTCGGAGGACGGTCAGTGACCGACGCCGACCGTTAGGGCGACTGCGCGGGAACGACGAACGTCGTTGGGTGTGTGACGCGGCCGGGCCACCTGGGCTGGTGCCTGGCCGCGCCAACCAGCCCAGTCACCAGCCCGCTCGGAGTCCACCCCGTGTCGTACGATCCGCACGCGAATTGGCAGCAGCCAGGCCCGTACAACGCTCCGCCCCCGCCGGATCAGCCGTATCAGACCCCGTATCCGCCGCAGCAGTACGCGCCGCCACCGCAGCAGCCGTACCAGGCTGCGCCGGTACCGTACGGGCAGCAGCCGTTCCCGCCTCAGCCGCCGCAGGCACCGAAGCGGAGGACAGGGTTGATCGTCTTCGTGGTGCTGGCCGTCTTGTTCGGAGGCTGCCTGTTCTTCGGCGCCATCGCGAACCTCACCGACGACGGCTCGGACACCACCACGACCAAGAGTGTCGAGGATGCCGCGGACGTGGCCGATGAGACTGGTGCTGCGGCGCCGGCCCCGGAGGCGACCACCAAGGCTGCCGTCAAGCCGGCCACGAAGCCGCCGGCGAAGCCGAAGCCTGCGCAGCCCGGGTTGAACACGCCGGTGCGGGACGGGAAATTCGAGTTCACGGTCACGAAGGTGTCCTGCGGCAAGGAGCAGGTGGGCAGCGGATTCCTCGTGTCGAAGGCGCAGGGCGAGTTCTGCCTGGTGAATGTGACGGTGAAGAACATCGGCGACGAGGCCCAGACGTTCACCGGCGGTTCTCAGAAGGCGTTCGACGGCAGGGGTGTCGAGTACTCCAACGACGGTGGCGCCGAGCTCAGCGTGAACTCGGGCGCTGAAACGTTCCTGGAGGAGATCAACCCGGGCAACTCGGTGAAGGGCACCCTGGTATTCGACGTGCCGGAGAGTACGAAGCTGACCACCATCGAGCTGCATGACTCGTTCTGGTCCGGCGGGGCGAAGGTTGCGCTGAAGTAGTGCGGGGACGACGAGGCCCTGGGACCGTCCTGCCCCAGGGCCTCACGTCTGGCGCTGTGGAACGCTACGCAGTCAGGTCCTCAATGATGGCTCTGATGAGGCCTCTCGCCTCCGCGCCTTCAACGGCGTCGTTCCACAGCCGCTCCATGATCCGGCCGAGCAACGCTGCCTCCTCAGTGAAATACCGCGTCTCTCCCACAAAGCTTTCCGTTACGGCAAGCTCGTCGTAAAGGACGAACGAAGCCTGCGGCGCAGTGTGAATTCGCTTCAACAGGGGGATGATTCCGAACCGCACGTTCGGCAGCATCGTCACTGAGATGAGCCGATCAAGCTGTACCCGCATTACCTGCGGATCGGCCAACACTGTCCGGAGCGCGGCCTCACAGACGATGATCTCGAACCGTTTACTCAGGTCGTTCAGGTGCTGCTGCCGGCCGATCCTAGTCTGTACTGCCGGTTCGACATCCCGCGGCGTTTCTCGCAGCTCATCGAGGTCGATGAAGACAGCGCGGGCGTAGTCCGGGACCTGGAGGATGCCGGGAATCCAGATGGTCTGGAAGATTCGAAAGCGGCTGCTCTCGCGATAAAGCCTGTCGTATTCACCCTGTAGCGCGGTGCGCCCGTACCGCATGCGGTCCTTGAATGAGCTACGCAGGGCTCGCACGGTCTCGAGCATGGCAAGCATCTCGTCACGCCTGGAGTCGTCGAGGCCAGTCACTTCTGCCCACGCGTGAATGTCGGCCGCGGTCGGCGTGCGTTTGCCGTTCTCGGTCTTGGAGACTTTCGCCGGATCCCAGTGCAAGGCGGCACCTACATCCTGGGCCAGCATGCCTGCGGCTTCCCGTGCCTCGCGAAAACGTTGAGCCAACCCGTGAGGGCGGGTCAGCCAGTCTTCGGCGCGGAAGTCGGTCATATGTTCTCTCCTCGCGTCGTGTGGACTGCGAGGTCCCACCACGCGCGTGCTCGATCGAGCTCGGCTTCGTCAGTGATCAGTTCGGTGTGGATACGGCGGCCCTCCTCGTTGTGAGTCAAGACCATGAGCCGTTTATCGTCGAAGAGCCACCAGTCGCGTTGGGCTACGCCGGCCAAGAGTCCGGCGACCGTGGCTTGTCCTTCAGTGAGGTAGTCGATGCGTTCGCCGGCGCGGATGTTCCACTGACCTGTCCATCGAATCCATCTCTGGTAGTCGGTGGGCGGGTCTCGGTGGATGCGGACTCGTTCCATGCGCCGGCCTTCAGCTCTCTGGTTGGCGACCTGGGCGAGCCATCTTGCTGAACCCTCCACGTTGATGGGCTCAACCGGGCTGCCTGCCAGGAAGTTGCTGTACGCGTCACGCTCGCTGGCGACCCAGTACCACGGCTGCATCTCGCACCGCAGTGCTGTGCGTTTGAAGTCGCGCAGTTGGGTGCTGAACTCGTCGCCAGCGAGCGTTCGACGCATGGTTCAGCCGAGCTCGCGGAGGCGGTCGATCACGTCGGCGGGAAGGAAGACCGCCGTCTCGTCGGCGCCGATGCCGGAGTTGTTGGCGCGGCCGACAGCGGCGACCTGCTCGATGGTGCCGGAGTCGAGATTCTTGCCGACGAGTACATATCCTCCGTCGACCTTCATGATGCTGGGGCAGTCGCCGTCACCGGATCCCCAGGTCTTCCACAGCCACTCGATGTTGTCGAACACAGCGGTCCCCTTCGTGTGAGTGGGCGGACCTTTGTGGCCCGCTGTGATGGTCCCACCAACCGTGTGTCAATTGCGAGCCTTCTTGTCGCGTGCTTGTGGAGCACTTGACGACTGCGTCTTGATCGTTTCTACACGAAAGCCCCGGCCAGCGTGAAGTGGCCGGGGCCATTGGGGGACCTCGCGTGTCAACTGTAGCGCAAGTTGTCTACAAGTACTTTACAAGTTGCTACAAGCGTGCTTCCGTGGGAGTCAGGCATCAAGCCATCGACTCCCGGCCGGGGTTGGTGCGGCACAGATCCCCCTGCCCCGGCTGGAACACCTCCCGGAGGACCCCGTGGACACCACCACGACGACACTCCCCGACCCCGCCAGCGCCGACATGCGCGCGAACCTTCACAGCCTAATCGCCAAGCACGGGCCGGACGGTCTCGCCAAGATGACCGGCCCGCTCGACCCGGACCTGCTGCCGCTCCTGGAGGCAGCCCTGGCCCGGCACGGCGGCGACCCGGCCGCGGCGCTCGGCATCCAGGACCCCGAAGCCGCCGCGTGGGTCCGATCCCTGCCGATGAGCGAAAACCCGCGATGACCCTGTCCACGACCGATTTGGTGCTGATCGCCGCCGCCGACCGGGGCGAGTTCACCTACGACGACAGCCTCACTTACGGCGTCCTGTGGCGCGGCGCCGAAGCCGAATACGACCTGCACGCCCGGGTCAACAACCTCAGCTGCGACGGCTACCTCGTCGCCATCGACGACGGCCCGGGTGTCAGTCCGGTGACGGTCACCGACGCCGGGTATGCCGAACTGCGTAAGGCCGGCGTGCAATGACTCCCGCCGTCTTCTTCAACGCCGACGCCGCCGGGCGCAACGCGGACTGGCCGGCTGAGCCCGACCTGGCGACTCTCGCCGCGGTGCTGCGGGAGCGTGCCTCCGAGATCCTCACCTTCGAGGTGCGGCTGTTCGGCCGGGACGGCATGACCGTCGGCTTCGGCAACCGCAGCGACGCCCCGTGCGGCATCGACAAGGTCGCAGACCTGCTCGAGGCGATCGAGAAGGCCGACGACAGCCAGGTCCTTGACCTGGCCACCGCGACCAGCGGGCTGACCATGCTCGCCACGGACGTGACGACGGTGCGCGTGACGGTGGTGGCGGGATGACCGCCGAGGACCGTGACCTGATCCGGGCTGCAGCTGCCGAGCGGCTCGTGAAGGTAGGCCACGAATTCGACCTGGACTACATCGAGGTGGATCGCGCGACGCGGCAGCGAATCCTCGACCTGATCGCCGACGGGCTGCTGTTCGTGGTGGACCTGACCGACGCGGTCCGCCGCCCGGTGAAGCCGACCGACAAGGCCGGGCAGGTGCTGCCGTGACCGCCCCGACCGCTCCCGCCCTGACGTGGGCCGACCCGCACGAGGCGGTCGTCGCGCTGCCGGCTGGCGGCACGGCCCGGATCTATTACGACTGGCAGCGCTGCGGCTGGACCTCGGACCGGCCCGGCGCCTGCTTCCAGCCCGTCCACGCCACCTATGTGGACGTTCTGCCTTCTCTGCTCTCCCCCACCCGCTGATCTGGAGGACGAAATGTCCACCGCAACGCTGACCCCGACCGCCGGTGACTTCGGCGACTGGGACGACTTCCTGAAGTTCGCCACCCTCACCCAGCACCTCACCCTCGACGTCGACCCGGACTTCGACGGTCTGCGCCGGCCGAAGCGTCCTGCCCGCGGCGCCGAGCAGCGGGCCGCGATCGACGAGTCGCTGCGGGAGGCGTGATGCCGGTCTACACGTTCGCCTACCGCTTCCTCGGCCAGGAATGGCATCGCGGCACCTTCGACAGCGGCCTCGACGCCCCCGCGTTCGGTGAGGAGCTGTTCAGGCTGGGCCCGAACAAGCCGACCGACGAGATCCGCGTCTGGGAGGGCTACGACACCGAGCGTGCCCCGGACGCCGTCGCACGTAGGGAGGCGTGATGGCCGTCTGCTACTTCGAGGTCACAGACCCGCAGGGCAAAGTCCGTCTGACCAAGACCGACAGCATGTGCTCGGTTCCGGAGGGCACCGATCCGGCCGAGTTTGGCCGTGACTTCCTGGACGCACCGGACAACGCCGGCTGGACGTGCCGGGTGTGGATCCAGGACGGTGTCCTGCCGACGCCCGATGGTGAGCCGGACGCGGTGGTGACGGCATGATCGTCTTCGAGATCGCGTACGCGTCGGGTGGCGTTGTCGACAAGTCCGCCAACGCCGCCGACATCGAGGCCCTCGCCGATCTGCTGAAGGCGAAAGCCCGCGGCGACAACTCGGCGCCCGTGAAGGTAAACGGCCTGCCGCACCTGACGGTCGGCGACATCCGCTCCCTCGAGATCAGGGCGGAGTGGTGACGATGGTCGAGCCTGACAACCACACCGCGTGGATCGACCGCGGCGGCGACACGTGGGTGCGCGTCGACGACTACCCGATCGGCTCGTACGGCATCGAACGCTGGGGGCCGTGGTGGCCGCTCACTGACGGACCTGGCTGGGAGCCGCGGGCCCTCGACGGCATCGGCCAGCCGCGCCCCTGGGATCAGGTCGACGAGTTCCACGGCCCGTTCACGCCGGCCGGACCGGAGCGCACCGCCCGCGCGATCGAGCGTGTCCGGCGGGAGGTGGCGTCGTGACCGCCCACCGCTATGTGGATCCGTGGACGCCGCTGTTGGACCTGCAGGTCGGTGACCGGGCAATCAACCGGGGCGGCCAGGCAATGGAGTGGAACGGCCACCGCGGCATCCCCGTCTGCGGGGGCTGTGATCTGGCGATGCACCAGATCACCGACGACGGCTCCTTCTGCTGCCCCGGGTGCCATGTGACGACCGGTGAGGCATTGCCGGTGTTCGGGTCGGCCTGCGACGAGGTGGCGTCGTGAGTCGCGCCTACGAGACGACGAACCGCCGCTACCTCGACGTCAACGAGCAGGCCGGCCGGGACCGGCAGCGGACCCGCAGCTGCCCGTCCTGTGCGGCGAAGCTGCCGAGCGGCGCCCTGTCCTGCGACTGCGGGTGGACCGCCAGCCGTCAGGCGGTGACCCGGTGACCGCCGAGGATGCCCGCCGCGCCGAGGCGTTGTTCTGCTCCGACCTCGACATGCGTGCCTGCCCGAACGGGTCGGTGGTGCGCTGCACCGTCACCGACACCCTCGCCGCTGTGGGTGAGGCTGAATGCGCGGCGAGGATGGCGCAGGCGTACGGCGACGACCCGACGTACGCGGCCGTACGGATGCGGTGGGCGCTGCTGTCCGTCGGCGCCGCGTTCTCCCTGGCGACGATCCCATGACCGGCCACGACCTGCTCGACTGGCTGAAGGATCTCCTCGGCGGCCAAGGCATCACCCTCGTGCTGATTCTCGCCGCGCACCGGCATCCGAAGCCCGGCCGGCGCGAGGTGCACGCCCACGTTGAGAACAACCACGTCGAGATCACCGTCGGCGACCCCGCCGATGGTGAGGCAGTGGTGTCCGCCCTCGACGAGCAGGACGTCACCGTCGACTGGACCGGTGACGCCCGCGACCGGATCCACATCGACGTCTGACCGGCGACCAAGCCTCCCAGCCCGGGCCCCGCCCCACGCTTCCCCTGGGCTGGGGGGCGTGGCGGCCGGTCAGATGACCGGGCGAGACAAGGACAACACCGTGAGAGAAATTCACATGAGCCCGGCGGATCTCATGTCCGCCCGCAACGGAACCGCCACTGTCGTGCGTGTCGCCGACTGGGACTCCGGCATCGAGGTCGCCCTCGATGTCGAAGACGGGGAGATGCGCGCCCTGCACGCCGGGATCGCCCGGGTGGTGCTGTCGCCCGCCGACTTCGAGCTGATCGCCCAGGCAAAGGGCCGAGGTCATGAGGTGACCGCTGACGACGGTGCCGCCTACGGGGTGTCGGTGTGGGCGTGATCGACGGAGATGACGTGTTCGAGCCGATCACGGGCCGGGATCCGGTCGCCAAGACGATGGTCGAGTCGTTCGTTGCCAGTTACCCGAGCGAGTCGAACGAGCAGATCGCCGAGCGCATCCGCCGCGCCGGCCGCAGCATGGGCGGGGATCTGGGCGACGTGATGACCGCGGAGATCGTGGCCCGCTGGCGTCCGGAGATGGCGTCGTGAACCTCACCGTCGAAGAGACGCAGGTTCTCAGCTGGGCGTTGCTGCAACAGGTGTCGTGCGCGGTCGGCGAGGAACACAGACTTGCTCGCTGGTATCCGGACCCGAACCCGGGGACGGAGATACACGGCATGCGCCCGAATGCCCTGGCGTTCGTGGACGCCGACGTCGCCAATCGGCTGATCGAGGCGAGTCTGCTGTATCTCACCGATGGCCGGGACACGGAAGGCTGCCGCTGGCTGCGGCCTGTGGATGCCGAGGCGATCCGCTCGCTGATCGGGGGCCCGCAGTGACCACCCCTCCGAAGATGTGGCCCGGCCGGGTCGCCGCCACGCCCCAAGGCAACTACCTCGTCGACGGAAGCTGGGCGGTCGTCGAGACTCAAAACCTGTGGGAGGCGTGGCCACTGCCGGACTGCGCCAGCGCCCGGTTCGACATCGACGAGTACAGGGCGACGCGGATGCCGTCGGAGCATACGGGGCGGGCGACGGCCGAGGATTTGGTCCGTTCGCTGATCGGGGACCCGCGGTGACCGCCCCGATGACCACCGACCCGCGCATTCACCGGGTGCGGCCGTCCGGGCGCGCTGACGAGGCGTGGGAGGAAGTTGCCGGCCCGTGGCTGTTCGAACGGTACGGCGATGCCTGGTGCGCAATCAAGCGGATCAACCAGATGCGCCGGCCGTCCCCCGGCAACCCGTTCCCCACCCTCGACCAGGCCGTCCGCTGTGCACTCGAGGAGGCATCGTGACCGCCCCTACGAACCTCGACCGGGACGTGATTCCGCTGCCGAACGGCTGGCGGGTGCACCGCGACGACGGCACCAGCCGCACAGTGCTGCCCCGGCTGTCGGGCGAGGGCTGGGCGGTGTTCGACGGCGCCTCGACGAGCACGGACCGCACGCCGCGGCTCGGCTACCCGGGCAGCTGGCGGCAGGACCCGGCGCAGGCCATTGAGTGGGCGCGGACGGTGACGTCGTGAGCCCCATCGAGCACCTGCGGGAGTGGTCCGCTTCCGGCGACGAGTGGTCGGAGATGTGCGACCTCCAGCGCCGCAGCGAAGACCCTGAGGCGAAGCAGCGGATGGCCGAGCTGCTGGAGTCGTACGCCGACCGGATGGAACGTTCTGGCCTGGTCCGGTTGTTCGCGTCGTCGTTCACGCCGGAGTCGCTGCGCGCTGAGGCAGCCGAGTACCGGGCAGGACGCGACCCGCATGCCTGAGCTTCAGCCCATGCTGGCCCGCAGCCGCTACTGCGACGAGGAGTGGGAGTACGCGTCGTCGGGCAGCTGCGATCGGGAGCTCGAGTGCGGCATATATCCGGGGCGGATCGTTCGCTGCGGCCAGCCGTCATCACCGAATTCCTTCTACCGCTGGTGCGACGAGCACGACCGGGACGCCCGGGACGAGAACCCGGCAGCGTACGGCAAATGACCGAAACGAAGCAGGGCCGCGCGTCCGTCCCGTCCAAAGACACCGCGCGACCCCAGAGCGAAAGGAACGCTCATGACGAACGTAGCAGCGACCGACCGGACCCGGCCCGCGGACTGGCCCTACACCGAGCAGGAGATGCGGCAGGTCCGCGACGCGGTGCAGCGGGAGGCGTACCCGCCGGCGGGCCGCACAGGTGTCGGCAGTGTCCTGCGCCGGCGGTTGGGCTGATGGCCCACGAGCACGCCGACCGGCTGACCGTGTACTTCGACGACGCGCGTGAGCCGCGCAGCTTCGAGGACGTGTCGTACACGCTGTACCGGGAAGGCGTCGTCGTGTACGTGGACGGCGACGCCGAGGATTTCCCGCTGGCCCGGGCGGTCGCCGACAAGCTGGCGGCAGCCGATGCCTGAGGCCGGTGAGCGATACCAGGAGCCGGACATGGTGCTGGCGAACGAGTGGACCGGCGAGGCGTGGACGTCCGTGTGCCCGGACGACGACGTTGCGCTGACCGAGCGGGACGACGACGGATGGCTGGTCTGCCCTGTGTGCGGGCGCCGGCACCACGACCTCGCGGAGCAGGCCCAGCCTGAGGCGGCCGCCCGGTGAGCGCGGCGTTCAATGTCGTAGCCGTGGCCGCGGCCGGCCAGCGGCTGGAGTATCTGCAGACGAACATCACCGGGCCGGTGTCGTGGCAGCCGGTCGAGGTGCAGATCGTTCCCGAGCGGTGCGACCACTACAACACGGTGTGCGTGCGGTGCGTGGACGAGTGGCTGCTCGACAACGAGCTGCGGGTCGCCGGGTAAAGGCGGCGCGGTGTTCGGCTACCGCTTGCCGCGCCGCCCCTTCTTGGGTGCGGCGCCGCCGCCGAGGCGTAGCGGGGGCACATCGTCCGGGCGGAGTTTGCGAACGTGGGCAGCTGACCGGCCTACCAGTTCGGCGATCTCCGCCGGTGGGACGTGCTCTCGCCACGCTTGAGCGATCAGTTCCTGTTCCTGGTCGTTGAGAGCCTTCGCCTCGGCCTCGGCGTTCACTCTCCGCTGCGCTATCTCGGCGAGTTGTTGCCGCAGGTCTTGTGCCATGTGCACACCTTAGCGCTACACCGTGGCGCATACCTGTACGACCCTGATAGCATTACGCCATGCCGAAGCGCTCGGTATTAGCGCTTCGATCTAGCGGTGATGCTAGATAGTCGCCTTACACCCGCACTTTCGGAGTTCCCTTGACAACGAAGACGTTCACGCCGCGCCAGAGCGGCCCAATCGCCGTCGACCTCTCCGGCTACAACAGCAACATCGAGGCCGCCACCGACCCCGGCCTAACGTCTGCCCGCATCGAACTCGTCACTGCCGCGAACAGCGGACCTACCATCGAGATGCTCGAAAATCTCAGCGCCGACGACGAGGGCGACTACTACACCCTTCACCTGCCGAAGAACGAAACCGCCGGCAGCGTGATCGTCGGCTCCGGCAACGTGGTCGTCGGGGGTAGCAACTTCTCCTCGATCAGCGTCGGCGGCGGCATGGTCATGACTGGCGGCGGCGATGCCGACATGTACGTCAACTGTCAGCGCATCCAGGTTCGCGGCGGGCGCACCTACGTGAACGGCGTGGCGGTGGACGGCGGGCAGGGCGGTGACGTGACCGATCCGCCGATGCCGGTGCATATCCGGGCGTTCCTGCCTCCCGGTTCGTCGTTGATCGCGAACACCTACAACGGGGATGTGGCGTCCCGCGATGTAGCTAGCGTTCGCGCCAAGTCGTACAACGGTGATGTCACGGCGACGGGCCTGGCTTCCGATTCCGAGGCCGAGTCATACAACGGTGACGTGACGGTTGGCAGCGCCGGCCTGGGCCGCCCGACGGTCCACGCAAGCACCTACAACGGGGACGTGCGCCTGCTGGACGAGAACATGCGGGCCCGTCCGCAGACTCGCAATGGCCGCGTCCGCTACCCGAACTGATGGCCTCCCTGACTCGCGTCTGGTTCGGCACCGGCCGCCGCAGCGTCTGCCGCGTCGAGGTGAACGGCCTGTGGCGCGGCACCATCCGCACCACCGGCATCGAAGACACCCTCCGGCCCGGCATCGCCGGCCACCTTGTCTACCAGGCCGTCACCTACGACGGCGTCTGGCTGGACCCGGTCGCCAGCGACTACGTGCAGGCCGAGAGGGCACTGCTGAACGCCACCAAAGAACTCGACGACTGAGGAGAACGATGCCCGACAACGACGACACGATCACGCTCTACGGCGAGTCCATCGCTCGCCGGAAGTTCACCGTCAGCCGCACCGAGTACGAGCAGGCGAAGGCCGACGACATGGTGGACCACCTGCTCGACGCCTACCTGAGCGACATGAGCGAGACCACGACGGTGACCGAACCCGACGGCACCACCTACGACCCGTACGACGACATCACCAAGACGTGGGTAGTCCAGATCGACGAGGAGGAATGGCGATGAACTTCCATCCTCCTGCTGACGGCCGCTGGGAGATGACCCCGCGCGCCCTCCACCTCGGCGACACCGTTCCCCTGGCCGACGATGCCAATCCGTGGACGGTTAAGGCCGTCACCAAGAACTTCGCCGCCCTCACCCGACCGGTCACCGACGCCGACCGGAAGGCGCACCGGGGCGCGTACGACGAGGCGCACTGGGACGACGACCTGGCCGACAGCTACGAAGAACTGGAAGGCGACGTCTTCTACACCGTCCTGGACTGGCGCAACGGCTACCGCGGCCCGTGCAACCTGATCGGCCAGTCGTACGGCGACGGCGACTACGCGGAGGCTGAGTGCGCGGCGATGCTCGCCGAGTTCGAGGCCGGCGATCTGGAGATCAGCCACCGGAACTGGGAGCGGATCGCGTTCGCCGACGAGGTGGCGGCGTGACCGACGTCCCCACGGTCCCCGTGCACATGCTGCCCCATCGCACCCCAGCCCAGCTGCTGGTCATCGCCCGGCAGGGACTCGCCGACGCACGCGAAACCCGTTCCGACGGTATGCGGTACGCCGGTGCCCACCTGGCCGCCCTGCGGGCCGCTGCCGCGGTCCTAGGGGCGCGCGCCAAGCCCGACCCCGAACGACGGCGCCGGCCGACGGTCTCGGTGTGGGTGCTGCTCGCCGAGGTAGCGCCCGAGTTCGGCGACTGGGCCACCTACTTTGCCGGCACGTCGACCAAACGAGCTGCCGCCGAGGCGGGCATCCCACGGACGGTGACCGCGCAGGAGGCCGACGACCTGCTCGACGCGGCCGGGCAGTTCGTGGATGTGGTCTCGTCGTCCCTCGGGTTTGGGGAGGCATCGTGAGTGTGGGCGACCGGCTCATGCCCGGTCGGTGGGTGCGCTGGCTGGCTACCGACAATCCGAACGCTCCGCTCGCGCAGTGGCGGTACCTGCTGGAGGTACGGGAGGTGGGCTGGCCGCGCTGGCAGGTGGTCCTCAGGTTCGCTGACGGTCTCGAGATGCCGTTCCACCGCGGCAACCTGGCGCTGACCGACGAACACGGCCACCCGTTGTGGGGGACCTCGGCAACGAAGCCTGAGTAGGCGGCGTGAGCGGCTCGCTGACTGCCGACAAGGCTTCGCGGATCGAGAAGATCGTGTGCCCGGCCCACTCGGAGATCCTCATCGTGGCAGGAATGCCCGTGTCCGAGGTAATCGCCTGGACTCGTGACCATGCCGCCTGCGACGTGACCGTGGTCCTCGCTGAGAAGCGGACCTTGCTGGACACGGTTCGCGCGCTGGCCGAATACGAGGAGACGTCGTGAGTAACCGTAATTTGTCCCCGCTGGAATTGGTGATCGCTGAGGCCATCGCCCGGTCGCGCAGCTACATCAGCCTGGCCGCGGTTGACGCCGTCGACGACGGGGAGCCTGACGATATCCGCCGGGAGGCCCACGCCGTCGCTGCCGCCCTCGAGGCGGACGCGGAAAGCGGTGCCCAACTACGCGCGGCGCTACTGAGCTTCTGCGCCGGTGCCGAGGAATACCAGCGGCGTTCGGATGCGTGGGTTCCGACACCCGCGCTGCGGTACCTGCTTACTGGCGAGCACGACACGGAGGGCGGCAAATGAGCACCCGGTCCGCGAAGACGACCCCCGCCTACCGCCCACAGTCCGAGCGACGGCATTGGGTGTTCCTCTACCGCTGTGGCTGCCCGTTCGGCCTGATCGAGGAGTCGACGTTTTACAAGGACGAGGACGACGCCTGGAACGGCATGTTCGACAGCCGGGCCGACGAGCGCCGGGCCCGGACCGCTGGCGTGCAGGTCGTGTTCGTCGACCATGCCGCCTACGAGCGGGACTTCTTTCGCCGGATGACCCAGCTTTGCACGCACGGTGGGATGCAGCAGTGACCGTCGTCGAGTTGACGCCCGCCCAGCAGACACGGGCCCGCGAACTCGGCAACCTGCTCGCCGCCGCCGACAACTGCGATCTGTGGCTCGAGCCGGGCGGCAGCAGCGTTCTGACCGACCGCGAGTACTTCGGCGTGTCCGACCCGATCGACAACGTCACAGAGGAGGTGGCCATCGCCGAGAAGGCCGGGTTTCTGGTGTCGAAGCCGTACTCGACCGGCGGCCCGGGCGGCTCATGGCGGCTGACTCCGGCTGGCGCGGCGGCGCTGGCGTTCTACCGGGCCGCGTTGAGGAGTCGGCAGTGACTGACCCGAGCGCCCTCAAGCCTGGCGACCTGATCTTCATGGCAGACAGCAATGCCGGTGAGGTCTTTCCACAGCATCTGTTCACCGTCGACGAAAACCGTGGTCCGGTCAGCGCCGAACGGCTGGCCCGCGAGGACTGGGGCAGGGGCTGGCACTCGCCGTTCTTGCTGATCTCGATGGTGTTGCTGACAGCGTCGGCCAGCACCAGCTCCGGCTTTGGTCCGTCTGCCGCAAAGATCAGATTCTTGAACTGTGAGCTGACGCCGGCATGCCGGCCTCCGAAGACCTGCAGCAACCCACAATGACGGCCGATAGTGCTGCTCGACGACACAGGCGCCGAGCTGGCAGAGCTGATCCACGGTGTAGCCACTGATCCGATCGCGCACGTACGAGCGCTTGCGACCCATGGCCTCGTCGACGTCACCGCCGTCGAGTCGAACGCCGTGCATACCTTCGGAAGCTTGTAGACACTGACCGGCCACAACGCCTCGGCGATCTCGTCGCACAACTGCATGGCGTCCGTGCCACTGCCTAGTGCGGTGACCAGTAACTTTTGACCGGGCTGGCGAGGGGATGCGTCGGATTCGACCCGATCAGCTTCGCCGTCGACGACCACGCCGACCTCCATGCTTAAGCGGCCCACCTCGACACCCCGGGCGTCGCCCACTCACCGGTCATCGAGGCATCAGTCGGCTGGCTCCTGGCCTTCGACGACCCCGACGGATGAGCCTGCATCTGTACAGCTGGGCGGGACACGGCATCGACCACTCCGACCGGCCCGGCTACGGACGAGCATTGGCCACCGCGTGACCATCACGCACGCCGACTTCCTGACTTGCTGCGCGTTCGCTTCGTCTTCCCAGGAGCTGACGATCCCGAGCCGCTCGCTGTACGCGATCTACGGCCCGGCCCCGAAATCTTGATCAATGTCGGTGAGTTTCGGCTCCCCTGGCCGCCTACGTCCTGTCTCGCGAGTTCCGGCGTCGCCGCTGAAACGCGGCTAGAGTGGTGAACGCCTCCCAATGTCATATCCGGGAGGCATTGTTATGTGGTCTGGTGTCGGACGGCTTATGGCCGTGGTGGTGGTCGCGGCCGGCGTTCTGGTGGCGCCGCCGGCGGCCTTCGCGCAGCAGTCGATCTCGGTGTCGCCGAGCTCCGGGCCGCCGGGGACGTCGGTCACCGTCACCGGCTCGGGGTTCACCCACGAGATCTACGCCGCGGGCGTGCCCATCGACATCAGCGTGAATCGCGGGAACGGGCATTGGGATTCGCTGCGGGACGGCATCGCTCGTCCTAGGCCGGATTCGGCTGGGCGCTTCACCGCGACGTTCCCGATACCGCCGGAGGCGCCGGTCGGGGCGCTTCTCGGCATTGCGGCGCTGACCGGGGACGGCGGCAGCGCCGACGCCGACTTCACAGTAACCGGGCAGGTTTCCGCGCCGCCCTCCGAGCAGCCTCCTTCTTCCGGGCCTCCTTCCGGGCCTCCTTCCGGGCCTCCTGATCTTGGGGAGGCGGTGAACGACGCCGTGCGTTACTGCCTCAAGGGCATCACCGACGAGGGGCTGTCCGTGCTGGCGCGGATCATGTTCGCGGACCACCCGGCGCTCAAGATCCTCGACATCGCCGAGTCCGGGACGAAGGCATTCGACATCTCCTACCGGGCGAAGAACGGTGAACTGACCCAGCACGACATCTGGGATGCCGCGCGCATCGCCCTCAAGCTCGCGGACGGCATCGACGGTTCGCTGCCGAAGACTGTGCCCGGTCTCGCGGCCTGGCTGACCGTGAAGGTCGGCGTCCCATGGCTGTACTGCATGGAAGCCGCCGCCTATGTCGATCAGCAGGCCGCGATCTGGGTCGCCGACCACCTTCGCCCGGTCATCGCCTCCCTGGTCCATTCGCACGCGGTCGCGGAGCACGAGGGACTGGTCCAGTGGCTGGGATCGCTCGCCGACTCCGGCCCGCCGGCGATGCCCACGGGACTGACCGCCACCGCGAGCGGACCGCGGAAGATCGAGATGCGGTGGCAGGACAACTCGATCGACGAGACCGCCTTCGTCGTCTCGAACGGCAACGAGGAGCGCCGGCTTGCCGCGAACCAGACGACCTACTCCTGGGCCGTAGACCCCGGCTCGTACATGTGCGTCAACGTAAAGGCAGCAGGCGGGCATGGTGACTCGGACTGGTTCCCGAACTACTCGCCCTGGTACGTCTGCACCACCACCCCCTCTGGTTAGTGCGTTTGACCTTGATGGATTCCTGGGTTCGTCAAGCGGCTTGGGTTTCGGGTCGGTGGCCCCAGCGTTGGTAGCGTTCGCGGTCAACGCACTAGTGCGGTGACCATGCGTCCCGCACCGGGTTTGATGGAGACATCGAAACCTGGGAGGAACACCAGCGATGCCCGCACCGAAGAAGTACCTGGACGAGTTGCGTGAGCGTGCGACCCGGTTGGCGGTCGAGGCCCGCCGGGACCCGGCCAGCACGGTAGGAGCGATCCGGCGGCACTCGTTCTCACCCATTTCGAGTACCGCTACCTGCCGATTCCTTGTTCGTTGGAATGCTGGCAATCTGCGCATCCACGCACGCTCGGTAGATATATTTGATCGTCGGGACGCACTGCCGCGATCCGGGCGGTCGAGCCACGTAACGTGCTTCCAGCACGCCAACATCCCGGTTGCATTGGGCTATGGCGCCTTGCCAGTCGGCCAGCGGATGTCGCTCGTTCAGCAGCCCAGACGGCATCGACCGAGGCCACCCGCCAGGTGAGGCCGGAGAACAACCCGGCCGGCGGGGCCGAACGCGCGCCGACCAGGGCATAGTCGAGCCGCCCGTCGACCGTCATCCACTCGACCTCGTTCTCCGACCAGGTCGAGTGGATCGAGACAGGCCCGCTGGGGTACGCGTCATTGAGCCAGCGCAGCAGCCCGCCCCACGATCGGCTTATTGGTGGCGCCCACGCGGTATCGGGCCGTCCCGCCCGCCGTGATCAGCTCGCTGGCCTCGTCGTGCAGCCCGGTCACGGCCGGGATCAACACCGGGGCGCGGCCAGCACGGGATCGCCGAGCGGCGTCGGCAGGACGCCGCGGCGGTCACGGGTGAACAGCGCGCCCCCGAGGATCCGCTCGATGCGCTGAAATTGGTTGGTCAGGGCAGGCTGGGCCAGGCCGAGCGCCGCGGCGGCCGAGCCCGGGGGTTCGATTAGCGAGTGGTGACACGATCGGGTGAGTCGAATACCCGGCAGGTGGCGTCGGGCGATTACGGTAGTGCTCGTGCCGCGTCGTCGACCCCAACAGCGCCAACTCTGGCGCTTGGTCGCCGTGTCCGCCCTTCCCGCCTCCCTCAACGAGGGCGTCAAAGTTGTGGCTGGCTACGACGGGCCGACGTGGTTCCGTGTCGCGACGTTGTGCCTGGTAGTGGTCGCGTCGGGCGGCCTGCTCTCCGTGGAGGCGTTCGACGCCGTGGGTAAAAAAAATCGTGCCGATGTCGGTTTCGAAGGAAATAGAAGCCACTGTCGGCTCGGGGGATCCCGACCAGACGCCCTTTTAAAAAGAACCTCGTGGGGGTCTATCCGGTCCGTTTGGACTATCCGCTATGTGAGCTGACCGCCGACCGGGCACGGGTGTCGCCGCGCCCTGAAGACTGACCCCTGGTGGGTTCCTGCGAACCCCCAGAGGGTCAATTTTCGGAAACCGGCGACACACCCGCCCACCGAGGGTCCAGGCTGGCCATCCCCAACTCGTTGAACCGGTGGATGACCTGCCGGATCGTGTCCTCGTCGGCCTGGACCAGACGAGCAATCGCCGGCACGGTGTTACCTCCGGCAGAGGCGAGCACGACCATCGCCCGCCGTAATCGGATCGGTGAACCCGTACCTCGACGGGTAATTCTCAGCAGCTGCTGACCTTCCTGGTCACTGAGCCGCCGCACGCGTACAAGATCTGCCACCACCACAGCCTGACCCGCGCGCGGCGCCGCCCAACCGTCAGCCCGGGCGGCGTGTCATCCAACACCGTAAACGTTCGTGGTCACGGCACTAGGCGTAAGGACTTCGCTGCGCAGACTGCCCATAAACTGGCTACCAAGCACGGCCTCGTAGTAGTTGAAGACTTGCGTACCAAGAACATGACCCGCTCCGCGAAGGGTTCCGCCAGTGCACCCGGAAAGAACGTGCTGCAAAAGGCAGGCCTGAACCGCGCCATCCTGGACAAGGGCTGGGGCAGGCTTCTGCTTGCCCTTGAACAAGCGGCGCGCTACCACGGCGCGACCATTGTCAAGGTCAACCCCGCGTACACCTCTCAACGGTGCTCCCGTTGCAGCCTGATCGACGCGAACTCCCGCAAGAGCCAAGCGGAGTTCGCGTGCACCGGCTGCGGCTACAGGGACAACGCTGACGTGAACGCAGCCAAAAACATTCTGGCCGCCGGGCTGGCGGTTACCGGGCGTGGAGACCCTGCCGTTCGGCGGTCTGCGAAGCGCCAACCACCTGATCGGCTCGCGGCGTGAAACTCGTCGAAGCCGCCGGAATCCCCTCCGTCGGGCGTGGAGGAGGAAGTCAACGTTCGCATGTCCTGCCGCCCCGTGCCCGACAATCTTTAGACTGACCGCTCCCCGACCCGCTGGAGCCTTCCGTGACCTTGCCTGAAGTCCTCGACGTGATCGAGCGCTTGCTCAACGCCGCCGAGCACCCGGACATTGTCCGGGTGGAGCGGTACGGCACCGGCGCGGAGGCGTGGGGTCCGACGGTCGAGAAGTCGCAGGTGAAGACGGTCACCGGGGTGAAGGTGCACCACCAGTCGACCTCGTCCGCGAGTCTGTGGGGCTCGAACCGCTCGGATCTGACGCCGGTCGAAGCGCCAGAGATGCCGGCACCGGGACTGCGCGGCCCCCGCCTGGCGATCCTCACTGTCCGGCTGCTGGACGTGGCCCGGCCGCCGCAGTTCAGCGGGTGGCAGCTGTTCAGCGTCGCCGAGCTCGCCGGCGCGGGCGAGGGCCTGCCGTTCGCCGTGGGCATCACCTGCGCGGACGGGTCGAGGGTGCTGCTGCAGGCGTCGTCAACGGGCGCGTCGGTGGGGCGGGAGCCGGACGTGGAGCCGTTCCCGGACTACGTGGTTCCGGAGGGGCTGGCGGCGGCTGTTCGCTGAGGCCAAACCGAACGCAACAAAATCGCCCACGGCCGTTTTAGCCGTGGGCGATTTCTTATTTGACGCAAATGGCGACGCGAGCAACCCTTCGTCGGGAACATTCCCGCCCAATTACGGATCAAATGGATTGGGTGGGTCCGGGAATTGGGGGCCACGTCTGGGAGAGTGTTCAGCAGCAATCTCACCAGAGGAGGCGATGCTATTGATTGCGCTCATCCGCGAATTGATCGGACTGGTCCGGTTCGCCCTGAAGGATGACGACCGGACCCTCCGATTGATTCTGCTGATACTCGTGGTGGCAGCCACGTGGTATCTAGCATTCGCCTGATCACCGAGGACCCTACAGATACCTAGGAGATTACTCCACTATGCCACAAGTATGAGTCACTGAGTAGTGCATTAACGGCGCCCCGGGGTAGTTACCTCGGGGCGCCGCAATGCCGGCTGCCCAGCCTGCTGCTACAGTGCGCTTTAGAACATATGTTCGACTGACGTTCCCGCGAAGACGCCGGCCGGGCGCCGCCGTGGCCTTCCCCTCACGGCCAGCACCATCGTGAGGAGGAAGCCGTGGCCGACCGCCGCACCTGGCAGGGCGCCATCCGCTCCCCCGGCGACGCCCGCCGCCTCCTCGACCAGGTCAACGCCGCCAGCGTCGACAAGGCAAACATGACCGCGCTCGCCACCGCGGTGCAGCAGGCCGACGAGGTCGAACTCCGCCCCGACGCCACCCGCTTCCTGCCCGTCGACGACCAGATCGCGCCCCTGCTCCCGTGGCCCGGACTCCCCCGTGGCGCCACCGTCGGCGTGGTCGGCTCCACCAACCTGCTCCTCGCCCTGATCGCCGGCGCAACGAAGGGCGGCGGCTGGGCGGCCTGCGTCGGACTTCCCCACCTCGGCCTGCTCGCCGCGATCCAGGAGCACAGGATCCCCGCCGAACGGCTTGCGCTCGTCCCCAACCCTGGCCCGGACTGGCCGCAGGTCGTGGCCGCCCTCATCGACGGCGTGGACCTCGTCGCAGTCGGAGTACCGGGCCCGGTCGCCGACGGCACCGTCAGGTCGCTGCAAGCCCGCGCGCGGGAGAAGGGCTGCGTTCTCGTCCCGACATCCCGGTGGCCGGCGGCGAACACCACGCTCGAGGTGACCGGCCGCCGCTGGGAGGGCCTCGGCCACGGCAGGGGCCGGCTGAAACGGCAGACTCTCGAGGTGACCACATCCGGGCGGGGCGCCGCGGCGCGCCCCAGAAGAACAACGGTGACCTTCGGGGAGCCAGTCGTCAACGTTGCCGCGGTCGTGGCAGCACTCCCTCCGCTCCGGGACGAACTGATGGCGCCCGCCGTGCCGGCTACCCCGCAGCCCGAGCCGGGCCTACCTGACCCGTGGGCAGACCTGCTGCACCACCTGCCGCGCATCGAGCGGAAGCGGCCGTACCACTGAAACCGCAGGTAATCACATGGTTGTAGTTTCGTGATCCGCTCCGTATGGGCTTGCGGATCGCTCATCTGTGCGAGTGACTGGACAGGTGCTGCCCGTCCTCACGCACGCTGACTGGCAGGTCGAGACGATATTGATCGACCTGGGCAACGGCCTGCGCGAATGGATCGAGATCCGGCACGACAACGAGATCGCATACGCGGCGACCGTGGCCGAGCGTGACGTGGTACTACGCGAGCACGGCATCAACCCCGCCGACCTGACCGCGGCCGACACGATCGACGACGGGTGCGAGTGATGCCCGTCCTTCCCGGCCTCGAAAGCGTGCCGCCCATGCTTGCCGCCGGCGGCGCCGTCCCTGCGGGCCCGGGCTGGGCGTTCGAGTTCAAGTACGACGGTTCTCCAGAGACTCTGATCTGTCTCAGGTGACTTCGCGTATCCGGCGAGAGATCGATGCAGTTGAGCGATCGTGTTCGTCGGTAGCTTGCGAGGTCGCTGATGCACCTGTTCTTCACCGATGTGCAGAAGGTCCGCAATGTGAGTGCTGTCCCAGGGCTGAGCGCTGCCGAGTTGTCTGGCGTGCTCGACCGGTTCGCGCCGGCCCTGGGGACGCCGGTTCTGCTGTCGGACTCGATGTGGCCGGTGGAGCCGTTGTGCGGTTGGTTTCGCGAGTTGAGTTTGAATCGGCGCAGCGCCAAGACGATGCACGCGTACGCGTACACAACGTTGATGCTGCTGCGGTTTCTGAACGCGCGCGGCTTGGATCTGGTATCCGCAACGGAGCTCGATGTGCTGGAGTTTCGTCGGTGGCGGCTCGACGACGGGGACGAAATCGTCGGGGAGGCGGCCTGGGACCGGGACGCGGCGGCGATCGGTTGTTTGTACGACTTCCTGGTACGGCAGGGAGTCGTCGAGCGGCGGCCGTGGCGCAGTACGACGCGGCAGCCGCGGTCGTTGTCCAGCGGAACCCGCCGCGACTTACGGGTGCGGCACATGGAATTGGAGCAGTACCTCTACTTCCGCGATGTCGGCTTTGGTGGTCTTGCCTCGGACGGTGATCTCGACGATCGGTTCCGGGGTTGGCGGCCGCATCGCAACCGCGCGGCCTGCGAGCTTGCGCTGCTGACTGGGATGCGGGTCCAGGAGTGGTCGACGCTGCTGTTGCCCGAACTGGGGTTGCTCGATGGGAGGCGGGCGGGTACTGCTGACGTGGAGTTGGGTGCGTGCGCGAAGTTCGGGCATCACCGGTCGGTGTATGTCCCGGCGGACGCGATAGACCTGCTGGACCCGTATCTGTTGCTGGAACGTCCCGAGATCGTCGAGAAGGCCCAGAGCGCGCTGCGGCGCGCTCACCGTGACCTGTTCGTTGTCACGAGGCTGGAGGCAGACGGCGCGAAGGCCCGGGGTGTCCTCGACGGAAGCTCGGTCACTAGGTCGATCCGCGGCATGGCCGCGGATCTGCGGCGTATCGCGGTTCGCGAGACCGGGGACGGGCTCGACCCGCTGGCGTTGTTCATCGGGGCGGGCGGCCGGATGCTCACGGCTTCGGGGTGGGACCGGGTGCGCTGGGCGGCCTGGGAGCGGATGAAGGCCCGGGCGGCCGGCGCGGCGCATGTGTTGCCGCGCCGGTGTTGGGTTTACCACGATCTTCGTCATACGTTCGCGCTCAGGTTGCTGATCTACCTGACCCGGCTGGCGCTGGATGATGCTCAACGGCAGCGGGCGCCGATGTCGACGCTGTTGGGCCACATGAGCGGGAACCCGCTGCTGCAGGTGCAGCGGCGGCTCGGGCACGCGAGCCCGGCGACGACCTACCGTTACATCCGCTACCTGAAGGACCCGATGCGGGAGGTTGACGAGGCGTTCCGGTGCTGGACGGCCGCCGGTGGGGCCACCTACGCCGACATCGCCAGACAGCTGATGGTGTTCGGGGATGGCGATGCCGCGCAGAGGTGAGCACAGGTCCGGGTTCCCGACCGTGCGCGGCGCCGAGCCGGACGTGGCCAGGATCGGCGTCAGACAGGTGACGGTGCCGGCCACTGGCAGTTCGGCCATGACGTCGGCCATTGCGGTGCTGTCGTTTCGCCCGGACGCGTTCCGCTGCGTCGGACTGGCCGCCGAACTGGCCGACGAATGGGTTGAACTCGTGCAGGCCCGACGGCTACGCGAGGGCGCCGGCCGCCGCTATCTCGGCGCTATGCGGGCGTTCCTGACCTACGTCGACGCCCACGTCCCGGACGCGGTTACGGCATCGCTGGGTCGTCGCGAGCCGGATCTGCAAGTTGTGGTCACCGAGTGGGTGCGGATCCTGCCGTCGCGGTATACGGCAGGGTCGCGGACCCCGGCCACCAATGCCGGCCACCTCCAGACGTTGGTCGCGCGGCGAGCCGAGCACCCTGATCGTCCGGTCGTCGGGCACCTGAACGGGTGGGTTGAAGGCGCCGTTGGTGTCCGCCGCGGCGGCACCACCGAACTGGACGAGTTCACCCGCGCCGACAAGAGGACGCTGGTGCAGGCGGCTACGGTGGCTCTACGGGCCACCGAGGCACGGATTCGAGCCGGCCGTGAGCTGGCTGCCGGGCTGGAGCCGGTGGACGGCTGGTGGGAACTGGAGAACCTGCTTGCAGTCATCTCCCGCGACCCCCGAGCCTGCGAGGAGGTCTTCACCCGCTGGCCGGACGTGAATGTGGTACCACTGTCGCTACAGAAGCTGGCGTCCGGCGGATCGACCTGGCCGTCTCCACGCAAGCTGGCGCAGTTTCTGGTGGCTCAGCTGTTCGTGACGACGATGGACCTGCACGCCTACCGGATCCTGCTGATGGCTGCGACCGGCCGGGCATCGGAGGAGATCACCGGTCTGACCGAGGACGACATCGAGTTCACCCCGCATGGCGTGACGATCACGTTCAACAAAGGCCGGGCGCACGCGCGGATGCGGCAGGCGTTCACTTCCAGCCCGGCCCCTGCGGGGACGTTGCATCCGTCCCGTCGTCGGCTGGACGCCGCTGAGATTATCCGAGCCCTGCTGGAGCTGAACCGGCCACTGGCAGAGCGGACGGGAATCGGGCCGGTCCCGCTGTTCCTGCGGGCGTTGGTTTCCCGATCGTCGCTGGACGTGGGAGTGATGACGCGTGTCCGCGGCCAGACCTTCACCGACTGGCTGCGTGTCAACGACGTGACGGTGACCGGCGCTGCCGACATTCGCCGGCTGCGGAAGTCGGTCAAGGTCGAGAAAGCCATCGCGTTCGGCGGCCGGGTCAGCGACGTCGCCGATGACCACTCCGAGCAGACCTTCCGCAGCCACTATGCGCATGGAACGACGTTGCGGGTGATCGCGGGAGAGGTCATCACCACCGCGCAGCAGCGATGGCTGGACAAGGCGCTCACCGGGCCGACCGTCCTGGATGAGCAGGCGGCCCAGTCCTTGACCGATCCGCGGGCCGCCGTGGTGCTGGGCCTGAGCCCGGCCGAGGTCGAGGCCTTACGGACGGGGCAGCTCGACATGGGGGTCACGGACTGCTGCGACCCGTTCGCGTCTCCGTTCGGTCGGCCGGGGCAGCTCTGTCCGGTCGCACCGCTGCGTTGTCTGGAGTGCCGCAACGCGTTCGTCCTGCCGTCGAACTTGCCGCAGCTGCTGTTGTTCGCCGACCACCTGGACCAGCTCGCCTTGCGTCTGGAACCCAAACACTTTCACGCGTTGTGGGGGCAGAGCCGGGCGAACTTGGTCGAGGTGCTGGAGGCTCGCACCCCTGCCGAGATCGCCCAGGCGCGCCGGCAGATCGCCGAGGACGGCATCGTCGTTCACCTGCCCCTGGCCAGCAGAGTGGAGTTCGACGCGTGACCAGCGCAGCCTCACCCACAGCCCGATCGTCTGCGTTCTACCGCGATGACGAGCCGGTCATCCAATCTCATCCGCTACTGCACGGGGCGGTCCCGCCCAGGTTCGGCGACACCGGCCGTTGGGACCTCAATGGCGTGGTTCACAGGGCACCCAGCCACCCGCCGGCCGCCGTCCGGGTGCTGTTCCACGACCTGGATCCGGTCTGGAACCTGACGGCGCGAGAGCTGGCAATGCTCTGGCTCAACCCGCACCATCCCGCGATCCTGGCCGCCGGGGTCCACCTGCGAAGCGACCCCCTGTCCCCGATGACTGTCACACAGCGCATCGCCCATCTGCGGCCCCTCGCGGTGTTCGCCGGCGAACAAGGACTTCCAGGTGACCTGCACGGCTGGTCCGAGGAGGCGTTCAAGACCTACATCCGGCACCTTGCGACGACCTACGAGCCGGGCACCGTCTGCAACCACGTCCACGTGATCAAGGCCCTGCATCGGGTCCGGGCGGCGCTGAGTTTCGGTGGTCTGCCCTACGACCCGTGGCCCGGCATGTCGGCCAAAGCCGTGGCCGATCAGCCCAACATCGCGCCGCTGCGCACCCCGGCGATCCCACCGGAGACCTGGTTTCCGCTGGTGCGTAACTGCTGGACCTACATCGACGTGTTCGCCCCCGACATTCTGCGCGCGGACGCCTACAGCAAAGACCTGCAAGCGCGACCGGTCTCCGACACCGGCTGCGACGACCGGCTCCAGGCGTGGCTCGCCGATCCCGCGACCACCGTGCCGATGCGCCAAGCCCGGCCCGGCGAGAGCCCCGACAATCTTCCCAACCTCGCGCTGGTAGCCAGCATCATCGGCGTCGGGAAAACATTCTTCCAGCGCAGCAAACGACACGGCCAACGGCGCATCGACGCCGTCGCCGGCCTCGTCTCCGCCGGCCGTACCCACCCCGGCATGCTGCCGAACCTCGCAGAAGTAACCCGTCCCGACGGCAGCCGCGGCCCCTGGCACGACAACCTGGGCCCAACCGAACTCTGGCTGGAACAGGTCACGCTACGCAACGCCTGCTACGTGTTCACCGCCGCTTTATCGATGATGCGCGACTCCGAATTGCGCCTCATCACCAAGGACGCCGTCGTCGAGCACTACGGCAGCCCCGCGGTGAAGTCCACCAAGCAGAAACTGGACCCTGATCTACCGGTCAAGCACTGGTGGATCACTCCACCGGTCGCCCGCGCGCTCGAACTGGCCGGACGGCTGTCTCACCACGAGAGCCTGACGTTCGCCGCCGTCACCACCAAACGGCCCGGCGAAGGATTCATGAGCATCGCCGCGATCGTGGACTTCGTCAACCACATCAACCGGTGGCGACACGTCAGCGGCCTGGAAACCATCCCCGCAGGTAACGTCACGCCGCACATGTTCCGCCGAACCATGGCCATGCTGACCCGTGACGTCCCCGGCTCCGAGATCGCCGTCGGCATGCAGCTCAAACACGTCACCACCCGAGCCCTGGCGAACCGGGTCACCAGCAGCTACATGGACAACGATCCCTCCTGGGCCCGTCAGCTGGACAGCGCGATCGCTGACCGCCGTTTCGACCGCCTTACCGAGCTGTTCGACGCCGACACCAACGGCCACCACATCGGATTCGGTCCCGGAGCCGACCGCATGCGAGACGCGTTCAACGCGGTCCGCGCCAACGCGCAGCGACTACGCGCCACCGGGCAGGCCAGGCGCGGCGACATCCGCGTCCAACACGACCTGCTACGCCGCACCCGAATCTCCATCCGCTTCGGCAAGCTCAATCACTGCACCATGGACGACAACGACCCGGTCGGGGCCAAGTGTCTGGAAGACGCGATCATCCCGGACGGACACCGCGGCCCCCTGCTGGACCGCTGCCAACCCGCCCGCTGCCCCAACAGCATCATCGCTCCCGAACACCTCCCGGTCTGGACCGCAGAACAGTCCTCACTTCACCGGCTCCTCGACTCCGACACCCTCGCCCCGAACCACCGGCACAGCATCGAGTCCGAACTCAAGGAAGTCGACCGCGTCCTCGACCGGAGCCCACGATGACCAGGCCCGTATCGCCCGCCACCCACCAGCGGCTACGCGAAGCGATGGAGCGACTCTTCAACGCCGAGCCACAGCACACCGACGGCAACCTGACCAAGAACAACCTCTGGCGCGAAGCACGCCTCAGCCGCGCCACCATGAACCGCGCCACCGACATCCTCGCCGAATGGGACGCCCGCATCGGCGACAGCCCCGCCGGCGCCGCCGCCAGGCAACGCGACGACGAGATCGAGAACCTGCGCAGCAGCCTGCGAGCCGCCCGGCACGAAGGCCGCCAACTGCAAGATCAGCTCGACGCAGCCGCCACCGTGATCACAGCCCTGACCACCGAGAACGCCGCACTACGACGACAGGCCGCGAACTCCTCCGCCCGCATTGTCCCGCTCTTCAGTGACCACGGAAGGTGACGACAGAAGATCAAGACGATATCCGGATTTGCCGAAAGTAGTGCGTTCGGAACGGTGGTGCTGTGACCCGGTTTTGACATCTTCACGCGGAACTGATGACTCGTTGAAATCTCGCCGGTCGTAATCCGATAAATGTCTGTAGTGGCGGGCCGGGATGTCCACTCGGGTCCGCCGATTCAATCGGGTGGCAGATATTTCCGGTCGCGGTCGCCGGGGTAGACGACGGTGATGCTCAGGTGGGCGGTTTCGGAGCCGGGATTCGCGTACGTGTGGGAGCGGTCCCCGCGCATGCGCAATCCGTCCCCGGGGCCGAGGGCGACCTGGGTGCCGCCGACCTCGACCGTCAGCTCGCCGCTGTGCAGCAGTAACAACTCCCGTGCTCCGGTCGGGTGCCCGTCTGACCGGATCTCGTCGCCGGCCGCGACGGCGAAGTCCCACAGTTCGACGAAGGGCGCGTGACCGTCGTTGATGAGCAGCCGGGCCTCGCTGCCGCCGGTGGTACGCCGCACGGTGGCTTCGCCGCGGCGAACCACGTCGACCAGCCCGGGTGGCGGCGAGACGAGATCGCCGATAGGCACGGCCAGCGTGGCGGCGATCCGGGCCAGCGTGCCGACGCTGGGGTTGGTCCGGGCGGTCTCGATCTGCTGAAGCATGTTGCGGCTGACGCTGCTGCGCTCGGCGAGCTCTTCCAGCGTCCAGCCGCGCGCAAGCCGGGCGGCCCGCAGATTGGCGGCCAGCGTGGCGGCAACACCTGAACCAACATAATGGGTTTGTGGCACAAGACAGTGTACGTCGTTTGATCGGCGCCGGGTTCATCGACTACCTCGGCGGCGGGCTTTTCCTCGCCTTCTCGGCGATCTACTTCACCGGGGTCGTCGGGCTCACCGCGCCGCAGGTCGGGCTCGGCCTCGGACTGTCCGGTCTGGTCGCGCTGGTGGTGGCCGTACCGCTCGGGCGGCTTGCCGACCGGGTCGGCGTGCGGCGGGCCCTGGTTGTCGCGCACCTGGTCCGGGCGGCGGCGACGCTCGGCTATGCGACAGCCGTCGGCTGGTGGTCGGCGCTGCCGGCGATGATCGTGGTGACGGTTGCCGATCAGAGCGTGGCGGCGTGGACACAGGCTCTGGTGGCCGAGCTCACCTCGGGCGCCGAGCGCGTACGGGTGATGGCCAAGTACCGGACCGCGGTCAACGTGGCGATCAGCGTGGCGAGTCCGCTCGGCGGGCTGGCCGTGGGCCTGCGGTCGCCGTCCGCGTTGCGGTGGCTGCTGGTGGTCGCGGCTTTCGCGTATGTGCTGGTGGCCGCCTTGCTTGCCTCGGCGCGGCTCGCGCCCGTCCGGCCGCCGGAACGCCGTCGTCGCCGTCTCGCGGCGTTCCGGGATCGCCGGCTGGTGCGCCTGGCCGCGGTCGACACGGTCCTGCAGTTGTGGACGCCGATGCTCAACCTCGGCTTCCCGCTCTGGCTGGCCGGTCATACCGACGCCGGGACCGGCTGGACGGGTCCGCTCTACGGGCTGGCCACCGTGCTGTGTGTGCTGCTGCAGTGGCCGATCGCCCGGCTCACGGCCACGGTCAGCCGAGCCCGGGCCGGTCAGGCCGGCGCCGGAGTCGCGCTCGCCGCGGCCTGCGCACTGTTCGCGGCCGCGGCCCACACCCGCGGGCATCTGACGCCGTTGACGTTCGCCGTCGCCGTCACCCTCCTCACTCTTGGTGAACTCCTCGCGGTAGCTGCCGCCTGGACCCTGTCGTACGCCCTCGCACCCCGCGATCGCCGGGCCGAATTTCTCTCCGCGTTCGCCATGGGCCGTGCCGTCTCCCGCTACATCCTCGGCCCCATCCTCGTGACCGCCGCCCTGGCCACGATCGGCCCCTGGACCTGGGCCCTGCTAGCCGCCCTCTTCCTCACCGCCGCACTGGCCGCCACGACCGTGAAGGCCGAGCCGGAGCCGGTTCCTCACCAGCGAAGCAGTCCGTACGCCCACCCGAACGAAACTGATCGCTCGTCGCACTGAAACCTATTCTGTCCAACAGAACGAGTTAGAAGTTCAGGCTTGACCAACGGCATCCGCACATGGCCGATTAGCGGGTGAATCTGCCGACGAGCCGCGGTCAGCTATCGCCGAAACTGCGCAGCCCGTCGTGAGTGCCGATCGCCGACTGGTAGTCGGATCGCGCCGCGTACAGTTTGGTCGCCCAGGCGGTGAAGCCGGGGTCGGCTCCGGCTGCATGAGCTCTCATTCAACGGCGTCCGGATTTGCCGCCGACCGTGCGCCGGAGCCGGCTGCGAACGTCACGTTCGTACGCGCTCTTGGTGACCCGCCTGCAGGCCGTTGCACTCGTGCCGTTGTCAGTGAATCCGATCATGGCGGCCACGCCGCCCGGTTCAGTTCGCCGTGCCAGGGTTCAACACATGATCGCACGCAGGCCTACCGTCAGTCGTTGTAGCGCTTGTCTGGTCGCCGTTGCAGGCGCGGAGCGCCCTGACGAGATGAGCAGCGAGATTGCAGCGACCTGCCGACGGCTGACGGTCGCGCGCCCTGGCACCAGAAGCCCTGAGCCGTGGGCGCTCGCTTAGTTGATGGGTACGCCAGACTCTCGCTATGGATGAAAGCGGAGTGGCCGGCGGATGACCAGCGACGATACCGTTCCGGGCGGTGAACTCGACGTCGTGTCGGTCGTTCGTGAGCCGCTGAACAGGATTGTGGCATGGGTGGTCGATTGGGGCTGCATCGTCGTCTGGGTCGCGATCACCGCGGCCGTCGGTGTTCCGCTCTTCCTCGCCGGCGTGACCGGTGCGCTCGACACGGTGACGCTGAACCTCGTCGCGGCTGTGGTCGTGGTCGTCCCGGTCACCTTCTGGCTCGCCCGGCTGGAGTCCGGGGCCCGCCAGGCAACGCCGGGCAAGCGACTGCGCAGATTGGTGGTCATCACGGCCGCCGACGGTTCCCGGTCTACCCTCGGCCGGGCGCTGCTGCGTAACACACTCAAGATCGCTGCTCCGTGGCTCATCGGCCACGCGGCCGTGTACGCGATCGTTGAGACGGGCGACCCGGGTGCGGTACCCATCGGGGTCTGGTCGCTCACGGGCCTGTCCTACGTCCTTCCGATCGTGTACCTCGCCGCCCTGCTCATCGGCACGGGACGAACACCCTACGACCGCCTGTCGGGGACTGCGGTTATCCGAAGGTAGTCAGCTCCGACCGCGCGCCCCGGGCGAAACGATGAGCGCCGGAAGATGACGCCCGACCCGGCGGCCGAGGGACAGATCAAAGCACACCAGCCCGCCGTGATCAGGCACACTGTCATCAGCGTAAGACGTTTGTGTCAAGCGTTGGCCGGGGTGCCGTGTCCGTCGTCGGTCCCTGCATAGTGGTAATCGGGTTGGTCCCTGCAGCGCGTAACCGGGTTGTGGTGACGACGGGCGGGGCTGCCCATGATGACAGACGAGGTAACCGCAGGGTTCCTCAATGCCGCGTGGGGCTCGCCCCGGCCCTGCTTGACGGGCCGCTAGCTGGGTTCAGGCGGCCAGGGGCATCACTGTGGTCCGGGTGCCGTGTGTGGCGATGGCGGGGTCCCAGCGTCGGCCGGTGGTGATGACGGCGTGCAGTTGCCGCAGGATCGCCGCGGCGATCACGGCTTGAGCCTGGGTGACGGTGAGTTTGTTCTGGTCCCGGGTGGTCAGGTGGGTGAACCGGGCGGCGTAGACCGGGTTGGCGCGTTGCGCTCCCCAGACCGTGCGCCAGGCGGCCAGCCGCAGGCCGGGCCGGCCCTGCCCGGTGAGTCTGGTGCGGCCGATGAACGTGCCGGACAGTTTCTCCCGGGGCGCCAGACCGGCGTGTTTGACCAGGGCCCGGGCGGTGGCGAACCTGTTCAGGTCACCGGTCTCGGCCAGGAACGCGGCGGCGCCGGTCGCCGAGACGCCGGGGATCGAGGTGACCAGGCCGGTCAGGGCGAGTTCGTCGAGGACCGCGGTCATGCGGGTCTCGGTGTCGGTCAGCCGGTGGTGGGTCTGGAGCCAGTCGGCCAGGATCAACCCGACCCGTTCCAGACCGCCGCGACGGTGGGCGGTCACCCCGGCCGGATCGGACAGCGCCGCGAACATCGCCCGGACGATCCGCAGGCACGGCCTGATCCCGCCACGGCGGATGACCTCCCGCCGGACCGCGTTCTCCCATCGGAGCAGACCACGCCGGCGGGCGCGGGACAGGTCACCGCCGTCGCGCTCGACCACGACGGACAGCGCCGCGGTCCAGGTCGCCGACCGGAACGGGTGCCGAGCGGCCTGCAACGCCGCCGGCCAGACACACTCCAGCAACGCCCGGATTTGCTGCACCTGTCGGCCCGAGTCCACCAACAGCTGCGCCCGGCGGGCGCCGAGATGCCGTAGCCGGCCCCACGTTTCGTCGACCGGCTCGGGCACGTAACAGCGCAGCTGCGCGGTCAGCCGGGCGATCAGAACGGCGTCTTTCTCGTCGGTCTTGTCGAAGGTCAGATCCTCACTGCGGCGCGCCCACGAGGTCAGCATCGGCTGCACGCAGACGAACGGCATCCGCCGATCGGCGGCCAGTTGGCCCAGCACCCGCCACCGGTGACCCGTCGGCTCACACGCCACCGTCGCGCCGGTGAACCCGTTCGCCGTGGCCTGCTTGCCTGCCCAGTCCAGCGCCGGCCCGAGGCTCCACGCGTGTGTCTTGAACGTCTTGCGGGCCAGCACTTTCGAGTCGTGGTCGGTGACCACGACCATCTGCTTCTGTTCGGCCAGATCGATGCCGACGATCGCGTTCGAGACCGGCACCAGAGCCCGCAACCTGGCCAGCCGCGCGTTGCGGTTGCGATCACCCCGGGACACACCGCTACCGTTACCCACGAACGTCCTCCTCCTGCGATGGGACACCAAGCCCGCAAGCGCACCAGGAGGACGTTCCAACGTCCCGCACCGACACGCAGAACGTCTTTCTATGCCGCGTAGAACGCGCGCTGCGGCGGGTGCCGCGTGGAACCTACGGATCAGAAGGTTAGGGGTTCGAGTCCCTTCGGGCGCGCAACATCATCAGGGGTCTGAACTGCGGAAACGCGGTTCGGGTCCTTTGCTTTGACTGCCTGGTGTGGACGGTGGGTGCGATGTGGGTGTCGTCACCGGGTGTGACGGTGGGTTCGGTGGTGGGGTCGTGACCTGCGCTTGCGTGCTGGTTTGCGGAGGCGGGCCGGCGGAGTCACTTGTTTTTCGCCGGGGGCGGTGGGCCGGTTCTTCGCGGCCTTGGCCTTGATCCGTCGGCGGGTGTGCCGGTCGGCGGCCAGGACCAGGGCGGGCGGTGGCGTCGGCGCAGCGGCGCTGGGAGGCGGGTAACACGCTGGTGTAGGTGTCGGCGGTGACCACGATGCTGGAGTGCCCGAGTAGGTCTTGGAGGGTCTTCAGGTCGGCGCCGGCCTCATGTGCGAGGGACGCGGCGCCGTGGCGTAGGTCGTGCAGCCGGACTGGTGGGAGTCCGGCGCGGCTGGTGAGGATCCGGAATCGGGTGGTGGCGTAGTTCGGGTTGATCGGGGTGCCGGTCTTGCCGGTGAACACGTATCCGGAGTCGGTCCAGGTTTTGCCGGCGGCGTGGCGGCGGTCGCGGTGTTCGAGTTGCCGGCGGCGGTGTTCCCGCAGGATCGCGACGGAGTGTTTGTCGAGGGCGACGGCGCGGCGGCCGGCGGCGGTCTTGGGGTCGCCTTCGACGATCTGGTAGCCGGCGGTGGTGCGGTTGCGTTCGACGATCAGCAGGCCGCGGTCGAGGTCGACCGCGGCCCAGCGTAGCCCGCAGAGTTCGCCGCGGCGCAGGCCGCGGAGGGCGGCGAGCCACCAGAACGCGAACAGGGAGTCGTCCACGACCCTGAGCAGGAAGGCGCTGAGTTGTTTGGCGGTCCAGACCGCCACGGAGGGGTGTTCGCCGGTCAGTTTCCACTGCTCGACGCGGCCGTCGGTCCAGACCTGGGCGTGGGGTCTGCGGTAGCCGGTGATCTCGATGTGCCGGGCCGGGTTGCAGTCAATCAGCCCGTCGCGGACGGCGAGGTTGAGGGCGGCGCGCAGGGTGGTGCGCAGATGGTTGAGCGCCGACGCGGACTGCGGCTGGCCTTTGGCGTTGGGCGTGCCCGCGATGGTGGCGAAGGTCGCGCGCAGTAGTGAGCCGTCGAGTTCGGAGAGCCGGTAGGAGCCGAGGTACGGGATGAGGACGAGTTCGACGTCGGGGGTGTAGTGCAGCCGGGTGATCGGCCGGATCCGCGTGCGGGTGTCGAGCCAGTGGCGTAGCCACCGTTCGATGATCCAGCCGTCGCCGGTGCGCCGGGCGGCGCTGTCGGCCAGGCAGTCGTCCTTGGCTTGCCGGGCTGCGGTCTGGGAGGGGAAGCCGCCGCGGCGGATCCGTTCGGGCCGGCCGAGCAGGTTCGGCGCGGAGCAGTGGAAGTACCAGGACCCGTGTCCGCGTTCGGGCAACCGCGGGCAGTGCAGTTCGAGGCGCTTCCTATTGTTGTCGCGGCATCCGCACCGTTTGAAGATCACTCCTGGACCGGTCATCACGAACCGCCTCGCTGGTCAATAGGCTTTGTTTCACGGTGAGCCCGTGACGAGCACGGCAGTAGTCACCCGCCGGAGTGACTGGGGCGTTAGCCGAGCCGGCTAGATCTCGAATGCCGGCACATTCACCCGATTCTGCGTCTTCGGGCGGAGGCCCGGTCCAGCCAGTTCGCCGAAGGACAAGCTCGGGAGTGTGGTGGCCGGCCCCGAGTCTCATAGCGCGGTTGGCGGTGCCGGGTCCGAAGGCGGCGAGCCGGCCGACCTCGATCGGGAGGTCAGTGCGGTGCCAAGAAGATGCTGCGGCAGTGGCTGCAGGACCGCGGTCGGCGCCCGGTCCGCCCACATGCGCGGTAGCTCGGCGGCCCCCCGCGTGCGCCAGAACGCGTTAGCACCATCGGGGACCAACAAATGGCGAAGCGCCGATTATTGACGGAACATCCCAACCACCCGGATTTGCCGCTGACAAGGCCGGCGGTGCCACAGCGGGTAGCCCCCCGAGCGGTGAATCGGACCGGCGTCCTGGCTGATCCGCCTGAATCGCCCCCGTGCCCTTGCTGCCCTGGAAGCACCCCTGCCCGGCCGTTCAGGTGAACCGGCCGCGGCCGAACAGACGATCTGTAGCACCCCGCCGTAGCGCATGATCACGATCACCTATGGCCGGTCGTCTTCCGCGGAGTGGAACTTCATGATTGCTCGATCGGGCGCTACGGCCTGCCTCGGTGTCCTGCTCGCCGCCCTCGCCGGGTGCGCGTCCACCGCTTCCCCCACCGCCACGCCGCCGCCCTCCTCGAGGCCGGCGACGTCCGCCAGCCCGGCCGATTCGCGCACGCCGCTGCAGATCCTCACGGCAGGAATCCCGACGAACACGTCGGTCGCCTACCACTTTTCGATCAACGATGTCGGCGGTCCGACCTACGGCGTGATCGACCCCGCGACGAAGACCACCGAGTACGACGTTGTGTCCGATACCCACGTCCCGGACGACCCGAAGTACACGATGACGCTGAAGGTGCTCACGATCGGCAAGAAGGCGTGGGCCAAGGTGGTCCTGGCGCCCAAGAACCTCTCCGGTTTCGCATACATCCCTCGGCGGTGGATGGTGCTCGCCCCGAGCAAGATCGCGGGCGGGCTGCCGAACGGATTCCAGAAGGACAGCGACCCGGCGTACGCCCGCGACATCCTCGCGAACCCCAGCGATGTCAGCCAGACCAGCCCGGGACACTTCAAGGGGATCACCGATCTGACCGACTCAGGCAGCGAAATCCTGGGCGACGCCCGGCTCGAGGCACTCGGCAACGCGGCCACCAAGCTGCCGTTCACCGCAGCACTCGACGCCAAAGGACGGCTCACCACCATGTCCGTCGTGATGCCCGCCGCCGCGAAGTTCCCGGCCTTCACCTACAAGTTCGTCTACGACCAGTACGCGACGGCGACCGTCCCGAAGGCGCCGACCGGCGCGATCAAGGCCATTCCCGAGGTCTACGAGTGGATCGGCTACTGAGCCGGCAGCTCCATTCGCTGGACCTCCCGGCCGGGGCCGGCCGTGATACGAGCCTGTTCAGCGCCGCCTGTCGCCATAGACCAGCCCGCACGACGTGCGCTGCTGGAGACCCCAGACGCCGGGCGAAGCCCCGGTCAACTGAACTAGGGTCAAGATCACGTGACCGGATCTGCCGCTGTCATCACGAATGGGCCGCCCATGGCGATTACGCACTGCCATCAGCGCGGCGGCCAGGCGCCGCGACGGGCGAGGCGATCCAGATAGTCGAGAAGCTTCACCTCGCTTCGAGCCAGCCGCTCCCGCTCGGGTCTCGGAAGGTCGGCAAGTACATCCGGAAGGTATTCGTCACTCGGCACGTGCACCATGGCACCCGAATACTCGCGACAGCTGGAACACCAGGTCAAGCCGATGCAGCGTTCGTAGGAGCTATCGGACGGCGCGTAGTAGCGGAACCTGTAGGAGCGAGTCTCGCCGTCGCACGCACTGCCGTGTGCGGTACGAATTCCGTGGATGGTGCTCACCTTGGACCACGTCCATGCACCAGCCCTGTGTCCCATGACTCGATTCTGCCGCCCCGGCAGCCGGTATCCACCATCCGGATCGGCCGCGTGGTGTGCGCTGCTCGCACTGAAGGCCGTTACCGTCCGTCGTTAGCTAGCTGCAAATGGTCGGCGTGTGGGCGGACCAGGTGAGGATCGCGCCGGACGCGGTGGAGTACCTCATGTTCAGCGACCCGCCTAGCGACCAACCTGGAGGCAGGCCGGGGCCGGCGGCCCCGGCCTGCCAGTCCCTCCCGGTCAGGGCCACAGGACCGGCCAGACTCCGGTCATCAGGAAGATCTTGATGACTTCAGCGTCTCGCCGGGCGCGTACGGTCTGGCTCGGGACGGCGTGGGCGGTTCGGTGACGCCTGACGGTGGCGGAGCGCAAAATCTTCATTTCCAGCCTCTCCATGTGCGTTTGCTGTTGGCCGGAGACTGGCAGCCCGGATCTGGCCGATCGTTGGCTGTTTCTTGAATCCGCAGGCAGCGCCGTGTACGCAGGGTCTATGGCGACCGAGATTCGGGTGTTGGGCGAACTTGAGGTCCGCCCCGACACTCGTTGCCTGGACCTCGGTCACGCACGGCAGCAGTGCGTGCTGGCGGCGCTGCTGATGGACGCTGACCACGCCGTTGCGGTCGATTCGTTGCTCAACCGGGTGTGGGGCGAGCACCCGCCGCAGCGTGCCACGGCGAGCCTGCACAGCTACCTGTCCCGTCTTCGCGGTGTGCTTGCCGGCTCGGGCGTCGCTATTGTCCGGCGGACGGCCGGATACGCGATCGTGGCCGAGCCACTCGTGATCGACCTGCATCGGTTTCGTCTGTTGGTCGCCGAGGCACGCGACGCCGATGACGATCGGGACGCCTTGGATGCGCTGGATCAGGCACTTGGGCTGTGGCGAGGTGTCCCGTTCGCCCGGCTCGAGGGTGACTGGCTGGAGGCGATACGCGCTGGGCTGGAAATTGAGCGGCATGGCGCCGAGTTGGACCGTGCTGATCTGCTGCTCCGCCGCGGCCGGCACGCCGAGGTCGCCGTTGACCTGGCCGCGACTGCCACCAGCTACCCCTTCGATGAGCGCCTTGCCGCCCAACTGATGCTTGCCCTGTACCGCGGCGGACGCCAAGTCGACGCGCTCCGCTGCTTCGATGACATCCGTCGGCGTCTCGCCGACGAACTGGGCGTCGACCCTGGCGCCACCCTCCGCCGGCTGCATCACCGGATCCTGACGGCGGACCCGACCATCGAGGCGCCCGGTCGGGCGGCCACGAGCCCGCCGCGCGTTCCCATGCAGCTGCCCGCCGATGTCGCCGTCTTCGTGGGCCGGGAGGAGGAGTTGGCGTGGCTCGACGGGATCAGCGCTGGGCCGGTGGTGATCTCCGGGATGGCCGGCGTGGGCAAGACCAGCCTGGCGGTGCACTGGGCACACCGGGTACGGGACAGGTTCCCTGACGGGCAGCTTCACATCGACATGCAGGGGTACGCCGCCGGGTCGCCACGGTCCGCGGCCGAGGCGCTCGCTGGGTTCCTGTCCGCCTTGGGGGTTCCCGGGCCGGACCTGCCGTCTGCCGTGGATGCCCGCGCTGCCCGGTTCCGCAGTGAGCTGGCCGGCCGACGGATTCTGGTGGTCGTCGACAACGCATGTGACCCCGATCAGGTCCGACCGCTGCTGCCCGGCACACCGGCCTGCCTGGCCGTCGTGACCAGCCGAGACGCATTGGCCGGGCTGGTGGCGCGGGACGGTGCGCGCCGTCTCGATCTTCCGCTGCCGACCCGGCCGCAGGCGGTTACGCTGCTGCGGCAGCTCATCGGGATGCGGGTGAACGCCGAGCCGGCCGCCGCCGACAGACTCGCCGACCGCTGCGGACGGCTGCCTCTGGCCCTGAGGGTCGCGGCCGAGCTCGCAACGTCGCGGCCTGGGGAACCGCTGTCGGCGCTGGCCGACGAACTGTCGCTCGCCACGCTCGACGGGGGCGGGGACGACGAGGCGAACGTCGCCGCGGTGTTCTTTCTGGTCCTACCGCCACCTCCGGCCGGACTCGGCCCGTGTCTTCCGCCTCCTGAGTCTGCACCCCGGTGAAGATTTGGATCTGATGGCGGTCGCCGCCCTCGACGGGACGACGAGCGACCAGGCTAAGCGACGGCTGACCACCCTGGCACGCGCCAACCTGATCGAGCACGCGGCCCCGGGCCGGTACCGCCTGCATGACCTGCTCAGGGCCTACGCCGGTGAGCTCGCTGCCGTGGACCCGCCCGACGATCTGCGCGCGGCCCGCATCCGGCTTCTCGACCACTACCTCGAGATCGCCCCCACCGCCGCTCCCGCCGAGCGGGACAACCTGGCGCGAGCCTGCGCCTTCGCCGCCGGCCACGGTTGGGAACAGCACGCTATCGGCATCGCGGCGGCACTCGGCGACCGGCTTCAAACCGAAGGCGACTACGTCACGGCGCTCGCTGTGCACCGCCACGCGCACGAGGCCGCCCAACGGGTGGGCGACCTCGGCGCACAGATCCGCGCCGCGACAGCCCTCGCCGAGGCCCACCTCAGCACCGGCCAATGGGCCGACTTCGAGCGGCGAGCGCGGGAGGCCTACACGCTTGCCCGACGCATCGGCCACCGCGGCGAGCAGGCCGAGGCGCTGCTCAGGTTAAGCACTGCCGCCGCGCTCAACGGACGATTCCCCGCAGCGTTCCGGTTCCTCGATCACGCGCTCGAACTGCTGAGCCATGAGGAAGACCGCGCCAAGCTGGCCGGCGCGCTTCTGCAGTCCGGCTACCTCAACGGACATCAGGGCCGGCCGAGCCGGGCTGCCGATGACTTCGAACGGGCATCGCGGGTCGCGGCTCCCGACGACGTCGGCGATGCGCTGCTCGGACTCGGCTGGGCGCTGACCCAACAGGGACAGTGGGACACCGCCGCCACGAAGTTCACGCGTGCCCTCGACCTGTTCCGAGGGACCGGGGCGCGCAGCGGAGAGGCCGACGCTCTGATCGGACTGGGAGACCTGGACCGACGTCAGGGCCGACTCACCGGTGCCAACGATCGGCTCCAGCAAGCCGTCGAGCTGAGCCACCACATCGGAAACCACGGTGGCGAATTTCGCGCCCGGACCGCGCTTGGCGCTACCTACCGCGCTCAGGGCCGCCCCACCGAGGCAGCCGGCAGCGTCCGTGCAGCCCTTGACATGGCGCACCACGCCCACGACGAAATCGGCGTTGCCCTGGCAGGCATCGAAATGGGGCGGATATTGGTCGACCAGGGCCGTCCGGAACAGGCCGCAACCCTCCAACGACACGCCCTGACATTCTTCCGCCGCCTCGGAAACTGCCCCGAGGAGGCCGAAGCCGCATGCGGCCTCGGCGATGCCCTGCACGCGCTCGGTGACATGGCCGGAGCACATGCCGCCTGGGCAGAATCCCTAATGGCGGCGATCCAGACCGAAAATCGGCTCGCCGCGGCCACCGCCCGCGAGCGACTGTCACGCTGACAGGCGTCACGGAAAGCACGCGCTACCCGGAACCAGTGACCTCTCCGGTGTGAAGTAGTGGACACAAGCCGCCGACCAGCATAAACACAACTATTTGCGGATGAAAGGACGCTCTCCTAAGCGCTGTCCGACGCTGTTCGACAACCAGCCCGGCGCCGCAAGGGGCAACCCCATCTGTTCCCCACAGACGACCGGTTTGGGGAGCAGTACGACATCGACCCCGCCGAACAGCCAGATTTCACCGTGGCGGTGCTCCCACGAATCACCGGCAGTGGCCGTCGAGCAGGGCGAATCCGCTCACGTGGACCGGGATCCTCATCCGTCATGTGGAAGAATCCAGGCGCGGAGAAGCGCCCCCAACACCGGCTTCCTCTTCCGCGACCGAAGCGCGGCGGACTCGCAGTCGTCACGCTCCGTGTGCCGGTTCCGGGAACCGGCGGATCCCGGAAGTGGGCTACCAGATGTAAGGAATGAGCCGGGCGCGGCTCGCTGCGAACTGGCGGTAGCGGTCGCCCAAAGCGGCGGTCAGGGCTCGCTCCTCGATCCGCAGACGGTAGATCAGAGCGGCCAGGACCAGGATGACCGCGCTAGCGGCGCTGACCCAGTTACCCACCATCAAGCCCGTACCGGCGAACACGAGGAGCAGGCCGGTGTAGCTCGGATGTCGCAGGAAACGATATGGGCCGCGTTCCACGATGGGCTGATCCTCACTGGTCTTCAGAACGATGGTGAAGTACCGCCCGAGGCTCACGAATGACCACCAGCGCAGCAACGCGCCGAGCCACCCGAGCAGCATGCCGAGGCAGAACAGCGACGCACCGCCGCCGATCACGGCGCTGGGCGCGACCGCGCGGCCGAGGGGCAACAGCAGGATTCCGCCGAAGAACATCACCCTGAACACGATTTCGGCGCGCATATCGGCGCGCAGCGCGCCGCGACGTGACCTGAACGCCTGGGCGAGTTCGCCTGCCGAGAAGGCGCCGACACTGACGAGGAAGACCGTGCGTGCCGGGTTCGAGAGTTCCTCGTACGGCACCGCCATAACGCCAGTGTCTTCGACGCATACCACTGAAGACAACCGCGGCTGCTGGATGGCGCCCGCCCAGAGCGCGCACATCTGCCGCTCCGGGTGTGCTGGCGTTCACGGAGGTGCGTGACACACCGTCAGATATGCGTACCTCTCAGCTGTCGAACCTTGTTCCTGAGTCTCTGGTCTTGCGGGCTGCGGTGGCCGCCTACCTGGGCCGTTACCGCGGTCAGACGCGGATGCATGCCGAGTCGGATTTGCGGGTCTTCCTGCGCTGGTGCGCCCGCGAGTCGATCGATCCGTTGACCGCCGTGCGGGCGGACGTCGAACGGTACGTGCGCTGGCTGCAGGACGAGGGCTGCTACCAACCGTCTACGGTCTCGCGCCGACTGTCGATCGTGGTGGTGTTCTACCGGGTCTGCGTCATCGACCAGATCCTCACCCACTCGCCAGCTGACTATGTTCGTCGGCCCACGGTGCCGGCCGAGTCACCCACGTTGGGTCTGGGGCATCTGCAGTTCGAAGCCTTGATCACGACGGCTCGGCTCTCGGACAACATCAACGACTTCGCGCTCGTGGCCCTGCTCGGCCTGCTCGGGCTGCGGATCTTCGAGGCCTGCGGTGTCAGCGTCAGCGACCTCGGCGAGGAACATGGCCACCGTGTGCTGCGCGTGCGCGGCAAGGGCGGCAAGGTCGTGCTCGTGCCGCTGCCGCCGGCGGTCGCTCGCGCCATCGACCGGGCGATCGAGGGCCGCGAGAATGGCCCGATCCTGCGCAACACTCTGGGTCGGCGGATGGACCGGCACGCCCACCCGCCGCCTGCAGCAGCTGGCCGTCGCGGCGGGGATCCGGATGCTGCGGATGCACCCGCACATGCTGCGGCACACCTTAGTGACCACCATGCTCGACGCCGGCGTCAGCCTCCGCGATGTCCAGATAGCCGCCCGGCTCGCCGACCCGCGCACGACCATGCGTTACGACCGCGCCCGCCGAAACCTCGATCGGCACCCCAACTACGTCCTCGCCGCCTACATGGCTTCGGAACATGAAGCCGAACGCACGGCTTTGCCGAATTGAGGATGCTCTCCAGCGGATGCTCCGGCACTCTGGCGATGTGTCGTCCGAGCGCACCGCGTATGTTCCCAACGAGTTGTTGGGTCGTCTCGTCGGCTTCCGTCTTTACTCAGTCGAGTTCGTCATGGACTACCTGCAGTTGCGCTTCGACGGACCGACGGAGGACATGCCGGTCCTCAACTGCGATGTCCTGCCCGTGGTGGAGACGCCAGCAGGTCCGGTGGCTCCCGGGCAGGTGGGTTACGCCGACGCGTTGGTGGCCCTGATACCCGGCCGGGTTGTCGCGACGGCAGAGGGGGCCGGTCTTGGCCTCCGGATCGAATTCGACCAGGGGGTGGTCTGTCTGCACCCTGAAGTCGGCGATGTGCTCGGACCAGAGATCGCATTGTTGACCGGCTTCATCGATGGACATTGGATGTGCTGGCGTCCTGGAGAAAACTCGTTCGAGGACCTTGTCTGACGGACTCAAATGCCGCTGTCCGGACCCGGCCTTACCGACGCTTGAGCCGGGAGGTTCGAGGTTTGTCGTCGACGGCGCTTCGGTAGCGGGGATGATCGGTTCATGTTGGGGTTGTCGGATACGGCTGCCGCGCTGCGGGAGACGGCGCTGGCGGGTCTTCCGGTCCAGGCTGGTCCTGCGGGTGCCCTGGTGGTCTCCGGATTCAGTTCTGAGGATTCCGATGCTCTGCTCCGGGTATGGCGGGTGGCCTACGCCCTGCTCACGGTGACCGGCAGATGGCCTCTCCTGGTCGACGCAGACATAGATTCAAAAGAGGTGGAGCCTTCGCCGTTCGACGCGGAGACAAAGGCTGCGCTGGCCGGCGTTGACCGGGCGGCTCGCACGGTCGACCCGTGGCCGTTCTTCCAGCGGTCGGATGATGAGGCCCCTGATATTGAGCTGCCGTTCTATACCCAGGGCTTTCATGGCATCGATGTCACTGCCGGTGTGCTGCCGAAAGTCGGGCCGGTCGTCAGCATCCAGCAGTTGCTGCGTGCGGCGTACGACCATGTTCTGTCTGATCCCGGCCTCACCGCGCGGGTGCTGGACGGTACACGTGATGTCGTAAGCACTGACTATTGGTACGTCCCGGATGACGTGTCGCTTCTGCTGCTCCCCTCCGTGTCACCCTGGCTAGCGGCCCACTGGATGGGCTTCTGGGGTGCTCTCGAGCAGGAGCAGGAACTCGCCGCGGTGCTCTGGCAGTGGCACCAACGGTGGGACGTGCGGCCGGTCGCCTGTTGGGGCACGATGCTGCAGTTCGAGGTACACCGGCCACCGACCCCCGGCGAAGACGCGTTCACAGCGGCTCGTCAACTGCTCGCGCTATCACCAAATGTCGACATCCATCAATGGGAGCTGGCCGTCGCCATCACCTCAGGTGAAGCCTGGTTCGCGCACCACCGACCATGAAGAGACGTAACACCCCCTAATCCCGGCAGTGGCACCAATGCCTTCGACTCGCGCTGGTAAGCACCGAGTCAGCATGCCGCAAGACCCCGACCAAAAAGTCCGGCGAGGGCGCACTCTTCTGCCGCGATCCGCGCGCTGGCCCGTACGGTCGGTCACCTGCGGTAACCATGGAAGAGGCAGGCGTGGGTGGGGACGAGTCCAACTGGGCATCGTCCCCCACCACCTACGGCTTGTACTTCAGGCCTTCTTCTGCCGGCCGACCGGGATGTCGAACCCCTGCTCGCGCAACTGGTGCGCCCAGTTGCCGATCGTGCCGATCGACTTGCCGTACTTCTCGGCGAGTGCTTTGAACGAACCGCCGGCGGCGAGATCGGCGAGGAACTGCTCACCGCTCGGCCGGTCGCCCCGGCGACCCGGGGCTGCCTGCGCCGGCGTCACGGCAGCAGCGGAACTGGGCGCCTTGGCGGCGCGCCGGCCGGTCAGCTTCGCGGGCCGGCCTCGCTTGGGCCGCGGGTCCGGCGCCGGCTCGGCTACCGGCTCGACGGCGACGTCAGGTTCAGTCGCGGCTGCAGGCTTGACGGCGGGTGCCGCCGGGACCGTGGTCTCCGCTTCTGGCACGGCTGCTGCGTGTTCGGTCACAACCTCTGCGACGCTGTCCGCGGGTGCGGTCTTCGCCGACGCCTCTGCGACCGGCTTCACCGGTGTGGCCGGCTCGTTCACGGCGGTGGGAGCGCCGTTGGTGTCCGCGAGCGCCGCCGACAACCAGGCCATGACGCGCTGTTGCGCACTCGGGTCGAGCGGGGACAGCAGTTCGTAGGCGGCCTGCATCGCCTGGAGTTCTCGGAAAGCCATGTGCCTTCTCACCTTCAATGTTGCGGCCAGGGGAACAGCGGCATCGTAAAGGCAGACGCGAGAGGCTTTGAACGCGGATGACCAGCGCGATCACGCTTGGAACTGATGCTCACATCTGCCGCCGATCATGCTGCGTCGTTGGCGGACCGTCGAACGTCGCTGGTGACGGGTTTAGCGATGGTGTGGCCGTCTCGGTCCGCCGTAAAGGTGGACGCGGTGGTCGATGTCGTGGTCGAGCCTGCGGCCGATGAATCCGTCGGTTCGTGTTCCGCAGTTGGCGATATGTATCAGCCAGTCCTCGTAGTACCAGCTCGGATTGCAGGCGCAGGTGGTGACAGTGAACCGGAAGTTCGCCCGGTAGCGGCCGATCTGCCCGGGCAGGAGCGTGACGAGGCGGGCCGGACCGCTCTGGCGGGGGTAGGCGGCCCGGCCGGGTAGCCGGTCAACGACCAGCGTCGAGGTTTCCGTGGACAGCCACAGGTCAAGGTCGCGAACTCGCTGCACGCCACCACTGGTCACCTCATCCTGGCGCATGTCAGCGCTCACGTAATTGGCCCACGGCCCGCTCGTCGTCCCCCATCCGAATAGATCGACGATCCTGGTTGTCCGCTCGTCGTACCCGCCCTGCGCGCGGCGAGCGCAAACCCGGAAAACCGCACCGAGGACGGGGTGAGTGGGTGCACCGGCTGGCTCGCCGACTCACGGTTGATGGTCGGCATGGTGCACGGCGCGGTCGTGCGACGTCCCGGGGCACGACGAGCGACGACCGGAGCAATTGCGTGAGCGTCCACACGCACGTATCCGGTTGCTTCATCGGCGAGTACCTCGTGGATGACCACGTCACCGGCCGGCCATGACGGTGGAAGCATCGCCGGACGGCACAGTCCGCGGCGGGCATTCGCCTGCGGCGCAGCGCGGGCTGCCGCGCTCCATCGCACCCGTACCCGTTGGATGGTGATCGCGACTCACCCTGACGCGCCAGGGCGACGAAGCGCCACCTGATTCCGGATCTGCCGCGATCCGTACCTCGGCCAGCTGCCTGCCGGTAACCGGGAGTGAGTGTGGTTCAGAGCACCAAAGGCCGGAAGCAGGCCATGGAGTTGGACGTGGCTGCTGTCTCATGAGACAGCGCGAGTCTGGAGAACGACGGCGTCAGAGCCACGACGTACGTCTCGGATGGCGAGGTTCGGGCGCTCAGCCGCAACGGCAACGACATAACCGGCTCCTACCCGGAGCTGCTCGATCTCAGCGACGTCCTCGGCGGGCGCCGCGCAATCCTCGACGGCGAGGTCGTCGCCCTCCTGCCCGGCGACCGGCCGGACTTCGCCCGCCTGCAGCAGCGCATGCACGTCGCCCGCCCGAGCCAAGCCCTGGTCGAGTCCGTGCCCGTCATGTACTTCGTGTTCGACATCCTGCACCTCGACGGCCAGGACCTGACCCCGCTCCCCTACTCGACCCGGCGGGACGTCCTCACCGGCCTCAACCTGCACGGCGACCACATGAAGGTGCCCGTCAACTTCCACGGCCTGGACGGCGCCACAGTGCTGAAAGCGGCCGAACTCGGCGGGCTCGAGGGCATCGTGGCGAAGAAGCTCGCCTCCCCGTACCGGCCGGGGAAACGATCCGCCGACTGGACGAAGATCCCGCTGGTCAAGACGCAGGAAGTCCTCGTCATCGGATGGAAGGCCGGCGAAGGCCGCCGGGTCGGCCTGCCCGGCTCCCTGCTGCTCGCCATCTACGACCAAAACGACCAGCTGACCTTCGCCGGGCACGTCGGCACCGGCTTCACCGACGCCATGCTCCGCCAGCTCCAGCACGACCTCGGGCCGCTCGCCCGCGCCACCCCGCCCGTCGCCGAAGTGCCGCGGGAGTACGCCCGCCACGCCAACTGGGTCGAGCCGGTGCTCATTGGTGAAGTGCAATTCAGGAACTGGACCCCCGAAGGCCGGCTCAGACATCCATCGTGGCGGGGTCTTCGCACCGACCGAAGCGTCGCCAGCGTGCGTCGAGCTCCGGAGCCGATCCCCTACCCGCCGCAGGGTGAGCTGATCGGGGCGCTCGAGACGCCCGACGGCAGGTGGCGGGTGGAAGCGATCCGCCGCGGCCGGGACCAGTTCTACCAGCTCATCCACGGCGACAACGTGATCGACGGGCTGTTCATCGCCACCGTCGAGCGGCTACTCGGTGAGGCCAGCATTGACATGGCTGACCTGGTCGACGTGACCGCCCGCTCGATCGAGGCAAAGACCCCTGGCGCAGCTTGATCGGAATATAGGACTGACACATACCTCCTAGCTGCGATAGAACTTCCAGATGCGACTTGATGCCTGGCGACGGATCCGCGCTCTTCGAGCCGAACCGATCGGCAACGCATCTGACCCCTCCCGTGTCGATGACTTTCGTGGTGCGTTGGCGCAAGCCGAGGAGCTCGCCGATGCCGCCGATGCCGCCGGATACGCATCGAACGCCTTGCCACTGTTCTACGCAGCCGAGCAGTGCGGTCGCGCGGTCCTGGAAGCACATTGGCGTGGCAACATCGCAGATCTGAGCGGACACGGGCTGAGCTATCGCCTCGCACAAGACACGGCCGATCCCAGCAAACCTGACCGCAACATTCTTCGAGGGCGTGTAATTCCCGCCCGAGGCAAGGACGGAAGCTTTCAGGCTGTCTGCGATGCGGTCGGCTCGCCCCGACTCGCTGGACCCGTGGAACTCGGGGCGCTTTGGACCGCCAACCCCGACTTGCGGGAAATCAAAATTCCAGCACAGTTCGGCGAATGGCAGCCAGCGATCAGTTTCGGGGTCGGCCCACGACGAGCGTATGACGGAATGGACGGACGCCCCGCAGATCCCAGCAAGGCACGCACCGCGACCGGCGGCTTCGTTGCCCTACCTATCCACATGCCGGGCGAGACTGTTGCCGATGTGAAGCAGATCCTGGGCCGCTACGCATCGCTTGCCGATGCCGGCGTGATTGTTCAGGGTCCGACCGGCGGAGTGCTCGGTGCCGACAGCGCGCTGGTCGAGCGTGGATACGCCCGTGACGGGCGGCCGATACTCACAGCCGCAAAGACGGCCCAATTCTCGCTGACTTTTGAAGAATTCTGGGCTGCCGAGAATGCGCTCTACTCAATCGTCGAGATCGACCACGTGCGTTCGGAGCCATTTCAGGCCCACTGGATTGGGCATGCGTTGCCTGACCTCTGTGGCCAGCCCGCACCTCACCCCTTGATGCTGTGGTGGGCATTGCTACTCGGACTTTCCACTCTCGTTCGCTATCACCCGGGTGTGTGGACCGGCGCTATCAACAGCGATGCATCTGTTCTGGCTGACCCATTTCAGCGGTTGATCGACGCCGCAGCTGAGTGTGTGCCAGTTCGACTCGTCGAGGCACTTACAGTCAAATGATTCGTCACAATGCTGATCGAATACCTCGGATAGCCGGCCAGTCGCCCATTCTCCGTTCGAGCTCCACGTCGACTTCGGCCCGCACGATCCCCATGGCCACGGCGAGCCCGTTACGGATGGCGTGGCAGGTGTCGCAGTCGTCGTATCGCGTCGTGCAGGGCGTCGACCTCGATCCTGGCGCGCCGCTGGCACGGCAGCTTGGTGAGGCTGCGGGCGGCAACCGCGACCATTGCTTCGGGCGCCTGGTAGCGGGTGACCGCATCGGCGGTGCGGCGGAGGGCGTCATCGAGAGGTGAGGCCACGCCACCACTCTAGTCGCTTGTCACCCCTGGGAGTAGCGCTGCTCCAGCTCGTCGTCCTGCATCCATGCCAGCGCGGAAAGGCACGTCGCCAGGGCATCGCGGATCGCGGCGCAGGTGTAACAGGTATCGATGTCCCGGCACTCGGCGGCGTGCCGCTCCGCGACCGTGACGAGGCCACGCTGCAGCGCTCCGGTGGTCCAACTGGTCTTATTGCGGTCGCCGCCGATGGCGAGGTCGACGGCATGCATTTCGAGCCACACCTCCGGCGGCCGGTATAAGCCGGCGACTTTGGCGGTGTGGTCGATGGCGTCTTGGAGTGCGACGAGGCGATCCATGTTCACTCCTGGCGGCTGGAGGATCACTTTGGACGTCGACGCTAGCGATGGTCGGGGTGCGGTTGGATCAGCCGGAACGGCACCTCAACACGGGTTACCCACTCGTAGGGTCGGGTGTTCGGAGTGCCCCATCGTCTGAACGGTGGACCCGACGCCCTACTGTCCGAGGCGGCGGCCGGTCGGTGGGTCAGGACCGCCAGGCCCCGTCGACCCATTCGGCCGGTAGCGGACCGTTCCATCCTTCGCGGGGCTCCCACGCCTGACAGGGCGAGCAGACCCAGATCGGCTGGGACCTGTACTGCGGAGTCGTGTTGTCGTGCGCAAACCGCGAAGCGATCATCGGGTTACCGCAGGCCTGATGGATCCGGGCAGGCGTGTCGCCGCCCAGGTTTACGTCGGTGGTCACGGATTGGTCCCTTCGTCGACGGCCCGGTAGTGGCGGACCGAGCCGTCCGGCTGGGGCACGTCGAACAGGTCGTAGGCGGGGCGGGAGCCACCCGCCGTGATGATCGAGTCGATGAAGTCGGCCCACGCCATGACCCCATGGTCGATCTCGTCGCGGGCGGACTCGGAGAACGGGGTGCCGTCCGCGTACGCCAACCAAGAACGACACGGCAGGTGCCCTCGCGAGGGCCGCCCAGGCTGCGGGTCACAGCACCTCTCCCCTGCAACAGGCAGCCGGCACCAGCAGCCGCCGGGCCATTTTGGCGACCAGCCCATAGGCCGTGTCGTGCCGGGCAGCCACCGCCCCGGAAGGCTGCCAAAGGGCAACGTAAGCGCCACCCTCAATCTTGATGGTCGCCGCGGCGACGAACTGCTGTCCCGGCCGAGACAAGGTCATGTAGTTGGAGACACCGGACAGGATCAGGCCGTGGCAGACGTCGTCACGGAAGACCCAACGGGTCCCTTCGCCGTCAACGAACAGAACCACGTCGCCCTTGTCGTCGAGAATGGTGGTGCTCACGGCCGCTCCTTCCAGGTCTCGATGATCCGGGCGCCGGGGAACTTGAGCTTGAGCCTGCCGCGCAGGGACGCCAGCCCTGGGCCGTACTGGCAGAGCGGGCCGCTGTCGACCGTGTAGTTGTAGGACCACTGCCATGCAGGGCCGGGCCGACTGACCTGGGGGTAGAGCTTGAAGCGCTCAACCACGATGGTGACCTGCTCGTCCTCAGGGCTGCTCACTTCGCCACCTGCTCCCCTGCAGCCGCGAGCCCGCGCTGGTTGAGCTCGACCGCCACGATCTTCGTGCCGCACCCGTACACCGGGGTGCCGTAGCCGCGGCGGACGATGCCACGCAGCACCAGCCACGACTGGCCGACCTTCGTACTGACGGCGCCGCCGTTGTGGTTGCGGACCAGGTCGAGCTCGGCCGGGGTGAGCGGCTGGCAGTGGACGTTCGTGCGGGTCGGAAACGTCTGCCGCGCCTGCCGGTAGACGTCCAGACTGGCCGGCGCCGCGTCGACGATCTCCCTCACCTCGGCCAGGACCAGCTCGCCCGGCTTCGCGGCGATGATGTCCGCGACCGGGGTGCCGGCGAACGCGGCGGTGGCGACCCGCTGGGCCTCACGCCACGCGCTGACCTTGTTGTCGAAGGCCTGGCAGAGCTCGTCGATACGCAGGGTGCCGGAGTACACCGTGACCGTCCAGGTGTGGAAGAGCCGCCGGTAGGTGATGGTGAGTCTGCCGTAGGTGCCGGTCACGATGTCGCTGGCCTTGTTCACGGTGGTGTTCAAGTCGGGCTACCTCCCGATCGGAGATCCGGGCGGTGCGCCAACACCGTTCCGGATCCAGGTTTTCCGTGTCGCTTGGGAACACTATTTCAGGAGACCCATTGCGTGTCAAACGGGAACATGTATACGATCGACTCACTAATCGCGGACACGGCAAGGGTGTGACACATGGACACACAAAACCGATACGCTCGCCGCGTGGCGCGCCAGAAGTGGATCCCGACTCCCGAGCAGGATCAGCGGATTCAGGCCGCGGTCGAGCTGCATCAGCAGCAGCAGGAGATCGAGGCCCAGTACAAGAAGGCGCTCGCGGAGCTCGCCGACCCGGATGGTGACGCGGTACCGATCGCGCACCTCGCCGAGCGCCTCGGCGTGGAACGGAAGACCGTCTACCGGCATCTCGGCCGGTCGATGAGCTGACCGCTGCAATCCAGACGATCCGTCATTGGAGCGGGCCGGCGGAGGTTGGCGCCTCCGTTGTTCCGGCCCTTGACTCGGAAGTAGCCAAGTCCGTGCAGCAGAGTACCCGGTTTGAGGGCCTGCTCCTGCTCACCAACGTGTCCCCATGTCAACCGGCACCTGAGGGAGGTGCGCATGACCGAGCAAACGCTGACCATCTCCACCGACGTCGCCCTGCCGCTTGAGGCCGTCACGGAGACCATCGCGATCTTAGCCAAGAGGGGCACCGGGAAAAGTAACGCAGCGGTCGTCATGGCCGAGGAGATGTGGGACGCCGGCCAGCAGTGGGTCGCGATCGACCCCAAGGGTGACTGGTGGGGCATGCGGTCCGGACCCGACGGCACCGGACCCGGCATCCCCGTTCCGATCTTCGGCGGTCGTCATGGCGACCTTCCGCTGTCGTCCACCGCCGGTCAGCTCATCGCCACCCTCATCGTCGAGCGTGGCCTGACCTGCATCCTCGACGTTTCGCTGTTCTCCAAGACGGAGCAGATCAAGTTCGTCACCGACTTCGCCGAAACCTTGTTCCGGGCCGTCGCCGACGATCCCCGCCCCCTGCACCTGTTCCTCGAGGAGGCCGAGGAGTTCCTGCCTCAGCGGGTCGACGCCCGCACTGCCCGCATGGTCGGCGCCTACAGCAAAATCAGCAAGCAAGGCCGGACCTGGGGACTCGGCGTCACCCTCATCACCCAGCGGTCCGCGTCCCTGAACAAGGACGCCCTGTCGCAGACCGACACCCTGGTGCTGTTCCGCACGGTCAGCCCCCACGACCGCAAAGCAGTCGTGGCGTGGGCCGAACACCACGACGAGGCCGCGGAGGTCGCCCAGTCCCTCGCCGAGCTTGAGCCGGGCGAGTCGTGGATCGTCTCCCCCGGCTTCCTGGGCCGAGTCGAACGGATCCGCTGGCGCCGCCGGCGAACCTTCGATTCCGGCGCCACCCCGGCCACCGGGGTACGTCGGCGTGTTCCAGTGAGCCTCGCCGAGATCGACCTGGGTGAGCTGCAGGAGCTGCTCGCTGCGGAGGTGCAAGCGGACGAGCCGGCGACCACGTCCGGCGCGTCGTTGCGCCGCCGGATCGCCGACCTGGAGCGGCAGGTGGCAGACGCCCGGGTGCAGGTTCGCACGGTGGAGGTGCCCGTGCTTTCAACTGACGACTACGACCGGCTTACGTCGGCAGTCGCAGCCGTCACCTCGGCGTTGGAGCCGATCGTGGCCGCGCTCGCCCAGGTCAGTCCTCAGGCTCCCGTCGTTCCGGTCCCTCGGTCTCGCCCAGCGCCTCGGCCGGTTGAGCGGACCAGCCGCAGCCAAGAGGCGCCGGCGGAAAACAACGATCGGAAGCTGGCCCGCGCAGAACGGGCGATCCTCACCGTCCTCGCCCAGCATGGCGCGCGCACCACCGTGCAGGTGGCACTACTGACCGGCTACTCGCACAAGTCGGGTGGCTACCGCAACGCCCTGTCGTCTCTGCGCACGGCCGGCTACCTGACCGGCCGCGGCACCGTCGAGGCCACCGAGCAGGGACTCGAGGCGCTCGGCCCGTGGGAGCCGCTGCCGCAGGGCGCCGCACTCACCGAATGGTGGTATGGGCAGCTGGGCCGGGCAGAGCGCATGATTCTCGGCGAGCTCGTCGCGGCATGGCCGGCCACGCTCGCGACCGGCGAGATCGCGGCGCGGACCGGCTACTCGGCGACCTCCGGCGGCTTCCGGAACGCGTTGTCGCGCCTGCGCTCCCTTCAGCTCGCGGACGGGCGAGGCGAACTACGTGCCGCAAACGAGCTTGGCGCAGGCAAAACCGCCTCCCACTGACCCGATCTCGGAGAGGAACAGCATGCCAACCGTCAACGTCCAGACCATCGCCGGCCAGGACTCCTACGTTGTCGATCAAGACACCATCGACAAGTGCCTGGAGCAGCTCTCTCAACCGGACGCAGTCCTGCGGATCGACGACGCCGACGACGCCGACGGCACCACCTACTTCCCGGTACGTCACGTGATCGAGATGTTCGTGGTCGGTGGGAGCCCAGAGTGACCCATTCCCGCCAGCCCGCTTACGACGCCGTCTTCGCCGTGATCCGCCGCGAGCCGTCCAACGTGTTCGAGAACGCCCGCGTGTGGCGGGCCGTCGAAGCCGCCCTGAACGCCATGAACGTGCCCAGCGACTATCCGCCGACCGGTGTGCGCCTGACCGGGGAACTGGCCCGGATCGGCGGGAACAGCGGCCACGGGTACGCGTGGCGCCGGCCCGACGGAGACATGGCGAAATGCGGCGGGCCCGGCGTGTGCGAGGAGTGCTCGTACGACCAACAGCTCGTCGACGAAGGCAGGAGGGCTTCGTGAGCGAGGCCACGCCCCGCATCTACGACAGGTCGACCGCCGCCTCGTTCGACTTCGCCAAGGCCTTTTCGGGATCCCGCCCTGCGGGCCTGCCTGGCCGGGCTCGGCTTCAAGGGTGGCTCAGACGTAGTCGTCGCCTACGGCCCGCACGAACCCGCGAGCAGGCTGCCGCGCGCGCCCATGAGGACGGCCGCGCGACTCTACTCGCCGGCGTCGACCCGGATGCGCCGGGCGGCTGGCGACTCGATTGGCCCTCCGAGGCTCGGCGATGACCGTCATCAAGAACCGGGCTGCGTTTGCTCAGCACGCCTCACCCGAAGCGGTCGCCGCAGTGCTGCGCGAGGCCGAGGCGGTCGCCGCGCGCGCCCAAGGCGAGGTCCGCTGGCTCGCCAAGCTGCTTGTGGAGAAGACCGCCGACTCGCGCCACGCGCACGTCTGCGTCTCCTGCTCGGACGGCATCCAGCCCGGCGCTGGCTGTATCAACTGCCGGAACACCGGCATGGACCAGACGCCATGCCAAGCCGAAGGACACCAGCCGCAATGCCCGCACGGCTGCTGCGAGCGCATCATCGCCGGATGGAAGGAAGCTGATAAGCAACCCAATTGATTCCGATTCCGCCGATTGGCATGGCGACTGGATCAGTAACGAGCCACCCGCCGGCATTCGCTGCGTCCGTGACGGTGGTGGTCTCGTCGCCGACCGACTCGAAGGTCCCTGCGGATGGTGCGACAACCCCGACGGCAGCATCTGGCGCTGGCGGCACAACGGCGGCAGCGAATGCTGGATGGACCTCGACGGGGTCGGCCCGTGGGTTGGTTGGCGAGAGGATTCCTCCGACAAGCAGGTTCCGCCCCCGTTCCCGTCGGCGTTCACCGTTACCGATTACGGCATCGACCCGCCGATCTTCGGCGCGCACGTAAACCGTGAAAGGCCAGCTCGATGACCAGCGACGAACAGCAGGCCGTTGGATCCGCCGCAATGTTCGCCATGGGTGGTCGTGCGGACGAGCAAGCCGACAACGACCCACTGCAGCGGTTCGCCGCGTTCATCCGACACAATCGGCAACGAGTGGGATGGACACAAAAACACCTCGCCGAAAGCGCCGGCGTAAGCCGCCCCACAGTGCAGCGGTACGAGAACGCCAAGAGCGAGGTTCCGCAGCCCAGTCCAGCACGGGCAATCTTCGGTGCGCTCGGGCTGGACGTCCGCCTCATTCCCGTCCTGCTGGGCTACGTCACAGCCGACGAGGTGAACGCCCCACCACCATCGACACGTTTACTCAGCGCTCTCGCCGAAGAGGCCGTCAGCCTCTTGGACGATCCTGCCGTCTCGGACGATGTGAAGGAGGAATGGGTGGCGTTCCTGCGGTTTCGGACCGGCCGCACCTAGCGCGACAAGAGGTGGACCGCGGCCGATAGGCTTTGGGCCACCGTCCCGTTCGCTCCGGTCGTCCAGGCTGCCCTGTAAGTCTCCCACCAGTCTTCCAGCGAAGCGACGATTACCCGATTGAGTCTAGGGCGGCCCTGCTGCCAGCCCTGCGGGGTGCTCATCTTGGACAACAGTTCCGGATCGGATTCGATGGTCGCGCTGGTCATTCCCATCCACATGAAATGCGGAGCGGTCTCTTCCTGCGGGCTCTCGCCGAGGGAGTCAAGGAAGTAGAAACGCCCCTTGTCGGCGAACCGGTCCAGTGTGTTCAGGATTGATGCGAGCACCGCGTCGCCATCGATTCGAGCAAAGATCTCCTGGAGGTGGCCCGGCGCGGTTCCGCGGGTCAGGTCGAGCATGGACCTGGCCTCGACATCGGCGGGCACGATCCGATGACCGATCTGCATCATGCGTTTCAAAGACGGCCAAGATTCGCCGCGGTCCAGGTAGGCAAGCCCGATCGTCAGTTTGAGCAGCTTCTCGGCCCCGAGGGCCAGCAGAGACATCGCCGCCGCTGCGTCGCTGTAGTCAGTGCGGATGTCGCGGGTGACTCGTAGCCCGTGACTGAACAAGGCCGCCGCATCGTTGGCCTCGTTGCCCAGCAGGATGTTCCATCGCGGGCTGCCCGGCAACACGACTTCCTGAGCCATGATCCGAGCGTAGAGGGCGTGTCCACCGGCCTCGGTGACACCCTGGCCGATGTGCTCGGCGATCTCCGCGGCCGTGCCCAACGTCTCCCCCGCGACCTCGATCACGCCGCCTCCTCGCTCCTGGTCATCTCGCTCCACAACCACGCCGCGCCGCAGGTCACGCACTCGACGACCCGCTCGGCCGGATCCGGTGCCCGGCGCATCGACAGGCCCGCCGTGTCGCCGGGCACGCGCGGCACCAGCTGGCGGTCGGCCTGCACGACCAGCATTCGGCTGATGCGGCCGTCGAGCCGGTCGAGGAACAGCCGGCAGGCGTCGGCGGCGGGGCTCGTGCCGGGGAACGCCTGGTGGATGCGGTAGACGTCGCCGAGACGGCCAGGCAGGGGCAGGTGCTTGGCGACGTTGTGCAGCTGCTCCCGGATCTCGGTCTCGAGGCGGGCGTAGGGGTTGGGCCGCGGTGGGGAGCTGATCGTGTCGATGGCGCCGGCGGTTGGGTCGCCGTGGCCGCCGAGGGCGTGCCGGCGCCCGAAGGACGGACTCTTGAGCGGGTCGGCTGCGGCGGCTCGTCCGGCGCGGATCGCGGTGGCCTCGTCGGCTTGCCGTTCCTCGAGGAGGGCCGAGGTGGCACGGAGGGCGGCAGCAGCCGCCGACAGCGCGGACCACTGCCGAGACGGGGTCAGGGCAGTGGCTCGGCGATCTGGTGAAGGGTGCGTCCGTCCGCAGTGCGGTACCAGCTCGGCGGCCACAATTGAGCGCGTGGCGGCTGTCCGGTCGCGGACTCGATGATGTGTCGGATAAGCACGATGATCCGGTACCGGTTGCCGTCGCGGGCCCATTCGATGGGGCCGGCGACGTCGTTGTGCCAGCGGGCACGGGCCCGGGCCGGCTCGGCGTCCAGCCACTTCCGAATGGTCTCGCGGTCCTGACCGACCAGATCGGGAACGACGATGGTCAGTTCGGCGCCATCCGGAATGGCAGCGTGGGCGACGAGGCGTTGAACGGCTGCCGCGCGGCGCTCACCGGAGACGCGGGCGGCGGCCTGGGTCGGGCCGCTGGACCGCGGCCTGACCATGAACTCCTCCGCGTCCGGGACGGGAAGTAGCTGCGCGACGGAAAGAATCTTCTCCCCACCGGCGGTTTCGTAGAGCTGGTAACGCACGAGCCTGATATCGAGGCCCGCCTCGTACAGGAAGAGCGCGGCGTTGGTCACGGTCGGGCCGAAGTCGGCGGCCATGAGCACGATCCTCGGCGGGCTCAACGTGTCATCCGAGACTGTCTCTGCCCACTCGGTGAGCGCGGCCAGGGCCTGCTCAGCTGTGGTCGCTCCGCCAAGATGGGCGGCGTGCACGTCGGCGAGAACGTCCAGGCTGAAGCGGCTTACCATGGCGGCGTAGTTGATGGCCTGCATGGTGACCGTTTCCGGGGCCCGGTCGCGTTTGAGTTCGGCAACCACCAGCCTTCCGGTCCGATCTAGACCAAGCACATCCAGCCGGTCGGATGCCGCCGTTCCTCCCGCCGAGATCCATCTGCCGTATTCGAAGGTGACCACTTTGACTCCGGCGCCGATGAGCTCCGGATGGTCGACCACCCACTGTTGCAGGTGTTGGCGCTCGAGCAGACCAGCGTCCGCCAGCGAGATCGGCCGCGCCGGTACGGCGGTGGCACCGTCCACGGTGAAAAGCAACTCCTCAGCCACAGGCATCCTCCGGCAGGACCGTACACCCGGCCAACACATTGGCCCAGGCGATGCACCGAAATTGTGTACGCATGTCGCGGGCGCGCCATCGCGTGGATGCATCGTCTTTGGGTGCGAGGTTGCACCTCGCTTGTCCGGGCTACACAACCAGAGCTTCTGCTGTGCCAACCCGTTGCGCCGCGGCCCGGCGTTCCGTTCTGTGTTCCCCCGGGACTGCGACGCTGGTCCCGGAACTGTGACAAGATCTCGATCCTGCCACACGGCTGCGAAATCGCAGCGAGATGCAAAACTTGGATCAACCAGTGGGCGCGACCGTCCAGCACACCGAAGTGCACGTCGAGTCCGAAGACGTTGAGGAAGTCCGGTGCTTCGGTGAAGCTCCGGGCGACGCCGTGAGTAGCTACGAGGTGGACCGCCGGCAACTCAATTGAGCGGCTTGACCCTTCCGCCTCTGCTCAGGATCACGCGATTCCCACGGTTGACCCAACCGATTAAGCGCGCGTGAGAGCCACGCGCCGTCACGGGCGTCGACCATTTGAAAGTCACAAGGGCTACGGCTCGTCTGCGGTTGGCGCCGGACGACCGGAGGAGATCTACCCGGTCGATCAATGGCAAACTCGGTGACCTGACTGACGCTCGTGGCACCCTTTCATGATCCGGCGGTTGCCCGCGGTTGCCCCAACCAGTTCGGACCAGGTGCGAGAGCCGCCGGCCGCGACGGGCATGACCAGCCAAAACGTTATGCCCGGCGGGCTGCGAGCCAACATCAGAAAATCCTATGTCTGGGGATTTGTAAGCCGAACGCAACCTGCGGCCACCGGCTCACGCCGAGCAGCGCCGAGTGACGGATCCGCCGCTGCGAGCACGGATGCGGGCCGGTCCAGCGTGGGGGCGGGCGCCGCCGGCTCGCGGCGGATAGTGTGCCGGGCCGTGGGCAGATTCGTGCGCGTCGCTGTGTGGCTGGTCGTCGTCGTGGTCGTCGTGGCCGGACTGGTGTGGGGCGGTGCAGCCCTGTACCGGCACCGGGTCTACGGCACCGTGGTCACCGACTCCCAGCAGAACGTCACCGTCGCGGTCGGCGACCGGTTCTCCCTCGCGGTTCCCGACCGCGGCGCCTCGGTCGGTGACTTCTGGAGCGCGCAGCCCGACACCGGCAACCTGCTCAGCCCACAGGGCAGTCGGACGCGGCGCTCATCGCTGCTCGACCGGGTTCGGGCGCCGCTCATCGGGGGCGGGCAGGGCACCACGTTCTTCCTCTACGACGCGACGGCCGCGGGCACGACGAAGGTCACGCTGTCGAACTGCTTCCAGGGCTGCGACAACCCGGCCACCACGGCCGAGTCGCGCAGCATCACCTGGACGATCACCGTCGGCTGACGCGGCGCGCCTCGATCACCGCGGCGACACCGTCGAGCCAGCGGGCCAGCCGCTCGTCACCGGCCTCCGGGTGCAGCCAGGGCCGGACCAGAGCGGACTGCTCTGGGGTGGGCAGCGGTTCGGGCAGCTCCGCCGCGTACGCGGTTCCGCCGCGGCGGACGATCTCGGCGAGGAAGGTCAGCGACCGCGGGAGCACGCCGAGCCGGTCCGCCTGCAGGGCGGCCGGCACCAGCGCGTCGCTGAACCGGCCGGCGCGCAGCAGCGCCGCCACGTCATCGTGCACGGCCTGGTCGTCCGGGCGGATCCGCATCAGCTCACTCCTCGGGGAAGACGCACCGACACGGGCGTGCCGGGAAGGCCCTGTTCGCCGCCGCTGACGTCGCCGCCGCTGAACGCGTCCTCGCTGACCCAGTACGTGTAGCCCCACGGGTTGTAGATCTGCAGCTGCCCATCCTGATGCCCGATGATCATCATTTGGTGGCCCTCACCGCCGCCCCGGGTCGAGATCGGCACCGGGTAGCCCTCGTCGACCGCCTGCTCGATCTGCGGCAGCGTCTCGTACCGGCCGTCCTCGCCGTCCATGTCGACGTTCTCGTACGACGCGCCGGTGTGCGTGGCGATCTGCTCGTCGGCGATCGTGGCCGACTGCTCGTTGGTCATCCCGTCGGAGCCGACGAGCGGCAGCTTCTGAGTCCAGTCCCGGCCGGCGTCGTACACCTGCGCCTGCTCGGCGCGCAGCCGTTGCGCGAACGCGTCACCGTTGTCGTACGCCGGGTCACCCGGATGGCCGCCGGTGGTCAGTTCCAGCGCGTACAGCGGGTCGACCGCGGCCCGCGCCGCCACCGTCGACGACGCCACACAGGTCGGGTACTGGCCCTGCGTCCACGCCTTGGCGTCGAAGGTGTTCCACTGTTTGCCGCCGTACACGCTGGTGCCGGCGGCGTCCATGGTGAAGGGGCTCAGGTGCGCGGCCAGCCACTCCGGGTCACCGCCGTGCGCGGCGATCAGGCCGTTGAACCGGGACACGTCGCCGACCGGGTAGCCGGCCGCGAGCATCTTGAGCAGGTAGGCGCGCTGCTCCGGCGACGCCGCGGAGGCCAGCAGCTGCATCATCGCCTGCCGGTCAGCGACGGAGAGCCCGGACAGGGCCGCGGCCGCCCGGTCCTCCTGCGCCGGGGTGAGGATGCCGCCCTCCGGGGAGAACCAGGTGTTGCCGGCCTCGGCGAGGACCACCTCGTCCAGCGCGCCCAGCGGTGACCCGGCCAGCCGCCGCCCGCGCGCGTTCGCGGCATGGTCCCGAAGGAGCGCGGCCAGGTCGCGGCCGGCGTCCCGCACGCCCTCGTGCGCTCCGACACGGTCGTCGATGGCCTGCATCGCCCGATGGTGCAGGCCGGCCATCTCTTCACCGTCGTAGTCGGACAGGTCGGGCAGCAGCCCCAGCGCCGTCATCCTCGCCGCCCGCCCGGCGACATCGTTCAGGCTGTCGACGGCGGCCGCGTCGACCGGCGCCGACTGCTGCATCACCCCCGCGTACGCCTCGATTCGTGCCGGCACGGCGCGCATCGCATCGGCCAGGCCGTTGATGTCGGTGAACAGCGCCTCGGCGGCCTGGCTCGCGGCGACATGGGCGTCACCGACCCAGCCGGCGCCCAGCCCTTTGTTCCGGAGCTGACGCAGCACTTCCCGCGCCTGGTCCGCGGCCTCGCACGCCGCGGTGATGGTGCGGGCGATGTCGTTCAACGTGCCCGGGTCACCGCCGAAGCCGGTCACCGCCGCGCCCGCCGCGCACCCATCGGCCAGCTCATCGGTGCCCCACAGACCGAAGGCGCCGCGAATGTTGCCCTGCTCGTGCCGCAGCCGCGCGATGCCGTCGTCGCTCACTTGCCGCGACCCGTCCGCTGGGCGGCGCGCGCGTCCGCGGCGTCATAGTCGTGCGCGGTCTGCTCCAGGTCGGCCGCCAGCTCCTGGGCCGCCCGTTCCAGCAGGCTGAGCTCCTCCGCCACCGCCGTGGCGTACTCCCGGTAGGCGCCGTCGGTCGTGTACCGGTCGAAGGCCGCGTCGACTCCGTAATGCTGCCCAGGCATACGAAGCCGGGCCGCGGCCCGGCGAAGGCTCTCAGCGGCGTCATCCCGCAACATGCAGGCCGCGGCCCGCAACTCGTCAGAACTGACCTGCACCGGCATCGATGTCCCCCCACGTCGACATAGGAAAGTCCTACCATGGCGCATGGCCGACTTCGCGCTGCGCCCGGTGGGGCGCGTCGAATCCACGCTCGTCGCTCTCTCCGAGGCGCCGCGGCAGCCCGATGAGGGCGCTCCCGACGCCTGGCTGGTCTTCGATCCGGCCTGCAGTCCCGCCCTCGACGGCCTCACCCCCGGCGCCGACGTCCTCGTGCTGACCTGGCTCGACCGGGCCGACCGCGAGACGCTGGCCGTGCACCCGCGCGACGACCCGGCCCGGCCGCTGACCGGGGTCTTCGCCACGCGCTCGTCCGACCGCCCCAACCCGATCGGCCTGCACGCGGTGCACATCCTGGCGATCGACGGCGCGCGCGTGCACGTCCGCGAGCTCGAAGCGCTCGACGGGACACCGATCCTCGACGTCAAGCCGGTGCTGACCCCGCGGCGTTGAGCCGGGCCATCTCGGCGCGGGCGAACCGGACCCGCTCGGTCTCGTGGCCGCCCGAGGCGGCGATCTGGTCGGCCAGGTCGTGCGCGGCCTCCAGGCGGTGGTGCCGCAGGCGGCGCGCGGCACGACCGCGTTCCTTTCTCCGGTACGCGCGGCGCGCGCGCCACCCGCCGCTGAGCGCGTCCAGCTCGTCGGCGGTGAGCACCCCGGCCTCCACCTCGGGCGCCATCACCGCGCGCATCGTCTGCCGTTCCGGCCCCACGGTGAGGTTGAAGACGGTGATGACCGCGGCGAAGGCGAGCAGGGTGATGCCGATCAGCAGGACGAGGACGATGATGCCGTTGCCGCCGGCGATCGCGGTGGTGCTGTCCCACAGGCCGTGCAGCACCATCGCGGTCAGCACGAAGATCAGGCCGCGGCCGGGGCGGCGGCGCTGGGCGACCGTGCCGACCAGGTAGACCAGGCCGGCGCCGAAGATCGCCGAGTAGAGGATGTGCGCCGAGAAGCCGGTGGCCAGGCGCAGCACCACGGTGTTGAGGCTGGTCTCGAGCTGATGGGAGCCGAACTCCTCGGGCGCGGCGTTCAGCGCGTAGAAGATGTCCTCGAGGATCTCGAAGCCGAGGCCGGCGAACGCGCCGATGATGAAGCCGTCGTAGGCCGTACGGATGACGCGCGGCGCGATGTACATGAGCAGCAGCACGCCGGCGCCCTTGCTCAGCTCCTCGAAGATCGGCGCGGACAGGCCGGCTCCCCAGTCGAGCGAGAAGTTCTGGCCGATCAGCTTCGAGTAGAGGCTGATCAGGGCGGTGTTGCCGGACAGGGCGAAGGTCCAGGTCGCGCCGAAGCCGCCCCAGACGAACGCGGCGACGATCAGCGACAGCGGCTGGCGGGAGTAGCGGTCGATGCGGGTGGTGAACCACCAGAACAGCGCGCCGTAGACGACGAAGATGACGGTGCTGGCCGCGAGCGCCGGCCCGTAGACGCGGATCTCGCCGTTGACGATGCCGAACGCGTTCCACAGCCCGTAGCCGACGATCAGCACGAAGACCCAGAGGCAGGCGTTGCGCGGCTGCCAGAAGTAGACCTTGTTCCCCCACCCGCTGGCCTCGATGGCGGCCTCGCGCGCGGTGAGCTCGGGCATCGTCACGGGATCCTCCGCACCGACGTGATCATGGCAGCCACGGCCGGGGGCACGGCGTCCGTCACCGTGGACGGCCCCTGCACGACGATCTCCACGCCCGTGCCCTCGAAGACGAACGCGGCGATGGCCCCGATCGAGCCGTTGCCGTCGTACCGGGCGAACACCCCCTCGTCGCCCGCGTCGTTGGTGATGGTCACCGGGTCGCCGGTCACCCGTAGCCCGCCGTTGTCGCGCAGGCCCTCGTCGTTCTTCCTGATCTGCTCGAGCAGCTGGGCCGGCGTCCCGTCGTACGCGTCGGCGATGACCTCGAAGCCGATCCCCTCGTACGTCACGATCGCCTGGTCCGGGTATCCCGTGGCGCCGGCGTCACCCTGCCGCAGCCCGTGCACCAGGTTGGCCCCCGTCGCGGGGACGAACTCGACCGCCGGACCGACCTGGATCACGTCGCCCGCCACGATGGGGTCGTCGACGTGCACCTTCTCGTTCACGTACGGCAGCAGCCAGACCGCGATCGCGAACAGCGCCACCACCACGAGCGCCGGCGGCAAGGTGCGCCGGTCGAGCCCGAGAAGCCGCCGCTCGACCGGCACCCATGTAGCCCGCCATCGCTCGTGGCCGTCCGGTTCGGATGTGTGGACCCCCGTCACCCGGACCTCCCCCGATCTTGGCCGTGTGGACGCTCAGCGACGTGTGGTGAGGATCGCCCGCCGGGCCCGGAACGCGAGCACCGACCCGATCGACATCGCGGACAGGATCGACCCCACACACAGGAACGACCCCACCGACCCGACCGAGCCGAAGGACCCGATGGAGCCGACCGACAGCGTCGACCCGGTGGAGCCGATCGACAGGATGGAGCCCTTGGACCACAGGCTCAGAATCGAGCCCTCGGACTTGTACGAGAGGATCGACCGCTGCTCGTTCATGGCGCAACTCTATGGGCTCAGGCTCTCCTACGGGGGCGTAGCGGCCGGTTGTGCGGCGTCGGCGCCGCGCACGCTGTTGAGAACGGCCTGGCCTTGCTGGTCGACCAGGCGGGTGAACAGCTGCTGGCCGTAGCCGAAGACGAGCGCCCACGCGAGAATCTGGGCGGACGTGTCGAGGGCGCTGAGCCCCGGCACGAACTCGCCCCGCATGAGCATCAATCCCACGAACGCGGTCACCGCGCCCGTGGGCAGCTTCAATGCCGCCAGCCAGACCAGCACGCTGTGCCGCTCCGAGGAGCCACGGAACGTCCGGATGGCCAGGGCCGCCGCGACGGCCGCGGCCAGCAGGCCCATCAATTCGACGATCAGAATGTCCCAGGGTTCGACCGTGTCCTTGACGTAGTCGTCGATATCGAGGTTCCCGCCGCCGGCGGGCTGCTCATTGCCGGCGGCGGAGGACGACGGATCCGGCGTCGTGGCGGGCGTCGACGCCGGCGCGGCGGCAGCGGGCGCCGACGGGCCCGCTCCAGTGGCACCGGGCGCGGGCGAACTCGCCGAGGGCTGCGTCGCCGGACCGCTGCTCTCGGAGAACCGATCGGCACGGAACGGGGCGGATTGCTTTGTCGGGCAGACAACTACAGCCCGCCCGGATTCCTCGGGAGTGAAGCACAACGGGATCCGTGCCTTCGCGAACAACCCGGTGACGGCCATGGCAGCGGCCAGCAGCGCCATCGCGATGGTCGTCCAGGCCACGACGTTCCGGAAATTCCGGATGCGTACCTGCTCGCGAAGCGCGGCGGACCTGGCCGCACGCATCGCGGCCACAATGGCGCCGCGTTCCTCGCCGACGAGGGCCATTTTGGCGTCGACAGGCATCGGCGGCTGCGCCTGGGCCTTGGGATGGTTCGGGTCCTTGATGCCGAGTTGCTGCGCGATCCGCTCGAATTCTGTGCGCCGCGCGTCCGACGGGACGAGGTGACGTTGGACGTTGCTCAGGATGCTCGGCATCATGCCGAGCAGATAGACGTTGTTCGCCGCGTTGAGAAGCGAGGTCTCCGCGGCGTCCAGGTTGCTCAGAGCGCGCTCGATCAGCCCGCCGCCCCGCGGCCTGCGCAGTAGCCGCTTCGGGTTCAGCTGTGCGCCCGTGGCAGCTTCCCGGGCGGCGGTGACGTGCTCCGCGGCCGAGGCGAACAGCGGCGCGCTCTCGGGACGAGGGTTGTCAGTCTGAAGCCAGGCCGAGACCGATTCCAGCTCCTTGGCCCGCGTCAGGGTGGACTCCTGCCAGCCGCCCCTGACCGGCCCACGGACCCCGGCCGGAGGAGGAGGTGGTACCTGTTGCACCGCCGCCACAATGAACGCCTCCAGGTCTACCGAGTCGGCCAGGGTCTCGTCGATCCCTCTCCGGACCAGGAGGATGATCGCGACAATTCCGACCTGGAATCCAGGCTGGCAGGGCTGCGAGGTCAAGTCCATCGACCCAGGACGGATACCGTCGCTGGATGATCGGCCATGAGATTCCGGCTCTCCTCGATGCGCACAGCACGACGCAGACTGCCGGTCAGAGCGCGATCCGTCCGAGGGTGAGCAGCCCGCTCCCGGCGCCGGCCAGCTCACCCGCGGCCGGGCGCAGCGCCTCCCGGGCGCGGGCCAGGCAGTCGTCGTCACCCAGGGCGCCGGCGGCCCGTTCCAGCAGGCACCACATGGCCTCGGTGAGCAGGTCCGGCGGCGGGTCCACCGTGGACTTCAGGACGCGACGCGCCTCGTCCGGCAGCCCTTTCCCCAGCAGAACCATGGGGCGAACCCACGGCTCGTACGGGCCGTAGTCCCCGTCGGCGGCCGGAAGTCCGCGCCTCAGCCGGACCGTCAGCAGGGCCAGGTCGAGCAGGCCGTTCTCGAGGCCGGGCATGCCGGCGCCGTCGAGGCGGGTCGCGGCGCGGCGGTAGGCGGGCTCGGCCGCCCCGGGGTCGATCAGCGACAGGCGCAGGGCGCGGAACCACTCGGTGAAGACCGCCACCAGGGGCAGCTCGTGGCGGGCCGCGAGGGCATCGGCGGCCTCCGCGTGTTCGGAGGCGGTGGCGAAGTCGTCGAGGGCGCCGAGGGCCTGCATGCGGATCAGGTGTCCGAGCACCTCCGAGGTGACCAGTCCGTGCCGGGCCGACAGCTCGATCAGCTCGCCCCCGATCGCGTCCCGCTCGCGCGCCAGGCCCACCCGGTGGGTGCTCTGCATGAAGAGGCCGTTGAGCGCGAACGCCAGCAGCGCCGGGTCGTCCTGCGCGCGAGCAAGCCGGACCGCTTCGCAGGCTTCCTCGAGCCGGCCGGGGCGCAGTCCGCGCGACTCCACGGCGATGGTCGCCAGAAGCCGGGCACGGGCGGCCGGGTGATCGGCGCCAGTGCCGGCGCGGAAATCCGGGCTCTCGCTCGCGGTGAGGGCGCGCGGGCCGCGGCTATCGGTCGCGGTGAGGGCGCGGAAGGCGGCCGCCACGACCTGGGAGGCCTGGGCGGGGTCATCGGAGCGGGTCCAGATGGCGGGGACGTCGTAGGCGCCGATCACCCGGGCGGTGAGCTCGGGGTCGCCCAGTTCCTCGGCGGCGGTGATCGCGGCGGTGCGGTGCCGGCGAGCCGCGACAAGGCCGCCGCCTCCGGTCACGGCGAGGCTGCGCAACAAGCCGACGGTCGAGTCCAGGCGTACCCGGGCGCCCGCGGCGACGATCCGGTCGTAGTCGGCCGCTGCTTCGGCCCAGACCTGCGCGGCCGGAGCCGAGTCAGCCGGAGCCGGGGCAGCTGAGGCCGGATACAGCGCCGCGGACTGGCGGAGGATGTCGGACTCGAGGCGGGCCAGGGCCGGGGACGGGTCGAGGCCGAGGCGGTCGGCCAGCTGGGTGCGGGCGCGGCGCACCACGGCGAGGGCGTCCGCCTGGCGGCCGGTGCCGTAGAGGGCCAGCGCGAGCAGCCGCCAGGCGTTCTCGCGCCAGGGGTGGTCGGTGACGTGGGCGTCCAGGTCGGGGATCGCCTCGGCGGGCCGGCCGCTGTCCAGGCGTGCCTCGGCCAGGCGCTCGACGGCCTGCAGGCGAAGCTCGGCCAGCCGGGCGCGGGCGCCGCGAGCCCACGGGTCGTCGGGGAAGTCGGCGTAGGCGGGGCCGCGCCACCACGACAGCGCCTCGGACAACGCCGCGGCCCCACCAGCCCCAGCAGCCCCAGCGGCCCCAGCGGCCCCAGCAGCCCGAGGAGCGCCGAGACCCTGCGCCGACACGGCGCGCAGCACGGCCTCGAAGCGCCAGGCGTCCACCTGGTCGATGGCGGCCCGCAGGGCGTACCCGGGGCCTTCGGTGACCAGGACGGTGGCGGGCGCGCGGGCCGCCTTGCCGGGTTCGATGGCTCGGCGCAGGGCCGCGACGAATGTGCGTACGGCGGCGTTTGCCCCGGCCGGAGGCGCCACCCACAGGTCGGTGACCAGATCGGCCAGCGGGACCACCCGCCCGTTCGCGGCGATCAGCCGCGCCAGCACGGCGCGATGCCGCGGGCCCTTGAGCGGCACCGGCGAGCCCGCGTCGTCCCAGGCGGCGACCGGTCCCAGCACGCCGAACGACACCCGCACCCGATCACGGTACTGCTTGCTCATCGGATGCTCATTGGCGCGCCGCAGCCTGGTGACATGACAAACTTCTCCAGCCACCGGGTGCGCGTCGCCGACGGTGTCGAGTTGCACGCGAGCGTGGGCGGCAACGGCAGCCCCATTGTGCTGCTGCACGGCTTCCCGCAGACCCACCTGATGTGGCGGCACGTGGCCGCCGATCTCGCGGCCGACCACACGGTGATCTGCCCGGACCTGCGCGGGTACGGCGCGAGCGACAAGCCGGCCGAGTCGTCGCCGGACATCTACTCGAAGCGGACCATGGCGGCCGACATCGTGGCGCTCGCCCGCGAACTGGGCCATGAACGGTTCGCGCTGGTGGGGCACGACCGGGGCGCGCTGGTGGCGTTCCGCGCGGCGATGGACCACCCGTCGGTGGTGACGCACCTGGCGTCGCTGGATGTGCTGCCGACCCTCGACATGTGGGACGTGATGCACGGGACCAGCGCGGCGGTCGGCTTCCATCTGTACCTGATGGCGCAGCCGCCGGGGCTGCCCGAGGAGATGATCGCGGCGAGCGCGGACGCGTTCTTCGGCTACTTCCTCGACCTGTGGGTGAACGATCCGGCCGCGATCCCGCCGGCCGTGCGCGCGGAGTATCTCCGAGCCTGCCGGGCGGCGGTGCCGTCGATCGTGGCCGACTACCGGGCGTCGGCGGGCGTCGACGTCGAGCACGACCGGGCCGACCGGGTGGCGGGGCGGACCCTGTCGATGCCGGTGACCGTGCTGCAGCAGGACTGGGGCGCGGCGCTGGGCTTCGACGCGGCGGGGCTGTGGCGGGCGTGGGCGCCGGATCTGCGGCACATCCCGGTGACGTGCGGGCATTTCATGGCCGAGGAGGCTCCGGCCGAGGTGACGAAGGCGGTCCGCGATCTGCTGACCCGCTGATCGAGGGGCGGGGCCACCGGATCGGTGGTCCGTGGCCCCGCGGGACCCTATTTCCTTAACGTGCGCTAAGGTGGGCACGGCTCCTCGATCAGGCAGCCTCTCCGCGCCCGCGCCGACCCTGCGCCCCGCGCCCTCGCCTGTTCGCGCCTTTCTGTGGAGCCCCTCATGGTTCAGTCCGCCGTCCGCACGCCCCTGCCCGCCCAGCGCCTCGCCGGCGTCGCCAGCTCGCCCGTGCGCGACCTGCTCGCCCTCGTCGACCGCCCCGAGGTGATCTCCTTCGCCGGCGGCCTGCCCGCGCCCGAGCTGTTCGACCTCGACGGCCTGCGCGCCGCTTTCGATCGCGTCCTGGGCAGCGCCGACGGCCGCCGCCACCTGCAGTACGCGCCCACCGAGGGCAACCCCGCCCTGCGCGCGCTGGTCGCGGCCCGGATGACCGCTCGCGGCCTGTCCACCGCCGCCGCCGACCTGCTGGTCACCACCGGCTCGCAGCAGGGCCTCACGCTGATCGCGGCCGCGCTGCTCGACCCCGGCTCGGTCGTCGCCGTCGAGGAGCCCACCTACCTGGCCGCCCTGCAGTGCTTCCAGCTCGCCGGCTGCCGGATCGTGACCGTGCCCTCCGACGACGCGGGACTGGAGAGGGCGTTGCGCGAACACCAGCCGAAGCTCCTCTACCTGGTGCCGAACTTCGCCAACCCGACCGGTCGCACGCTGACGGCCGGGCGGCGCGCCGGGATCGCGGCGCTGACCGCCGCGCACGGTGTCTGGGTGGTCGAGGACGACCCGTACGGTGAGCTGCGCTACCGCGGCGAGCCGGTCCCCGCGCTCGCGTCCCAGCCCGGCGCCGAGGAGCATGTTCTGCACCTCGGCAGCTTCTCGAAGATCGCGGCGCCGGGCCTGCGGCTGGGCTGGGTGCGGACGCCGCCCGCCCTGCGTCCCGCGCTCACGGTCGCGAAGCAGGCGGCCGACCTGCACACGTCCACGATCGATCAGGCGGCCGCGGCCGCGTGGCTCGCCCACACCGATCTCGACGCACATCTGGCAAACCTGCGAGACGCGTACGCGCAAAGGCGCGACGCCATGATGGCGGCCATGCCCGAGACCGCGCCCGCGGGAAGCACCTGGACCGATCCCGACGGCGGCATGTTCACCTGGCTGCGCCTGCCCGGCCCGGTCGACACCGCGTCGCTGCTGCCGGCCGCCCTCGCCGGCGACGTCGCTTTCGTGCCCGGCGCGCCGTTCTACGCGGGCCGCCCCGACCACGCCACGCTGCGACTGTCGTTCACCACGCACACCCCCGGCGAGATCACCGAGGGCATGCGGCGGCTCGGCCCGGTGCTCAGGACACCTGCTTGCTGACCCACGGCAGGCAGGCCTTGTCGAGGGTCGCGAACGGCGCCCCGTACGCGTCGTGGGAGGCCTGGTCGAGGTCGTTGTCCTCGGTCAGCACCAGCCGCACGAACGTGAACAGCTTGGTCTCGCCGTACTTGTGCGCCATGCAGTCGACCGCGAGGTGGCTCAGCCCGTAGAACGCGTCGCCGGCCCGCGCCGGGGCTTTCGGTCCCGGCCGGGACGGCACCATCGACTTCGGCGCGGCCCGGTCGAGCTGCCATCGCACGCTGTACCGGCGCAGGCTCTGCGCGGCCGTCTTCGGCCGCCACCCAATATACTCGGCGATGCCCTCGCTCAGCCACGTGTCCTCGACCGCGTCCATCTGGTACGCGCCGGTCAGCGTCACCACGTGCCCGAGTTCGTGCTGCACGGTCGTCGCGAGCGTCAGGGCATCGTCCATCTCGGACATCCGGATGATGACGTCGATGCCCCGCTTGTTCAGCGGCACCGCCAGCCCGATCGCCCACTGGTCGTTCTCCCCGCCGTACCAGGCCTTCCACTGCTTCTCCCCGGCCAGGAAGATCCGGTACCGCTGCTGCGGGGTGCCGTTGAGCGCCGCGTACCGGTCGGCGACGCCCGCCGCCTTCTCCGCCACCGGCAGCACCGTCGTGAGGTATTTCGCCTGCGCCTTGTCCGCCGCCAGCGTCACCCGCTTGCCCTGCGCGAACACCAGATCGCCGCTCTCCCACGGCGTCGGCTGGTGATGGTCCGGCTGCGGCGCCGCCGCGATCCCGGTGATCACATACTTGCCGCCGACCGGTTTGAGCGTCAGCTTCTGCGAGATCCGCGGCGCCTTCTCCCACTCCGTCGACGGGCTCTGCGGGCACATGTCCGCGCTGAAGCAATAGACCAGATCGGTGCGGACGGACACCGCGGTCGCATCCCCCTTGACCGGCTGCGCGACGCCCGGCTCATAGCCGGCATGACTGACGCCGAGCCCGCGCAGGTTCCGGAAGACCGAGCGGTACTTCCCGCGCAGCTTCGCGTCGACCGCGGCCAGCCAGGCGTTCTCGTCCCCGCGGGTCAGGGCGGCAGCCTGCGCGTCGAGCACCGCAACGGCCTGGTCGTAGGGCGCGGCCGGCGCTGGCGACGCGGCCCCGGCGCTGGGTGCGGCAACTGCCGCGCCGTCCGGGTCGGCGCCGGGCTTCAAGACCACAAAGCCAGCGACGAGTACGGCCAGAGCACCACCCACCGCAACAAGAGCGCGGGTACGGCGACGCGACCGTCCCGGCAGCACCACTGCGACGGCCGAGGGCTCAGGTTGAACGGATTCGGGCTGGGTCGGCTCGGTGTCGTGCTCGGGGACGCGCTGGGGCGGGATCTGGGGCGTGGTCGAGAGATCGGGCCCCTCGTGCATGGCGTCTCCTCCGGTGGGCGGGCCCAGACGGCGCGGGCGTCTGGTGATCTAAGCAGGTTCACCGATGTGACGCGGACCCGGTTGCCACCATCGATGCCTACCGCACCGGTGAGCCCGCCACTATCGGCAAAGACGGCACCGCGACGGCGTGGCCGGCCTACCGCTCGCCGCCCGCCGCGCTCTGCAGGAACTCGCGGCAGCCCCGCAGGCGCGTCGTCAGCACCTCACCGGCCCGGTCGATGATCAGCTGGAGGTCGACCGGGGCGGTGACACCGGCGGGGATCGGGCCGTGCGGGATGAGCGACGGGTCGAGGCCGTCACGCTCGGCGACCAGCACACCCAGGTCGTAGCGGCTGATCGGGTCGGCGCCGGCCACGTTGAGCACGCCCGGGTAGCCGTTGGTGGCCAGCTCGATCAGCGCTCCGGCGAGGTCGTCGACATGGATCGGCTTGCGGACCTGGTCGGTGAAGAGCATGCCGTTCGCCCGGCCCGCGATCAGGTCGCGGGTGAGCTTTTCGTGTACGCCGCGGCCGTACCCGAGAATCAGCGACGTCCGCACGATCGCCGCCGCCGGGTCGATGGCCTTGACGGCGGTCTCGGCCGCCGCCTTCGCGGCGCCGTAGCGGTAGACCGGGTCGGGCAGGGCGGTCTCGTCGTAGTAGATGTCGCGGCCGGAGAGCACGGCCTCCGTCGAGACGTGTACGAGGCGAGCGCCGGCCCGCGCCGCGGCGAGCGCGATGTGGGCGGAGCCGTCGGCGATGGTCGGCCAGTCCTGGCGGCCCGCGGCGGTGTGCACCACGACGTCCGGCCTGACCTTGCGGACCAGGGCGTCGACCGCGTCGCGGTCACGCACATCGAGCGGCTCGCCGCCCGCGATCGCGTTGCTGAAGTACGTGCCGGTGACGTCCCAGCCGGCGGCGGCCGCCCGCGCGGCGGCGGCGCTGCCCAGGTGACCGCTCGCGCCGGTGATCAGCATCCTCATGCCGGCGAACGTTACAGCGCGGGCCCCGCGACCAGGCGAATGGACGAGCGCACGTTACAGCGCGGGCCCCGCGACCAGGCGCATGGACCAGCGGCGGGACTGCTCGGCGTCGCACCCGTACTGCACGGCCACGCCGTTCTCGGCGCCCGCGCCACCGGCGATGGTGAGGCATTTCCTGCTGCGGCCGTTCTCGATCAGCGTGTCCCCGACCGGCACGACGGACAGCAGGATGCCGGCCCCGGTCGGGGCACGCAGCCGCCACTGCCGGGCCGGGTCGTCGTCGCAGCCGTACTGCGTCGCGAACCCGTTGTCGTCCAGGCTGCCGGCCGCGATGGCCAGGCACTTTCCGCTGTTGACGTTGATGACCTGGTAGAGATCGGTGCCCTCGGCCCGCACGAACCGCCAGCGGTACGAGGCGTCGCGGCCGCATTCCTTCTGGATGAGAATGGCGTCGTCGGCCAGGCCGCCGGCGGTCACGGTGAGGCACTTGCGACTGTTGAGATTGACCAGCTGAAACCCCAGCTGGACGAGATCCGCGTTCGGCTCGCCATAGCCCGCGGTGGCCGAGCCCACCACCGTGGATGCCACCACCAACGACGTCATGAGGCAACGCCCGAACGATCGCATGAGAAATACCTCCGGACACCTGGATCGGTTCCGCAGAAGCTAGCGGTTATTTTCCTCTTTACCCGATTTTTCGTACTTTAACGGGGTGTCGGCGAGTCGCCGGGGCGATTGGCAGCGAACCGCCCCGGCGGCGACGACGGCGGTCAGCCGCCCGTGTAGGCGGCATAGCCCCGATCGGCCATCCCGGCAGCGACCGTCGCGTCCTCGCCGTCGGCGACCGCGGCCTCGGCCCACGAGTCGGCGGCCAGCCGATGGAAGAGCTTGCCCTCGTCGGAGGTCATCCACGCCATCACCTCGTCCATCGACGGGCGCGGCGCCGAGCGGTCGGCCAGGTAGTTCGCCAGCCCCCACAGGCCCCCGTCCCAGCCGAGGCCGGTGGCGGTCGGGCCGAACTGCTCCCACCACTCGTCCTTCACGTGGGCCCAGTGCTCCAGCTCGAAACGAGTACCTGAGCCGGCCGCCGAGAGGCGCACCTCGATCCAGCTGACCTCGCCGCCGTACTCCCAGGTCGCGGCATAGCCGCGAGGCTTGTCGCAGGCGGTGACGGTGCCGCCGGCGTTGCCCTCGAGTTGGTAGTGGCCGCCCTCCTTGAGCTCGCCGGAGATCGGCAGGAACCAGCGCTCGATGCGCTCGGGCCTGGTGACGACCTCCCACAGGTCGTCGATGTCGGTGTCGTAGACCTGGCTGATCGTCGAGACGCGGACCTCGCCCGCCTCGAGGGTGCGGCGTCCGAGCGTGCGGCGCACCGAGCTGATCTGCTGTTTGACGTCGATCTTCATCAGGAAGTCCCCTCGTCGTTCAGACGGCGTTGTCTTTTGCCACGCGCGACCTCGGTGGCCATGGCGGCCAGCCGCGGCGCCCAGAATCGCCGGAAGCGGCCCAGCCACTCGTCCGCCTCGCGCAGCGCGGTGTCGTCGACCGCGTAGAGGCGGCGCGCGCCGTCGGGGCGCACGGTGGCGAAGCCGTTGTCGCGCAACACCTTCAGGTGCTGGGAGACGGCCGGCTGGGAGATGCCGAACTCGGCCCGGATGACGTCGGTGACCTCACCCGAGGACCGCTCGCCGTCGGCGAGCAGCTCGAGGATGCGACGGCGCACCGGGTCGCCGAGAACGTCGAACGCGTGCATGACCCGTACGATATCAGGCTTGGCTTATATAAGTCACGCGTGAGATACGGCGTTCCGGATCGCCGACGCCATCGTCTCGGTGGCGCAGGCGCGCAGCAGGTCGAGGTCGGCGTCGGCGGCGCCCGTGGCCAGGGCGACCACCGCGTCACCGTCATAGCGTGAATGGGCAGGATGAATGGCACGGGCATATCCGGTATGCCCGCTCTGCGCCAGCAGGAAGCAGTCCGATTTGCCGAGCCGGGCATCGGTCAGCAGCACCCCGACGGTCGTGTTCTGGAACGGCGACGACACGCCCGCCGGGCCGGAGGAACCGCCGAAGAGCGGCGAGCCGGACGGGGAGAGCACGTCTCCCCAGGCGTTGACCACGACCACGGCGGCCACCGAGGCGGAGCCCGCCGACCCGAACGCCACCCCGAGCCCGCCCGGATCGAGCCGCGACCGCCACTTCCCCGTGGTCGCCCCCGTCCCGGCCCCCACCGCCCCGGAAACGAACGGCTCGCCCCGCAAGGCCGCGTCGAGCGCGGCCACGCCGGCATCGGCAAAGGGCGGCGGATCTCCGACCGACCCGTCGAAGATGGACATCCCCACCACGATCGGCACCGGCCCGAGCGGCGTCTCGAACCCTGCCCCGCGCGCCCGCAGCCCGCGCATCACCCCGTCGCCGGCCGCCAGCCCGAACGCCGACCCGCCCGAGAGCACGACGGCCGACACCGACGAGACCAGCCGCGTCGGAGCGAGCAGCTCGAACTCCCGGGTCGCCGGCGCTCCCCCGCGCACCTCCCCCGACCCCACGGTCCCGGCCGGCGGCACGATCGCGGTCACCCCGGTCCCGTCGCCGGTCCAGTGCCCGGCGTACGCGGAAAGCAGCTGAGGAGCACTCATCCGTTCATCTAATACCGGAAGCTCGACACCAGCCCGCTCAACTCGGTCGACATCCGCGCGAGATCGGCCGTGGCCTGCTGGGACTGCTGCACCCCTTCGGTGGTCAGCCGGGCGCCCTCGGCCACCCCCGTGATGTTCTGCGCGATCTCCCCCGACCCGGCCGCCGCCTCGCCGACGCTCCGGTTCATCTCGGCCGTCGTGGCCGTCTGCTCCTCCACCGCCGACGCGATGGTCGTCTGGAAGTCGCTGATCCGCGCGATCACCCGGGTGATCTCCTCGATCGCCATGACCGCCCCGCCCGTGTCGCTCTGGATGGCCGACACCCGCCGCGAGATGTCCTCGGTGGCCCGGGCCGTCTCCTGCGCGAGGTCCTTCACCTCCGAGGCCACCACCGCGAAGCCCTTGCCGGCCTCGCCCGCGCGCGCCGCCTCGATGGTCGCGTTCAGGGCCAGCAAGTTCGTCTGTTCGGCAATCGAGGTGATCGTCTTGATCACGTTGCCGATCTGCGACGACGACTCCCCGAGCTGGTTCATCGTCGTCGACGTCCGGCTCGCCAGCCCCACCGCCTCGGCCGCCACCTGCGCCGCCTCGCTCGCGTTCTGCGAGATCTCCCGGATCGACGCGCCCATCTGCTCGCTGCCGGCCGACACGGTGTCGACGCTGCGTGAGACCTCCTCGGCCGCCGCCGACACCGCCTCGGCCTGCTCGGAGGTCCGCGACGCCGACTCGGCGATCTGCCGCGACGCCCCGCTCATTTCCTCGGCCGCCCCCGCGAGCGACGTGGCCGACCCGTCGATCGTCGCCACCGTCGTGCGGAGCCGGTGCAACGCAGCGTCGAGCGCCTGCCCCATCTGACCCGGCTCGTCCGAGGAGGTCAGCCCGCTGGTGCGGGTGAGGTCGCCGGCCGCGAGCCCGTCGCAGACCGCCTTGACCCGCAGCAGCGACCGCACGATCGACCGGGAGATGTAGTACCCGAGCAGCATCGCGGCCGACGAGCCCAGCACCAGCAGCACGATCGTCTCCAGCCGGTTCTCCCGGTGGTCGGTGCTCGCCTCCTCCGCCGAGCCGGCGGCATCGTCGTTCTCCGCGGCGCGCAGGGCCGCGAGGTTCTGCTTGACCTTGTCCATGAGCGGCGCGATCTCGGCGTCGCGGGTCTGCCGCCAGGCCGCCACGTCCTTGGCCTCGCCGGCCGGGATCTGCTTGGTGGTGGCGATGTCGACGTACGAGGCCCAGTCGTCCTCCAGCGCCGCGACGAGCCCGGCCTCGGCGGCAGGCCCGCTGGCCCGGTAGGCGGCCAGCGCATCCTCGACCGCCTGCAGGTCCGACCGGAAGGTCTCGGTGTACTTCCTGGTGGTCGCCGCGTCGCCGGAGAGGATCTGGTTGGCGAGGCTGAGTCGCGACTGCGCCATCGCCGTCGAGACCAGGCCGAGCGCGTTGGAGCTGGAGAGATTGCCGGCGTAGATGTTGTGCGCCGCGATCGCCGCGCCGTGCAGCGCGTGCAGCCCGAGGATCCCGATGACCAGCGCCACCAGGACGCCCATCACCACGATGATCCCGATCTTGACCTGCACCCTGAGATTCGCGAAGAAGCTCACGTTCAAACCGTACGGATGCGAGATGCGGCCATGGTCGGGATTGCCCCAGCTCAGGCGCCTCGATGGCAACGGCGGCCACACGCGCCTCGATGAGCGCGCCTTTATCCCCGCAGCTGCTCGAGCGCGCCGGCCACCTTGACCAGCTCGTCGAGCATCGCCGTCGCGGCCGTCTCGGTCGTCTCCGACGGGTCGAAGCGGCCGTCGACGAGGCGGCTGTGCACGAACGGGATGTTCACCTGCTGCGAGATCATGAAGAGGTTGAGCGCGTAGACCGCCCCGTGCAGCGCCATCGCCGACCGGGTGCCCGCCGAGACGCCGCCGTAGCTGACCACGCTCGCGGCCTTGTAGCGCCACTCGTTGTGCAGGTAGTCGAGGGCGTTCTTGACCGCCGCGCCCAGCGAGTAGTTGTACTCGGGGATCACGAACACGATCGCGTCCGCGGCGGCGACCTTCTCGCTCCAGCGCTTGGTGTGGTCGTGCTGGTACTTGCTCAGCCGCGGGTGGTGCGGCTCGTCGAGCAGCGGGAGGTTCTCCTCGGCCAGGTCGACGACGCTCACCTGGAATCCGCCGTGGGCCTTGGCGGCGTCGACGAACCACTGCGACACCGGCAGGCCTACCCGGCCCGGGCGGGTGCTCGCGACGACTACCAGCAGATTCAGGTCACTCACGGGGCCGTTCCGTTTCTCATGGGGGAAAGTTGCTGCATCAAACAATAACCCCCGGCGGCCCTCAGCCTCGTTTGATGTTCGCCACGATCGCGTCGACGAGCCGGGGCCACAGCGCCACCGGCAGGTCGTGCCCCATCCCCGCAATGATCTCGAGCCCGGCCCCCGGCACCGCCGCCGCCGTGGCCTGCCCGCCGCTGACCGTGATCAGCGGATCGTCGGCCCCGTGGATCACCACTGTCGGCGCCGTGACCTCGCGCAGCCCCGCCGTCCGGTCCGGCGACGCGAGGATCGCCGCATACTGCCGCAGCGTCCCGGCCGGCCGGTACCCCCGGTCGTACTTGGCCGCTGCCCGCCGCTCGAGCTCGGCGAGCGGCGCCGGATACCCCGGCGACCCGGTGACCCGCGCCGCCCGGACCCCGTTGGCCACCGCCTCGTCCCGGCTCGCCGCCGGCGCCCGCATCAGCACGGCCGCCGCGTCCGGCGTCGGATGCCCCACCGCCCGGTCCCCGGTTGTCGACATGATCGAGCAGAGGCTGGCCACCAGGTCCGGATGATCGATCGTCAGCTGCTGCGCGATCATCCCGCCCATCGAGGCGCCCACCACGTGCGCCCGCTCGATACCGAGCGCCTTGAGCAGCCCCGCCGCGTCGCCCGCGAGATCGGACAGCAGATATCCCGCCGAGGACGGATCGCCGCCGAAGATCGCGGCCACATCGGGAAGCCCCAGTTCGTCGAAGCCCGCGGACAGCCCCGAATCCCGGTTGTCGAACAGCACGACCCGGAACCCGCGCCGGGCCAGCATCTCGACAAACCCCGGCGGCCAGTCGATGAGCTGCGCCCCCAGCCCCATGATCATCAGCAGCGGCGGATCCCCCGCGTCGCCAACGGTTTCACACCAGACATCGATCCCATTGGCGCGCATATAAGCCACGCACCCATCCTGCCGCCGAATTTCACATTCCAAAACCCTCATTCGTACGGCTCGGAGACGTCCCCCACCACAGCGCCGTCTGTCCCGCGGCCCGGTGGGCTTCGCGGCCGTTCCCGTGCGAGCCAGAATGCCCCCGACCAGGCACCGGATCCCGCAATGTGGCGATCGCTCTCTCTGTGAGGCGGCGGCGCCTGGGCCAGCCGAGGCCGAAGCCAGCGCCGCCGACAGCCGCCGACCCGCCGCGACGGGCGGCACCCACGATGACCATGCACGACCCCGGGCCAGGGCAACCCCGGCCCAGCTATCGACCCGCCGCGACGGGCGGCACCCACAGTGACCATGCACGGCCCCGGGCCATGGCAAACCCCCGCCCAGCCACCCACCCGCCACAACGGGCCGCACCCCACAGTGACCACGCACTGCCCCGGGCCGTGGAAACCAGACCGGTGTCCGGGCATCAGCGGATGGCGCGCAACGTGCGGCGCCCGGCCAGGATCGCCACGCCCGAGAGCACGGCGAACGCCACCACGGCCGTGCCGATCAAGCTGAGCACGCGCGGGAGGACCGGGAACGGCAAGGCAGGCGGGTGCAGCCCGGCCAGCGGCAACGCCCACCCGGTCAGGCGCCACCCGAACAGCGCAATCGCCATCCCCGCCAGCACGGCAGCGCCGACCATGACCGGGTACGTCCACAGTGTCGCCCGGCGGACCGCGGAGCGCGGCAGCCCCTGAGCGCGCAGGGCGGACAGATCCTCGATGCGGCGCGCCCGGTCCACCGCGGCGGCCAGCACCAGCGCGCCGGCCGCGAGAGCGGCGGCCAAGGCTCCGACCAGGATGTAGAACCACAGCGCGAGGGCAGGGCCCTGCTTGTCGAGCCGGGCGCGCACCTGGGTGGCGCTGGTGTCGGTGGTGACCACCAGACCGGCCGAACGCAGCCGGTCAAGGACGTCGGCCGGCGCCTTCGGGGAGAGCCACACCTGGGCGGCGGTGCTGGGGATCGCGTCGGTGGCCAGCCGGTCGGCGTAGTCGAGGTCGGCCAGTACCGCGGGCGTGCCCACACCCGGGACGGCCGGGAGCCGCAGCGCCGAGGCGATCGGGAGCGCGCGGCCGTCGAGGCCCAGAACCGACGCAGTGGCCACGTCTCCGGCGGTCGCCACCGGCAGCGGGCTCGGCACGCCGGACGGTTGCACGAACACCCCGTGGGGCAGCCCGTTGAGCGACGTTATCTGCACGCGCAGACCGGAGGGCCCGGCCGTGACCGTCCCGCCGTCGGAAATACGCCACCGGCCGACCGCCCCGAGGACCTCCGGCGGGATTCCGGCGGGATCGCCGGACGCGTCGGGATCGCCGAGCTGTGCCGGCGCGGCGCCCGTGGCCGCCACCGAGTGCAGCGTCACGTCGCCGGTCACGTCGAGCGATCCCTCGCGGCCGTTCAGCTGGAAGGCCTTCACCCGGCAGCCGCCCGCGCACGCCCGCACGTCCGCCTCGTACCGATGACGGCCCGGCTGCAGCTCCCCCAGCTCGACCGGCTCGTCGGCGGGGCCGGCGACCGGCGCGAGAACCACCGTCGCCAGCAGCGACTTGCCGATCGTCAGCTTCGACGCGGTCACGTCGAACGTCAGCCGCGCGCCGCGCACCTGCAGCGGGGCGGCGGCGGCCGGGTGCAGCGTCGCCGCCACCCGGGCGGGGTCGAAGCCGCCCCACTCGGCAATCGCCGCGGCCCGGGTCGAGTCGACCGCGATCGCGGCGGGCCGGCCCTTCTCGGCGGGGAGGCGGACGGCCGCCATCGCGTAGGCGCCCGCGGGGTCGGCGGCGCGCACCGCGGCCAGCAGGCCCTGGCGGCTGACCGGGCCCACCGTCACGACGCGGTCGGCGCCGATGCCGATGCCCGCCTCGAGGGAACGGCCCCGGGCGCCCACGTCGACGGCGCAGGCGGCGTACCCGATGACCGCGACCGCGGCCGTGAGCAAGGCGAACAAGCGCGCCCCGCCGGGACGCCGGGAGACCTGGAAGGCCGCCAGCGACGCCGCCAGGTGGCCGTCGCGCAGCTGGCGGCGGGCGATGAGCGTGGCCCACGGCAGCACCAGCCGGGCCGCCACCAGCGCCGCGGCGACGAGCACCAGGCCGGTGGCGAAGGTGCCCACGCCGGTGAGGGCGCCGCCGGTGAGGGCGAGCTGGGTGACCGCGACGGCGGCCAGCAGCACCACCACGGCCTCGGCAGCGACGGCGGTGCCGACCCGGGGCGCGGGCGGCACGCGGCGCAGCAGCTCGGCGACCGGGCGGCCCAGCTGGCGGCGCTCGGCCAGCAGCGCGGTGACCATGGCGGCGGCCCCGGCGGCGGGGGCCCAGCGCAGCGCCTCCAGGCCGGGGTCGGCGCCGACGCCGGGAAAGCGCCACGCCGCGAACGCGTCGACCAGCAGCTGGCCGGCCAGGCAGCCGAAGATCGCGCCCACCAGGATGGACACCAGGTTTTCGCCGGTGGCCAGCCACCAGCGCTGGCCCCAGCGGGCGCCGCGCAGCGCGACCACCGCCAGCTCAGGGCGCCGGCCCTCGGTGCCGTAGCCGACGGCCAGGTAGATGGTGAGGCAGGCCAGCAGCACCAGGGACACCGCGAGGACGGGCACGATCTCGTGGGCGGCGTCGCGGCCGCTGTCGATCCGGGCGAGCAGCGTGGGGATGCCCGTCTCGATCTGGAGGCCGTCGCCGAGCTTCGCGGCCCGCTGCTGCAGCGTCGCCAGGCCGGAGCGAACCGCGGGCAGCCGGTCGACCGACAGGGCTCCGGGGGTCCCCGCGCCGTCGACGCTGAGCTCGATGGCGCCGTGGTCCATGGCGGCCACGGACGCGTTGGTGACGAAGGCGGGCTCGCCGGGACGGCCGCCGGTGTCGGCGCCGAAGTAGCCGTGGGTGCCCCAGTACGGGTCGCCGGCATCGGTGGCGTGGTAGACCCCGGCGATCAGGAAGCGCTTCGGCCGGCCGTCGGCCTCGAAGATCTGCACCTTGGGGAGCCAGCGGGCGAAGACCGGGTGCACCTCGTCGCCGGGGGCGAGCCGTAGCCGTGCCGCGGTCTCCTCGCCGATGACCATGTCGGACTCGCCGATCAGGCAGCGGCCGGCGGTCATGGTGAGGTGGGCGCAGACGTCCTGGCGGTAGACGACCCGGGTGCGGATGTGGTCGTCGGGCTCCATCCGGATCGCGGGGAACTCCGACGCGTACGTGTAGTCGAAGCCGGGCAGGTTCAGCAGGGACGCGCCGGTCCGGCCCAGGTCGACGTCGGCGGCGACGGCCTCGGGGGCGGTGCGGCCCTCGCGGTGGTCGTGCTGGCGGGCGATCAGCGTGAGGCTGCGGGAGGCGGCGTCGGCGGTGCTGACCTCGCCGGCGGCGACGGCCCGGTCGGCGGCCCGCAGGTAGGCGGGGGCGGCCACGGCGGCGGCGACGCCGAACAGGGTGAGCAGGGCGAGGGTGAGCGCCTGGCCGCGGCGGGCCCAGACCATCGCGAGGACGAGCGCGGTCATCGGGTCCCCCGGCGGGTGGCGAGCAGGGCGGGGACGCCGAGGACGATCAGGCCGGTCGCGGCGGCGAGGGCCAGCACCGGGGCGGAGAGCACGCCGGGTGGCTCGACCACCTGCCAGTTGTCGGGGAACGGCGTCGCGACGATCGCGGCGACCGGGCGGGCGATCAGCGCGGCGAGCAGGCCGCCGGCCACGCCGGTGAGCACGAGCGCGGCGGTGCCGGCCCGGCCGGTGAACGAGGCGGTGGCGCGGGAGAGGCCCTGGGCGCGCAGGGCGGCGAGCATGGCCTGGCGGGGCTCGCGTTCGGCCTCGGCCGCGACGGCGATCATCGCGGCGGCGACGAGCAGGGCGATCGCGGTGGTGAGGATGGCGAACGGCGCGGTGACGAACCGGCCCTCGGCGCCGAGCGCGGTGGCGCGGGCGGCGGAGGTGCGGTCGTCGACGACGGTCAGGCCCGCGCCGGTGAGCGCGGTGACCAGCGACGCGGGGGCGCCGGCGGCCAGCCAGACCTGGAAGGTGCCGCCGAGGTCGGCGTCGCCGGCGAGCCGGCGGGCGGCGTCGAGGTCGGTGAGCAGGCCGCGCCGGCCCAGCACGGGGAGCACTTCGGCCTGGGCGATGACGCGTACGGGGGTGGCGGTGCCCCCGAAGCGGCCGGACATGGCGTCGTCGAAGCGCCACTGGTCGGGCCGCTCCCCCGCGATCACGACCGGCAGCGGGACCGGGGCGTCCACCAGGCGTACCTCGGTGCCGGACCGCGCGTCGGCGGCGACGGTGAGGCCGCGGCTCGAGGCCGCCAGCCGCGGCGCCACTCCGATGTAGTCGGCGTGCCAGCGGCTAACGTCGGCGAGGCCGGCCGTGTCGAGCACGGTGGACGCGGCCGAGGCGAGCGAGCGGATGGTCAGCCCGCCCGCGGCCGGGAACAGCTGCCAGCCGACGAACCGGCAGCCGGGCGCGACCGCGCAGGCCGGCACGGCCGCGGTGACCTGCTGGTCGCCGGCGTGCAGCCCGCGGAACTCGACCCGCAGGCCGGCGCCGGTGCCCTCGTGCTGGAGGATCGCGCCGAGCAGGGCCGGGCCGCGAGCGTCGCGGGTGAGGCGGACCTCCAGGGTGCGGCCGGTGATCAGCGGCGGGTCGGCCGGCAGACGGGCGCCGCCGACCGCGCCGGCGAGCGCCCCGACCGGGCCGGACTCGGCATGCCAGGTCGCCACGGCCGCGAGGCGGCTCGAGTCGACGGCGAGCACCGGCGGGTCGGCGGTGGTGTCGACGACGACGGCCATCGCCTCGCGGCCGGACGGGTCGGCCTGGCGGACCGCGTTCTGCAGTTGGGTGCGTGACTCGGCGCGGACCGTCAGGACCCGGGCCGCGCCCAGCTCGACGTCGGCGCGGGCGGCGCGCTCGGCGCGGTCGGCGACCAGGCCGCCCGCGGTGAGCGCGACCAGGGCGACGGCCACGACCAGCAGGGCCAGGACGCGGTCGGCGCCGGGCCGGCGGGACACCTGCACGGCGGTGAGGCCGAGCCGCACCCGGCCGGCGCGGATCGCGGCCCCGCCGGCCCGGTCGGTGACCCAGCGCAGCAGGCGGGCCAGCAGCAGCCCGACTGCGAGCGCGACCAGGGCGGGCGCGGCGGCGCCGAGGCCGCCGGCCGGGCCGCCGGTGCGGGCCTGGTAGACGGCGCCGGCGGCGAGGGCGAGGAACGCGATGTCGACGAAGCGGGACCGCCAGTCGCGGCGCACGCCGGGGACGCGGCGCAGCAGGGCCGCCACGGGCGCGCGCTGGGCGATCGCGTCCATGCCGGTGAGCACGAGCAGGCCGCCGGCCGCGACGGCGAGGACCGCGCCGATCGCCATGAGCAGCGCGATCCACCATTCGGAGCGGACCGGCAGGGCGCCGGCGACCGGCCAGGAGGCGAGGATGCCGGCCGGCAGCCCGATCGCGGCGCCGATCAGCAGCGGCGGCACGTGCTGGCCGGCGGTCAGGCGCAGCAGGCCGCCGCGGGTGGCGCCGCGCAGCTTGAGCAGGCCGGCGTCGGCGCGGCGGTCGCGGCCGGTGAGCCGACCGGCCAGGCCGAGCGCGAACCAGGCGAGCACCAGCAGCTGGACGAGGGCGACCAGGACGCCGGTGAGGACCGTGCGGCGGTCGGCGATGACCGCGTCGAACAGGGTGCCGGTCGGGTTGTCCAGGTCGAGCTGGGCGGCGGCGAAGCGCGGGCCGGCGGCGTTGAGCACGCCGTTGAGGTCGTAGAGGTTGTCGCCGCGCAGCAGCGGCAGCGGCACGGGCAGGGACACCGCGAGGGTGGGGCGGCCCAGCTGCGGCTGCCGGAACGTGTCGAGAGTGGTGAAGACGGGATCGAGGTCGCCCTGCGACTTGAACAGCGGGTCGGTCCAGTAGTCGCCGACCGTCTCGTACACCCCGACGACCTTGAGGCGCACCCCGTTGACGGCGCCCTCCGGCCGTACGGGAAGGGTGTCGCCGGTCTTGAGGGCGAGACGGCGCGCGACGTCCGCGCTCACCGCGACCGACGACGGCTCGCGCGGGCAGTCGCCGGTGAGCCGGACATGCGCGCAGAAACCGTCGCGGTAGGCGATCGGCATGCCGGTGGGGGCGTTGCCATGGCGGGCGTCGATGTAGGTGGTGTTCTGGGCGAGGCCGACGATCGGCGCCGCGCCCGGAAGATCGAGCAAACCGTTGACACGTACGACCAGAGCGTCGAGCGCCTTGCGGGGATCGCCGCCGGTCTCCGCCTGCGGCTGGTGGACGGTGACCACCCGCTCGGCGGCCGGGCGGGCCTGCACCTCGGCGCCGGCGGCCCGGGACGCGACGGTCAGGCCGTACCAGGGCGCGGAGGCCCCCGCGGCCGCGGCCAGCGCGGCGAGGAGGGTGAGCAGCGCGGCCTGCGCGGTACGCCGTCGTACCGCGCTCCAGCTCACGAAATACATCCGCACCCGCTTCCCCGTGTCACCGCAGCCGCGCGGCTCGGGTGGTCAGGTAGCGCCGCTCGGGCAGGCTGGTCGTGCGGCCTGCCGCGGCAGCGTACAACTGTGCGGCCCGCTCCGCCTCCCCCGCCCGCTCGAGCAGGTGGGCGCGGACGGCGTCGACCCGGTGGCTTTCCCGATCGACCTGGTCGAGAAGCGCGAGCCCGGCGCCGGGTCCGTCCACCATGGCCAGCGCGACCGCCCGGTTCAGGGTGACCATCGGGTTGCCGGTCATCCGCTCGAGCAGGCCGTAGAGGGCGAGGATCTGCGGCCAGTCGGTGTCGCCGGGCTTGGCGGCGCGGGCGTGCAGGGCGGCGATCGCGGCCTGCAGCTGATACTCGCCGACCGCGCCGCGGGTCACGGCGGCTCGCGGCCTGCCGTCTGCAGGAGCCAACCGCGGGGATTATCGGGAATTTCCCCCCAGTTCAGGTACGCAGCGAGCAGCGCCTCCTGTACGGCGTCCTCGGCCGCGCCGAAGTCCCCGCAGCGCCGGGCGAGAATGCCCAGCACCTGCGGGGCCAGCGACCGCAACAGCTCCTCGATCACTCCGTCAGCGCGTCGAAATCGGCGTTCGACATCACGCGGCGCACCGTGATCGGCTGCCGCAGCGGCACCCCGCCCGGCCCCGGCACCGCCGACACCAGGGCCGCGATCTCGAGCGCCCGCTCCTCCGACTCCACCTCGACGATCTGGTACCCGGCGAGCATCTCCTTGGACTCGGCGAACGGCCCGTCGGTCACCACCGTCGCGCCGTGGCCGTCCGACACGACCTCCTTGCCGTCGGCCGGGCTGGTCAGCGCCTCCCCGCCGACGAGCTCGCCGGTCTCGGTGAGCTCGCGGTTCAGCGCCGCGTAGTAATCCATGTGCGCGCGGATCTCGTCCGGCTTCCACTGGTCCATCGGCTCGGGCACGTCGCCCGGCCGGTAGTCGACGATCAGCAGGTAGCGCGGCATCTCATCCTCCTCGTGTGGCTGGTTCCTCGGCGGAAGGACGAAGCTGATCTCCGTCGCTCGACATCATCGCGTGGATTAAGTTCGCAGACATGAGTGTGCGCTTCGGGGTGTTCGTGCCGCAGGGCTGGAAGATGGACCTGAACGAGATCGCCGACCCGGTCGAGCAGTATGAGGCGATGACCGCGGTCGCCAAGGCTGCCGACGCCGGCCCGTGGGACTCGATCTGGCTCTACGACCATTTCCACACCATCCCCATACCGACCATGAACACCACCTTCGAATGCTGGACCGCGTCGGCGACGCTGGCCCGCGACACCACCCGCGTCAACATCGGCCAGATGGTCGGCTGCAATGGGTATCGCCAGCCGTCCTTGTACGCCAAGATCGCCTCGACCGTGGATGTGGCGAGTCACGGCCGGCTCTACGCCGGGCTCGGCGCCGGCTGGTACGAGCACGAATGGCGGGCGTACGGCTACGAATGGCCCGAGGTGCCGCAGCGGATGGGCGCTTTCCGGGAGGCGGTGGAAATCGTCCACAAGATGTGGACCGAGGACCGGCCCGTCTTCAGCGGAAAGCACTATCAGATCGACGGCCCGATCAACCAGCCCCGGCGCAAGCCGCAGTTCTGGCTGGGCGGCGGGGGCGAAAAGGTGACGCTGAAGCTGGTCGCGAAGTACGCCGACGGCAGCAACGTCGGCAACGGCGACGCCGCGCTGATCCGGCAGAAGCTGGCCGTCCTGCGCAACCATTGCGAGACGGTGGGCCGCGACTACTCCGCCATTGCCAAATCCACCACGATCGAGGTCGATCCGTCGTGGTCCACCGCCGACACGATCGCCCGGGTCGAGCAGGTGGTCGAGGCCGGCTGCGACTACGTGATCTTCTACATTCCCCGGCTGGCCTATGACCATTCGCCGCTGCACCGCTTCGCCGCCGAGGTGATCCCTCAGTTCGCTTGACGGGTGCACGACCATTGAGGACGTGGAATCCCCTTCGACCCTGCCGAAGCGCGGGCAGAGCCCGCTTCCGTTCCTCAAGGGGCACGCCTACCGGTTCGGCGAGAACATCGTCTACGGGCTGATCCTCGCCGTCGCCGTGTCCGGGCTGTCGCTGGCCGCCGCCACCACCGGCGGCCGGCCACGCCTGGTCGGCGTCGGCGCGGCGATGAGCGGATTCATGGCCCTGGCCCAGATCGTCGGCGCCACCCTGGCCGGTCAGCGGCAAAACGGCCTCGCCGTGTTCCTGGCCGCCAAGTGGGTGCTGATAGTCGGCGTCCTGGGTCTGCCGTTCGTCTTCGCGGCGATCGGGATTCCCCTCGCGACCGCCACCACGGCGTTCCTCGGCGCGGGCATCGGCATCGTGGCGAACATGGTGGCGTGGGTCCTGGGAATCAAGTACCTCTACCGGCCGGCCGAGCTCCCCCGCTGGTGGTGGCGCCTTTCCGTCCAGGCTTTCGCGTTCGCCGGCGCGATCGCGGCGCTCGCCGTCTCGGCCCTGTAGCCGGTGGCCCTCAGGCCGAGACGTCGTTGCCGGCGGCCGCCTCGCGCACCTGCTCGTCGGAGAGGCGGCCCTTGAGGTGCAGCTCGACGTGCAGGTCCATGCCGGTCACCAGCTCGACCGCGTGCGCCCGCAGCAGCCCGCCGGTCTCCATCTCGAAGGTGACTTCGATCGGTGAGCCCGGCGGCAGCTGACCGGCGGACGCTCTCCGGGTGACTGGTGCTGTACGCGGCTTGTGTAACCCGTGTATCCAGGTGGCATGGATATCGACGTTGCCCAGACGGCGGGCGCGGTGCTGCCGTACGTGACCGGCGCGGTCGCCGCGTACGGCGCGACCACCCTCGAGAAGGTGCGCGAGGCGGTCGTCGACAAGGCCGCCGACGGAACGGTGAGCCTCGGCCATCGCGTCCTCAACCGGATCCTGCGCCGCGACGAGTCCCGGCCGGCCATCGAGGGCGCGATCGTCGACGTCGCCGCCGGCGAGGAGGACAGCGAGGCGGTGCTGAAGCTGCAGATCCGCAAGGCCCTCGCCGCGGATCCCGAGCTGGCGCGGGACGTCGCCGGGATGCTGTCGAGCGGGGGCGTCACCATCGTGGCGTCCGGCGAACGCTCGGTCGCCACGCACACCAACTACGGCGTGATCAGCACCGGCGACAACTCCACGTTCCGCCGGTGATCTGAACGGAGAAAGCCCGGGCCCCCTCGGCCCGGGCTTTCCCTCTGACCCCCGATTCAGCCCAGTGAATGCATGACGTGCTTGATGCGGGTGTAGTCCTCGAGGCCGTAGACGGAGAGGTCCTTTCCGTGCCCCGAGTGCTTGAAACCGCCGTGCGGCATCTCCGCCACCAGCGGGATGTGGCAGTTCACCCAGACGCAGCCGAAGTCGAGACGCTGCGTCATGCGCATCGCGCGGGCGTGGTCCCTGGTCCAGACGCTCGACGCCAGGCCGTATTCGACGCCGTTCGCCCACGCGACGGCCTCGTCCTCGTCGGTGAACTGCTGGACGGTGATGACCGGGCCGAAGATCTCGTCCTGGATGACCTCGTCGGTCTGCCGCAGGCCGGAGATGACCGTCGGCGAATAGAAATAGCCGCGGTCGCCGACCCGGGCGCCGCCGGCGTTCAGCACGGCGTGGTCGGGAAGGCGGTCGACGAAACCGGCGACCCGGTCGAATTGGCGGGCATTGTTCAGCGGGCCGAACAGCACGTCCTCGTCGTCGGCCGCTCCGGTCTTCGTCGCGGAGGCCTGGTCGGCAAGGGCCGCGACGAAATCGCCGTAGACGCGCGGCGACGCCAGCACCCGGGTGGCGGCGGTGCAGTCCTGGCCGGCGTTGAAGTAGCCGCCCACGGCGATCGCCTCGGCCGCGGCCGCGATGTCGGCGTCGTCGAAGATCACCACCGGGGCCTTGCCGCCCAGCTCGAGGTGGGTGCGCTTGAGGTCGGCGGACGCGGCCGTCGCGACCTCCATGCCCGCGCGGACCGAGCCGGTGATCGACACCATCTGCGGGGTGGGGTGGCTGACCAGCTGGCGGCCGGTGTCGCGATCGCCGACCACGACGTTGAGCACGCCGGGCGGGAGGAACTCGGCGGCGATCTCGGCGAGCATGACCGTGGTGACCGGCGTGGTGTCGCTCGGCTTGAGGACGACCGTGTTGCCGGCGGCGATCGCGGGCGCGAGTTTCCAGACCGCCATCATCAGCGGGTAGTTCCAGGGCGTGACCTGCGCGCACACGCCGATCGGCTCGCGGCGGACGTACGACTCGAACCCGTTCATGTACTGCCCGGCCGAGCGGCCCTCGAGCAGCCGCGCGGCGCCCGCGAAGAACCGGATCTGGTCGATCGCCGGCGGCAGCTCCTCCGACTTGGTCAGGCCGAGCGGCTTGCCCGTGTTCTGCGACTCGGCCGCGACCAGTTCGTCCGTCCGGGCCTCGATCGCGTCGGCGAACTTGAGCAGCGCCTGCTGCCGCTCGCTCGGCGTCGTGTTCCGCCAGGTCGCGAAAGCCGCCGACGCCGCTTCCATGGCCTTGTCGACGTCCGGCTTGCCGGAGACGGGCGCGGAGGCGAAGACTTCGCCGGTCGCCGGGTCGATCAGGTCTTCGTATCGGCCCTCGGCGGGCGCGGACGCGGCGCCGCCGATGAAGTTGTGCAGCACAGTCTTGGCGGTCACTCGATCTCCAGACGCAGGATCGGACACTTTCCCGGCCATCCTTCCACTGATTCCGTTGCAGACAAGACTCTTGAGCTACGTCTTCCGTCAACCTCTCAGCTTTGCGCCCGGCGGCCGAACTATGCGGGAGTGGGGTCTTGACGACGCGACGCGGCTGCGGCGGCTGCGGGAATGCGGCCTGTTCGACGGCGCCCGGAGCGCCTCCCTGGATCGCCTGGCCCGGGCGGCGGCGCACCAGTTGCGGGCGGTTCGCGCGCAAGTTTCTCTCGTGGGCGCCGACCGGCGCGTGGTAGCGGGCCGGGCCGGCCCGCCGCTGACGCACTCTTTCTGCCGTTTCGTGACCGACACCGACGCGCCCCTGCTGATCAGCGACGCCCGCACCGACGACCGGTTCTCGTGGCATCCGGCAATCGGCGACGGGGTGATCGCCTACGCCGGCTTTCCCCTGCGCAGCCCCGACGACTACCCGCTCGGCGCGTTCTTCGTCGCGCACGACCAGCCGCGCGACTGGGAGCCGCGGGAGTTGCTGCTGGTGGAGGATCTCGCCGCCGCGGCGTCGAGCGAGCTGGCGTTACGGGCCGAGGTGCACCGGTTACGCTCGCATTAAACATTTATATCGTACGATTTTGGCAAAGCACCCCGGCCATCAAGCGATCTGGCCGATTGGTCACCCCCGGTGCCGCGGCGCCGGGTTGTCCGGGCGGGTGTCACAACAAGCCGCGGGCGTCCACCCGGCCTGCGCCCCGGACGGCGCGCGGGCGAAGATCAGGTCATGAGCACGGGTGGACCTGAGCGTCTACTCGCTGATCCCCGCCGTCCTGCTCGCCTGACAACCCGCCGGCCGGCCGCTGCGACCTTCGGCAGCGACGCCCACCTGCCCGAGGCGGTCGGCCACGGCTTCCGGGAGGCCGCCGGCCTGGCCGAGGCGTGCTGCTTCCCGCCCCGGCCCGCAGCCGTACGACCTCTGGCCCCGCGCCTGAGCCCGCTACGCGGCGACTTCCCTGATCTCCCAGGGCGAGCCGTACTCGACGAGCTTGTCGAGAAACGGCACGGGATCGAACGCCTCGGGCCCGAGCACCCCGGTGCCCTGCCACGTGCCGGTGGCCAGCAGCTCGAGAGCGACGACCGGGTTCACCGCCGTCTGCCAGACCACGGCCTGGGCGCCGTACTCGCGCATGGACCACTCGTTGTCGACCAGGTGGTACAGGTAGACCTCGCGGGGCGAGCCGTCGCGGCCGAGGCCGCGGACCAGCGTGCCCGCGCAGGTCTTGCCGGTCATCTTGTCGCCGAGGGTGGCCGGGTCGGGCAGCACGGCCGCCACCACGTCGCGCGGGGAGACGGTGGCGGCGCCGACCCGCACCGGCTCCACCCGGTCGAGGCCGAGCTTGTGCAGGGTGCGCAGCACCTCGATGAACTCGGCGCCCAGGCCGTATTTGAAGGTGACCTTGCCGGCGTCCACCCAGCGCGGGATCAGCAGCACCTCCTCGTGCTCGACGTGGACGCACTCGACGGGGCCGATGCCGCCGGGGAAGTCGAAGATCTCGGGCTCGCTGAGCGGGACCGTGGTGTACCAGCCCCGGTCACGTTCCCAGATCACCGGCGGGTTCAGGCACTCCTCGATGGTGGTCCACACCGAGAACGACGGCGCGAAGTCGTAGCCCTCGACGACCAGGTTGCCGCCGTCGCGGATGCCGACCTCGTCGATGCGGGAGAAGAGGTGGTCGGCGGCGTACCGGGCGAAGATGTCGGACAGGCCGGGCTCGACGCCGATGCCGACCAGCGCCAGCAGCCCGGCGGATTCCCACGAGGGCGCCAGCGCGAACTGCGCGTCACCCAGCTTCTCCCCGGTCTGCCGGTACGGCTCGGTAGGGTGCGGGTGGGACAACGACATCGCCATGTCGAGATAGGAGGCCCCGGCGGCCAGCGCGCCCTCGAAGACCGGCATCACAAACCGGGGATCGACCGCGTTCAGCACATGCGTGATCGCGTGCCGGCGGCACAGATCCGAGATGTCCGAGGCCGAGGAGGCATCGACCTGCTCCGCGACGAAGCGAGGGTCGACCGAGGCCGCCCGCGACGCTCGGTCGAATGCGTAGTCGGCGATGACGAAATGGGAGAAGAACGAGCGGCGTGCGGCAATGCCGGCCGCGGCGGACCCTACCCCGCCGGCGCCGACAACCAGGACGCGCATGAGAAACACACCTTTCACCCAAAACGGGTGTCATAGAACTGAAACCGCGCCCCAGGAGCCTCCACGCCACCGAAACCCTTGTCAAGCGCGATCAACTCTGCGATAAACGCAGTTGTCACAGCCGCCCGGGACGGAAGAAGATTCCATTGACCACCCTGAACCGGACGAGCGATGTGATTGCCGTCCACCCCCACCCGGGGAAGAATCGCGGCGTGACGGCGGACCTGGCTCTGGATCAGATCAACAAGCAGATCATCGAGCACCTGCAGCGGGACGGGCGGATGTCGTACGCGACGCTCGCCAAGGAGATCGGCCTGTCGGAGGCCGCCGTGCGTCAGCGCGTGCAGCGCCTGCTCGACGGCGGGCTCATGCAGATCGTGGCGGTGACCGACCCGCTCACGCTCGGCTTCGCCCGGCAGGCGATGGTCGGCCTCAAGGCCACCGGCGACCTGCGCGCGCTCGCCGACGAGATCGCCTCCATCCCCGAGGTCGACTACGTGGTGATCTGCGCGGGCGGCTACGACCTGCTGGTCGAGCTGGTCTGCACCGACGACGAGCACCTGCTCGACCTGCTCAACGAGAAGGTCCGCACGATCAAGGGCGTCACGTCCTGCGAGACGTTCATGTACCTGAAGCTGGCGAAGCAGACCTACGCGTGGGGAACCCGATGACCGCTCCGTCCTACTGGCTGCATACCCTCGGCCCGGTCACGCCGCGCCCGCCGCTCGACGGCGACCGCGACGCCGACGTGGCCATCGTCGGGGGTGGCTACACCGGCCTGTGGACGGCGTACTACCTCTCCGAGATCGCCCCAGACAAGAAGATCGTGATCCTCGAGGCCGAGTACTGCGGTTACGGCGCGTCCGGCCGCAACGGCGGCTGGGCCAGCGGGCTCTTCCCGGTCTCCGAGGAGAAGCTGACCAAGAGGTACGGCGCCGCACAAGCAAGCGCGATGCATCATGCCTTGGCCGGCGCCGTCGACGAGGTGGGCCGGGCCGCGCGGGCCGAGGGCATCGACTGCGACTACGCGAAGGGCGGGACGATCACCCTCGCCCGCACTCCCGCGCAGCTGCGGCGTGCCCGGGGCGCAAGCGGTTTCCTCGGGGCGGACGAGGCGAGCGCGATCTGCGGGGCACGGGACGTGCTCGGCGGCGTCTACAGCCCCGACTGCGCGGCCTTGCATCCGGCCAAGCTGGTGCGCGGCCTCGCCGCCGCCGTCGAAAAGCGCAAGATCAAAATCTACGAGCAGACACGCGTACGGCGCATAGCACGCGGCCTGGTCGAGACCGATCGTGGCACCGTCCGGGCCGGCACGGTCGTCCGCGCCCTGGAGGGCTACACCGCCCGGCTCGCCGGCCACCGCCGCAACCTCGCGCCGGTCTACTCCCTGATGATCGCGACCGAGCCGCTCTCCGAGGCCGAGTGGGAGCGGATCGGCCTGCGCCGCCGCGAGACGTTCAGCGACGAGCGCCACATGATCATCTACGGGCAGCGGACCGCCGACGACCGGCTCGCGATCGGCGGCCGCGGCGCGCCCTACCACTTCGGCTCGCGCATCGAGCCCGGCTACGACCGGGTCCCGGCCGTCTTCGACAGCCTGCGGGCCACGCTCACCGAGATGTTCGGCATCGAGCCGGAGATCGCGTACCGGTGGGGCGGGCCGCTGGGCATCCCACGCGACTGGATGCCGAGCGTGGGCCTGTCCGGCGGAATAGCCTGGGCGGGCGGCTACGTGGGCGACGGCGTCGCGGCGGCGAACCTCGCCGGGCGTACGCTCGCTGATCTGATCTCGGGCGCCGAGAGTGACCGGACCGCCCTGCCGTGGGTAGGCCATCGCTCCCGGCGCTGGGAGCCGGAGCCGATCCGCTGGCTCGGCATCAACGCCGCCCTGCGCGCGACGACGCTGCGCGACACGTGGGAGCGCCCGCGAGCATCCTGACACCGCCGGCGCCCCGGCCCCGGCGCCGCCGTGACCCGCGACGACAGTGGCTGGGCTGCGGTGGCACGCAAGCGCTAGTTCAGTCCGCGGGAGATGACGCCGGCCAGCTCGGTGCGCGAGGTGACGCCGAGCTTCGGGTAGATCCGGTACAGGTGGCTGCCGATCGTGCGCGGCGACAGGAACAGCCGGCCGGCGATCTCCTTGTTGCTCAGCCCCTCGGCGACCAGCCGCGCCACCTGCAACTCCTGCGGCGTGAGCTGGTCGATCGCGTCCGCGTCGCGGCGCCGGGTCTCCCCGGTCGCCCGCAGCTCGGCGTGCGCGCGGTCGGCCCACGGTTTCGCGCCGAGCGCGTCGAACGTGGCGGCGGCGGCGCGCAGCAGCGGGCGGGCGGCGGCGGGCTGGTCGCGGCGCAACCGGCCGCCGTACAGCAGCTGCAGCCGGGCCCGCTCGAAGGGCCACGGCGCGAGGTCGGACTCCAGCGCCGCCTCCTCGTCGCCGTCGAGCATCGCCCGCGCGCAGCGCATCGTCACCCGCAGCAGCGGCGACGGGCCGATCTCGTCGTACCGCTCCAGCTCGGCGATCCGCGACGCGGCGTCCTTGCGCCGATCGCAGTGCAGCGCGGCTTCCGCCAGGTGGGCCAGGACCGAGAAACGCACGTACGGGTGGTAGCCGGCCTCCCCGGGATCGAAGATGCCGTCCAGCTCCTCGTACGCCTCGGCGTGCCGCCCGGCGCCCAGCGCGGCCACCCCGCGGATGACCCGCACCAGGCAGAGCATGGTGTGCGCACCGTTGGAGATCAGCGCCCGCTCGCACTGGTCGGCCATCGCCCTGGCCGCCTCGACGTCGCCGCGCAGCGCCTCGGCGTGACCCCAGTTCAGCATGTTCGGCACCACGTAGTTGCGCTGGCGCGTCTCGGCCGCGAGGGTGTCCGCCTCGGCGCCGGCCGACCGGCCGAGCGACGCGTCGCCCAGCTGCACGGCCGCCCACGCCTGGTAGGCGAGCGCCCAGGTCAGCGAGATCAGGTTGCCGTCCTGCCGGTTGAGGGCGACCCCGTCGGCGGCGAGCCGGGTGGCCGCGCCGAGCGCGCCCACCGCGGTCGCGGCGGCCGCGAGCTCGCACAGGTCCATGCCGGTCAGCCCGGCCCGGCCGAGCAGCGCCTCGACCCGCTCGACGACGGCCGCGCCGCGCCCGACCGGGTCCATCAGCCCGATCGTGGCGACCAGGCGCGGGGTGAGCGGCGGCAGATCGAGCCGTTCGAGCAGCCCGATGAGCTGGGCGCGCAGCTCCGGGGAGGGATGGGCGAAGTAGCAACGGACGGCGACGCGGTGCAGCACGTGCAGGGCCCGGTCGTCGCGGCCGGCGTGATGCAGCCGCTCGGCGGCGAGCAGGTGCCCCGGCAACCGGGCCGCCCCGGACCAGCCGCCGACCTCGACCTCGCGCAGCCACTGCAAAACCATCTGGTCTTCGACCGGCAGGTCGGCCGCCGCGATCTCCTGGGAGATCTGCCCGGCCCGCTCGTGGTCGGCGATCTCGAGGGTGACCTCGAGGGCGCGCAGCAGCAGGCTCGCCCGGCGGCCCGCGTCGCCCGCGAGGTGGGCTGCCCGCTCCCACACCGGCGCGGCGGCACCGGCCGCGCCCCGGCGGTAGAGCCGGCCGGCCAGGCCGTCGAGCTCGGCGGCGAGGCCGTCGTCCGGCCCGATCGTGGCGGCGGCCCGGTGGCTGAGGGCCCGGTCCGGATCGCTGATCACGTCGGCGAGCGCGGCGTGGGCCCGTTGCCGCTGGGCGAGTCCGGCCTCCTGCCGAATGGCCGACCGCACGAGCGGATGCCGGAAACGCACCACGAACTGCTCGTCGACATCGATGAGCCGCGCATTGACCGCCGGCTCCGCGTCGGCCACCGTGAGCGGCGCACCCGTCAAGCCCGACCCCGCGCTCTCCCCCGGCCCCGCGCCCGCGCCCTGCCCCGCGCCCTGCCCCGCGCCCTGCCCCGGCCCCAGGCCCTGCCCCGGCCCCGCGCCCTGCCCCGGCCCCGCGCCCTCCCCCGGCCCCTGCCCCGCGCCCAGGCCCTGCCCCGCGCCCAGGCCCTGTGCGGCGACCAGGCCCTGTGCGGCGACCAGGCCCTGTGCGGCGGCGAGGATCTCGCCGAGCCGGTCGCCGTCGTCGAGGGCGGCGACCAGCAGCAACGCCCGGGTCGCGGCGGGCAGCTCGGCGATGGACAGGCCGAAGGTGCGCTCGAGCCGGGTGGTCAGCGGCAGCTCGGCGGAGAGCAGCGGCCCGGCCTTGGTGACGGCCACGGCCAGCTCGCCCAGGGCCAGGGGGTTGCCGGCCGCCTCGGCCAGCACCCGTGCCCGCTGCGCGGCGTCGAGCAGCGGGGCCAGCGCGTCGAGCAGCGCGGCCGAGTCGGCCGTGGACAGCGGCTCGACCTGAAGCTCCTGGAAGGACAGCGCGGTCAGCCGGGCCGAGGTCTCGGGGCCGTCGCGCATCGCCACGATCAGCACCACCGGGTCGGCCGCGAGCCGCCGCCCGACGAAGGCGAGCGCCTCCCAGCTGGGCGTGTCCATCCACTGCCCGTCGTCGACGAGCACGGCGAGGGGCCGTTCCGCGGCGCGGGCGGTCAGCGCGGCCAGCAGCGCCAGCGCGACCTGGAACTGGTTCTCGTCGCCGCGCAGCGGCTCGGCCGACCCCAGCAGGCCGAGCAGGGTGTGCGCGGCCGCGAACGGCATGTGGAACTCGGCCTGCACTGCGACCAGCGACAATGTATCGATGCCCCGGCCGGTGGCGCCGGCGCGCGCCGCGGCGAGCAGGGACGACTTCCCGATCCCGGCGCCGCCGCGCACGACGAGCACGCCTCCGCGCTCGGGCGGCCCGGCGAGCACCTCGTCGAGGACCCCGAGCTCGTCGTCCCTGCCCCACAGCCCGTTGGTCACCGCATGAGCCTACGACCGTTCGCGGTCGGAGCCTCCGCCCCGCGGCCCCGCAGTGATCTCGCAAACACCTTCCCATCAGCCTGAATAGACGGCCGTCTCCGCATCGCGCGACATCAGCCCCGCCCAGAGCCGGTCCCGCAGGTCGTTGACGCGCCGCTTCGGGAGCGCGCCGCCCAGGTCCCGCAGCACCACCCGGAGCAGGACGTTCGCCTCGCCGTCGCGCAGGCGCAGCCGGTCGCGGGAGGCGGCCGGCAGCCGGCCGGCGGGCGTGACGGACAGGATGGTCACCTCCTCCACCAGATGGGCGTCCAGCCCCAGCAGGGTGCGGACCCGGTCGCCGAGATCCTCGGCGGTGACGTCGGCGGGCAGCGCCACCGACAGGTCGCGGTAGGCCGCGGGATGCGACGACACCGGCCGGTACGGCGCGAGGTCGGTCATCTGCCGAGACACCCGCGCGTCGGTGGAGCGCAGCAGCCGGATGTCGTCGATGCCCTTGCGAAGCATCAGCAGACGGTCGAGCCCCAGCCCGAGCGCGAGACCGGTGGCGCCGGGACGACGCAGGACGCGGTCGGCGGCGAGGCCGCATTCGCCCACCTCGACCCAGCCGCCGGAAGCCCCACCCCCAGAAGCCCCACCCCCAGAAGCCCCACCCCCAGAAGCCCTGCCGCCGGAGGGCCCGCCACCGGACGCCCACGCCTCGATCTCCAGCCCGCCGGTCGTGTAGGGGTGCGTGGCCGGCGTGGTGCGCCAGGCGACGCCGGGCAGGGCTGCCTCCAGCGCGACCCCCACGAGGTCGAGCAGGCCTGCGCCGGTGTTCAGCGTCCAGAGGTCGAGTTGGTGCGGCGTCCCGGTGTGCAACCGGTCGATGGCGTCCCGGCGGTAGACCATGCCCGGACACGCGATCAGCGCCACCGCCGGGGCCGAACGCAGCGCGCCCGGGATCAACGCGGACGTCTGCGAGCGCAACATCCGATCTGGACTGACATATCGGGTATATCGTGAGTCGCGGGCGGCCGCCTCGGGCGCGTAGCAAAGGCGGTCGTAGTTGTCGGCCACGTCCACGATCCGCTCCCCACGGGGGACGACCAGCGAGGCCGAGGGCCAGCGCGAGGAGGCGGCGGCAAGGATCGCGCAGACCAGCAGCTGGATCGCGTGCGGCCCGGGCGCGGGGTCGGTGAGGTCGCGGATCGCCAGGTCGGCGGCCAGCTCGGCGGGAGTCAGGCAGGACATCGGTCTTCTCCTCGGGACAGGCGGCGCCCATGGGAGAAGGCCCGAAAAAAGGCCGCCCAATGGGCGGCCGGTGAAGAAACGCGCAAACGTCAGGCGGCCACCACAGGGGGCCGGCCAAACCGAGCGCTGTATGTCATGACCCCAGGGTGCCACGCGAGCACACCGCCCGGCATCCGGATTTACCGTGAGGCTGAGGTTGAGGGCTCGCTCAGTCGCCGCTGATGGATCTCTTCCCGACGCTCTGCCGGTCGCCCGTGCAGGCGAGGAATACCGGCCGTAGAGACCGGCCAGATCGAGTAAACAACCGAGGTCATCCGGCGGGAAGGACGAAAGCATCCCGTTCCTCGGCGGTGAGCGCGCGGGTGGCCAGCGTGCCCGCCCGCGCGCGGACCTCGGCGATCGGACCGCAGACGTCGCACCGCCACAACCGGACCGTGCCGTCGCCGTGTGCGGTCGCCAGCTCGCCGCCCGGGAGGAACCGCACCTGCTCGACCGACGCGCCGTGCCCGCGGACCGTCGCCAGCTCCCGGCCGGTCGCCGCCTGCCAGATCCGCACGCCGTCGCCGTCCTGGCCGCTGCTGGCGACCATGCGGCCGTCCGCGCTGAACTCCACACTCCAGACCACGTCGCGGTGGCCGCGCAGCGCGAGCGGCCGGCCCCGGCCGTCGGCCGCCCAGATCCGCACGGCGCCATCCTGGCCGCTGACCGCCAGGCGCTTGCCGTCCGGGCTGAAGGCGACGGCCCAGACCTGACGGCCGGGTGGCTGATCCTGGACGACCACCGGCGCCCCCGCCCCGTCGGCGGGCCAGATGCGTACCGTGCCGTCGGAGCCGGCGCTCGCGATGTGCCGGTCGTCCGGGCTGAACGCGACGGCACGGGCACTGCCGTCGTGCCCGCGCAGCACCACGGGGGCGTCCCCGGCCAGGGACCAGACGCGGACGCTGCCGTCCTTGGCCGAGCTGGCCAGCCGCTCGCCGTCGGGGCTGAAGCTCACGCCGTACACGGTGCCGGTGTGGCCGCGCAGCACCGCCCGCACGTCGCCGGTCTCGGCGTTCCAGACGCGTACGGTCCGATCCGGCCCACCGCTCGCCACCCAGCGGCCGTCCGCGCTGACCGCGACGGCGATCACCTCGCCGACGTTGCCGCGCAGCACCAAGGGCCCGGCATGCCACGGCTCCCGCCAGACCCGCACCGTGCCGTCCGTCCCGCCGCTGGCCAGCACGTTGCCGCCGGCACCGCCCGCGAGGGTCCACACCTCGCCGCGATGGCCGCGCAGGACGATCGGGCTCGCCGCCAGGCCGGGATCCCAGAGCCGGACCGTGTCGTCGCCGGAGGCACTGGCCAACCGGTGGCCGTCCGGGCTGAACGCGACGCTCCACACCGGTCCGTCGTGCCCGCGCAACACCACCGGGTCCTGCTCGCCGGCCGGGTCCCACACCCGGATCGTGTTGCTGCCGCTGTGGCTGCTGGCCAGGCGGCTGCCGTCCGGGCTGAACGCCACGCTCTCCACGTACGAGTCGTTGCCGTGCAGGACCACCGGCGCTCCCGGCTCGCCGACCGGCCAGACCCGGACCGTGCCGTCGCTGCCGGCGCTGGCCAGGCGGCGCCCGTCCGGCCGGAACGCCAGCGTCTTGACCGTGCCCTCGTGCCCGGTCAGCAGCGTGGGCCGGCCGCGCCCATCGGAGTGCCAGATGCGGATCGGCCCGAGGCCACTGACCGCGAGCCGCTTGCCGTCCGGGCTGAACGCAACGCCCAGCGGCGGTCCGTCGACGGTCAGCACCGTGGGCTTGCCGTGCCCGGCCGCGTCCCAGATCCGCACCGTGCCGTCGGAGCTCGCGCTGGCCAGCCGCCGCCCGTCCGGGCTGAACGCGACCGTGTTCACCTGGTCGCGATGCCCGCGCAGCACCGTCGGGGTGCCGTCGGCCAGGCTCCATACGGTGATCTGGTGGTCGAAGCCGGCGACGGCGATCCGCCGCCCGTCGGGGCTGAAGACCGGGCTCTGCACGGCCATGTCGGACGTTTTCAGGACTCGCGGCTCGCTCGCCGGCCGGTCCGGCCCGGTCCGCTGCCACAGCCGGACGGTGCCATCGCCCCCGGCGGCGGCGACCGTTGCCCCGTCCGGGCTCCAGGCGACGCCGACGGCCTGGCCCTGGCCGGCGTGCAGGGTCGCCCGGAGCCGGGAGTCGGCTACCGCCTGGCGCAGCGCCGCCTGCGCCTCCTCGGTGGGCCGGGTGTCGTAGGCCTCGATCGCCAGCAGCAACGCGACCTCGTGGTCGACCTGCGCGTGGGCGCGGGCGTTGGCCACCAGCTGGCTGGAGCGGGCGAGGTCGCGCTGCTCGCCGGCCCGGTGGGCCTGCACGCCGGCGAGCCCGGCCAGCAGGCTCGTCACCAGCACGGCGGCGGTCAAGGTGGCCAGCGCGACCCGCACGCGCCGCCGCCGGGTGGCCGCCTCGCGGGCCCGCCGGTCGCGGCTGGCGGTCAGGAACGAACGCTCGGTGGCGTTCAGACGCTGCAGGCTGCGGCCGTCCCACTCGGCCAGCAGCGCGCCGCGGTAGAGCGCCCCGCCGTCGCGGTCGTGCGCCTGCCAGATCTGGCCGGCCTCGGTGAGCCGGCGGTGCAGGTGCAGCTCCTCCCGGTCGGCGTGCAGCCAGTCGTCGAGCCGGGGCCAGGCCCGTATGAGCGCCTCGTGCGCGATCTCCACCGTGTCCACGCCGAGCACCAGCAGGCGCGCGTCGGCCAGCTTGGCCAGGACCGGGTCCGCTCCGGGCTGGTCCAGCTCGTCGCGCCGGCACCGGCGCCGGGTGTCCGGCAGGCCTTCGCCGAGGGTGACCAGCCTGGTCAGCACCTCCCGGGCCGTCTCCCGCTCCGGCTCGTCCAGGCTCCGGAAGACCGACTCCGCGGTCTGCGCGATCGCGCCGCTCATCCCGCCGGCCGCCTCGTACCCGGCCACCGTCAGGACGTCGCCGCGGCGCTGCCGCCACGTCTCCAGCAGCGCGTGCGAGACCAGTGGCAGCGCACCCGGCTGCCGCTCGGCATCCGCCACCACCTTGGTCACCAGCGCCCGTTCGACGCTGAGCCCGGCCCGCCGGGCCGGCTCGGTGACCACTTCGCGCAGCTCGTCCGCGGTCAGCGGGCCGACCGGCAGGTTGGCCCCCGCCAGCAGGCCGGCCAGCGGCGCGGACTCCGCGCAGCGCGCGTAGAAGTCGGCGCGGACCCCGATCACGACCCGCCGGGTCGCCAGCTCGTCGACGAAGGCGCTGCGCTCGGACGGGTCGGCGCAGTGCGTGAACAGCTCCTCGAACTGGTCCACCACGAGCAGGCCCGCCGTCGCGGCCGGCCGCAACGCCTCCCTCGGCGAGCCGCCCGGAGTGATCAGGCAGACGTGCTCGCTCCGGCACGCCGGGATCAGACCGGCGCGCAGGAGCGAGGACTTGCCGCTTCCGGAAGCGCCGAAGACCGCCACGAACCGGTGCTCGTCCATCATCCGCAGCAGCTCGGCCAGGATCCGCCGTCGTCCGAAGAAGCGGTCCGCGTCGCCGGCGCCATATCCGATCAGCCCGAGATAGGGCGGCTGCTCGTCGCTCGCCGTCGGCAGCTGCCCCGCCGCGTGCTCGGCCGACGCCTGCTGCCACCGGCGCTCCCACCCGGACGGGTCGCCACCACAGGCCTGGACGAAGGCGAGCGTCACCGGCAGGCTCGGCAGGCTCCGGCCGCCGGCGGCGTTGGCCAGCGCCGTCGCCGAGTAGCCCGCCTCGGCGGCGAGCTTTCGATAGCCCGGGTTCCCGGCCCGCCGGCGCAGGTCCCGGAGCTCGGCCGCCAGCATCTGCACCGGGCCCGCGGACGGGTCGAGCGCACGTTCCGGACGCGGCATCGCAATCACCCCCGTCGATATCACGATGGCAACAGGATCCCGCGCGAAGCGCCGCGGTGGTCGGTGGAGTCGGATTGTTTAGTCTGCCGCCCCGCTACTTGACAACCTCCCGGCCTGCTGTGCTGGGGAATCGCGTCAATCGTCGATCATCCACGGGGGAACGAGATGAGGCGTTCGAGAGGGATCGCGGCCGCGGCGGCCGCCGTCCTGTTACTGACTTCGACCGGTCAGGTCCTGCTGTCGCCCGCGGCCGAGGCGAAGCCGGCCTGTCCTTCCGCGCGGCCGGATCCGTCATCCGCCGTCATGGCGGCGCAAGCGTGCGGCGGCCGCGTGGAGGTGCTCGCCCAGCGGACCGAGACGACCCAGGTGTGGGCGCGCCCGGAGGGCGGCTTCAGCACGGAGATCTACGGCGGCCCGGTCCGCTTCCGCAAGGACGGCGCCTGGCATCCGGTGGACCTGACGCTGCGGCCGGCCGCCGGCGGCGTCGAGCCGGTCGGGCACCCGCGCGGCCTGCGCCTCGCCGGCGCCGCGACCGGCGCCGGTGAGAAGGTCCTGGCCCGGGTGGAGACCGGCGGCGACGCGGTCAGCATGCTGTGGACCGGCCCGCTGCCCGCCCCGGTGCTGGCCGCCAACACGGCGACCTACCCCGAGGTCCGGCCCGGCGTCGACCTGCTGCTGACCGCGACCCGGCTCGGCTTCGAGCAGTCGCTCGTGGTCAAGAACCGGGCGGCGGCGGCCGGGGTGGCGACCCTGACCGTGCCGCTGCGTGGCGAGGGCCTGAAGTTCGTCGCCGACGGCCCGGCCTCGTTCGCGATCCGCGACGCCGCCGGGACCACGGTCGGCCGGATGCCGGCGCCGAGGATGTGGGACTCCTCGACCGGGGCGAGCGGCGAGCGCACCCGGGAGAAGGCGGTCACCACCCGGGCCACGGGCGGCGGCGGCGCGCTCGATCTGCGCCTCGCGGCCGACCAGGCCTGGCTGCGGGACCCGAAGACCAAGTATCCGGTCACGCTGGATCCGCAGGTCGAGCTCGATCCGACCTCCGACACCATCGTGCGCAACGACGAGCTCTCCACCAGCGGCAAGCCGGACCATTCCGGCGCCGACTATTTGGCGTACGGCAAAGCCACCAGTTATCTCGCCCGGTCCTTCATGCAGTGGCCGTCGGCGCAGCTCGCCGGCGCCCGGATCACCAGCGCCACGCTGAGCCTGTGGAACTGGTATTCCGGCAGCTGCGCGCAGACCGGCTGGCTGGTCTGGAGCGCCACGCCCTACACCAACCCGATCTGGTGGGACACCGCGCCGAAGCTGCTGAGCAACGACGGCTACTCGACCCAGACCGCCGGCTTCAACTCGTCCTGCAACGACGCCTGGGTGAGCGCCGGCGTGGCGCCGCTGTTCCAGAAGGCGGCCAACACCAGCGCGCCGACCGTCTACCTGGGGCTGACGTCCTACAACGAGTCGAACCCGAGCCTGAGCTGGAAGCAGGTCCGGTCGCTGCAGGCCGCCGACTCGTCGCAGATTCCGGTCGTGCGGATCAACTACGAAGACCCGCTTTACACGTACGGCGTGAACTACCCGTACGGCGTGGGGGCGGTCGACTACGCCTATTCCTCGCCCGACGGCTTCTTCAAAGGCCTCAACGGCCTGGTGTACGGGCCCAACCGCTACTCCGAGTTCTTCGTCCCGGAGAAGACGACGCCGGGCAGCGATCCGAGGCACGAGGCCAATCCGCAGGCGGTGATCGACCTGGCGAAGACGCCCACCTCCCGCGTCACGGCCCTCGACATCAACCGGCACCTGCTGTGGGACTTCGACCGGGACAGGAGCCTCGATCCGGCCCCCACCGGGTCGGCCTTCCTCGAGCACGAGGGCAAGGGCAAGGACGGGAAACCGCCCGCCACCGTCCCGAACCAGGATCCGTACCACGTGTTCTGGTTCGACGACAACTGGCTCGGGCAGTACGTGGCCAAGGCGTACGGCCGGACCCCGCCCACCGGACTGAGCGACTACGGCAATCCCAGCCACGTCCGCTGGCGGATCATCTCCGGCGACACCAACTGGACGCCCTACCAGACGGCCGTGCCCGGCGAGGCGGGCGCCCCGGACCGGCTGGCCCTCGACGGCCTCTACTTCCTGGCCGCCGGCCAGCCGGCGACCGCCATGACGAAGTGGAACGACCTCCTGGCCCAGTCCGGCGCCACCCTCACCACCACGACCCGGCTGTTCACCTACCCGGACCTGAAGGAGAACTATCACGTCGGGATGTTCAAGCTGCTGACCGATCAGATCCTCGCCCACCACACTGGCCTGACCGCCACCGAGCAGCGGGTGCTGGCGCTGCACTCGGTCTCGCTGCGCGCGATGATCATCAAGAACCAGCAGCGGGTCGCCGCCACCGGCCAGCTCGCCGCTTGGACGACCGACGTGGACCTCGTCAAGAACGACAAGTCGCTGATGAACCTCGAGTCCTTCGCGGTGAACGCGCTGGCGCTCGGCGCGGGCGCCAAGCAGGTCTACAGCCCCGGCCAGGCGCCGCTGCAGACCACCGCCGCGAACCGCTACAACCTCACCGCGGACGGCATCCTCCAAGCCGTCCCGGGTACCAGCGCCGCGGGCCACATGACCTTCGGGCCGGGCCAGACCCTCGCCCCCGGCGCCTACAACGTGGATTTCGTGCTGCGATCGCGGAACCCGGCCACCGGCAGCCGCGTGGCCAACCTGGACGTCTACAACGCCCGGTCCGGCTCCGTCGTCGCCGAGAAGGCCGTGGGCGCGGCCGAGTTCATCAGCGACGGCACCTACGACCGGTTCGTCCGGGTCACCGTCCCGATCACCATCACCTCGGCCGACAACAGTCTCGAGTACCGGGTCTGGTGGGACGGCGGGTCGAGCCAGTTGGAGGTCGCCGAGATCCGGGTCCGCTGACCGCGGAGGCTGGAAGCCGCTTCGGGGGAGCGGCTTCCAGCCACCAACTCAGGCGGTCCGGACCGACCGCCAGAGGGCGTAGGCCCGGGCGTTGTCGCCCGCGGTCTGCGCCCGGTCGGCCTCGGCCAGCTTGGCCGCCCAGTTCGCGCCGCCACGCCCGGCGGCGACCCGGGCCTGGGCCGCGTCCCGAGCGGCGTCGAGCGCGGAATGCGAGCCGCCACCGGTGCGCAGTCCCCAACCGTACGGATAAAGGGGTTGGTAGTCGCGGTCGCCCACGTTGATCGGCAGCTGGTCCACGGTGGCCGGCCACGACAGCGGGAGCCGCCCGGTGAACGGCCGCTTGCCGAACAGCACGTCCGCCACGCCCGCGCCCTCGCTGCCCGGCAGCCACGACGCCACCAGCGCGTCCATCACCGGCAGCTGATCGGTGATCACCTGCGGGCGCCCGGAGACCAGCAGCACCACGCACGTCGGCACCGCCGCGCACACCCGGGCGACCACGGCCTTGTCGCCGGGCTGCAGGGTCATCGACTTGGGCTCGGTCTGGGCCGGCGTGCCCCAGGGCCAGGCCGGCCCGCCGACGTCGCCGAAGCCTTCCGCGTACGGGGTCTCGCCCACCACTACCACCCCGACGCGCGCGTCGCCGACCGGGGCGGTGCCGTCCTCGCTGAAGGTGACATGCGGCGCCACCTGCTGGATGCCTTCGAGGATCGTCGTGCCGGGAATCGCGTCGCCGGAGCGGCCCTGCCAGTCGATCGTCCAGCCGCCGGCCTGGTTGCCGATGTTGTCGGCGTTGCGCCCGGCCACGTAGATCGGCGTGTTCTTCTTCAGCGGCAGCGCGCGCCCCGAGTTCTTCAGCAGCACCTGCGACTCGGCCACGGCCTCGCGCGCGATCGCCCGGTGCGCGGCGCTGCCCACGTCGCCGACATGAGAAGCCGACGCGTACGGGTGCTCGAACAGCCCCATCTCGAACTTGGTCCGCAGGATCCGCCGCACCGCGTCGTCGATCCGCGCCATGCTCACCCGCCCGGCCAGCACCTCGGCCTTGAGCACCTCCTCGAACCGGCCGGCCGTGTTCGGCTCCATGAACATGTCCGTGCCCGCGTTGACGCCCACCCGCACCTGCAGCGGGGTCGGCGCCGGCTCGCCGGACGGGTCCGGGATCTGGTGGATGCCCTCCCAGTCGCTGATCACGAAGCCGTCGAAGTCCATCCGGCCCTTGAGCTCGCCGGTGATCAGCTCCTTGCTGGCGTGCATCTTGGTGGGGTTGCCGACCCCGTCCTCGGTCCAGTCCACGCTGGAGAACGACGGCATCACGCTGCCCACGTCGTGCCGGTCGATCGCCGCCACGTACGGCGCGAGGTCGAGCCGGGCGAAGTCGCGGCGGTTGGTGACGGTGATGCCCTGGTCGATGGCGAAGTCGCCGCTGCCGGTGCCGTACCTGGTGTCGCCGTCGCCCGCGTAGTGCTTGGCGGTGGCGAGGACCCCGCCGCGCTGGAGGCCGTCGATCGCGGTCTCCATCTTGATGACGAGGTTCGGATCCTCCGCGAAGCTCTCGTACGCCCGGCCCCAGCGCTCGTCGCGGGACACGCAGATGCAGGGCGCGAAGTCCCAGGGGATCCCGGTGGCGCGCACCTCGGAGGCGGTCGCCCGGTAGGCCCGGTAGACGAGCCCCGGGTCGCGGGTGGCGCCGAGCCCGACGTTGTGCGGGAAGACCGTGGCGCCGTAGACGTTGCCGTGCCCGTGCACCGCGTCGATCCCGTAGATCATCGGAATCTTCAGTGGCGTGCTCAGGGCGGCCGCCTGGAACGTGTTGACCATGTCGACCCAGGTGGCCGGGGTGTTGGGGGTCGGCACCGACCCGCCGCCGGAGAGCACCGAGCCGAGCCGCAGCGTGGCGATCTGGCTCGGGTCGCCGGCCACCGCGCCCCGCTCGGCCTGCGTCATCTGGCCGATCTTGTCGTCGAGCGTCATCCGCCGCATCAGGTCGGCGACCCGGCGGTGGGTGGAGAGCCGGGAGTCGAGGTAGGACGGTCCGTGCGCGCCGGCATCCACGGTGGACGCAGGCGCGCTCGAGGACGCGGTCAGGGGCAGCAGCGCAAGGGCGAGCGCGCCCGCCACGTACGGTTTGATGGGTCTCATGCCATTTCTCCCTGGGCTTAGGAGCGCTGACCTCACTCGCCCGATAATCACCCCGATCAATGCAGTTAGGTAACCGTCCGGTTTCCAGGCGACGGCACCAAGGGACATATCGACGGCACGTAAAGTACGAACGTGGACGCATTCCTGGAAACGATTCCCGACGAACGGCGGCGCGCCGAGGCGCGGCTGCTGATCGATCTCATGACCGAGGTGACCGGCCAGGCGCCGGAACTGTGGCCGGCCAACATCGTCGGCTTCGGGAAATACCACTATAAGTACGACTCGGGCCGCGAGGGCGACACGATCGCGGTCGGTTTCGCCCCGCGCAAAGCGCAAACGGTCGTCTATGTGACCGGTTATCTCGACAACTACGCCGATCTGCTGGAAAGGCTCGGCCCGCACACCCACGGCAAGGGCTGCCTCTATCTCAAGCGCGTCGCCGACATCGACACTGGCGTGCTGCGCGAGATCGTCGCCCGTTCCTACCGCAACGCGGCCCCGGCGTAGAATCGCCGGGGCCGCGCCGAAAGAACGGATCTACAGCTGGTTCGAGGCCTCGGTCAGGACCGAGCGCAGGATCTGCTCGATCTCGATGAACTGCTCCTCCCCCGCGATCAGCGGGGGCGCGAGCTGGATCACCGGGTCGCCGCGGTCGTCGGCCCGGCAGTAGAGGCCGGCCTCGAACAGCGCGTGCGAGAGGAAGCCGCGCAGCAGCCGCTCCGACTCCTCCTCGTTGAACGTCTCCTTGGTGGCCTTGTCCTTCACCAGCTCGATGCCGAAGAAATATCCGTCGCCGCGGACGTCGCCGACGATCGGCAGGTCGTAGAGCCGCTCGAGGTAGGAGCGGAACAGCGCGGTGTTGTCGCGGACGTGGCCGTTGAGGTTCTCCCGCTCCATGATGTCGATGTTCGCGAGGGCCACCGCCGAGCCGACCGGGTGGCCGCCGTAGGTGACGCCGTGCGCGAACCAGTTGGTGCCGTGCAGGAACGGCTCGGCCAGCCGGTCGGAGGCGATCATCGCGCCGAGCGGGACGTAGCCGGAGGTCAGGCCCTTGGCGACGGTGATGATGTCGGGCGTGTAGTCGTACCGCTGCCCGCCGAAGTACTCGCCGAGCCGGCCGAAGCCGCTGATCACGTCGTCGGAGACCATGAGCACGTCGTACCGGTCGCAGATCTCGCGGACCCGCTGGAAGTACCCGGGCGGCGGCGGGAAGCAGCCGCCGGCGTTCTGCACCGGCTCGAGGAAGACCGCGGCGACCGTGTCGGGGCCCTCGAACTCGATGGCCTCGGCGATGCGATCGGCGGCCCAGACGCCGAACTCCTCGAGGCTCATGCTCTCGTCGGGGCGGCGGTAGTAGTTCGTGTTCGGCACCCGGAACGTCGACGGCACGAGCGGCTCGAAGTCCTGCTTGAGCGCCGGGATGCCGGTGATCGACAGGGCGCCCATCGAGGTGCCGTGGTACGCGATCGACCGGGACAGCACCTTGGTCTTCATCGGCTTGCCGACCCGCTTGAAGTACGAGCGGGCGAGCTTCCAGGCCGACTCGACCGCCTCGGAGCCGCCGGTGGTGAAGAAGACCCGGTTCAGGTCGCCCGGGGTGAGGTCGGCCAGCCGGGCGGCGAGCTCGACCGCCTTGGGGTGCGCGTACGACCAGATCGGGAAGTAGGCCAGCTCGCCGGCCTGCTTGGCGGCGGCCTCGGCGAGCTCCTGGCGGCCGTGGCCGGTCTGCACGACGAACAGCGCGGACAGGCCGTCGAGGTAGCGGCGCCCGGCGCTGTCCCAGATGTAGCAGCCGTCGCCGCGCACGATCAGCGGCACCTCGGCCTGCTGGTACGACGACAGGCGGGTGAAGTGCAGCCAGAGATGGTCCCGGGCGGCGCCGGCGAGCTTCTCGAAGTCGGGTGACTGAAGGTCGGACAAGGGGGGCTCCGTCTCAGCGGGTGAGGGACTCGAAAGCTTGCTCGAGCAGGGAAAGTCCACGATCGAGCTCGTCGTCGGTGATGACGAGCGGCGGCAGCAGCCGGATCACGTTGCCGTAGGTGCCGCAGGTGAGCAGCAGAAGGCCGGACTCGTGCGCCGCCTTGGCGACCGCGCCGGTGGCCGGGGCGTCGGGGGTCGGGCCGCTGGGGCCGGATTCCCCCGGAACGACCAGCTCGAGAGCCAGCATCGCGCCGCGTCCGCGCACCTCGCCGATCTGCGGGTGCTTGGCCGCCAGGGCCTCGAGCCGGGGCCGGGCCACCGCCTCGATGTGCCGGGCCGCCGCGGCGAGGTCGAGCTCGCGCATGGTCTCGATGCTGGCGAGCGCGGCCGCGCAGGCGATCGGGTTGCCGCCGTACGTGCCGCCGAGGCCGCCCGGGTGCACGGCGTCCATGATCTCGGCGCGGCCGGTGACCGCGGCGAGCGGCAGGCCGCCGGCGATGCCCTTGGCCGTGGTGATCAGGTCGGGCTCGACGCCCTCGTGCTCGCTGGCGAACCACGCGCCGGTGCGGCAGAACCCGGTCTGGATCTCGTCGGCGATGAAGACCGCCCCGGCCTGCTTGCTCCAGGCCGCCAGCGCCGGCAGGAAGCCGGCCGCGGGCACGACGAAACCGCCCTCGCCCTGGACGGGCTCGATCAGGACCGCGGCGACATTGGTCGCGCCGACGTGCTTCTCGATCTGGCTGATCGCGTACGCCGCCGCGTCCGCCCCGCTGCGGCCGTCCCGGAACGGGTACGACATCGGCACCCGGTAGATCTCGCCGGCGAACGGCCCGAAGCCCTGCTTGTACGGCATGACCTTGGCGGTGAGCGCCATGGTGAGGTTGGTGCGGCCGTGGTAGGCGTGATCGAACACGACGATGGCCTGCCGGCCGGTCGCGTGCCGGGCGATCTTGACAGCGTTCTCGACCGCCTCGGCGCCCGAGTTGAACAGCGCCGAGCGCTTCTCGAAGTCACCGGGGGTGAGCGCGGCCAGCTCTTCGCAGACCGCGACGTACTGCTCGTACGGCGCGATCATGAAGCAGGTGTGCGTGAATCGCGCGACCTGCTCGCGGACCGCGGCCACGACCTTCGGCGCGGCGTTGCCGACGTTGGTCACCGCGATGCCGGCCGCGAAGTCGATCCACTCGCGTCCGTCCACATCGGTCATCGTGCCGCCGGCGGCGCTGCTGACGTAGGACGGGATCATGCTGCTGACCCCGCGCGCCACGACCGAGCTCCGGCGCCGGTGCAGGTCGTCGGAGGAAGGCATCTCTCAACTCCTTCGGGCTTTGAATCCCGATCATTTCACTGATTCCGTCGTTTGCAAGAGGCGGAACAACTATTTCCACGCCTGCTACGACGGTACAGTCTCGCCGTGATCCCCTTCTACGTCGCCGGGCGACCGGCCACCGGCACCGATGTCCTCACGGTGCGTCACCCCTTCGACACCGAGGTTGTCGGCGAGACCAGCAACGCCACCGCCGCGCAGGTCGAGGAGGCCGTCGCGGCGGCCGCGGCAGCCGCCGGACCGGCCGCCGAGCTGACCGCCGCCGCGCGCGCCGCCGCCCTCGACGAGATCAGCATCCGCATCAGGCGGCGCGCCGAGGAGTTCGCCTCGCTGATCACAGCGGAGAACGGCAAGCCGCTCAAGTGGGCGCGGGCCGAGGTGGCGCGGGCGGTCAGCACGTTCCGCTGGGCCGCCGAGGAGGCCCGGCGCTTCTCCGGCGACCTCCAGCGGCTCGACACCGACCCGGCCGCGGCCGGGCGGATCGCGCTGGTCCGCCGGGCGCCGCGCGGCCCGGTGCTGGGCATCGCGCCGTTCAACTTCCCGCTCAACCTGGTGGCGCACAAGGTGGCCCCCGCGCTCGCGGTCGGCGTGCCGATCATCGTGAAGCCGGCCCCCGCCACCCCGCTCACCGCGCTGCTGCTCGGCGAGATCATGAGCCGGCTCGACCTGCCGGCCGGCATGTTCTCGGTGCTGCCGGTGCCGAACGAGCGGATGGACGCCCTGGTCGCCGACCCGCGGCTGCCGGTGGTGTCGTTCACCGGCTCGGGCCCGGTCGGCGCCCGGATCCGCGCCGCGGTGCCCCACAAGCACGTGACGCTCGAGCTGGGCGGCAACGCGGCCGCATTGATCTGCCGGGACTGGGACGACCTGGACTTCGCCGCGCAGCGGATCGCCACGTTCTCGAACTACCAGGCCGGGCAGAGCTGCATCGCGGTCCAGCGGGTCTTCGTCCACCGCGATCATCTGGCGGCCTTCACCCCGAAGCTGGTCGCGGCGGTCGAGTCGTTGAAGGTCGGCGACCCGCGCGACGAGCGGACCGACGTGGGCCCGGTGATCGACTCGAAGGCGGCCACGCGGATCGAGGAGTGGATCGCCGAGGCGGTCACCAAGGGCGGCAAGATCCTGACCGGCGGCGGCCGGCAGGGAACGACCATCGCCCCCACCGTGCTCACCGAAGTGCCGGCCGACGCGAAGGTGTGCGCCGAGGAGGTCTTCGGCCCGGTGCTGGTGCTCACCGCGGTGGAGTCGGACGAGGCCGGCCTGGCCGCCATCGACGACTCGGCCTTCGGCCTGCAGGCCGGCGTCTTCACCCGCCGCATCGACCTGGCCTTCGCCGCCCACCGGCGGCTGCACGTGGGCGGCGTGATCATCGGCGACGTGCCGAGCTTCCGCGCCGACCAGATGCCGTACGGCGGCGTGAAGGCCAGCGGCTCCGGACGCGAGGGCGTCGCCAGCGCCATGGAGGACTACACCGAGCCACGCGTCATGGTGCTGACCGGCCTGACCCTCTGAGACCTCCATCAGCCGCCGCGCCGAGAGGATGTCGATCAGGAGTCGAAGCCGAGACCGGCCTTGTCGAGGGTGCGCAGCCACAGGTTGCGCCGGCCCTCGTTCCGGTCGGCCCGGGCGATCGACCAGCGGGTCAGCTGGATGACGCCGCTGCGCACCGGCTCGGGCGGGAAGGGCAGCGGCTTGGCGCGCACCATCTTCAGCGATGTCAGCTCCGTCGGCGTGCCGCCGAGCAGGTCGAGCATGACCTTCGCGCCGAACCGGGTCGCACCCACGCCGAGGCCGGTGTAGCCCGCCGCGTACGCGAGCCGGCCGCCGTGCGCCGTGCCGAAGAACGCGCTGAACCGGCTGCAGCAGTCGATGACGCCGCCCCACTTGTGCGTGAAGCGGATGCCGTCGAGCTGCGGGAAGGTCGCGGCGAAGTGCGCGGCCAGGAGCTCGAAGGTGGCGTCGCGCTGGTCCTGGGACGGGGTGATCCGGCCGCCGTTGAAGTAGACGGCGTCGTATCCGCCCCACAGGATCCGGTTGTCCGCGGTGAGCCGGTAGTAGTGGAACTGGTTGGCGGAGTCGCCGATGCCCTGCCGGTTTCGCCAGCCGATCGAGGCGAGCTGCGCGCCGGTGAGCGGCTCGGTCATCAGCGCGTAGTCGTACACCGGCACGACGTACTGCTGCAGCCGCTTGAGCAGCCGGCCGTGCGCGCCGGTGGCCAGCGCGACCCGCCGGGCGGTGATCCCGCCGCGCCATGTCTGGAGCACCAGGCCGGCGCCGGACGAGGAGATCCGCTCGACCTTGGTGTTCTCGTAGAGGCGGACGCCGAGGTCGAGACATGCCTGGCGCAATCCCCAGGCGAGCCGGGCCGGGTCGACCATCGCGCAGCCGGTACGGTCCCAGACGCCACCGAGATAGGTGGGCGAGTCGACCTCCGCCCGTACGCGATCCTGGTCGAGCAGCTCGACGTCGAGACCGCGGGCCGCCTCGGCGGCGTGCCCCTCGACCAGGTCGCGCCATTGCCACGGCTCGGTGGCCACGTGCAGCTCACCCGTACGCCGGAAGTCGCAATTGATCTTGTAACGGGCGACGGCGGACTCGATCTCGTCGAGGTTCTCCCGGCCGAGGCGCAGCAGCCGGTCCATCTCGCCGGGGAAGCGCGCCAGTCCGTTGTCGAAGCCGTGGGTGAGGCTGGCGGCGCAGAACCCGCCGTTGCGGCCCGATGCCGCCCAGCCCGCGGTGCCCGCCTCGACAACCACGACGTCGAGCGAGGGATCGCGCTCCTTGGCGATCAGCGCGGTCCACAGGCCGCTGTACCCGGCCCCCACCACCGCGAGATCCGCGGTGGCAGGGCCGTCGAGTGGTGCGGCCGGGGCCGGAGCCCCGGGCTGGGTGAGCCAGAACGGCTCAGGCAGTGCGTCCTTGAGGGGCGAGCCCACGAGTTATCAATCCCGCTTACCTTGTTGCCGCGAGCGGATGTTGGTGACGACCGCGATCAGGACGCCGACCGCGAAGATGAGGGTGCCCATCACGTTGACCTGCGGGGGCAGGCCGACGCGGGTGGCGCCCCAGATCCACAGCGGGAACGTGACGGTGCTGCCCGCGGTGAAGTTGGTGACCACGAAGTCGTCGATGGACAGGGCGAACGCCAGCAGGGCGCCGGAGAACACGGCCGGGAGGATGATCGGGAAGGTGACTTTCCAGAACGTCGTCCACGGCGTGGCGCCCAGGTCGGCCGCCGCCTCCTCGATCGAGCGGTCGAGGGTGACGACCCGGGCCCGCACGATCGCGGCGACGAACGAGATCGAGAACATGATGTGCGCGATCACGATCGTCGTGAAGCCCGGCCCGACGTTCAGCGAGACGAACAGCGAGAGCAGCGACGCGCCCATGATCAGCTCGGGCGACGAGATCGTGCTGAACATGATCACGTTGAGCGTGCCGGAGCCGCGGAACCGGAAGCGCCCGAGGGCGTAGCCGATGCCGGTGCCCAGCGCCGTCGCCACGAGGCTGGAGATCACCGCGATCGCCAGCGAGGTCCACAGCGCCTTGGTGAGGTCCTCGATCTCGAAGATCTTGCCCCACCACTTGAGGGTGAAGCCGTCCCAGTGCTGGTTGTAGCGGCCCGGCGTGTCGTTGAAGGCGAACGCGATCATCACGGCGATCGGGATGACCAGCCAGATGATGACCAGCCAGGTGTAGATGTGCAGCAGGCCGCCGCTCTTGAGGCGGCGCCGCGGCCTGGCCGCGTGCGCCGACTCGGCCGGCGGGCGTTCCAGGGTGCTCTGGCTCATCGGGCCGCCACCTTCATCACGTCCTCGGTGCCCAGCGCCCGGGCGTAGGCGAAGATGCCGACCAGCAGCACCGCCATGAGGATGAACGAGAGCGCCGCGGCGGTCGGGTAGTCGGACGTCTGCAGGTACTTGTGCTGGATGACCTGGCCGATCATGGTGGTCGACTGGCTGCCCAGCACCTCGGAGTTGACGTAGTCCGAGGCCATCGGCACGAACGACATCAGCACGCCGGCGAAGACGCCGGGCAGCGCCAGCGGCAGGATCACCTTGCGGAAGGCCAGCGGCGGGGTCGCGTACAGGTCGCGGGCCGCCTCCACCACCCGCGGGTCGATCCGCTCGAGCGCCACGTAGATCGGCAGCACCATGAACGGCAGGAAGTTGTAGACCAGCCCGCCGATCACCGCCATCGGCGTGCCGAGCAGATGGTACGAGTCGGGCAGCAGCCCGATCTGCTTCAGCGGGTGCAGCACCGGCCCGTCGTCGGTGAGGATCTGCCGCCACGAGATGGTGCGCAGCACGAACGACACGAAGAACGGCAGGAGCAGCAGGAACAGGTACGTGGGCTTGCGCCTGCCGCCGTAGAACGCGATCCAGTACGCCACCGGGAAGGCCAGCGCGATCAGCAGGATCGTCCCGATCGCCGCGTAGATCAGCGAGCGGAACAGCTGGTCGTGGTAGCCGCTGATGGCGTCGGTGTAGTTCTGCCAGTGGAAGGTGAACGTGTATCCGTAGACGATGTCGCCTTGCTGCAGCGAGAGCGACAGCATGGCGATCATCGGGATCGCGAAGAACAGCAACAGCCACAGACCACCCGGCAGGACCAGGAAGTACGGGGCAAGCCGGCGTTTGACTCGGTTCATGTCAGCCCAGGGTGATCGGCTCGAAGGTCTTCTGGAATGCCTGCTGGTCGGCCACCGAGTCGAAGGACACGTAGTAGTGCAGCTTCGAGTACTCGGCCTCGGACGGGAAGACCAGCTTGGAGTCGGCGACGTCGAGCAGCGCCTGCTTGTCGTCGCCGCTCTTCTTGGCCGCGTCGGCCTTGATCTGCGCCTGCGCGCCCGGAACGGGGCAGACGTAGTTGATGTACTCGGCCAGCGAGGCGGCCATGTCCGTCCGGTAGAAGAAGTCGATCAGCGTGATCGCGTCGACCGGGGCCTTGGCGGTGATCGGGATCGTGAAGTTGTCGGTCCAGATCGTGCCGCCCTCCTCCGGGATGATGAACTTGAAGTTCGTGCCGTCGGAGATGTTCTTCTGGAAGATGTCGCCGGACCAGGCCTGGGTGATCCAGACCTCGCCCTTGCCGAGCGCGTCGACGTAGCTCTGGTCGTAGTACTTGCGGACGATGCCCGCGTCCTTCTGCTTCTTGAGCTCGTCGGCCGCCGTCTGCCAGTCGCCGGGCGTCGACTTGTCGGGGTTGATGCCGGCCTTGAGCAGGCCGAAGTTGGCCAGTTCCTGGGTGTCGGAGAACATGCCGACCTTGCCCTTGAACGCCGGGTCCCACAGGTCGGCGAGCTTGGTGATCGGGCGCTTGGTCTTCGTCTCGTCGTACGCGATGCCGGTCATGCCCGACGCCCACGGCACGCTGTACACGTTGCCCGGGTCGAATGCTTCCTTCGTGTACGAGGCAGCCGCGTTCTTCTTGAAGTTCGGCAGCTTGGAGTGGTCGAGCGGAGCCAGGAAGCCCGAGTCGCGGAACTGCGCGAACTGCACGCTGTTGGTGATGACCATCAGGTCGAAGCCGATCGACTGGCCGGCCGACAGCTGCGGCTGCACCTTGGCGAACCAGGGACCCATCTCCTGGATGACTTCCTGGTAGTTCACCGAGATGCCGGTCTCCTTGGTGAACGCCTTCAGCTCGGGCTTCTGCGGGTCCATGTACAGCGGCCAGTTCGCGAAGTCGATGTGGCCGGTCTTGGCCTTGCCGGTCCAGAACTTCTCGACCGCGTCGGGCGCCGCGCTCGCGCCGGGCTTGGCCTTGCCTTGCACGCCGCAGGCCGCGAGGGCCGCGCCGAGGGCGGAGAGACCGGAGATCCGGAGTGCGTCCCGCCGGCCGAGCCGGCGCTGGGTCATGCCGCGAATCAGGGCAGTGTCGGGGGTGTTCGAGGCAGACATCAGACTCCGATCATGTATGAATGCTGGGGGGCCCAGGTCAGGTAGACACGATCGCCGCGATCCGCAAGATCATCGGCGCTCGAAGCATTTTGATCGAAGACAGTAAAGTCGGCGCCCGCGGCGGTCGCCACCGTGTAGTTCGTCGAGGTTCCGTGATAAACAACCTCGTTCACAATCCCGGACAGAACGCTTCCACCGGTTGACGTCACCGGCGGAAGTGTGCGGTGCAGGTCGACCTTCTCGGGCCGCACGGACACCTCGATCTTGTCGCCGGCTCGCACCGCGCTGCCGCACGGCACCACCACCCGGTCCTGCGTGGTGTAGCTGAGCAGCGCCAGCCCGTTCTCGGCCCGGTCGACGTGTCCCTCGACGATGTTCGAGGTGCCGATGAAGCCGGCCACGAACCGGCTCGCCGGCCGCTCGTAGATCTCGCGCGGCGTGCCGAGCTGCTCGATCACGCCGGCGTTCATCACCGCGATCCGGTCGGACATGGTCAGCGCCTCGCCCTGGTCGTGCGTGACGTAGACGAAGGTGATGCCGACCTCGCGCTGGATGCGCTTGAGCTCGACCTGCATCTGCTGGCGCAGCTTGAGGTCGAGCGCGCCGAGCGGCTCGTCGAGCAGCAGCGCCCGCGGCCGGTTGACCAGGGCGCGGGCCAGCGCCACCCGCTGCTGCTGGCCGCCGGACATCTCCCGGGACGCCCGCTTCTCCATGCCGGTCAGCGACACGATCTCGAGGATCTCGCCGACCCGGCGCTTGATCTCGTCCTTGGCGACCTTCTTGCGCTCGAGCCCGAACGCCACGTTCTGGAACGTGTTGAGGTGCGGGAACAGCGCGTACGACTGGAAGACCATGTTGATGTCGCGCTTGTTGGGCGCGACCCCGGTGACGTCCTTGCCGTCGAGGAAGACCTTGCCGGCGGTCGGCTCCTCGAAGCCGGCGATCATCCGCATCGTGGTGGTCTTGCCGCAGCCCGAGGGGCCGAGCAGCGAGAAGAACTCCCCTTGGGCGATCGCCAGGTCCGTGCGCTTGACGGCCGGGACGGTCTCGCCGTGCGACAGGTAGTTCTTGTGGACACCGGCGAACCGGATAGCCGGCTGCCCGTTCGACGCCGGGCCGGGTGGCGGGGCGGTGACGGCGCTGTGCTGGGGGGTGGTCATGTTGTTCCTCTTCGCGCGGTGGGGACGGGGCAGGTCAGCCCAGGTGGCTCATCACGTGCTTGATCCGGGTGTACTCCTCGAACCCGTACATCGAAAGGTCCTTGCCGTAGCCGGAGTGGCCGTAACCGCCGTGCGGCATCTCGGAGACGAACGGCAGGTGCGTATTGATCCAGACGGCGCCGAAGTCGAGCCGGCGGGAGACGCGCATGGCGCGGCCGTGGTTCTGGGTCCAGACGCTGGCACTCAAGCCGTAGCGCACATCGTTGGCGAAGCGGACCGCGTCGGCCTCGCCGTCGAAGGTCTGCACGGTGATGACCGGGCCGAACACCTCGTCCTGGATCATCTCGTCGCGCTGGGCGAGGCCGGCGACGACGGTCGGCTCGAGGAAGTAGCCACGATCGCCGATCCGCTTGCCGCCGGCGACGATGTCGGCGTGATCGGGGGCCCGGTCGAGGAAACCCTGCACCCGCGCCAGCTGGCCGGCGTTGTTGACCGGGCCGAGGTAGGCCTCGGTGTCGCCGGGCGGACCGGCCTTGGTGTTGCGGGCGGCCGCCGCGAGCAGCTCGGTGAACTCCTTCGCGACCCGGCTGTGCACCAGCACCCGCGTCGCGGCGGTGCAGTCCTGCCCGGCGTTGAAGAAGCCCGCGCCGGCGATCGCCTCGGCGGTCGACTCGAGGTCGACGTCGTCGAAGACGATCACCGGCGCCTTGCCACCGAGCTCCAGGTGAGCCCGCTTCAGGTCGGCCGCCGCCGCCACGGCGACCTCCATGCCGGCCCTAGTGGAGCCGGTGATCGAGACGAGCTGCGGCGCCGGGTGGGCGACAACGGCACGGCCGGTGTCGCGGTCGCCGCAGACCACGTTGAGCACGCCGGGCGGGAGGAACTCGGCGGCTATCTCGGCGAGCAGCAGCGTGCTCACCGGTGTCGTGTCGGAGGGCTTGAGCACGACGCTGTTGCCCGCCGCGATGGCCGGCGCGAACTTCCAGACGGCCATGACCATCGGGTAGTTCCACGGGGTGATCTGGGCGCACACCCCGATCGGCTCGCGCCGCACGTAGGAGGTGTGGTCGCGCAAGTACTCCCCCGCGGACTTGCCCTCGAGGACGCGCGCCGCGCCCGCGAAGAAGCGCAGCTCGTCGACCATCGGGCCGATCTCTTCCCGGCGGGTGGCCTCGACCGGCTTGCCGGTGTTGCGGCACTCGGCCTCGATGAGCTCGCCGGCCCGGGCCTCGACCGCGTCGGCGATGCGCAGCAGCGCGCGCTGCCGCTCGGCCGGAGTGGCGTCCCGCCAGGTCTCGAAGGCGGACCCGGCGGCCGCCATCGCCCGGTCGACGTCGGCTGCGGAGGAGACGGGCGCGAGGGCGTACGCCTCCCCGGTGCTCGGATCGACGACCTCCGAGGTCACCCCGTCCACGGTGCCGGCGTAATCGCCACCGACAAAGTTCCGCAGCTCGTTCACTGAATAGACCCCCAGCTGAGGCCTGTGACAGCCCCCACACGACGACGCAAGGGACCTTGTCACACGCAGGTGTTCTGAACAAGGGAATCCGAGGAATTTTCCAAACTTGAAACGGAATCAGGCGTAGACCGCCCCTCGCAGCTACGCAATCCCGCGTCAGCCCGCGTAATACTTGTCGGCAACCTCGAGCGCCTCGTCGAGGATCGACAGTCCTTCGCGGACCTCCTCGGCGCTCACCGTGCAGGGCGGCACGACGTGCACCCGGTTGAAGTGGGTGAAGGGCCAGAGACCACGCTCCTTGCAGGCCGCGGCCACCTCGTTCATCGGCCCCGCGGCCGCGCCGGAGGCGTTGAAGGGCACCAGCGGCTCCCGGGTCTCCCGGTCGCGCACCAGCTCGATCGCCCAGAAGACGCCCAGGCCACGCACCTCGCCCACGCTCGGGTGCTTCTCCTGGAGCAGGTCGAGACCGGGCCCGATCACGTCGTCGCCGATCGCCCGCGCGTGCTCGATGATCCCCTCCTCCTTGAAGATCTCGATCGAGGCGACGGCCGAGGCGCAGGCGAGCGGGTGGCCCGAGTAGGTAAGGCCGCCCGGGAACGGCCGCTTGTCAAAGGACGAAGCGATCTCGTCGGAGATGATCACGCCACCCAGAGGCAGATAGCCGGAGTTGACGCCCTTCGCGAAGGTGATGAGATCCGGGGTGACGCCCCGGCGGTCGACCGCGAACCACTCGCCGCACCGGCCGAAGCCCGCCATCACCTCGTCGGCGATGAAGACGATGCCGAACTCGTCGCAGATCGCGCGCACGCCGGCCAGGTAGCCGGGCGGCGGCACCAGGATGCCGTTGGTGCCCACCACGGTCTCGATCAGGATCGCCGCGATCGTCGCCGCGCCCTCGAAGACGATCGTGTCCCGCAGGTGCCGCAGGGCGCGCCCGGTCTCCTCGTCGGCGCTCGTCGAGAAGAACGGCGATCGATAGGGGTACGGGCCCCAGAAATGCACCATGCCCACGGCAGTCGGCTCGTTCGCCCACCGGCGCGGGTCCCCGGTCGCGGTGATCGCCGTGGAGGTCGAGCCGTGATAGCTGCGGTAGGCCGAGAGCACCTTGTGCCGGCCGGTGTGCCCGCGGGCCAGCCGGACCGCGTTCTCGGTGGCCTCGGCGCCGCCGTTGGTGAAGAAGACCTTGTTGAGGCTGCCCGGAGCGAGCTCGGCGATCAGGCGGGCGGCCTCGCCGCGCTTGTCGTTGGCGAAGGCCGGCTGGATCGTGCAGAGCTTGGCCGCCTGCTCCTGGATCGCCGCGACCAGCCTCGGGTGCTGGTGCCCGATGTTGACGTTGACCAGTTGCGACGAGAAGTCCAGATATTTCGTGTTTTCGTAGTCCCAGAAGTAGCTTCCGGAGGCCCCCGCGATCGGCAGCGGGTTGATCAGCCCCTGAGCCGACCAGCTGTGGAAGACATGGGCGCGGTCGTCAGCCCGTACGACGGCTTCGGTCATTTTTTGTCCTGGTCTATCGGGTCTGCGGGAAGCCGAGGTCCACGCTGGACGTGCCCGGGTCGGGCCAGCGGGAGGTGACGACCTTGGTGCGCGTGAAGAAGTGGATGCCATCGGGGCCGTACATATGGGTGTCGCCGAACAGCGACGCCTTCCACCCGCCGAACGAGTAGTAGGCCACCGGCACCGGGATCGGCACGTTCACCCCGACCATGCCCGCGTTCACATCGAACTGGAACTGCCGTGCCGCGCCGCCGTCACGCGTGAAGATCGCGGTACCGTTCCCGTACTCGTTCTCATTGATCAAATTCACGGCTTCCGCGTACGTGTGCGCGCGCACCACGCAGAGCACCGGCCCGAAGATCTCGTCGGTGTAGACCGCCATCTCGGGCGTGACGTTGTCGAGCAGCGTGACCCCGAGGAAGTAGCCGTCCTCCGGCACCTCCGTCTCGCGCCCGTCGGCCACCACGGTCGCGCCGTTCTTCGCGCCGGCCTCGATGTAGCCGGTCACCTTGTCCCGGTGCGCCGCGCTGATCAGCGGGCCCATCTGCGCTTCCGCATCCGTGCCGGCGCCGATCTTGAGTTTGGGCAGCCGGGCCGCGATCGCCTCGACGAGCGGGTCGGCCACGTCGCCGACGGCCACGACCACCGAGACGGCCATGCAGCGCTCGCCGGCGCTTCCGTAGGCCGCGCTCACGGCCGCGTCCGCCGCCGCGTCGAGCTCGGCGTCCGGCAGCACCACCATGTGGTTCTTCGCGCCGCCGAGGGCCTGCACCCGCTTGCCGTTGGCGGTGCCGGTCTCGTAGATGTGCTTGGCCACCGGGGTCGAGCCCACGAAGCTGACTGCCGCGACGTCCGGGTGGGTGAGCAGCGCGTCGACCGCCTCGACGTCGCCGTTCACGACCGAGAACACGCCGTCCGGCAGACCCGCCTCCCGCCACAGCCGGGCCAGGAAGAGCGCCGCCGACGGGTCCTTCTCGCTGGGCTTGAGCACGAACGCGTTGCCGGCCGCGATCGCCGTGGTGCACATCCACAGCGGCACCATGGCCGGGAAGTTGAACGGCGTGATGCCGGCGACCACCCCGAGCGGCTGGCGGATCGAGTACACGTCGACGCCGGTCGACGCCTGCTCGCTGTACGAGCCCTTCATCAGGTGCGGGATGCCGGTCGCGAACTCCGCGTTCTCCAGCCCGCGGGCCACCTCGCCGGCCGCGTCGGACAGCACCTTGCCGTGCTCGCTCGTGATCACCGCGGCCAGCTCCCCGGCCCGGTCGGCGAGCAGCTCCCGGAACTTGAACAGCACCGCCGAGCGGCGCGACAGCGACGCCTCCCGCCAGGCCCGGGCGGCCTCCTTCGCGACCGCGACGGCCGCCGCCACCTCCTCGGCGGACGCGAGGTCGACCTCGGCGGTCTGCTCGCCGGTCGCGGGGTTGAAGACGGGCCCGGTGCGGCCCGACGTGCCGGCGCACTCGGCGCCACCGATCCAGTGCGCGATACGAATCATGGCCCGAGATTACGTAACAGCTATGGACGGAACAATGCTCGAATCGTACTGTCACAAAATGCTGGACGCGGTGCGTGACCTGCTCACCAAGCCGACCGCCCGCGGTCTGGCCGAAGCGGTAGGCCGAGCCGTGGGCGACGGCACCCTCTCGCCCGGCGCGAAGCTCCCGCCCGTGCGCGCCGTAGCCCGTGACCTGCAGATGTCCCCGACGACGGTCAGCGCAGCCTGGCAGCTCCTGCGCCGCGCCGGCACCATCCAGACCGACGGTCGTCGCGGCACGGTCGTCGCCTCCTCCCGGACGACCGGCCCCGGCCGCTACCGCGCCGCCCTGCGCGGAAGATCCGGCTTCACCCTCGACCTGTCCACCGGCGTCCCCGACCCGGCGCTGCTGCCCGCGCTGCCGTCGCCGGCCGGCCTCTCCCCCGCACCCAGCAGCTACCTCGACGAGCCCGTCCTCCCCGGGCTGGCCTCGCATCTGCGTCAGACCTGGCCCTTCCCGCCCGACCGCCTGGCGATCTTCGACGGCGCGATGGACGCCATCGACCAGATTTCCACGGCCCTGTTACGCCTGGGTGACCGCGCGATCGTGGAAAACCCCTGCTTCCCGCCGCTGCTCGACCTCCTGGAGGCCCTGGGCGTCGAGGCGGTCGGCGTCGGCACCGACGAGTCGGGCATGCTCCCCGGCGCGCTGGCGGCCGCGATGGCGGCCCGCCCCGCCGTCGTCTTCCTCCAGCCGCGGGCGCTCAACCCCACGGGCGCGTCGTGGTCAACCGCGCGGGCCGCCGCGCTCGCCGAGGTGCTGGCGCTGCACCCCCACGTGTACGCGGTGGAGGACGACTCCGCCGGGGATGTCGCCTCCAGCCCGCTCCGGTCGCTCGGCGCCCACCTGCCGCGGCAGACGGTCCACGTCCGCAGCTTCTCCAAGTCGCACGGCCCCGACCTGCGCCTGGCCGCCGCCGGCGGACCCGCCACGGTCCTCGACCCGGTCCTCGAGCGCCGCCTGCTCGGCCAGGGCTGGACCAGCCGCCTCCTGCAGCGGTTGCTCCTTGCCCTGCTGACCTCCCCCGACTCGATCGCCGCGGTCCGCCACGCCCGCGCGCAGTACGCGGCCCGCCGCCACCTGGTCGTCGACGCCCTCGGCGCCCGCGGCGTGCGCCTGCCGGCCGGCGACGGCCTGAACATCTGGCTCCCGGTCGCCGATGAGCAGGCGGCCCTGATCACCCTGGCCGGCAACGGGATCGCGGCCGCGGCCGGCACCGCCTTCACCACCGCGCCCGGCCCGCCGCACCTGCGCGTCACCGTCGGCCTGATCGCCACCGGCCACGCCGAGGTGGCGGCCCGGCTGGCGGAGGCCGCGCGAGCCCCGGCCCTGGGCGTCCCCCGCTGAAGGGGCTCGCCATGGCGGGTTGACACACAGCAAGTGGTCAGGGAACAATTGCTCCCCAGTCCAGGTGGCACCAGACAACTAGTCAAGGGGCGGACGGCATGACCGTGTGGAACACTCTGCTCATGAGCGACCCGATGCTCGACCGTCCGAAGCACCTGACGGAATCCGAGTATCTCGCCCTGGGCGAGAACAACTACCGGCAAGAGCTCTTCGACGGGGAACTCAGGGTGAGCAACGCCAACAACGCCCACACCGAAATCAGCATCATCTTGAGATCCGCGCTGGTGCCGGCCGCCCGCAGGGCCGGCCTCACGGTGCGGCTGACGCCCAACCTCCGGCTCAGCCCGAGCCGCTATCTCATTCCCGACGTCGCGGTGGGCACATTCGGCCGTACCTCCTCGATGAACTCGGCTGCCGACGCCGTGCTCGTCGCCGAGATCACCTCACCGAGCACCGCTTCCATCGACCGGCGCGAGAAGAAGAAGTACTACGCCGAGGCGGGCGTCGGCTGGTACCTGCTCGTCGAACCGGATTTCGCCGGCTACGAGTCGGTGACGCTGCTCCTGCTCCGCCTCGAGGCCGGCGAGTATGCCGAGCACGCCGTCGCGAAGCCCGGGGAAGTCCTCGTCTCCGCTCTTCCGTTCCCCATGGCGCTGAGCACCGACGATCTCGTCGGCTTCTGACGAATCCCGCCCTCGGCGGCGAGATCCCGCGGCCTCTCGTGCCCCGCGGTTCCGGTGAGAGGCGTACCGTGCCCGTGTGCCGCTTCCCAGGCTCGCGGGCAGCGACCGTCCAACGTGGCGGTTGTTCCTCACCTACGCCGCCGCCAGCCTGCTGCCGGTGCTGCTCCTGGGCCTGGTGCTGTCGTACGCTCTCGCCGCCGAGGCGCGCACCCGCGGCCTGGCCGAGGGGCGCGCCCAGGCATCGCTGATCGCCCGCACCGCGGTCGAGCCTCTGCTCGACGGCCGCCCGCTGACCCCGATCATGCCGGCCGCCGAGCTGACGTCGCTGCGCCGGCTGTCCGACCGCGTGATCGGCTCCGGCGACGTGGTGCGCATGCGCCTGCGTGATCTGTCGGGCCGGGTGGTCTTCTCCGACGACGGCTCCGGCGCCGGCGCCACCGGGGGCCAGATCGAGGACGAGGTGCTCGACGCCGCCCGCGGTGCGACGGTCGCCCACCTGACCCGCCTCAACACCGACGCCAACGACGAGGGCCCGGCCGGCGAGCGGGTGGTCGAGATCTACCTCCCCCTGAGCACCGGGGGCCCCGCGGTGGGCGTACTCGAGATCTATTTGCCCTATGCCCCCATCGCGCGCGAGGTCAGCGCCGGCCTGAACACGATCTACACGGTCCTCGGGGTCGGTCTGGCCGCGCTGTGGGCGATCCTCGCGCTGGTGTCCGCCTCGACCATGCGGCGGATGGCCTGGCTGTCCGAGCGCGACGCGCTGACCGGCCTGCCCAACCGCACCCTCTTCCAGCGGCGGGTGGCGTCCGCGATCGAGGACGCGAAGCGGCACGGGCGCTCGGCCGCGGTGGTGGTGGCCGATGTGGACCGCTTCAAGGATGTCAACGACACGCTCGGGCACCATGTCGGCGACGCGCTGCTCCGCGAGCTCGGCGCCCGGCTGGCCGGCGCGGTCCGCTCCGGCGACACCGTGGCCCGGCTGGGCGGCGACGAGTTCGGCCTCGTGCTGACCAACGCCGGCGACGCGGAGATCCCCGAACGGCTCGGCCGGCTCCGCGACGCCCTCGAGGCCGAGGTCACGGTCGGCGCGCTGCCCATCTCGGCCGAGACGAGCTTCGGGTACGCGGTGGCGCCCGCCGACGGGCAGGACGTCGACGCCCTGCTGCGCCGCGCCGACGTCGCCATGTACCAGGCCAAGGGCAGCCGCACCGGGATGGCCCGCTACGACGCCCGCCACGACACCTTCGACGTGGGCAAGCTCGCCCTGGTCGGCGAGCTGCGCCGGGCCATCGAGTCGGGCGAGCTGGAGCTGCACTACCAGCCCAAGGCCGAGCTGCGAACCGGACGCCTGTGCGCCGTCGAGGCCCTGGTCCGCTGGCGCCACCCGCGCCGCGGCATGGTCCAGCCGGACGCGTTCCTCCCCGCCGCCGAGCAGACCGGCCTGATCGAGCCCCTGACCCGCTGGGTGCTGGCGGCCGCGTTGGCCCAGATCACCGTGTGGGCCGACGCCTTCGACGACCTGACCATGGCCGTCAACATCTCGGCCCGCAACCTGGCCCGCCCCGACTTCGCCGACGCCGTGCTGGCCGCCCTCGCCGACGCCGGCATCGCCCCCGACCGTCTCACCCTCGAGATCACCGAGACCGCCCTGCTGGCCGACCCCGAGGTGGCCGCCGAGGTGCTGGCCCGGGTCTCGGCCACCGGCGTACGCGTGAGCATCGACGACTTCGGCCAGGGCCAGACGTCGCTGGGTTATCTCTCGCGGCTCCCCCTGCACGAGCTGAAGATCGACCGGTCCTTCGTCACCGACCTGGCGGACAACCTGGCCCACGCCGCGATCGTCCGCTCGGTGGTCGACCTGGGCCACAACCTCGGCCTGCAGGTGGTCGCCGAGGGCGTCGAGACCCAGGAGACCGTGGCTTTGCTGACCGCGACGGGCTGCGACATCGCCCAGGGCTTCCTGCTGGCCCGCCCGATGCCGGCCGACGACCTGGCCGACTGGGTGGCCACCCACCGCACCGGCGTCCTCACCGCCGACCGCTGAAGATATCCCGGTCGCCGGTCTGTGGACGGCAGCGGGATTTTGTCATACCCGGCTGCTCTACTCGGCCCCACCCAGGTGCCGGGGCGGGGGAGGTCTGTGGGCCGCCGGGTGATCCAAAAATCTTGCCGTGATCAATGGCCGAGCGGGGCACGCCATGGCCGGGGGCCGTGGGTGGATGCGGTGGGTGCGGCCCGTCGCGCTGAGCCCTCGAGGATCCATGATGTGGCGGTTGGGGTCAGTCTGTGGGACGCACTCCCACTGGCTGACGGGGTGTCCCGGTCCGTGGGCGGATCGCCCACGGTGCGGGAAAGACCCGGTGGGACCGACGGAAATATCCACTTATATCGACCCCTACCCCAACAGGCGTCGAGGCCCGCTGGTCCGGGCCGGCGCCCACGTGCTGCCCCTTCCACGTGTCGCTGCCGACCAGGAATGGCGAACTCATCGATTCCAGGGAGTTGGCCTCTCCCGGAATGGCGCCCAGGCGCCGGCGGCCACGACGGCCGGAACCGCGACGTTGAGCAGGAGCACCGGAATCTCCTCGCCCACGCCGTAGCCGGCCACGACGACACCGATCAGCAGGTTGACCATCATCAGCGCCACCCACAGCGGCAGGAACACCGCCGCCGTGAAGCGAAGGGCCGTCGCCCGGGTCGCGCCGGGCAGGAGCAGCCCGCCCAGCAAGGCGAGCGCCAGCCACAGGGCGATGCCGGCGATGAGGATGAGCGGCGTGCGGGCCGACGCGATCGGGGCGCCGCCGGTGAGCCACCAGACCACCAGCGCCAGCACCGCGGGCACGCCGAAGACCGGCAGCAGGACCGTCGCTTCCTCGCGCGGGCGGTAGCCGGCCGAGTAGACGCCGATCGCGGCGTTCGCCACCGACAGGGTCAGCCACAACGGCAGGAACACCGCGGCCGCCACCGCGCCCACCTGGTCGAACGGCGGCTGGGCGAACAGGGCGGTCAGAAGGTACACGGCGGCGTAGAGCAGGGCGCCGCAGAGCAGCAGGCGTGGGAGGCGCACCGGCGTCAGGCCCGGATCGTCATGCGGGTGAGGTGGCCACCCTCGACATGGAAGGTGAAGTGGGAGAGGCCGTTGAAGCCGTCGCCGCCCACCTGAGCGGTCACCACGACGTTCACGTCCTCGATCTCCACCTGCACGACCGCCAGATTGACCTTGACACCGATGAACTCCTGGTCGGACCATCCTCTGATCTCGTCATGGCCGACGAACTCGCGACCCCAGTCGTCGACGACGCCGTCCGGCGGGAAACAGCCCAGGAAAGCGTCGGTGTCGTTCGCGTTGGCGGCGTCGATCGCCGCGCGGACCGGGGCCGGCAGGTCGGTCGTCATCGCAGAGTCCTCCGTGGATATCGGTGGCGGTCGGGACCGGGAAACATCATTCTCGCGAGCTTGAAGACTGTCTAAGGCCGGTTGTGTCGCGGATGTGCAATACTTCCGGCACCGCGGTCGAAACTTTCAGTCGGAGGCCCCCGCGGGAGGCGAGGAGACCACCATGGCCGTGGTTGGACGAAGAGTGACGATCGCGACCATCGCGGAAGCGGCGGGAGTGTCCGTTCCCACGGTGTCACGGGTGCTCAACGGGCGTACGGACGTGTCGCCCGAGACCCGGGACCGTATCGAGCACCTTTTACGCGAGCACGACTACCGTCCCCGTAACTCTCGGCAGCCGCTGCGAGCGGGATTGATAGATCTCGTTTTCGGAGATCTGGACAGCCCGTGGGCGGTCGAGCTGATCCGCGGCGTCGAGGAGGTCACCCACGCGGCCGGTGTCGGCACCGTGGTGTCGGCCATCCATCGGCGCACCGCCTCGACCCGCCAGTGGCTGCAGAACCTGCGTGCCCGCCAGTCGGACGGCGTGATCCTGGTGATCTCGGACGGCGCCGGCCCGATCAGCACCGAGCTGCACCGGCTCAACGTGCCGATGGTGATAATCGACCCGGCCGGCGGCGTCGCCGCGGACGTGCCGACGATCGGCGCGACCAACTGGTCGGGCGGCCGCAGCGCCACCGAGCACCTGATCTCGCTGGGCCACACCCGCATCGGGCTGGTCGAGGGCCCCAAGGCGCTGCTCTGCTCCCGTGCCCGCCTCGACGGGTACCGCGCCGCCCTGGAGGAAGCCGGCCTCCGGGTCGACCGCGGCCTGATCGAGCCGGGCGACTTCCGGCACGAGTCGGGCTTCCAGGCCGGGCTGCGGCTGCTCGACCACGAGGACCCGCCCACCGCGATCTTCGCCTCGAGCGACCAGATGGCGCTGGGGCTGTACGAGGCGGCACGCCTGCGCGGCATCCGGATCCCCGACGACCTGAGCGTGGTCGGCTTCGACGACCTGCCCGAGGCCCGCTGGTCGGCGCCGCCGCTGACCACCGTGCGTCAGCCCCTGGCGGACATGGGCGGGCTCGCCGCACGGACAGTCTTGCGACTGTCGCGCGGCGAGCCCATTGAGACCCCCCGGTTGGAGCTGGCGACAGAGCTCGTGATCCGGGAGAGCACGGCCCTACTTGCCGAAGCCGGCCGTAAGACCGCTCAGTAGCTGGCGGCGCCCGATCGCGTACAGCAGGACGATCGGGATGGTGGTGAGCGTGACCGACGCCGCGATGGCCGGGACGTTCACGCCGAACTGACCCTGGAAGCTGACCAGCGCGTACGGGATGGTGCGCTGGTCGGGGCTCTGGGTCAGCACCAGCGGCAGCAGGAACCCGTTCCAGATGCCCAGCGCGTTGTAGATGGTCACGGTGACCAGCGCGGGGCGGGTGAGCGGGAACGCGAGCCGCCACAGGGTGCCCCACTCGGTGGCGCCGTCCATCCGCATCGATTCGAACAGCTCACGCGGCACGTCCCGGATGAAGTTGCTCAGCACGAGGACGGACAGCGGGATGGCGAACGCGATCGAGGGCAGCACGATGGCGAGCAGGGTGTCGTACAGCTGCAGCTTGATGATGATCAGATAGACCGGGATGATCACCGCTTGCAGCGGGATCGCCAGACCCAGCAGGAACAGCGTGTTCATCGACCGCAACCAGCGGTTGCCGATGCCGCGGATGATCGCGTACGCCGCCATGAACGAGATGAGCACGGCGGGGACCACGGCCCCGACGGTGACGATGACGCTGTTCGTGAAGTATCGGACGATATCGTTGTCGATGACTTCTTTGTAGTTGTCGAAGGTCGGGTCGGACGGCGGGGCGAACGTGTTGGTGATGAAGTAGTTCGCCTGGGTCTTGAAGCTGGTGATGACGATCCAGTAGATCGGGACCATCACGATGAACAGCCAGACCCAGCCGAGGCCGCCGCCGAACCAGTTCATCTTCCGCAGCTTGTAACCCGTCCGGCGGTTGCGTCGTGGCTGCTCGTGATGCGCCGGCGCCGTGCCACTGACATTGACAGTGGTCGTCATGTCAGACCCCTTCCTGCATGCTCTCGTCACCGCGGCCGCCGAGGCGTCGCAGCAGCTGGGCCAGGACCAAACCCAACAGGACCAGGATCACGGCGATACACGACGCGGGGCCCATCAGGTTGGCCATGAAGCCCTTCTGGTACATCTCCAGCGCGAGAGCCCGGGTGGAGTCGCCGGGACCGCCACCGGTGAGCACGTAGATCAGGTCGAAGAACGTCAGCGAGCCCACGACCATCAGCGTCGAGGACGTGATGATCGTGTACTTGATCTGCGGCAGCGTGATCGAGAAGAACTGCCTGATCCGGCCGGCCCCGTCGATCATCGACGCCTCGTACATCGACGTCGGGATCTGCCGGACCGCACCTTGATAGATCAAGGAGTGGAACGGGATGTACTGCCACGACACCACGAAGATCAGCACACCCATGGCGAGCTGCGGGTCACCGAGCCAATCCTGCTTGAGCCACTCGACCCCGAAACCGGCGCCGAGCCCGAAGTTCGGGTCGAGCAGCGCCTTGAACGTGATCGAGATGGCCGCCGAGGACAGCAGCAACGGAATGAAGTACAGCACCGCCAGGAGACCGCGGTACTTCTTGAACGCCGCCAGGAAGACGCCGATCAGAATGCTGATCGGCGTCTGCACCAGCCACGACAAGATCATGATCTCGAACGTCACCCAGATGGCGTGCGGCAGCCCGGGATCGGACAGCGCCGCCCGCCAGCTGGTCAGGCCGGACGGGTGGATGTCGCCGATCCCGTCCCAGGTGGTAAAGCTGAGCGCGAGCACTCCGACGAGCGGGATGACCCCGAACGCGATGAACATCAACAGCGCGGGCAGGGCCATCCACGTAACAGAACCGCTCCCCCCGCCGGCCGCGGTTTTTGGCTCCTTCACGCGTACGGCGGGTGGAGCGAGGGCCGTCATTTCCCGATGACCCCGTTCATGTTGTCGACCCACTGCTGCGGGGTGACCTGGAGCTGGAACAGCTTGGCGATGTTGTCGAGCAGCGTCTCCGCCGCGGTCGGGCTGAGCGCCTGGTCCCACGACTGCGCGAAGGTCTTGGCGCCGGAGGCGATCGCCGACATGTCCTTGAGGAACTGCGCGTCGTCGCCGGTGTACAGGCTGTCCGCGTTCTTCAGAACCGGGACGCCGCCCGACTTGACCCAGCCGGCCTTCTCGTCGTCGTCGACCAGGGTGGTGGAGAAGAACTTCTTCGCCACGTCCTGCTCGGCCGCCGACGCCTTCGAGGAGATCGAGAGGTACTGGCCCGGGTTACCGACCGTGTTGGTCGGGTCGCCCTTGCCGCCCTCGATCGGCGGGAAGTTCATCCAGCCCAGTCCGCCGGACTTGACGAAGTCGCCGCCGTCGGCCTTCTGGATGCCGAACGACCAGGAGCCGTGCACCATCATCGCGGCCTTGCCCGTGTACAGCAGGGCCTGGTCGGCGTTGGAGTCGGCGGTGATCGACGAGAAGCCCTTGATGAAGGCGTTGCCCTTCACCAGGTCTTGCACCTTGGTCAGCATGTCCAGCACGGCCGGGTCGGACCAGGAGCCCGCCTTGCCCGCGAACACGTTGTTGAACACGTCCGAGCCGGCGTTGCGGTCGAGCATGAACTCGAGCCACATCATGTTCGTCCACCGGGACTGGCCGGCGAGCGAGAACGGCGCGATGCCCTTGGCGTTGAACTTCGGGATCAGGTTGAGGATGTCGCCGTAGGTCTTCGGCGGCTCGACGCCGACCTTCTCGAAGACCTTCTTGTTGTAGAACAGCACGATCGGCTGCACGGTCTCGACCGGCAGCGCGTAGACCTTGCCGTTCACCGTGGCCGCGCCGAACGACGACGGCAGGATCTTGTCCTTGACCGCGGCGTTCTGGCCGAGCCAATCGGTCAGGTCGACGACCTGGCCGGCGTCGACGTACGACTTGAGGCCGCCACCGCCCCAGCCCCAGATCATGGTCGGGGCCTGGCCGGCGCCGATCGCCGTCTTGATCTTCTGCTTGTAGGCGTCGTTCTGGAAGAACGTCGGGGTGATCTTGGTACCCGAGTTCGCCTTGTTGAAGCGGTCGATCGCCGCCTGGCGGATCGGCTCGCCTGGCTCGCCCGACAGCGACCAGTAGCTGGTGCCACTGGTGCCGCCGCCGCCGCTGCTGCCGCCCTTGTCGGACGGACCCGAGCTGCCACATGCCGCTAGGGCCGCAGCACCGGCGGCCCCCGCGGCTAGTCCCAGAAAGTTCCGCCGGGAGAAGTTGCTATTGGTCACGCTGATCTCCGTACTCGAGTGCCGCGTCCTGCCGCGGCGAGTGGATCGTCGTGGGGATGGGTAGTAGCCGCTGTCACAAAGCCTGCAACTTTCGTGAAGCGACCGCAAGTTAACGCGAGGTTTCGTTAACGTAGGGTTTCAGCTTGATCATGTCAAGGGTCTTGCTCTGGTCGCGCTCCCAGCGCGAGAGTGGACCCGGGCGTGACCCCCTCGGTCAAGCCGTGTCCTACCGATAATTCATGCTGTAAAAGTACTGAAAGTTTCGGAACTTCTTGAGGAGTTACATCGTGACCGCAGAAGATCCCGCCCAGCCGTGGCACAACCTGTCGCTGACCGTGGCGGAGCGTGTCGAGCTTCTGCTGGCCGCGATGACCGTCGAGGAGAAAGTAGCCCAACTCGGCAGCCGATGGGTGGGCAACGATATGCAGGATTCGGGCACAATTGAGTCAAGCTCCGATTCCGAGGCGTTGCCTGAGGAAACCCTGAACGTCGCCCCAATGCAGGACGTCTTCGCCGCATCGGGGACGATTCCGCTCGCCGAGGCGAGCCGCAACGGCCTCGGCCAACTCACCCGGGTGTACGGCAGCGTGCCGCTGACCGCGGCCGAGGGCGCCGCCGAGGTGATCCGCCAGCAGCGGGTCGTCCTCGCCGGCTCGCGCCTGGGCGTGCCCGCGATCGTGCACGAGGAGTGCCTGACCGGGTTCACGTCGTTCGGCGCCACCGTCTACCCGGCCGCGATCGCCTGGGGCGCCACCTTCGACCCCGAGCTCGTCGAGCGGATGGCCGCCGCGATCGGCCGCGACATGGCCGCGCTCGGCATCCACCAGGGCCTGTCCCCCGTGCTCGACGTGGTGCGCGACTACCGCTGGGGCCGGGTCGAGGAGACCATCGGCGAAGATCCGTACCTGGTCGCCCTGCTCGGCGCCGGCTACGTGCGCGGTCTGCAGAGCGCCGGCGTGATCGCCACCCTCAAGCACTTCGCGGGCTACTCGGCGTCCCGGGGCGCCCGCAATCACGGCCCGGTGTCGATGGGCCGCCGCGAGCTGATGGACGTCATCCTCCCGACCTTCGAGACCGCCGTGCGCGAGGCCGGGGTCGGCTCGGTGATGAACTCGTACTCGGATGTCGACGGCGTGCCGGCCGGCGCCGACCCGTGGCTGCTCACCGAGGTCCTGCGCGAGCAGTGGGGCTTCACCGGCACCGTGGTCAGCGACTACTGGGCCGTGCCGTTCCTGGCCACCATGCACCGCATCGCCGCCGGCATGGACGACGCGGGCGTGCAGGCCCTCGCCGCCGGCATCGACGTCGAGCTGCCCGACACGCTGGGCTTCGGCGAGGGCCTGATCGGCAAGGCGCCCGAGGAGCTGATCGACCGGGCCGCCCGCCGCCACCTCACCCAGAAGGTGGAGCTGGGCCTGCTCGACCCGGGCTGGACGCCCGAGGGCTCGGTGGCCGGCGCCGGCGAGGTCGACCTGGACTCCCCGGCCAACCGGGCACTGGCCCGCGAGATGGCCGAGAAGTCGGTGATCCTGCTGGACGCCGGGTCCGCGCTGCCGCTCGACCCGGCGCTGCGGAAGGTGGCGGTCGTGGGGCCGTGCGCCGCCAATCCGCGTACGTTCATGGGCTGCTACGCCTTCCCCAACCACGTCCTGCCCCGCCACCCCGAGCACGGGCTGGGCATCGAGGTGCCCACCGCCGTCGACGCGTTGCGAGCCGAGCTCCCCGGGGCCGACGTGGTCCACGAGCAGGGATGCGCGGTCATCGGCGACGACCGGTCGGGCTTCGCGTCCGCGGTGGCGGCCGCGAAGGACGCCGACGTCTGCGTGGCCATGGTCGGCGACCTGGCCGGTTTGTTCGGCCACGGCACCTCCGGCGAGGGCTGCGACGCCGACGAGCTGCGCCTGCCGGGCCTGCAGGGCGAACTGCTCGAGGAACTGCTCGCGACCGGCACCCCGGTAGTGGTCGTGGTGGTCTCCGGCCGGCCGTACGCGCTGGGCGAGTTCGCCGGCCGGGCCGCCGCGCTGGTCCAGGCGTTCATGCCGGGCGAGGAGGGCGGCGGCGCGATCGCCGGCCTGCTCAGCGGCCGGGTCCAGCCCGGCGCGAAGCTGCCGGTGCAGATCCCGCGCACCCCGGGCGGCCAGCCCGGCACCTACCTGCAGCCGGTGCTCGGCGCCGAGAACAGCGGCGTCAGCAACCTCGACCCCACCCCGCTGTTCCCGTTCGGCCACGGCCGGTCCTACACCACGTTCGAGGTCGACGACCTGCGGATCAGCGACGGTACGGTGCCGACCGACGGCGAGTTCACGGTGACCGTGCGGGTGCGAAACACCGGCGGGCGGGCCGGCGACGAGGTCGTCCAGCTCTACCTGCGCGACGTGGTCGCCCAGGTGACCCGCCCGGTCAAGCAGCTCACCGGGTTCGCCCGGGTGCCGCTCGCGCCGGGCGAGGCCAAGGACGTCCGGTTCCTGGTGCACACCGACCGCACCGCGTTCACGGGCCGCGACCTGCGCCGCATCGTCGAGCCCGGCGAGCTCGAGATCATGGTCGGCTCGTCGGCCGGGGAGCTGCCGTGCCGCGGCACGGTGACGCTCACCGGCGCGATCCGCGAGACCGGCCGCGACCGCGTCCTGATCACGCCGGTCGAGGTGGAGAAGATCTGAGACCCGGGCTTCCCGGCACCGTCCGCCGGGAAGCCCGAACCCAACTCTGCCCTCGCGAGCGCCCGATTTGCCCTTTCAGGCAGCCGTGACGGCGTCGCCGGGGTAGACCGCGCCAAGCTCCTGGAAGATCGCGGAGTTCAGCGCGACGGCCAGCTGCGCCTCGGCCACCAGCGTGTCGAGGCGCTGCGCGAGAACGAGCACTGGCACACCCTCGCCGACCCGGCCGGGCACCCGTTCGACCTGTGCCTGTTCCCCGCGAAGCAGGGATCAGTCTTTGCGGCCGCTCACCGCGAGACCGACGCCGAGCCCGACCATCGTCAGGCCGGCCGCGCCGCCGACCAGATCGAGCCGCCGCGCCGAGCGGGCGAACCAGGCCCGCACGGTGCCGGCCGCCATCCCCCACACCGAGTCCATGACCAGCGCGATCGCCGCGAACGTGGCCCCGAGGACCAGCATCTGGACGTTGGCGTGACCGGCCTGCCGATCGACGAACTGCGGGAGGATCGCCGCGAAGAACACCACGGTCTTCGGATTGGTCACCCCGACCAGAAATCCCTGCATGACCGTACGCCCGCTGGTGAGCGCCCCGGCCTGCGCCGCGAACGCCGCCCGCAGCCCCCGCCGGCGCCGGATCGCCTGAACACCCAGGAAGATCAGGTACGCCGCCCCGGCGAACTTGATGACGGTGTAGACCACCGCGGACGTCTGCACGATCGCGCCCACCCCGAGCGCGACGGCGCCGGCCGCGGTCAGGCTGCCCAGCGCCCCGCCCACCACGGTCTTGAGCGCCACCGCCCGCCCGTACGCCAGGGCGCGGCTCACGGCGAACAGCACGCTGGGCCCCGGGATGACGATCAGCACGAAGGAGGCGAGGACGAACGCGGCGTAGTGCTCGGGCGACGGCATCCGCCCAGGTTAGCGGTTCAGATGCGCCCGCAGCCGGTCCGCGTACGGCCACCGCTGCTCGGCCGGGACGTACTCGGGGCAGGGCAGGCTCCGGTAGAGGTCGTCGCCGTCGTAGCGGGGGTAGACGTGCACGTGGTAGTGCCAGACCTCCTGGTTGCCGGCGGGCTCGTTGTGCTGGCGCACCGACGTGCCGTCGCAGCCGTACGTCTGGCGGATCGCGATCGCCACCTCCCGCACCAGGTCGTGCACGGCGTGCCCGTCGGCGCTCGGCAGGTCGTAGAGGCTCTCGTGGTGGGCGTTGGGCACGACCAGCACGTGGCCGTGGTTGTTGGGCCACCACTTGGGCGGGATGTACGCGGTGGCGAGGGGGCTGCGCTTCACGATGTCGCGCTGAGTGTTGATGCGGTGCTCGTCCTCGCCGCCGGCCACCAGCCGGCACATCGGGCAGATGTAGCCCTCCGGCTCATGATTGAACACGAACACTCCTCCCGCCCGGACTCAGGGCGAGTAGATCAACCAGAGCCGCCCATCGCCACCCCGGTGCGAGACTGACCCCATGCTGATCGTCTGCCGGAGCGGTTACCGCGGGTGGCGGTCTACCCGGCGACGCTGGGCGACGACGGCGGGCTGCTGGCGGATCTGGCGGGGCGGGTCGATGGGATGATCGTGGCCGGTTTCGGCGTGGGGCACGTTCCGGAGGGGTGGCGCCGGTGCTGGAGGAGATCGGGCTGGGTGATCCGGACGCCTGGCCCTGGGCCTGACGCCGCGCCCGGCGTGCGGAACCGCCGGGCGCGACCATCCCAGAATCAGGAGAGCGGGCAGGTGTTGCGGTAGTCGGAGACGTCCAGGCCGGAGGGGCCGGGGCAGATGAACTGGTCGTAACGCGTGTCGTTGTCGACGAAGCGCTTGAGCCAGGCCACCGACAGCCGGCCGGTCAGGGTGTTGACCGACTGCGGGAAGAAGTGGCTCGCGTTGTTCAGCTCCATGTACGCCTTTTCCGAGGCTGACGGAATCGACGTGTAGAACGGAATGGAATGCGAGGCGACCGGCGCGATGGTGTCGGACTCGCCGCCGATGATCAGGGTGGGTACGCGCAGTTCGGACCAGCTCTTGTCCGTGTTCCACGGGGCAAGCGGGACCGCGGCCTGCAGCGACGGGCGGTCGCTGGCGGCTTCGAGGCTGCCGCCGCCGCCCATGGAGTGGCCGGCCACCGCGAGGCGGGACGAATCGACGCGGGTGCGGACGGAGCTCTGGGTGGTCAGGTAGTTCAGCGCGGCCAGGAGCTGGTCGCCGCGCTGGCCGGGCTGGTCGTACAGGGAGTTGGTCTCGATGCCGATCACCACGAAGCCGTGCGAGGCGATACGCGGGCCCAGCCACGAGATGCTCGACCAGGTGGCGGTGAAGCCGGGCGAGATGGCGACCGCGCCGAACGTGCCGTCGCCGGTGGTCGTCGGGTAGTAGATGGTGCCGCCGCCGAAGCCGGTGACCAGCGACGAGACCGAGGTCGTGGAGACGGCGTACGGGCCGCGGACGGCGTCGAGGGCGGAGAGGGTCGGGTCGGGGCCACGCTGGTAGGGGTTGTCGGCGGCGTACGCCGCGGTGGTGGGCGCGGCGGTCAGGACCACGGCCGCGGCGACCGCGGCCAGGAACCTTCTGGTTCTGGTTGTCACCTGGACACTCCCGGGGGATGGGGGATGGATGGCCGTCAGTGTTTGCGGGAACACGGCGGGTACGCATCGGCGAAATCACCGGCCTTCGTTCGCGGGCCGTTAACACGGTGGAAATCGCAGGTCCTGAAAAGTCCCTTCCGTCCGGTCGGGGCGGACCGCAAAGATCGGCCCATGGTTGATGCACCGGCAGTGCAAGAACCTGAGTTGGCGGGACGCGACGAGGCAACCGCCGCGATCGCGAGGCTGCTGCGCGACGGCGGCGCTCTGGTGGTGACCGGGGAACCGGGGTCGGGGCGGTCCAGCCTGCTGCGATGGGCGGCGGCGCGGGCGTTCCCGGCGGTGTGGGTGCCGGGGTACGCGGACGAGATCCGTGTGCAGCGGCTGCTCGCGCGGGAGGCGGCGCTGTACGTCGTGGACGACGCCGACCTGCTCGATCCGTCGTCGTGGCAGCTGATCAAGCGGTTCGCGCGGCGGGTCGCCGGCTTTCCGGTGGGGCTGATCGCCGCGGCACTGCCAGGATCCGCGCCCGGGTTCGCCGGCGGGCTGCCCGTGCTGCCGCTGGGGCCGCTCGACGATCACGCCGCCCAGACGCTGCTGCTGCGGGTCTCGCCCGACATCGCCGACTTCGTTGCCGCGGGGCTCATCCGGCGCTCGGGCGGCAACCCGTCCGCGCTGACCGCCTCGGCCCGCGCGCTCTCCCTGCCGCAGCGACGAGGTCTCGCGCCGCTTCCGCCGGGTCTGCCGCCGGACAGCGTCCTCGGCCAGCGACTTCGGGCGGCGCTCGCGGCGCTGCCCCCGGCGACCCGCTCGTCGCTGCTCCGGCTGTCCATCGACGACCGTGCGCTGCCCGCGTCCACCGGCCTCGAGCCCGCCGAGGCGGCCGGCCTGGTGACGATCTCGCCTTCCGGTGACGTCCGTTTCGTCCCGCCCGTGCTGCGCGAGGTGATCTATCAAGACGCTCCGTCGAGCGCCCGCCGCGAGGCCCACGGAACGCTCGCCCGGGCCCTCGACGGCCTCCCCGCCCTGATCCACCGGGCCGCGGCGACGGCCGGCCCGGATCAAGCGCTTTCCCGCGATCTCGGCGCGGCGGCGGCCGGTGCCGCGCCCGCGCAGGCGGCGGTTGCTTTCCGGTACGCGGCGGCGCTCGCCGACGACCCGGCCGAGCCGCTCCTCTCGGCCGCCCGGTCGTTCTGGCTGGCGGGCCGCCCCGACGAGGTCGTGCCCCTGGTGCAGCGCGTCTCGGCGCATCCCCGGGCGCGCGGCCTGATCGCCGAGATCGGCCTGCGCAGCGACCCGCTCCCCGCCCGTGACGCCCTCCTCGACGTGGCCGCCGAGTTGATCCCGGTCGACACGCCCGGCGCGCTGTCGGCGCTGCTGCTGGCCGGGGAGGCGTGCTGCCGGGCCGGCGATCCGGGCCGCTACGCCGCGCTCGTGTCCCGCCTCGAGATCGTCGACCCTTCGCCGGGGCCGGCCTTGGCCCACCGGCAGGTGCTGGGGCTCGCGGCGCTGCTGAGGGGGCAGCACGACGAGTCCTTCGAGCACTTCCGGGCGGTCCTGGCGCTGGCGCCGCGCGTCGACGATCCGGCACTGCTGGTGGCCGCCGCGATGGCCGGCATCATGGTCGGCCAGGACCGTCGCGGCGCGTCCCTCGCGGCCCGTGCCGCCTCGCTGGCCTTCGCCGCCGGCGCGCACGCCCTGGTCCCCGCCGCCCTGGAGGTCGTCGCCTACGCCGAACTGGCGGGCGGCCGCTACGACGCCGCCACCACCGCGGCGCTCGACGGCGCGGCCGCGGCCCGGCGATCCGGCCGGCTCGACCTGGCCGACTCCCTGCTCGCGCTGCTCGGCGTCCTGGCCGGGCTGGTCGGCGACCGGCCCACCGGCGAGCGCCGCTGCCGGGAGGCCACGGCCCGCCACACCGAGGCCCGCGACCTCACCGGCTGGGCCTACGCCCTGCTCGACCTGGTCGAGGGCCGCCCCTCGTCGGCCGCCGAGCGGCTGGCCGCGATCGTGGCCGCGCCGCCCGGGCGGGGCTCGGCCGTCCTGCGGGTGGCCGTGATCCCCCACCTCGTGGAGGCCGCCGGAGCGGCCTGGACGCTCGACCCGGCGATCGCGATGTTCGACTGCTGGGCGGGCCGCACCGGTGAGGCGCCCTGGCTCGCGATCCGGGCCCGCTGCCGCGCCCTGCGGGCCGACGGCGTGGCGGCCGACGACCACTTCCGCGAAGCGTTGCGCCGGCACGACGCGGGGTTCGCGCGGGCCCACACCGAACTGCTCTACGGCCGCCACCTGCGCCGCCGGCGCCGTCACCTGGAGGCCCGCACGCACCTGCGGCAGGCCGTGGAGACCTTCCACCGGCTCGACGCCGATCCGTGGGCCGCGCAGGCCGCCCGGGAGCTGCGGGCCGCCGGCGAGCGGGCATCGGCCCCGGTGCCGGTGACCTCGGGGCCGCCGCTGACCGCGCAGCAGGAGCGGATCGCCGGGCTGGTCGCCGGCGGCGCGACCAACCGCGAGGTGGCCCAGCAGTTGCAGCTGAGCCCGCGCACGGTCGACCACCACCTGCGCAACGTCTTCGCCCGGCTCGGCGTGCGGTCGCGGACCGAGCTGGCGCGGATCCTCTACGAGTAGTCGTCCCGCCACGCCAGCCAGCGGCGCAGCCCGCCGAGGTCGTAGTCGGGCCCGCGGGCGATCACCGTGAACATGCCGACGCCGCGCCGCAGCAGCTCCGCCCCCACCACCTCGGGATCGCCCTCCACAAAGGACGAGCGCTCGATCTCGCCCGGGTCGCGTCCCAGCTCACGGCAGAAATCGTCGAGCTGACCGGACTTGCGGCTCAGCGCCTCGCCGTCGGCGAAGGTGTGCCAGATCTGCGCGTGCCGCGCCGCCAGCCGCAGCGCCCGCGGCCCGTCCGCCGCCACCAGAATCGGGATCCGCCGGGTGGGCGGTGGGTTCAGCCGGGCGAGGCGACTCTCGATCCGTCGCAGGGCTTCGCCCATTTCCCGTACGCGTTGAGCGGGCGACCCGAACTCGTAGCCGTACTCCGCCGCTTCCCAGTCCCGGAATCCCGCCCCGATCCCGAGAATCAGCCGCCCGCCGCTGATGTGGTCGACGGTGCGGGCCATGTCGGCCAGCAGATCCGGATTGCGATAGGCCACGCAGCTGACCAGTGCCCCGATCTCGGCCCGCCCGGTCGACTCGGCCCAGGCGCCCAGCGTCGTCCAGCATTCGAAATGCTGGCCCGAACGGTCCTTCCCGAGCGGAAAGAAATGGTCCCAGTTGAAAATGGCGTCGACCCCGAGCGCTTCGGCCGCGCTCGCCGCCCGCCGGATCGCGGCGTAGCCGGCCCGCTCGGGCGCAATCTGAATCGCTACTCGCACCACAAATTCCCCCATCGGTCCGCGAACAACCGGTGCGACGATAGCCATTCGCAACGGTCCATGCCGTCGGCCGCTCACCCGATTGTCGACGGGCCTGGCCTCCCGTAATGTCACTGTCACACCAAGCGTGGGTAGCTTGTGGCCGTGCACATTCGTTCCTTCGACTGGGCCGACCACGACGCCGTGATCGCGCTGTGGTGGGCGGCCGGCCGCGAGATCGTGCCCCGCGCCGAGCTCGCCGCGAAACTGACCCGCGACCCCGAGCTGTTCCTGGTCGCTGCGGCGGACGGCGAAGCAGCCGGCGTCGTGATGGGCCGCCTCCGACGGCCGCCGCGGCTGGATCCTCCGGTTGGCGGTGCACCCCGCCGCGCCGGGATCGCGTCGGCCCTGGTGAACGAACTCGAGGGCCGGCTCGCGGCGCTCGGCTGCCCGCGGATCAACCTGCTGGTGATGCCCGACAACACCGACGGGCTGCGCTTCTGGCAGGCACGCGGCTACCTGCCGATGCCGCGATTCATCAAGAGCGTGAGGCTGGGCGGCGAGGCCTGCGCGGCGAGCCGAGGGGCGGCGGCTTTGGTGAGCTCCTGCGCGGGTGCCGGGGTGGCGCGATGCCGGGCACGACGGAAGGCCACCTCGGCGGGAGGGCGCCAGGCGGCAATGTAGTGATGACGGACGATTAGTCGCCTTTCTGAGATCGTTAACAACGCCCGGCCAACAACGATCAACAAGATCAGTTGATCTGAAACCTGCTGGATACACCGTGGACACCCTCCACCACCTCTGGAAACCCTGTCAAGCGGCGGTTTTTCCACGTCAAGCGCTCAGCGGCCCAATGTCACGAACAAGTAACGTCGCTGTAGCTGGACCTTGACAGCGCGTGCGTACGGCAGAGATGTTTGCGTTCACAATTTCGCCCGCCAACAGCGCAACCAGGCGGCGGTCCCACCCGCTCCCCCGGGTTCTTCTCTCACCCAGCGCAAAGGACGATTTGCATGAAGGCACGTCGCAGGATCATCGTCGCGACCTCCGTGGTCGCGACCGCGGCACTTCTCACCGCCTGCAGCACCGGTTCCAACAGCGGCTCGACCAGCGACGACAGCTCGGCGGCGCCGGTCGCCACCGCGCTGGGATCGGCCAACGCCGGCGGTGTCCCCGCGGCCATCACCGCGGCCGGCGGCACCGAGCTTCTCACCGCCGCGAAGCCGGAGGGCGTCTCGGCCCAGTACGGGCCGCTGTGCAAGGGCGCCGACCTGGGCATCGCCAAGATCGACTTCAAGGCCGACACGATCGGCTGGGCCCAGTCGGAGAAGGAGGCCAACCCCTTCCGCATCGCCTCGACCAAGTCGCAGATCGAGGCCGCGAAGGCCAAGGGCTGGAAGCTGCTCACCACGAACGCGCAGTCCAACGTTCAGCAGGAGAACAGCGACATCAAGGGCATGATCGACAAGGGCGCGAAGGCGATCATCTTCTCGCCGATCAACTCGACCGGTCTGGGTGACGCGATCGCGTACGCCAAGACCAAGAAGGTCGCGATGATCCCGGTCGACCGCAACATCACCGGGGTGCAGGGCTGCAAGGACGTCGGCCCGCAGCTGGGCTCGGACTTCGTCGAGCAGGGCCGGCGCGCGGCCGACGCGATGATCACGGCGACCGGCGGCAAGGCCAAGCTGGCCATCCTGCTCGGCGCCTCCGGCGTCAACGTCACCGACGACCGCACGGCCGGCTTCCTCGACCAGCTCAAGGCCAAGAACGCCACCGGCATCGAGGTCATCTTCCAGCAGACCGGCGACTTCACCCGGGAGAAGGGCAAGAGCGTCACCGAGACGCTGCTGCGGGCCCACCCGGACGTCAACGCGATCTACGCCGAGAACGACGAGATGGGCCTGGGCGCCCTCGCAGCGCTCGACGACGCCGGCAAGTCCGGCATCGACAAGGTGCACATCGTCTCGATCGACGGCACCAAGGGCGCCGTTCAGGCCATCGTCGACGGCAACTTCGACGCCGTGATCGAGTCCAACCCGGCATTCGGCCCGGCCGCGCAGGCCGCGCTCGAGGCGTACGTGAACGGCGACGGCGCCCCGGCGGTCACCATCACCACCGACAACCAGTACGACAAGTCCAACGCCGCTGAGGCCCTCAGCTCGGGCAAGGCCTACTGATGACCACGCCGGTGTTGGCAGTCACGTCGGCAAGCAAACGTTTCGCCGGTGTGCGTGCGCTCGAGGACGTCTCGATCGAGCTGCACGCGGGCTCGGTGCACGCGCTGGTCGGCGAGAACGGTGCTGGGAAGTCGACGCTGATCAAGCTGATCACCGGCGTGTATCAGCTGGACAGCGGAACGGTACGGCTGCGGGGCGATGACGTGGCCTTCGCGTCGCCCCGCAGCGCACAACGGGCCGGGATCGCCACCATCTACCAGGAGGTGCATCTCGCGCCGCAGCTCAGCGTCGCCCGAAACTTCTTCCTCGGCCGCGAGCCGACCCGTTTCGGGTCGCTGGACCTGCGGCGGATGACCCGGGAGTCGGCGGAGGCGCTCAAGCGGTACGGGATCGTCGCGGACGTGAAGCGCCCGCTCGGCGAGCTCGGCCTGGGCATCCAGCAGATGGTCGCGATCGCGCGCGCGGTCGAGTCCGACGCGAGCGTCGTGATCATGGACGAGCCGACCAGCTCGCTGGAGCCGCGCGAGGTCGACCTGCTGCTCGAACTGGTCAGTGACCTGAAGAAGCGCGACGTGGCCATCGTCTACGTCTCGCACAAATTGGACGAGGTCTTCCGGGCCTGCGACACCGTCACCGTCCTGCGCGACGGCAAGCTGGTCTCCACCGGCCCCACCAAGGAGCTCACCCGGCGGCAGCTGATCGCCCGGATGCTCGGCCGCGACGCGGCCGAGCTGGACGAGAGCGGCCGGACGAAGCTGCAGAAACGCGAGATAGCCGACGAGGAGCCGATCCTCAGGGCCGAGCACATGAACCGGCGGCTGATCCTCGAGGACGTCTCGGTCGTGGTGCGGCCGGGCGAGGTGGTCGGCCTGGCCGGCCTGCTCGGCTCGGGCCGCAGCGAGACCGCCAAGGCGATCTTCGGCGCGCTGCCGCTGGACTCGGGCGACGTCGAGGTGGGCGGCAAGGCGCTGACCCACCAGACGCCGGCCTCCCGGATCCGGGAGCGGGTGGCGATGCTCCCCGAGGACCGCAAGGCCGAGGGCCTCATCCCGGACATGTCCATCCGGGACAACATCGGACTGGCCGCGCTCCCCCAGCTCACCAAGGGCGGCCTGGTCTCCCGCAAGCGGATCGACGACATCGTCAAGACGTTCATGACCCGCCTGCGGATCAAGGCAGCCGGCCCGCAACAAAGAGTCTCCGAGCTGTCCGGCGGCAACCAGCAGAAGGTCCTGCTGGCCCGGCTGCTCTGCCTGAACCCGCGGGTCCTGCTGCTGGACGAGCCGACCCGGGGCATCGACGTCGGCGCGAAGGCCGAGGTGCAGGCCCTGATCGCCGAGCTGGCCGAGAAGGGGATGGCCGTGGTGCTCATCTCCAGCGAGCTCGAAGAGGTGGTGGAGGGCTCGGACTCGGTCGTGGTGCTGCGCGACGGCGCCCAGCTCGGCCGCCTCGTGGGCGACGACATCACCGAGGACAAGATCATGGACCTGATTGCGGACGCCGCGTCCGAGCAGATCGAGGCCGCCCAATGACGACCCTGGCCGCCACCTTCAAAGACCGCACGGCGGCGACGACGTGGGCCCGCGAGCACGGCGTCTACATCGCCCTCGCGCTGCTGATCCTCTACAACGCGATCGCCACCCCCAACTTCCTCACCGTGGACACCGTGCAGTTGCTGTTCTCGCAGGTGCCGCCGGTGATCATCGTGTCGCTGGGGATGGCGCTGGTGATCGGCACCGGTGGCGTGGACCTGTCGGTCGGCGCCACCATGGCGATCGCCAGCGCGGTCCTCGCCAAGCTCGTCGTCGGCGGCACGCCGATCGGCGTCGCGATGGCCGGCGCGGTCGTGGCCGGCCTGCTGGTCGGCGTCTTCAACGGCATGGTCGTCGCGTTCGCCCGGGTGCAGCCGATCGTCGCCACGCTGGGCGTGCTGGTGGCCGGCCGCGGCATCGCCCTGGTGATCACCGGCGGGGCGCTGGTCGAGCTGTTCGTCCCCTTCTTCAAGGAGGTCCGGCTCGGCAAGTTCCTCGGCGTCCCGTACGTGATGATCGTCGCCGCCCTGCTCGCGGTGGCGGTGTCGTTCCTCGTGCGACGCACGGCCTTCGGCTACCGGCTGCTCGCCATCGGCGGCAACCGGCGCGCAAGCCTGCTCGCCGGCCTCCCGGTGCGCCGCACCCTGATCCTGGTGTACACGATCTCGGGCACGCTCGCCGCGGTGGCCGGCGTGATCGCGACCGCCCGGCTGCGGGCCAGCGACCCGTCCTACATCGGCCTGCTGATGGAGCTCTCCGCGATCACCGCGGTCGTTGTCGGCGGCACGTCGCTGACCGGCGGCCGGGTGCGGATCCTCGGCACGGTCACCGGCGCGATCCTCATCCAGCTCCTCGAAACCACGCTGGTCTCGCACAACGCCCCCGACTCGGTGGCCCGCATGGTCGAGGCGCTGATCATCATCGCCGCCGTCTACATCCAGCGCCCGGCAAGGAGTTCCAGGTGACGCCCGCGACGACAAAAGCGACCAAGCACGCCCCGGTGGCGGTCGCCGCCGACCACGGTGGCCGGGAAGCCGCCCGCGCCCGGGCCCGCGCCCTGACCTCGCTGATCTCGCGCAACGGCGCGGTGGCCGTACTCGTGATCGTGGTCCTGCTCGGAACGCTGCTGGTGCCGAGCTTCGGCAAACCCGACAACCTGCGCAATGTCGCCCTCGCGGCGAGCTTCATCGGGATCATTGCGGCCGGCATGACCTTCGTGATCATCAGCGGCGGCATCGACCTCTCGGTCGGCTCGACCTACGCCCTCGCGGTGATCATCAGCGCCATGTACGCCCCGCGCGGCTCGTTCATCGCGGTCACCTACGCAATGGTCGCGGCCGGGCTGGTCGGACTGGTCCAGGGGCTGATCATCGCGCGGTGGCGGCTGCCCGCGTTCATCGTCACGCTGGCCGGCCTCACCGGTGTCCGCGGGCTGGTCTTCTACATCACCCACGAGGGCAACGACCATCCGCGGATCGAGGAGTTCCGGGTCTTCGAGACCTTCGGCACCGGCTCCCTCGCGACCGTCGGCACCCCGGTCTGGATCATGCTGGCGGTCTTCCTCGTCGGCTGGTGGGCGCTCAATAGGACCCCATTTGGACAGTCCGTTCAGGCAGTGGGCGGCAATCAGAGCGCTGCCGAGCTGATGGGGTTGCCCGTCAAGCGCACGCAGACCATCGTCTACGTCGTGAGCGGCCTGTGTGCCGGCCTCTCCGGCGTCCTCACCACGGCGCTTTCCGGCGGCGGCCAGGAGGCGCGCATCGGTGACGCCTACGAGCTTTCCGCGATCGCGGCCGTGGTGATCGGCGGGACGCTGCTCTCCGGCGGCGTCGGCTCGATGGTCGGCACCCTGGCCGGCGTGCTGCTGCTCTTCGTGATCCAGAACCTGATCGTGCAGGGCGCCAACCTCAACTCGTACGTGCAGCAGGTCGTCTCCGGCGCGTTCCTGCTGGTGGTCGTCATCCTCCAGGCGGTGCTGAGCCGCCGGGCCGGCACGAGCGACATATGATCGCACTCCCCCCGCCGCACCGCGGGCCCGTGATGTCCGATGTCGCGGCCCGCGCCGGCGTCTCGCACCAGACCGTCTCGAGGGTGCTCAACGGGCACCCGCACGTGTCGGCCACCACCCGCACCCGGGTGCTGGCCGCGATCGCCGAGCTCGGCTACCGGCGCAACCTGTCGGCCCGGGTGCTGGCGACCGGCCGGTCCAACGTGATCGGCGTGGTGGCCCAGAACACCACGCTGTACGGACCGTCCAGCATGGTGCAGGCCATCGGCGAGGCGGCGCTCGGCGCCGACCTGTCGCTGACCGTCGGGCACGTGGCGGGGTACGACGCCACCGCCGCGTCCCGCCGGATCGTGGAGCGGCTCGTCCAGCAGGGCGCGGCCGGCCTGGTCTTCATCGCCCCGGTCGACGCGGCCGAGGAGGCGATGCGGCTGGTCCCGGACGGCGTGCCGATCGTGACCGTGGACGGGCTGCCCGAGTGGCAGTGCGCGAACGTGTCGGTCGACCAGTACACCGGCGGTCTGCTCGCCACCCGCCACCTGCTCGAGGCCGGCCACAAGACGGTGTGGCACGTGGCCGGTCCCGAGCCGTGGCACGGCAGCCGCGCCCGCGAGGAGGGCTGGCGGGCGGCCCTCGCCGAGGTGGGGGCGGTCGCGCCGCCGATGGCCCGGGCGGGCTGGTCGGCGGCGTCCGGCTACCAGTGCGGGCGGATGCTCGCGCGGATCCCCGACTGCACGGCGATCTTCGCGGCCAACGATCACGTGGCGCTGGGGATCATGCGCGCCATGGCCGAGCAGGGCCGCCGCATCCCGGACGACGTGAGCCTGGTCGGCTTCGACGACGTGCCCGAGGCCGGCTACTTCAATCCCGGCCTGTCCACCGTGCGGCAGGAGTTCGCCGAGGTGGGCCGGCAGGCGGTACGGCTGCTGCTCGACCAGCTGGCGACCGGCACGAACTCGGCCGAGTCGGCGCTGGTCGAACCGGTCCTCATCCCCCGCGCGACCGTCGCGCCGCCGGCCATCAAGGAGAACCGCGCATGAGCTTCGTCGTAGGCGTCGACTTCGGAACGCTGAGCGGGCGGGCCGTGGTCGTGCGGGTCGGTGACGGCGCCGAGATGGGTTCCGCCGTTCACACGTACGCGAACGGCGTCGTCGACCGGACTTTGAACGACCGGCCGTTGCCGCCGGACTGGGCCTTGCAGGTGCCCTCCGACTACCTGGAGGTTCTGAAGAACGCCGTTCCGGCGGCCGTCGGGAACGCCGGCGTGGATCCGCGCGACGTCATCGGGCTGGCGACCGACTTCACCGCCTGCACCGTCCTGCCGACGCTCGAGGACGGCACCCCGCTCTGCGATCTCGAGCAGTTCAAGGACAATCCCCACGCGTACGTGAAGCTCTGGAAGCACCACGCGGCGCAGCCACAGGCCGACCGCATCACCGAGCTGGCGGCCAAGCGGGGCGAGCCGTGGCTACGCCGCTTCGGGGGCATGATCAGCTCGGAGTGGGAGCTGGCAAAGGCGCTGCAGGTCCTGGAGGACGATCCGCAGGTGTGGGCGGCCACCCGCTACTGGGTGGAGGCGGCCGACTGGATCGTCTGGCGCCTGTCCGGGGTTTATGTCCGTAATGCTTGCACCGCCGGCTACAAGGGCCAGTTCGTCGACGGCCATTACCCGTCAGCCGACTACCTCGGGGGCCTGAATCCGGATTTTTCCGATTTTGCCGAGTCGAAACTTGACGTGCCGATCGGGCAGCTCGGACAAGCCGCCGGGACTCTGACCGCCGAGGCCGCCGCGTGGACCGGCCTGCATACGGGCGTCGTGGTGGCGGTGGGGAACGTCGACGCGCACGTCTCGGCCCCGCCGGCGCAGGCGGTGAACCCCGGTCAGCTCATGATGATCATGGGGACCTCGACCTGCCACGTGATGAGCTCCGACGTGCTCCGCGAGGTCCCCGGCATGTGCGGGGTCGTCGAGGGCGGCATCGTCCCGGGCCTGTGGGGCTACGAGGCGGGCCAGTCCGGCGTCGGCGACATCTTCGGCTGGTTCGTCGAGAACGGCGTGCCGGACTCCTACGGCGGCAGCACCGACGAGAAGCACCGGCGGCTCAGCGAGCTCGCCGCGCGACAGCCCGTGGGCGGGCACGGGCTCATGGCCCTCGATTGGCACTCCGGGAACCGCTCCCCACTGGTCGACCACGAGCTCTCCGGCGTGATCCTCGGCCAGACCCTCGCGACGCGAGCCGAGGACATCTATCGCGCGCTGGTCGAGGCCACCGCGTACGGCACCCGGCTGATCATCGAGACGTTCCGCGACGCGGGCGTGCCGGTCACCGAGCTGATCGTCACCGGCGGCCTGCAGAAGAACCCGCTGATCATGCAGATCTACGCGGACGTCGTCCGGATGCCGATCAACGTGCTCGACTCCGACCAGGGGCCCGCGCTCGGCTCGGCCCTGCACGCGGCGGTGGCGGCGGGGGCGTATCCCGACATCCGGGCGGCGGCCGCGGCGATGGGCCGCGCGATCCGCGACGCCTGGCTGCCGGACGACGCCGACGCCGACCGCTACGACGCGCTGTACGCCGAATACCGCACGCTCGTGGACCACTTCGGGCGGCACGGCAACGACGTCATGCGGCGACTGCGCAAGTTGCGCCGTCAGGCATGGGGCCGGGAGGCCCTGGCATGAGGGATCTGCTGCGCGAGGTCCTCGAGGCCAACAAGCGCATCCCGGCGGCCGGGCTCGCGACCCTCACCTGGGGAAACGTGTCCGGGATCGACCGCGGCGCCGGCGTCTACGTGATCAAGCCGTCCGGCGTGCCGTACCACGAGCTCACCGAGGAGAGCCTGGTCACCGTCGAGATCGAGACCGGCCGGGTCGTCGGCGGGACGCTCAAGCCGTCCGTCGACAGCGAGACCCACCGCCTGCTCTACCAGGCGTTCCCGGCGATCGGCGGGATCACCCACACGCACTCCACCCACGCCGTCGCGTTCGCGCAGGCCGGGCGGGACATCCCGGTCCTCGGCACCACGCACGCCGACAACTTCGACGGGCCCATCCCCTGCGCCCGCGACCTGACCGCGGCCGAGTGCGAGACCGACTACGAGCGCAACACCGGCCTGGCCATCCTCGACGCGCTCGACGGCGACTGCGTGTCGGTGCCGGCCGTGCTCGCCGCCGGGCACGGGCCGTTCACGTGGGGCGCGACCGCCACCGAGTCGCTCGAGACGGCGATCGTCTGCGAGGCGGTCGCCGAGATCGCCCTCCACACGCTCGCCCTCAACCCCGCCGCGACCCCGCCCGAGCACCTGATCCGCCGGCACTACCGACGCAAGCACGGTCCGGACGCCTACTACGGCAATATCTCTGAGCGAGGCTGAGCATGAATCCTTTCGAAGGCCGCGAGATCTGGTTCCTCACCGGCAGCCAGGGCCTCTACGGCGAGGACACGCTCGCCCAGGTCGCGGCGCAGTCGCAGCAGGTGGTCGCGCAGCTCGACGGCTCGCCGGACATCCCGGTCCCGATCGTGTGGCGGCCCGTGCTCACCGACGCGGCCGGCATCCGCGCCGTCATGATCGCCGCCAACGCCGACGACCGCTGCGTCGGGGTGATCGCCTGGATGCACACGTTCTCCCCCGCCAAGATGTGGATCAGCGGGCTCGAGGCGCTGCGCAAGCCGCTGCTGCACCTGCACACGCAGGCGCACCGGGAGCTGCCGTGGGCGACCATCGACATGGACTTCATGAACCTCAACCAGGCCGCGCACGGCGACCGCGAGTTCGGGTACGTGCAGACCCGCCTCGGGGTGGCGCGCACGACCGTGGCGGGGCACGCGTCCGAGCCGCGGACGGCTTCCCGGGTCGGCGAGTGGGTGCGGGCCTCGGCCGCCGTCGCGACCATGCGGTCGCTGCGGCTGGCCCGCTTCGGCGACAACATGCGCGACGTCGCGGTCACCGAGGGCGACAAGGTGGAGGCCGAGCGGCATTTCGGCGTCTCCGTCAACACGTACGGGGTGAACGACCTCGTCGCCGTGGTCGACGCTGTCCCGCCGGCGGAGGTCGACGAGCTCGTCGCCGAGTACTCGGACCTCTACGAGTTGTCGCCGTCGCTGCGCAAGGACGGCGACCGGCACGACTCGCTGCGTTACGGGGCTCAGATCGAGGCCGGGCTGCGGCGGTTCCTCGGCGATGGGGGTTTCGGGGCGTTCACCACGAACTTCGAGGACCTGGGCGGGCTGCGGCAGCTGCCGGGGCTCGCCGTGCAGCGGCTGATGGCCGACGGGTACGGTTTCGGCGGCGAGGGCGACTGGAAGACGTCGATGATGCTCGCCACCCTGAAGGCAGCCGCCCACGGCCTGCCCGGGGGCACCTCGTTCATGGAGGACTACACGTACCACCTCGGGCCCGGCCCGCAGCGCATCCTCGGCGCCCACATGCTCGAGGTGTGCCCGTCGATCGCCGCCGAACGGCCTTCGCTGGAGATCCATCCGTTGTCGATCGGGGGCCGCGAGGACCCCGTACGCCTGAAGTTCTCGGCCGCGCCGGGCCCGGGCGTCGTCGTCGGAATTTGTGACATGGGCGACCGTTTCCGGCTGGTCGGCAACGTGATCACCGTCGTGCCGCCGGACGCCGAGCTCACGGCCCTGCCGGTCGCCTCGGCGGTCTGGGAGCCGGCCCCCGATCTGCCCACCTCGGCCGAGTGCTGGCTGATGGCGGGCGGTCCGCACCACACCGCGCTGAGCACCTCGCTGGGCGTCGCGGTGGTCGAGCAGTTCGCCGAGCTGACCCGTACGGAACTGGTGATGATCGATGCTGCGAGCTCGCCGTCGTCGATCCGCCGGGAGCTGCGCTGGAACGCCGCGTATCAGCTGCTGGCGGGCGGGCTGCGGTGAGGTTATATCCTGCCCGCAACAGGCGGATGCGGGGTGTCGGTGAGCGTGAAGCGCGGACGGCCGCCGGGCATGATGGATGTCGCCCGGCTGGCGGGGGTGTCGCATCAAACCGTCTCGCGTGTGCTCAACGAGCACAAGAACGTGAGCGAGCAGACCCGGCTCAAGGTGCGGGCGGCCATAGCCGAGCTGGGCTATCGGCCCGACCGGGCGGCTCGTGCCCTGGTCACGGGCACGTCGCAGGTGATCGGGGTGGTGGCGCAGAACTCGTCGCTGTTCGGCCCCGCGTCAATGCTGACGGCGTTCGAGGAGGCCGCCCAGGCCAAGGGCTTCGCCGTCAACGTGGGCAGCGTGCGCAGCCTCGACGAGCGCTCGATCACCGAGGCGGTCGACCGTCACCTCGACCAGCGGGTGGCCGGCCTCGTGGTGATCGCGCCGGTGGCCAGCGCCGGCCCCGCCCTCGAGCACCTGCCGGCCGACGTGCCGATCGTGACCATCGACGGCGACCCCGAGCGGTCCAGCACCCTGGTGACCGTCGACCAGGTGGCGGGCGCCCGCGCGGCCACCAGGCGGCTGCTCGACGCCGGGCACCGCACGGTGTGGCACATCTCCGGGCCGTCCGACTGGTTCGACGCGGCCGGCCGGGTGCGCGGCTGGGAAGAGACGCTCACCGAGGCCGGGCTCGAGATCCCGCCCCTGCTGACCGGGGACTGGAGCGCGGCGTCCGGCTACCGCAACGGCCAGCTGCTGGCGCGCCTGCCCGATGTCACCGCGGTCTTCACGGCCAACGACCACATCGCGCTGGGGCTGCTGCGGGCGCTCAACGAGCACGGCCGCCGGGTGCCCGACGACGTCAGCATCATCGGCTTCGACGACGTGCCCGAGGCGGCGTACTTCACGCCGCCGCTGACGACCGTGCGGCCCGACTTCGCGGCGGTGGCCACGGCCACCCTCGAGCTGCTGATGGCCCAGGTCGAGCAGGGCCCGGCCGGCGTCGAGGCCGGCGCGCGGCGCACCATCGCGCCCGAGCTGATCGAGCGCGACAGCGTCGCGCCCGCACGGCCGTAGAATATCGATACAACTCGATCTGGCCGCGTCCAATTTGTCCGTTGAAACGCGCTCGGGCGCACCGTCTTGACACTCGCGCTGTGATCGTTAACATTCGTGGAAACGCCGATGTAATCGACTGGCAACGTTCTTACTTGTGAACGTGAACATCGACATCGTGCGCGCAGACGCCCGCCGGGGCCATCAGGGGAGTGATGGTCCCGGCGGGTCACGCGTAGGCTGTTGCGGGTGCCGCTGCTTTTGGTCCTCGACGGGAACAGCCTTCTGCATCGCGCTTACCATGCGGCCGCCTTCGGCGAGCTCCTGGCGCCCGACGGCTCGCCCGTGTGGGCCCTGCAGGGGCTCGTCGGCTACCTGGCCCGCGCCGCGGCCCACCTGTCCCCCGACGCGGTGATCGTCGGGTTCGACTGCCCGGTCTCGTCGGCCCGGCGGTCGGATTTCCCGCTCTACAAGGCGCAGCGCCCCGACAAGTCCGAGTCGCTGGTCGCCCAGCTCGCCGTGGCGCCGCTGCTTCTCGAGGAATGCGGCGTCTGCACCGTCGTGCCGCCCGCCTACGAGGCCGATGACGTGCTGGCGAGCGCGGCGGGCGCGGCCCGGGCCGCCGGGTGGCAGTCGGTGCTGATGACCAGCGACCGCGACGCGTTCTCGCTGATCGACGCGACCACCTCGGTGCTGCGGGTCCGCAACGGCGGCTACGGCGAGGCGGTCCTGATCGGCGCCGACGACCTGCCCGCCCTCTACGGGGTCACCCCTGCGCAGTACCAGGATTTCGCGGCATTGCGCGGCGACCCTTCCGACAACCTCCCGGGGGTACGCCGTTTCGGCGCGAAGACCGCGCGCCGGCTGCTGGAGTCGTTCGGGACCGTCGAGGCCGCCTGGCAGGCCGATCCGGCCCTGGTGACCGCGGCGGTGGGCGCGCAGGCGGCCACGTTCTTCACCGACCCCTCGTCGCGCGGGATCGTCGAGCGGAACCGGCGGCTGATGAGCCAGCGCGCCGACCTGCCGCTGCCGGCCCTGGCCTCGGCCCGGCTGCCACTGATGTACACGGTGATGCGTCAGGCGCTGCGGGCCCGCGGTATCAATCTCGGGCCCTCATTGTGGTCCCTGGTCGGCGGCGCCGCCCCCTCGCCGGCCCTGATCGAGCAGACGCCGGAACTGCGCCCCTGGGTCTTCCGGGGCGGGCTCTCGGCCCGTCGCGATCCCACGCCGGGTCAGCTCTCGCTGTTCTGAAATTTGCACTCTCAGTGCACTTGTCTCGGCGCGCCCGAATCCCTAGCGTCAGGCCATGGCCGTTTCGAACTGGACCTTCGCCGTCGCCCGCGACGACCTCGCCAGGACCACGCTGACCTCGGGCGAGCTGCCGTCGCCGGCCGAGGGCGAAGCGGTGCTGCGGGTCGACCGGGTCGGCCTGACCGCCAACAACATCACGTACGCGGTGCTGGGCGACGCGATGCGGTACTGGGAGTTCTTCCCGCCCGGGCCGCGCGGCCTCGACCCCTCGTGGGGCCTGCCGCCGCTGTGGGGCTTCGCCGACGTGGTCGCGTCCACCGTCCACGGGGTGATGGAAGGCCAGCGGGTGTACGGCTACCTCCCGCCCGCCGCCTACCTCGTCGTGCGGCCGGAGCGGGTCGACGAGACCGGCTTCCACGACGCGAGCCCGCACCGCGCCTCCCTGCCGTCGCCGTACAACTCGTACCGCGTCACCACCGGCGATCCGGCCTACCGGCACGATCAGGAGGACCTGCTGATCCTGCTGCGGCCGCTGTTCTTCACGTCCTTCATGCTTGCCGACTACCTGATCGACAACGCCTTCTTCGGCGCGTCGGCCCTGGCCGTCTCGTCGGCGTCGTCCAAGACGGCGTACGCCGCGGCCATGGAGCTGCACGGCCGCGGCCCACGCCTGATCGGCCTCACCTCGCCCGCCAACGTCGCGTTCACCCGCTCATTGGGCTGCTACGACGACGTCCTGCCCTACGCCGAGGTCGCCTCGCTGGCCGCCGAGCCCACGGTCTATCTCGACCTGTCGGGCACCCCCGCGACCCGCTCGTCGCTGCGCGAGCACCTCGGCTCGCAGCTGGTCCGCGACGTCGCCGTCGGCCTGACCAACCAGACCCCGAACATCGACGCCGCCGACGAGCTGTTCTTCGCGCCGACCCAGATGCGCAAGCGCCGCCACGACTGGGGCCGCGACGAGCTGGACCGCCGCTTCGCCGAGGCGTGGCGGCGCTTCGCGTCGGCGGTCGCGGGCCACCTCGACGTCCAGGCCGGCACCGGGCCGGAGGCGCTGCGCGACGCCTGGTCCGACGTGCTGGCCGGCCGCGTGCCGCCGGCGGCGGGCCGGGTCGTCCAGATCTGACAACACTCTTCACAGATCGACCTTGTCTTATGTAGCGTCGGGTGATGCGCCTCCCTCTCGCCGCATTGCTCGCGTGTGCGCTGCCGCTGACCGCCGCTCCCGCCCCGGCGTCGGCCGCGCCGCCCGCCGCTCCGGCCCCGGCGCCGGCCGCGCCGCCCGCCGTGACGCTCGGCAGCGTCCTGCCCGCCCCCGTCTCGGTGCGGCCCTCCGGATCGGCCTTCCGGCTCACCGCCGGCACGGTCATCGCCGCGCCGCCCTCGGCCCGCAACGTGGCCGACCGGCTCGCGTCGGCGCTGCGGCCGGCCACCGGCTACCGGCTGCCCATCGTCGGCCACGCCCCGGCCGGCGCGCCGGCGATCGAGCTCTCGCCCGGTGGCGCCGGCACCCAGCTGGGCGCGGAGGGCTACCGGCTCAGCGTGCGGCGCTCGGGCGTGACGCTGCGCGCCAACGGGAACGCCGGCCTCTACGCCGGCGTGCAGACGCTGCGGCAGCTGCTGCCGGCGGCGATCGACGCGGCGAGCCCACAGCACGTGCGATGGACGATGCCGGGCGGCGACATCGTCGACCATCCGCGCTTCGCCTACCGCGGCGCGATGCTCGACGAGGCGCGGCATTTCCACACGCCCGCCGAGATCAAGCGCTACATCGACGAGATCAGCCGGTTCAAAATCAACTACCTGCACCTGCACCTCGCCGACGACCAGGGCTGGCGCATCCAGATCGACTCGTGGCCGCGGCTGACCGAGATCGGCGGCGCGCCCGGCACCGGGGTCGACGGCGTGGGCGGCGGCTACCTGACCAAGGCCGACTACCGGGACTTGGTGCGCTACGCCGCCGACCGGTACGTGACCATCGTCCCCGAGATCGACATGCCCGGGCACGTGAACGCCGCGCAGGTCGCCTATCCGCAGCTGACCTGCGACGGGGTGGCGCCTCCCCCACGCACCGACACCGAGGTCGGGTACAGCTCGCTCTGCATCGGCAAGGAGATAACGTACCGGTTCGTCGAGGACGTGATCCGCGAGCTGGCCGCCATGACACCGGGCCCGTATCTGCACGTCGGCGGCGACGAGGCCCACGCCACCACGCCCGAGGACTACCTGACGTTCGAGCGGCGGGTGCTGCCGCTCGTCGGGAAGTACGGCAAGACCGCGTACGGATGGAACGAGATCGCCCGATCCCCCGCCGCGAGCAACGCGGTCGCCCAGTACTGGGGCCTGGACACATCGGAGCCGACGCTGGCGGCGGCCGTGGCCGGCGGCACCAAGGTGGTCATGTCCCCCGCCAACCTCGCCTATCTCGACATGAAGTACGACCCTTCCACCCCGCTCGGCCTGAGCTGGGCGGCCTACATCGAGGTCCAGGACGCGTACGGCTGGGACCCCGGCGCCCGCCTCACCGACGTCCCCGCGTCGGCCGTGATCGGCGTCGAGGCGCCGCTGTGGTCGGAGACGCTGCGCTCGCTGGACGACATCGAGTTCATGGCGTTCCCCCGGCTGGCCGCGATCGCCGAGCTCGGCTGGTCATCCACCCACGACTGGGAGTCGTTCCGCGCCCGGCTGGGCGCCTACGGCCCACGCTGGGACCGGCAGGGAGTCAATTTCTACCGGTCGCCCCAGATTTCCTGGTCGTCGTAGCGCACTGGACACCTCTTGGGGTGGGGGTCTGTTTCAGCGGGCTTGGTTGTGATGGCCGAGCCAGGATGGGGCCGTGCGGGATGGGGCCGTGCGGGATGGGGCTGTGCGGGGTGGGGCTGTGCGGGGTGGGGCTGTGCGGGGTGGGGCGTGCGGTGTGCCAGGCGCGATTTGCCGGACGTTGGTGCGGTGGGCTGCGCGAGTCTCCGCTGTGGTCGGCGCCGATTTCGCCCGGCCCGTACCACGCCGATGCGATCGGTATTCGCCATCGTCGGTGAAGGCTGTTGAATGGTGTTTCCGCTGCGGAAGAATGACGCGGAACAGCGTTGACAGAATGGCATGAACGGCGGTCGAATTTGCTCGACGCCGCGGGTCGGGTGGTGTGCGGTTTCTGGTCGGCGGAGGCCATCTGTTCGCCCGCGGCCGGCATGGCCTGCTGGGTGGGTGCGGGCTGCGTGACCTGTTCGCCCGCGGCCGGCACGGCCTGCTCGGTGGGCGCGGGCCGCGCGACCTGCCCGACCGCGGCGGGCACCGCCGGGGTAGGCTGCGCGATCGGGTTGCCCACCGGGTGCACCACCGGGCGTGTCAGATGGTTTGTGTACGTGATCAACTTCTGAGTTGAGGAGTACACACGTGACCATGACTGATGATCCACGATCGTCGCGGCCGTCGGCGGGCGAGGTATCGCCGGCGCGGCAGACGGTCAACGACATGATCTCGGCCGGTCTGCTCGATGAGCTGATGGGCCGGGTCGACGCGGAGGGCCTCGCGTTGGCCGGTGACGGCGGGCTGCTGCCCGAGTTGGTCAAAGCCGTCCTCGAGCGGGGTCTGGCGGCCGAGCTGACCGGGCATCTGGGCTATGAGAAAGGCGACCCGGCCGGGCGGGGCAGCCCGAACTCCCGCAACGGGCACAGCGCGAAAACCGTCGCCACCGAGGTCGGCGACGTCGCTCTGGCGGTGCCGCGAGACCGGGCCGGCTCGTTCGAACCGCGGCTGGTGCCCAAGGGTGCCCGCCGGACCGGCGGCCTCGACGAGATGATCATCTCGCTGTATGCGGGCGGGATGACGATCCGCGACATCGGCCACCATCTGCAACGCACCCTCGGGACCGAGCTGTCGCACGACACGATCTCGAAAATCACCGACGC